>NZ_KB912557.1:164671-171532 GCF_000383775.1 Saccharomonospora halophila 8
GTCGGGCCCGCTTCGGCGGCTCGTCGTGGCGGCGTTCGGTGTCGTGCGCGCGGTAGCCCATCGCAGGCCAGCCTACGACCGCCGGACGACGGTGCCCGGCCCGACGCGCGCCACCGCGTCACTCCCCCGACCAGTACCGCCGGAGCGCCTCGATCGCCTCGTCCTTGCTCATCGCGGCGATCTCCGACTCACGGAGCCCGACCCGATGCACGAGCAGGTACATCAGATCCGCGGGCAGCGCCTCCTCGGGCTGGGCGGGCAATCCCCGTTCCGGAGGAACGCCCTCCCGGACACACCGCCAGAAGCCGTCCTCGTCGACCTCGACTTGATCCCGCAGTATGTGCTGCCACAACCGTGGCCCGTACGTGCTGCGGTCGACAGGATGTGAGATCCGCGTGCGGAGAACGCGGGTATCCGACAGCGCCAATTCATAGGTGACGCGGTGCGAACCCGTCCGCCCGCGTGCGTTCCGGACTCTGCGCCATCCCTCGACCCGGCAGAACTTCTCGTGCTCGGCACGGGTACCCGGCGACCGGCTCACGCGGCGCCACCTACGAGCCACTGACGCAGCTGCTCGTCATCACTCAAGCTGATCAACTGCACGAATCCCCAGTTGTCCCGGTGATTCTCGGCGTTGAGGAGCTCGGAATGCCAGTCCTCGGCGTACTCGCGCAACGCGTCGATCATCTCGGTGATCGCGTCGTCGAACGAGGTGCCGTCAGCCGCGACCGGGAGTCCGGGAATGAACACCGACCACCCTCCCCCTTCGGCGACGACCTGGGCGTGGGAGGGGACGATCGAAACGAGGAAGTCCCGGAGACGGCCGACATCGACGACGGCCACACTCGACGCGTCTCGCCTGATCGTGGCAACCCGCCCACTCTCCGCGGCGTCGAGAAGATCCTTCAGATGCGCTCGGGCATCGGTGTAGCTGTCGTAGTGGACACCGGACACTGCATTGCCTCCCTCGATCGAATCCAGTATCCGGCGCCACGCGCGTACGTCAAGTACGTGACGTACGTCGGGTCGCGGCTCACCCGCCGGGGCTCGCGGCCTGCCACTCGCCGCGCCAGTCCGGGTGTGCCGCGTACACCGAGGCGATCAGCCGTGCCGTCTCCTCGTCCCCGTGCTCCCCGATCTCCCGCCGCAGGTGGGCGACCTTCTCGGGGAACGGCACCGGGACCCGTTCCTCCTGGGCCTCGACCGGTCCGGGCAACAGCAGGAGCCCGCTGCCGTCGTCGGTGGGCAGGAGCCGGAGCCGGCCGCGCCGTTCGGCCTCGTCCAGCGCCGGGAGGACCCCCTCGGCGTAGCGTCGCTCGTCGTCGTCCAGACGGGCGAGCACGAACTCGGTCAGATCGGACATGTCCCCGGGGTAACCCGCACGGGCGAGCACGACACCGCCCGATCCACCGCTCCGGGTATGCCGGGTGCGTGACTCGTCCGGTCGGTCGTCTCAGTGACCGGCACCATCCTCCGGTGATCGGACGGGTTCGACCGATCGCGTCGGTCCGCGTCGCTGCGCGCGCCGAAGCAAATCCCGCTTCTCCTGCACTTCCCGCGCACTGACCAAACCGTGTTCGGCCTCCGCAGCCGCGATGAGCCGGGCGAGGTCGTCACGTTCGCGTCGGCGCGCGGTCGCACGATGCCATCTCAGCACCTATGGTGACTCCTCCGGCGGATCGATCGGGGCAAGGTCAGTCCAGCAGTTCCTTGATCAGGGCGGCGACCTGGTCGGTCTCCACGAGGAACGAGTCGTGCCCGTAGGGCGAGGAGATCTCCGCGTACCGGGCGTCCGGGATGCCCTCGGCCAGTTCCCGCGCCTGCCACGGCGGGTACAGCCGGTCGCTGTCCACCCCGACGGCGATCGTCCGGGCCCGCACCCGCGCCAGGGCGGCACCGGCACCGCCCCGGTCGCGGCCGACGTCGTGGTCGTTCATCGACCGGGTCAGCAGCACGTAGCTGGCCGCGTCGAACCGGCGGATCAGCTTGTCGGCCTGGTGGTCGAGATAGGACTCCACGGCGTAGCGGCCACCCGCGGCCGGGTCCTCCCCGTCCTGCGGCGCGCGGCCGAAGCGGCGGGTCAGTTCCGGCTCGCTGCGGTAGGTCACGTGGGCGATCCGGCGGGCGACGTCGAGCCCGCGGTGCGGGCCCTCGCCGGGGCCGAGGGCGTGGTAGTCGCCCCCGTGCCACTGCGCGTCGGACACGATGGCCCGGATCTGCGGGGAGGCCCACGCGATCTGGTCGGCCGACGACGCGGCCGGACTCGCCAGCAGCATCAGGGTCCGCACCCGGTCCGGCTCGGTCACGGCCCACTCCAGGGCCCGCATCCCACCCATCGAGCCACCGAGCACGGCGGCCCACCGCTCGACGCCCAGCGCGTCGGCCAGCACGATCTCCGCGGCGACCTGGTCGCGGATGGTGATGCGCGGGAACCGGCTTCCCCAGTACCGGCCGTCCGGCGCGGGCGAGGCGGGGCCGGTCGAGCCCTGACACCCCCCGAGCACGTTCGGGACCACCACGAACAGCTCGTCGGTGTCCAGCGCCCGGCCGGGGCCGATCAGTCCGTCCCACCAGCCCGCGCTGGGATGTCCGGGCTCCTCCGGACCCGCGGCGTGGCTGTCGCCGGTCAGCGCGTGCTCCACCAGCACGGCGTTCGACCGGTCGGCGTTGAGCGTCCCCCAGGTCTCGTAGGCGAGGTCGACCTCGCCGATCTCCGCGCCCGACTCGACGCGCAGCGGTGCCGGAAGCCGCAGCCACCGCCTGCGCCCGACAGGATCTCCCGCCCGCCACGCTCCGGTGGCCGGCGGGAGATCCGTACTGCCGGGATCGCTCACTGGGCCGCCTTCGCGGCCCGGAATCCGGCTTCGAGGTCGGCCTTGAGGTCCTCGACCCCTTCGATGCCCACGGCCAGGCGCACCAGGCCCGGGGTCACGCCACTGGCGCGCTGTTCCTCCGGGGAGAGCTGGCTGTGCGTGGTGCTGGCCGGGTGCACGATGAGGCTGCGCACGTCGCCGATGTTCACCAGCTGGCTGTGCAGCTCGGTGCCGTCGACGAAGGCCCGGCCCGCGTCGACCCCGCCACGCAGGTCGAACGAGACCACCGCGCCGGTGCCGTTCGGCAGGTACCGGCGCGCCGCCGCGTGCTGCGGGTTGGACGGCAGCCCGGCGTAGTAGACCTTCTCCACCTCGTCGCGCTGCTCCAGCCACTCGGCCAGCGCCTGCGCGTTGCCGACGTGCTTGTCCATCCGCAGCGAGAGCGTCTCGATGCCCTGCAGGATGAGGAAGGCGTTGAACGGTGAGATGGCCGCGCCGGTGTCCCGCAGCAGCTGCACCCGCGCCTTGGCCGCGTACGCGCCCGGCCCGAGGGCCTCCCAGAACTTGAGGCCGTTGTAGCTGGGGTCGGGCTCGTTGAAGCCGGGGAACCGCGCGGGGTCGGCGCCGAAGTCGAACGTGCCACCGTCGACCAGCAGACCGGCCACGGTGGTGCCGTGCCCGCCGAGGTACTTCGTGGCCGAGTGCACGACGATGTCGGCGCCGTGCTCGATCGGGCGCAGCAGGTACGGCGTCGGGATCGTGTTGTCCACCATCAGCGGGACGCCGACGTCGTGGGCCACGTCGGCCAGGCCCCGGATGTCCAGGACGTTGCTGCCCGGGTTCGCCAGGGTCTCGCCGAAGAACACCTTCGTGTTCGGCCGGGCCGCGGCGCGCCAGGCGTCGAGGTCGTCCTGATCGTCGACGAAGGTCACCTCGATGCCCAACTTGGGCAGCGTGTACCGGAACAGGTTGAAGGTGCCGCCGTAGAGTGCGGGGCTGGCCACCATGTGGTCCCCCGCACCGGCGATGTTGAGGATCGCGGTGGTGGTCGCGGCCGAGCCGGACGCGAACGCCAGCGCCGCGACACCGCCCTCCAGCGAGGCCACCCGCTGTTCCAGCACGTCCTGGGTCGGGTTCATGATCCGGGTGTAGATGTTGCCGGGCTCGGCCAGGTTGAACAGATCCGCCCCGTGCTGGGTGTCCCGGAAGACGTAGGAGGTCGTCTGATAGATCGGCGTGGCGCGTGCCCCGGTCGTGGGGTCGGGTTCGGCGCCCGCGTGGATCTGTTTGGTCTCGAACGACCATCCGTCGGTCATCGGCTCTCTCTCCTCACGAAGTTCGGCGGTCACGAGTCCCGGACTCCGGTGGGTGCCCCGGACCGGGAGGTCGTCGGAACGACGTTAACGACCCGGACCGTCTCTCCCAACCGCGTCCCATCTGATGGGACCGAGGTGCCACTGGATCGTGTTATTCCACAGGACAAAGTGCTGCGTTCTCACTGCACACCCAACCCGTCGGCCTGGTCGGCGGGCTGTTTCGACAGTCGGTAGTAGAGCAGTGCGGCGGTCTCCCGGAGGATGTAGCGGACCTGGGTCTCGCGGGTCTGCACCACGGGGCCGCTGTGCGTCGGCGAGGTGGCCGCACGCAGCCCGATGTCCTCGGCCATGATCCGGGCCCGCAGCGAGTGCCACGGATCACTCACGATCACCACGTCCGACCATCCCCGGGCGCGGGCCTCATCGGCCACCGCGCGCAGCGAGCGCAGGGTGTCCCGGCCCTGTTCGACCGGGACCAGATCTTCCCCGGGCACCCCGCGTGCCGCGAGCCAGTCGGCCCCGGCCCCGGCCTCGGTGAAGGTGTCGCCGACCCCCCGGCCCCCGGACGTGATGATCACCTCCGCGACGCCCGCGGCATGCAGGGCCCGTGCCTTCTCCAGCCGGGCCTGGAAGATCGACGACGGCTTCCCGTGGTACTGGGCCGCGCCCAGCACCACGATGGCGTCGGCGGCAGGCCGCTCGTCGGCCCTGGCCACCTGCCACACGCGGAACGCCGTCCCGCCGACCACCAGCAGTCCCACGAGGACGACGCCCAGTACCGCCCGACCGGCCCACCGAAGCGCGTACCTGTGCACTCAGCAGCCGATCAGCCGTGCCGCCAGGTAGGACTCCAGCTTGTCGATGGCGACGCGCTCCTGCGCCATCGTGTCCCGCTCCCGGACGGTGACGGCCTGGTCGTCGAGGGTGTCGAAGTCGACGGTGACGCAGAACGGCGTCCCGATCTCCTCCTGTCTGCGGTAGCGCTTGCCGATCGACTGGGCGTCGTCGTAATCGGTGTTCCAGTGCTTGCGCAGGGTGGCGGCGATGTCCCGGGCCTTGGGAATGAGGTCACCGTTGCGCGACAGCGGCAGCACGGCCACCTTGTACGGCGCGAGTCGCGGGTCCAGCTTGAGCACCGAGCGCTTGTCCACCCCGCCCTTGGCGTTGGGCACCTCGTCCTCGGTGTAGGCGTCGAGCAGGAACGCCATCAGCGGGCGCCCCACCCCGGCCGCGGGCTCGATGACGAACGGCCGGTAGCGCTGGTTCGTCGCCTGCTCGAAGTAGGACAGGTCCACACCCGAGTGGTTGGAGTGGGTGGTCAGGTCGAAGTCGGTGCGGTTGGCGATGCCCTCCAGCTCGCCCCACTCCTGCCCCGCGGAGAACTCGAACTTGTACTCGATGTCGACCGTGCGCTTCGAGTAGTGCGAGAGCTTCTCCTTCGGGTGCTCGTAGTGGCGCAGGTTCTCCCGCCGGATCCCGAGGTCGACGTACCACTCGGTGCGCTGGTCGATCCAGTACTGGTGCCAGGACTCGTCGTCACCCGGCTCGACGAAGTACTCCATCTCCATCTGCTCGAACTCGCGCGTGCGGAAGATGAAGTTGCCCGGCGTGATCTCGTTGCGGAACGACTTGCCGATCTGCCCGATGCCGAACGGCGGCTTCTTGCGCGCGGTCGTCTGCACGTTGAGGAAGTTGACGAAGATGCCCTGCGCGGTCTCCGGCCGCAGGTAGTGCAGCCCCTCCTCGGACTCGACCGGCCCGAGGTGGGTCTTGAGCATCATGTTGAACTCACGCGGCTCGGTGTACTGGCCGCGGACGCCGCAGTTCGGGCACGGCACGTCGGACAGGTCGTCCTCGGAGACCTCGGTGCCGGTGCGTTCGGCGTAGTCCTCGGCGAGCTGGTCGGAGCGGAAGCGCCGGTGGCAGGACAGGCACTCCACAAGCGGGTCGTGGAAGGCGCCGACGTGGCCGGAGGCGATCCACACCTGACGCGGCAGGATGACCGACGAGTCGATGCCGACCACGTCCTCGCGGCTCTGCACCATCGCCTTCCACCACTGGCGCTTGAGGTTGTCCTTCAGCTCGACGCCGAGCGGTCCGTAGTCCCACGCCGACCGGGTACCGCCGTAGATCTCCCCCGACGGGAAGACGAAGCCACGACGCTTGCACAGGTTGACGACGGTCTCGATGGTGTTGGCGGGCACAGAACGCTCCGGGGCATGTGGCATGGTCGACGGTGTCTTGCGGCTTCCCAGCGTATCCCGCGTGACGGTGCCCGCGCCGGTGGGGAGGGCCGGAGACACCGACCGGGCGGAGCGGGTCGGGCGGACGCGGGTGAGCACGGGAGGACTCGGAGAGCACGGGCGGACGCGGAGAGCACGGGCGGACGCGACCAGGCACCGGTCCGGTCAGCCGCCGTCCGCCGGTTCGGCCACCACGATCCGGTTGTCCGTGTAGCCGTCGCCGCCGGAGACGTCGCCGCCGCAGGTCACCAGGACCAGCCGGTGCGGCCGGTCGCCGCCGAACAGACGTTTCGCGTGCGCGGCGAGGTCGTCCTTGTGCAGGGTCAGTGTCTCCACCACCCGGTACGCCCGGCGGGTGGCCCCGTCGTCGACCACGGTCACCCGCGTGCCCCGGCCGAGATCCCACAGCGCGGCGAACGGTCCCGTCCGCCCGCCCCAGTCGACGTGCCCCGCCAGCACCGTGGCCCCGCGTGCCGCACCGGGATCGGC
>NZ_KB912557.1:171632-174935 GCF_000383775.1 Saccharomonospora halophila 8
CGGGCCCGTGGTGCCACAGCGTGCGCACTCGCCGAGCGCGGGGGCCCACCCGGCGATCGCCGTCGACCGCAGCAGGAAGGCGTCCAGCACCAGCGAGGCGTCCCGGCGCCCCTCGGCCAGCGCCCGCAACGCACCCACCAGCAGCAGGTAGAGCTTGAGTACCGGCTCGCCCTCCTCGGGGATCAGCCGGTCGGCCGTCTCGGTGATCGCGCTGGCGGAGGTGTAGCGCTGGTAGTCGCCCACGATCGGCAGGGCGAAGGCGTCCACGGTCTGCACCTGGGTGATCACGTCGAGCGTGCGCCCGGTGTAGAACTGCACGTCGACGTGCCCGAACGGCTCCAGCCGCGCGCCGAAGCGGGACGTGGTGCGGCGCACGCCCTTCGCCACGGCCCGCACCTTCCCGTGCCGCCGGGTGAGCAGGGTGATGATGCGGTCGGCCTCCCCGAGCTTGTGCACCCGCAGCACCACACCCGTGTCCCGATACAGACTCACCCCACCATCGTCCCACGCGCGCCGAGGCCACCGGGGTCGACCGAGTTCGCGAGGTGGGACGATCGTGAGGTGATCCACGGTGACGAGCAGGTGGCCGCGAGCCACGTTTCCCTTTCCCGCCCCAACGGCACCGCGCTGCGACGGGTGTTGGCCCGCTGCCGCGGCGACCCACCTGCGGACGAGGCTTTCGAAGCCGCCGTGTCCGAAGTTCGGGAGACCGCGACGACCGAGCGGGAGCGGGGTTGGCGGAGCGACCGACCCTCGAACCACTGCCGGACCTACCACAACCTCACACGGCGGGCACTCCGACCGCCGGGATGTTGCGCACGACCCACCATCCGACGGTGAGCACCCCGAGCGACGCCGCGAGGAGCCTGCCCCGGCGGCCGGTCGGCCACCAGGCCGCGGCACGCCCCGTCTCCCACCGGCCCAGCGCGACCAGGACGACGACAACGACCGGCACCACGACGGCGACGGCGAACGCGTTGTACCCGAGGGCGGCGGACGGATCCGCGTCCAGGAGCGCACCGAGCGCGCGGCTGCCACCGCAGAACGGACAGTCCAGGCCCGTGAATCCCGAGAACCAGCAGGGGATGCGCACGGACCCGGTACCGAGCGCGACCGTGGTCAATGCCGCCACCCCTACCAACACCGGCGTGCGCCGGAGCGTGCGCCACGGCCGCGGTGCACCCGGGGTCCCAGTCATGACCGCCCTTGCTCGGCTCAGTACCTCGGCATCGGCTTGGTGGAGATCACGTACGTCTTGGCCGCCTTGTCGTGCCAGCCCTGTCGTGCCTGTTCGTCGAAGAACGGAGACAGGATCATCAGGAGGCTGACGAGGCCTCCGATGCACGGGACGAGTCCCGGGAGGAACATCGTCGCCATCCGGGTGAAGGCGGGGCCACTGCCGGTCCCGCCGTCGGGCATGGTCACCGACTGTTCCGTCACCAGTTTGAGTCCGGCCACACTCTTGCCCACGGTGGCCCCGCGACTGCTGAGCATGACGCCTTCGTAGACGAACATCGACACAGCCATGACCGGGTAGGAGATCAGACCGACCCACCACGCGCCGCTACCGGCCAGGGCGAACTGGATGATCAGGAAGAGGGTACCGAGCGGAAGGCCGATGATCAGGCCGTCGACCAGGCGCGCGAGGAAGCGACTGCCCATCGTGCCCAACACCAGCGGCCCGGAGTGCGGGAACTGGATCTGGGAGCCGGGAACGAGAATCTGGGCCTGCCCCGGCATCCGGGGTCCCATCCCGGGCTGCGGCCCGCCCGGAAAACCGGGGCCGCCCGGCTGTGGCTGGAACTGCCCCGGCTGCTGGGGCGGGAACCCGCCCGACTGCGGGAAGGGCTGTTGCCCCGGGGTTGCCGGGAATCCCCCGGAGGGAGCGGGCTGGCCGAATGCGGGCGGTTGCTGCCCGTACGGCTGCCCGGGCTGCGGTTGACCGGGCTGTGGCTGACCGAACGGCTGTTGTCCCGGCTGCCCCTGTCCCGGCTGCCCCTGGCCGTACGGCGGCTGGTTGTACGGATGCGTCATGCCCGCTCCCCCAGATAGGTCTTCGTGATCCGGCGAGAGGGTAGCCGATCCGCGTCCGACCGGACACGGACGGTCCCCTACGGCCGGGGACCGGGACCGTACCCGCTGACTCTCAGAAGCCCAGCTTGCGCAGTTGTTTCGGGTCGCGTTGCCAGTCCTTGGCGACCTTGACGTGCAGGTCCAGATACACCTTGCTGCCGAGCAGCGCCTCGATGTGCCTGCGGGCCCGCGCGCCGACCTCCTTCAACCGGCCGCCCCGGCTGCCCAGCACGATGCCTTTCTGGCTCTGACGCTCGACGTGGATGTGGGCGTAGATGTCCACCAGGTCGTCCCGGCCCTCGCGCGGGAACATCTCCTCGATGGTCACCGCGATCGAGTGCGGCAGCTCGTCGCGCACGCCCTCCAGCGCCGCCTCCCGGATCAGCTCCGCCACCAGCGTCTGTTCCGGTTCGTCGGTGAGCTCGCCGTCCGGGTACAGCTCGGGCCCCTCCGGGAGCCGGGCCACCAGCAGGTCGGCCAGGAGCCGGACCTGGTACCCGTCCACTGCGGACACCGGCACGAGGTCGGCGAACTCCATGAGGTCCTGGAGCTCCAGCAGCTGCCGGGCGACCTGCTCCGGACCGACCAGGTCGGTCTTGGTGACCACCCCGATCACCGGCGTCCGGCCGGCGATCTTGGCGAGTTCGGCGGCGATGAACCGGTCCCCGGGGCCGATCTTCTCGTCCGCGGGCACGCAGAACCCGACGACGTCGACCTCCGCCCACGTGGCGTGCACCAGGTCGTTGAGCCGTTCGCCCAGCAGTGTGCGCGGCCGGTGCAGGCCGGGGGTGTCGACGAGGATGAGCTGGGCGTCGTCGCGCTGGACGATCCCCCGGATCGCGTGCCGGGTGGTCTGCGGCTTGTCCGAGGTGATGGCGACCTTCGTGCCCACCAGCTCGTTGGTCAGGGTCGACTTGCCGGCGTTGGGCCTGCCGACGAAGCACGCGAAGCCCGACCGGTGCGCGGCGACCTCGGTACCGGCCTCGGGGGCGGGTCCGGAGCCCTCGGGGGCGGTGTGCGGTGGGGGTCCGGTCACCGGAGTGTCTCCCGCACGGTCCCCGCCGCGTCCGCACGCAGGATCGCGGCCTCGGAGGCCAGGTCGCGGACGGCGTCCACCGAGCTCCCGTCGACGGTCTCCGCGTCGGTCACCACGGCCGCGGCCTCCAACCCTTCGGCCCCGCTGGAGACCGCGGCGGCCACGGCGGCCTGCACGGCCGTCAGCCGCAACGA
>NZ_KB912558.1:0-2592 GCF_000383775.1 Saccharomonospora halophila 8
CGGGCGGGGGACACCGGGGCGGCGGCGCGGAAGGCGGGCCTGGCCGTGTCGGTGTGCCGGTGGGCCGACACCGACTTCGACACGCTCGTCGCGGACGCCTCCGTGCTGGTGAGCACCGTCCCCGCGGACGCGGTCACCGGGCGGTCGGCCGCACTGGCGTCGGTGCCGTCGGTACTGGACGTCATCTACGACCCGTGGCCGACGCCGCTCGCGCGGGCGGTCGCCGAGGCGGGCGGCCGGATCGCGACCGGTCTGGACATGCTGCTGCACCAGTCGTTCGGGCAGGTGGATCAGTTCACCGGCCTGCCCGCGCCCCGGGAGGAGATGCGCGACGCGCTGGCCGAGGCGACCGGGCACGTGCTCCCACTCCCGCTGGGCTAGCGTGGCCGCATGCGGATCGCGATTCTCGACGACTACCAGAACGTGGCGCGGGACCTGGCCGACTGGGACTCGTTGGGCGCGGCGGAGGTGACGGTGTTCACCGACCACGTCGCCGACCGTGACGAGCTGGTGCGGCGGCTGGCCGGGTTCGACGTCGTGGTGGCGATGCGCGAGCGCACTCCGTTCCCGGAGCCGGTGCTGGCACGGCTGCCGGACCTGCGGCTGTTGGTCACCACCGGCGCCCGGAACGCGTCGATCGACGTGGCCGCCGCCGCGCGGCACGGGGTCGTGGTGTGCGGCACCGGCTACCTGCCGCACCCCACGGTGGAACTGACCTGGGCGTTGATCCTCGCCGCGCAGCGGCACCTGCCCACCGAGGTCGCCGCGATGCGCGCGGGCGGCTGGCAGAGCACCCTCGGCACGGGCCTGCGCGGCAGCACACTCGGGCTGCTGGGTCTGGGCAGGCTCGGCTCCCAGGTGGCCCGGGTCGGCCAGGCCTTCGGCATGCGCACCCTCGCGTGGAGCCGGAACCTGACGGCGGAGCGGGCGGCCGAACACGACGTCACCGCCGTATCCCGGGAGACCCTGGTCGCCGAGGCCGACGTGCTCTCGGTGCACCTGGTGCTCAGCGAGCGGACCCGGGGACTGATCGGGGCGGCGGAACTGGCGGCGATGAAGACCACCGCCTTGCTGGTCAACACCTCACGCGGGGCCATCGTGGACGAGGACGCGCTGGTCGCCGCCCTGCGGCGGGGTGAGATCGGCGGCGCCGCGCTCGACGTCTACGAACACGAGCCGCTGCCCGCCGACCACCCGCTGCGGTCGCTGCCGAACGCGCTGCTCACCCCGCACATCGGCTTCGTCACCCGGGACGTCTACGAGGTCTTCTACCGGGACGCCGTCGCCGACATCGCCGCCTTCCAGGCCGGAACCCCCACCCGCGTCCTCACCCCCTGACCGCGAGTCGACACTCCGGACCCGCGAGTCGACGGTACAGCCCCCGCGAGTCGACGCCTCCGTGGCACGACGGGCCGGTGGCCTCTCCGGGTGGTGGGGTCAGCCGAGTTCGGCGAGGACGGCGTCCGAGAACTCGGGCCACGCCTCGGCCGCCCACGGGCCGAAGTCCCGGTCGGTGAGCGCCACACAGGCCAGTTCCGCGTCCGGGTCGACCCAGAGGAACGTCCCGGACTGTCCGAAGTGCCCGAACGTGCGCGGCGAGGCGCGCTTGCCGGTCCAGTGCGGGTCCTTGCCGTCCCGGATCTCGAAGCCGAGTCCCCAGTCGTTCGGCTTCTGGTGTCCGAAACCGGGCAGCACCCCGTTGAGGCCGCCGAAGGCGACCCGGGTCGCGAGGTCGAGGGTGGACCGGTCGACCAGTGCGGGTTCCTGGAGCTCACGGGCGAAGACGAGCAGATCGTCCAGGGTGGACGACGCATCGGCGCCAGGGGACCCTTCCAGCCGCGTGTCGACCATCCCGAGCGGCTGGAACAGGGCCTCCTTCTGGTACTCGTCGAAGGCGATGCCGGTGTGTTCCCCCACGGCCGCGGCGAGCTGCTCGAACCCGGCGCTGGAGTACAGCCTGCGCTCGCCGGGCGCCGCGTACACCGTGTGCTCGGTGAAGCCGAGCCCCGCCGTGTGCGCGAGCAGGTGACGGACGGTGGAGCCCTCGGGGCCCGCGGGGGTGTCGAGTTCCAGCGCACCCTCCTCGATCGCGATCAGGGTGGTGTGCGCGGTGAGCAGCTTCGTGACCGAGGCGAGGGGGAAGACGCGCGTGCGGTCGCCGTGGGCGAACGGCACCGTCCCGTCGGGCCGGACCACCGCGACGGCGGCGTTGGGCACGGGCCACTGTTCGACCAAACGCAGGGTGTCCATGTGTCCCCACCCTAACGCCGTGCCCTCCGCCGGAGCGGACGCGGTGCGCGCGGGACTCATTCCCCCGTGCCGAGGTGTCCGGTGAACCATCCGGTCGCCAGCCGGGCGACCTGTTCCAGGGCCCCGGGCTCCTCGAACAGGTGGGTGGCTCCCGGCACCACCCGGGTCTCGTACTCGGTGTCCAGGCGCTCCGCGGCCCGTTCGTTGAGCCGCAGGACCTGCTCGTCCCGGCCCCCGACGATCAGCAGCGTCGGGCAGCGCACCTCCGACAGCGCCGGGCCCGCCAGGTCGGGCCTACCGCCCCGGGACACCACCGCCCCCACCCGCCCCGGTCTGCGGGCC
>NZ_KB912558.1:2692-4919 GCF_000383775.1 Saccharomonospora halophila 8
CGACCCTGCCGGACGTGGTGCCCGCGTCGTCGCGGGAGATCCTGCGGCACGGCCCCGATCCGGTCGCGTTGCGGGCGGCGGTGGACGACGCGACCCGCGCGCTCACCGGCGATCCGCCCCGGGGTGGCTGAATCACTGCCCTGGTCCACGTACATTTTGATCTTGCACTAGGGTGACTGCCGTGGCGTCACGGGGATTCCGGCGCGACACCGGGGCAGGCCACGGCACACGGCCCGGCACAGGGCGGTGTGTGTCCGTGCCAGGCCCGCAGGTCGACGCCACCCCGCATTGAAGGTCCAGGTCGGGGGTGGGTACGGTCGCCACACCCACCCAGAATTTTGAGTAACACCGGAGGAAAACGTGGCACTTCCCCAGCTCACCGAGGAACAGCGTGCTGCGGCGCTGGAGAAGGCCGCCGCCGCCCGCCGCGCTCGCGCGGAGCTCAAGGAACGGCTCAAGCGCGGTGGCACGAGCCTCGCCGACGTGCTGAAGCAGGCCGACGAGGACGAGGTCCTCGGCAAGATGAAGGTCTCCGCCCTGTTGGAGGCCCTGCCGGGCGTGGGCAAGGTGCGTGCACAGCAGACGATGGAGCGCCTGGAGATCGCCTCCAGCCGTCGACTGCGTGGCCTCGGCGACCGTCAGCGGAAGGCGCTGCTCGCCGAGTTCAGCGGCGAGTGAGCGAGCAGGACCGCGGCGTCGACGCGGCAGGCCCCCGGGGCGGCCGCGCGACCCACCGTGAGCCGGCGCCGGGGGAGAGCACCCGGCACCGGCTCACGGTCGTCTCGGGCCCGTCCGGAGTCGGCAAGTCGAGTGTGGTCGGCGAACTCCGGCGGTTGTGCCCGGACATCTTTTTCAGCGTGTCGGTGACCACGCGCCCCGCCCGCGCGGGTGAGGTGGACGGCGAGCACTATCACTTCGTCGACCGGCCGACCTTCGAGGATCTGGTGCGGCGCGGTGAACTGCTCGAACACGCGGAGTTCGCGGGCAACCGCTACGGGACGCCGCGTGCCCCCGTCGAGCGGATGCTGGACGCGGGCAGGCCCGCCGTTCTGGAGATCGAACTCAACGGTGCGCGTCAGGTGCGGGCGGCGATGCCCGAGGCGCGGCTGGTGATGCTGCTGCCGCCCTCGTGGGAGGAACTGGTCGGCAGGCTCACCGGACGCGGCACCGAACGCGACGAGGCGGTGCAGGCCCGGCTGACGGAGGCCGAGCGCGAGCTCGCCGCCGCGGGGGAGTTCGACACGCACGTCGTGAATGCCGACGTGCGGGCCGCCGCGCGGGAGTTGCTAAGCTTGGTGACCGGCCGGAATACCGCTTGCGACGAGACGGAGCACAGTCAGTGACCGCGATTACGCTGGGGCCGCAGGGCGAGGCCCTCGAGGGCATCACCAACCCGCCGATCGACGACCTCCTGGAGAAGGTCAGCTCGAAGTACGCGCTGGTGATCTACTCCGCCAAGCGCGCCCGTCAGATCAACGACTACTACGCCCAGCTCGGCGAGGGGCTGCTGGAGTACGTCGGCCCGCTGGTCGAGCCGGGGCCGAGGGAGAAGCCGCTCTCGATCGCGCTGCGCGAGATCCACTCGGGTCTGCTCGAGCACACCGAAGGGGAGTAACCGGCCGGTGGGCACGCGCGGCCGGGTCGTTCTCGGCGTCGGCGGTGGGATCGCCGCCTACAAGGCCTGTGAGGTGCTCCGGGGGCTCACCGAGTCCGGACACGACGTCCGGGTGGTGCCCACGGAGTCGGCGTTGCACTTCGTCGGTGCCGCCACGTTCGAGGCGTTGTCCGGCAACCCGGTGGAGACCGGGGTGTTCACCCGGGTGCCCGAGGTCCAGCACGTCCGCGTCGGCCGGGAGGCCGACCTCGTGCTCGTGGTCCCCGCGACGGCCGACCTGCTGGCCCGCGCGGCGCACGGCCTCGCCGACGACCTGCTGACCAACACGCTGCTCACCGCCCGGTGTCCGGTCGCGTTCGTCCCGGCCATGCACACCGAGATGTGGGAACACCCCGCCACCCGCGACAACGTCGCGCTGCTGCGCGGTCGGGGCGTGGTGGTCACCGAACCGGCCTCGGGCCGGCTGACGGGCGCCGACACGGGCAAGGGCAGACTCGCCGACCCGGCCGAGATCGTGGATCTGGCGCGGCTGCTGCTCGCCCGGCCGGAGGCGCTGCCACGGGACCTGGAGGGGCTGCGCGTCACCGTCTCGGCGGGCGGTACGCGGGAGCC
>NZ_KB912558.1:5019-10193 GCF_000383775.1 Saccharomonospora halophila 8
GGGCGCCACGGCGCGCCCCCGGCCGGGGTGTGGCGGCAGCGCGTGACCGGTTCTTTATCGATTCCGCCGGTCGTGCGTGGTGGGCCGCGTCTCCCGCCGGGGTATTCCGGGGAGGCCCCGGCCAACGCGCTAGGGTGGCGGGTGAACCCGACGAGTGTCAGCCCGGGCCGAGCCCGGGCCGAGCCCCCCGAGGAGAGTAGAGCAGTGACGGTTCGCGTAGGCGTCAACGGCTTCGGCCGGATCGGCCGCAACTTCTTCCGCGCCGTGCAGGCGAGCGGCCAGGACGTCGAGGTGGTCGCCTTCAACGATCTCGGTGACGTCGCCACGATGGCGCACCTGCTCAAGTACGACAGCGTCCTGGGCCGGTTGAGCGAGGAGGTCACCACCAACGACGAGGGCATCGTCGTGGGCGGGAAGACGATCAAGGCTCTCGCCGAGAAGGACCCGGCCAAGCTGCCGTGGGGCGACCTCGGCGTCGACGTGGTCGTGGAGTCCACCGGCTTCTTCACCGACGCCGAGGCGGCGAAGGCCCACCTCGCCGGGGGCGCGAAGAAGGTGATCATCTCCGCGCCGGCGAAGAACGAGGACCTCACCGTCGTGCTCGGGGCCAACGACTCCGCCTACGACGGCTCGCAGACGATCATCTCGAACGCCTCCTGCACCACGAACTGCCTGGCGCCGCTGGCGAAGGTGCTGCACGACGAGTTCGGCATCGAGCAGGGCCTGATGACCACGGTGCACGCCTACACCGCCGACCAGAACCTGCAGGACGGCCCGCACAAGGACCTGCGCAGGGCCCGTGCGGCCGCGTTGAACATCGTGCCGACCTCCACCGGCGCCGCGAAGGCGATCGGTCTGGTGCTGCCGGAGCTGAACGGCAAGCTCGACGGCTACGCGCTGCGCGTGCCGGTGCCGACCGGCTCGTCCACCGACCTCACGGTCACGCTGTCCCGGAGCGCCTCGGTCTCCGACATCAACGCCGCCTACCGCGCCGCCGCCGAGGGGCCGCTCGCCGGCATCCTCCGCTACAGTGAGGAGCCGCTCGTCTCCAGTGACATCGTCACCGACCCGGCCTCGTGCATCTACGACGCGCCGTTGACCAAGGTGATCGGCAACCAGGTCAAGGTCGTCGGTTGGTACGACAACGAGTGGGGCTACTCGAACCGCCTCGCGGACCTGGCCAGGCTCGTCGGCTCGAAGCTGTCCTGAACCATGCCGGTGCAGACTCTCGACGATCTGATCGGCGAGGGCGTGGCGGGGCGGCGCGTGCTCGTGCGCGCCGACCTCAACGTCCCGCTGGACGGCGACCGGATCACCGACGACGGCCGGGTGCGGGCGGCCCTGCCCACGATCTCCCGGCTGACCGGGGCGGGCGCGCGGGTGCTCGTGACCGCGCACCTCGGCAGGCCGAAAGGGGCCCCGGAGGCGAAGTACTCGCTGCGTCCGGTCGCGGACCGGCTCGGTGAGCTGCTCGGCGACGACGTCCCGCTCGCGGGCGACGTCGTCGGCACGGGTGCGCGGTCGGTGGCCGACGGGCTCGGCGACGGGCAGGTCGCACTGCTGGAGAACGTGCGGTTCGACCCCAGGGAGACGAGTAAGTCCGCCGACGAGCGCGGCGAACTCGCCCGGGAGTTCGCCGCGTTGACCGGCCCCGGTGGCGCGTTCGTCTCCGACGGTTTCGGCGTGGTGCACCGCGAACAGGCCTCGGTGTACGAGGTGGCGCGCGAACTGCCCGCCTACGCGGGCGGCCTCGTGCTGTCCGAGCTGGAGGTGCTGCGGACCCTGACCGGCGATCCGGAGCGGCCCTACACCGTCGTGCTCGGCGGCTCCAAGGTCTCCGACAAGCTCGCGGTGATCGAGGCGCTGCTGCCGAAGGTGGACCGGCTGCTCATCGGCGGCGGCATGTGCTTCACCTTCCTCGCCGCGCAGGGCCACGGAGTGGGTTCGTCGCTGCTGGAGCAGGACATGGTCGGCACCTGCGAGCGGCTGCTGGCCGAGGCGGGCGGCAAGCTCGTGCTGCCGGTCGACGTCGTGGCCGCCGACGCGTTCTCGGCCGAGGCGAACACCCGCACGGTGGCCACCACGGCGCTGGAGGAAGGCTGGATGGGGCTCGACATCGGGCCCGAGACCGTGGCCGAGTTCGCCGCGGCGATCGCGTCGGCACGGACGCTGTTCTGGAACGGCCCGATGGGGGTGTTCGAGATGGCGCCGTTCGCCGAGGGCACCCGGGGTGTGGCCGGGGCGATCGCGGACGCGGACGCGTTCAGCGTGGTCGGCGGCGGGGACTCCGCCGCCGCGGTCCGGGTGCTCGGACTCGACGAACAGCGCTTCTCGCACATCTCCACCGGCGGGGGCGCCTCGCTGGAGTACCTGGAGGGCCGAAAGCTGCCCGGCGTCGCCGTGCTGAGTGAGGAGCAGTGATGAGCCGCAAGCCGCTGATCGCCGGCAACTGGAAGATGCACCTCAACCACCTCGAGGCCATCGCCCTGGTGCAGAAGATCGCCTTCTCGTTGCCGGAGAAGTACTACTCGAAGGTCGACGTGGCCGTGCTGCCGCCGTTCACCGACCTGCGCAGCGTGCAGACACTGGTGGACGGCGACAAGCTCCTGCTGACCTACGGTGCGCAGGATCTCTCGCCGCACGACTCGGGCGCCCACACCGGGGACGTGTCCGGGGCGATGCTGGCCAAGCTGGGTTGCTCCTGGGTGGTCGTGGGCCACTCCGAGCGTCGGGAACACCACGGCGAGACCGACGCCGTCGTGAACTCCAAAGTGCGCGCGGCGTTCAAGCACGAGCTGACGCCCGTCCTGTGCGTCGGGGAGTCCCTCGACGTGCGGGAGGCGGGCGACCACATCGGGCACACCACCGGCCAGTTGATCGAGGGCCTGAAGGGGCTCAGGGCCGAGCAGGTGCGCGACGTCGTGGTGGCCTACGAACCGGTGTGGGCGATCGGAACCGGGCGCGTCGCCACCCCCTCGGACGCCGAGGAGGTCTGCGCGGCGCTGCGGTCGGCGCTGGAGAGCAAGTACGGCGCCGAGCTCGCCGAGCAGGTACGGGTGCTCTACGGTGGCTCGGTCAAGTCGAACAACATCGCCGAGCTGATCAAGTGCGACAACGTGGACGGTGCGCTCGTCGGCGGGGCCAGTCTCGACGGCGACGAGTTCACGAAGCTGTGCGCGCTCGCCGCGGGCGGCCCACTACCCTGACGGGGATACCGTCTGCGGTACCCTGGAGTTCCGCCACCCGCAGTACACAGAGGATGACATGAAGCTGTTCCTGCAAATCCTGTTGATCGTCTCCAGCGTGTTGCTGATCGTCGCGGTGCTGCTGCACCGGGGCCGCGGCGGCGGGCTCTCGTCCCTGTTCGGTGGCGGGATGCAGTCGAGTCTGTCCGGGTCGAGCATGGCGGAGAAGAACCTGGACCGCATGACACTCGGACTCGGGGCGGTCTGGATGATCGCCATCGTGGGACTCGGCCTGCTCGTGAAACTCTGATCGACGCGGCGTGCCCGGCGCGGGTACGTCAACTGACTGGTGGGGTGACGAGATCATGGTTGGCGGTCACGCGATACGGGGCACGCGCATCGGCGCGGGTCCGTCCGGCGAGGCGGAGCGGGGGGAGGCCGCCCCGCGTCGCCGGATCTCCTACTGGTGTGCCAACGGGCACGAATCCCGGCCGTCGTTCGCGGTGGACGCGGAGACGCCGGGGGAGTGGGAGTGCCCGCGCTGCGGACTCCCCGCGGGACAGGACGAGCAGAACCCGCCCGCGGCTCCGCGTGTGGAGCCGTACAAGTCGCACCTGGCGTACGTCAGGGAACGCCGCAGCGACGCCGACGGCGAGGCGATCCTCGCCGAGGCCCTGGACCGCATCCGGCGCCGCCGCGAGCCCTGACGCACCGGTTGGTGCCGTGAAGGACTCCTTCCCTGCGTGTGACGCAGCGAAGGAGTCCTTCACGGCGTCCGGGGCAGGGAAGGGGTCCTTCACGGCACACCCCGTCGGTCAGGTGACGGGGTAGTGGGCGCGGACGCGGAAGCCGCCGTCCGGGGTCCTGCCGGTGTCGACGTCGCCGCCCAGCAGGCGGGCGCGTTCGGCCAGGCCCGCGAGGCCGTACCCGCCGCCCGAGGGCAGCGGGGTTTCCGCGGGGGAGCACGGTGCCTCGTTGCGCACCTCCACCCGCACCTGTTCGGACGAGGTGGTCACGTCCACGTGCGCGGTGGCGCCCGGAGCGTGTTTGCGGACGTTGGTCAGGCATTCCTGGACCGTGCGGTACGCCGCCGCCGACACCTGCGCGGACACCGTGTCCGGCAGGTCGTCGGCCGTGAGCCGCACCGGCACATCCGCGTTCCGCACGAGGTCGTCCAGATCCCGCAGGTCCGGTGACGGTCCGTCCTCCGCGTCCGAGCGCAGGACCCCCAGCAGGGTGCGCAGTTCCTCCAGCGTGCGGGTGCTGAGGGTGCGGATGGTGGCCGCGGTGCGCCGGGACTCGTCGTCGGCACCGGCCGCCGAGAGTGCCGAGGCCTGCATCGCGATGAGGGTGATGTCGTGCGAGACCCCGTCGTGCATCTCCCGGGCCAACCGGGCCCGTTCCTCCGCGCGCACCGCCTGGGCGTGCAGCTGCCGTTCGCGGTCCCGGCTCGCCGCGAGCTCGGCCAGCCGGGTGGCCAGCTCCGTCCGGGCGCCGATCAGCAGTCCGATCGCCACCGGCATTCCCGCGACGATGACGCCGTAGATCGCGTCCAGCACGTGCATCCGCCAGCTCAGCGCCAGCATCTCCGACCACGGCCAGAGCACGAACCGGCAGCACCACACCAGTGCCGCGCCCACCCACACGTGCCAGTGGCACTGCTTGCGCGTGGCCAGGGACCCGAGGGCGAACATGACCGCGAGCTGCGCCCAGCCCGCGAAGAACCCCGGCACCGCCAACAGCAGCGCGAGGAACGGCAGCGGTCTGCGCAGCAGCAGCGCCGCGCAGCTCGCGGCCGACAGCCACACCGTGTACGGGGGTGCCTCGTCCGGCACCACCAGCCAGACGTCGAGCAGCGCGACCACGACGAAGGTGATGTCCAGTGCCCATCCCGGCACGGCCGGGCGGCGCTGGGTGTCCGGGTCGGTGCCGATCAGCTGGTCCACCAGCCGCCGCACCGGTCCGTGGGGCGGGGCCGCGGGTGGCCGG
>NZ_KB912558.1:10293-14895 GCF_000383775.1 Saccharomonospora halophila 8
GGGCGTGGCGGCGGCCAGGACGGCCGCGTACGCCGCGGCCGCCGCGTCCGGATCGGCCCCGAACTCGCCGTCGGAGGGCGGCATGGGATGGACCCGGCTCTCGTCGACCGGCACGTGGTCGAGCAGCGCCTCGCGGGCCTGCTTCTCGTTGCGCTCCGGGTCGTCGGCGGGCACGAAGCGCTCGTCGCCCCAGAAGAACTCGACCCGCGACCAGTCCACCGCCTCCCGTGCGGGACTGTCCCGCACCTGCTCCAGCACGGCGATGCCGGTACCCCCGCCGGTGAGCACGAGCGACGCCCTGCCGCGCCGGGACTGCGCATCGGCCAGCGCCGTGACCAGCCGGGCGGCGCAGGCGGCGGCCAGCACGTCCGGATCGGGGTGGACGACGACGTCGGTGGTGGCCCCGTCGCCGGAGCCCGGACGGGGAAACCCTCCGTCGGTGGACATGTTCCGCCCTCTCTCCCGGTGGTTGTCGGTCGTCAGCGTCGCTTCGTGGCGCGCCCGCCGGAGGGGTCCGCGGCGGAGGTGCCGGACTCCCCGGCCCCGGTCCCGCCCGCCCCGGTCGCGCCCTTCTCACGCCGGCTCCGACCGGGGGAGAGCTTGCCGAGGCCGCGCAGCGCCGCCTCGTAGACCTCGTCCGGGTCGAGGTTGCGCAGTTCCTCGATCAGACAGTCGCGGGTGGTCCTGCGCTGCAGCCCCACCCGGCGGGGAGGCTGGGACGGCTGGGTCAGGGTGCCCGTCCTGCCGTCCGGACGGTGCAGCTCGATCGGGCCGGACGGCCGGTCCAGCGACACCGACACGATGCCCTCCGCCTCGGTGGTCTTGACCCGCCGGACCGGGACCCGCAGGTACTCGGCCAGCCACCCGGCGAGCAGCTCCGTGGACGGGGAGTCGGCCTCGCCGGTCACCGACGCGCTGGTGACCGGTTCGTAGGGCGGAAGGTCCAGCGCCGACACGAGCTGGGCCCGCCAGTGCGTCAGCCGGGCCCAGGCGAGGTCGGTGTCCCCCTCGCTGTAGGTGCGGCTCCGGGCGCGGATGGCCCGGATCGGGTTCGTCTGGGCGGCCGAGTCGGTGATCCGGCGCTGCGCCAGTTGACCGAGCTGGTCACCCGCGGGGGCGGCCGGTGCCCGCCCCGGCCACCAGGTCACGATCGGGGTGTCCGGGAGCAGGAGCGGGACCACGGCGCTGCGCCCCTGGTTGGCCAGCGGGCCGTACAGGCGCAGCACGATGACGTCGCTCGCGCCGGCGTCACCGCCGACCCGGATCTGCCCGTCGATTCGGGGTGCGGCCGTGCGCGCACCCTTGGCGACCACGATCACCCGCGAGGGGTGCTCGCGGCTGGCCTCGTTCGCGGCGTCGATGGACGCCTCGAGCTGCTCGTCGTCCTCCGCGGCGATCACCAGCGTGAGCACCCGGCCCAGCGCCACCGCACCGCCGCGTTCCCGGATCTCGACGATCTTCCTGTTCAGCTGGGACGTCGTCGTCGACGGCAGATCGATGATCACGGGCGCCTCCAGTGCCTGCCGGTGCGGGCCAGCATCGCCCGGGCCGAGGGTGGCCCCCACGAGCCCGGTTCGTACGGCTCGGGGGCGCCGCCCTGCCGGGCCCAGTAGTCCAGGACGGGGTCGAGGATCCGCCAGGACAGCTCGACCTCCTCGTTGCCGGGGAACAGCGACGGCTCGCCCAGCAGGACGTCCAGGATGAGCCGTTCGTAGGCCTCCGGCGAACTCTCGGTGAACGAGTGCCCGTAGCCGAAGTCCATCGTGACGTCGCGGACCTCCATCGTCGTGCCCGGGACCTTCGAGCCGAACCGCATCGTCACGCCCTCGTCCGGCTGCACCCGGATCACCAGCGCGTTCTCCCCGAGCTCCTCGGTGGCGGTGAAATCGAACGGCAGGTGCGGAGCCCGCTTGAACACCACCGCCACCTCGGTGACCCGGCGGCCCAGCCGCTTGCCGGTGCGCACGTAGAACGGCACCCCGCCCCAGCGCCGGTTGCGCACCTCCAGGGTCACCGCGGCGTAGGTCTCGGTGGTCGAGTCCTTCGAGAAGCCCTGCTCCTGCAGCAGTCCCGGCACCTTCGTGCCGCCCTGCCACCCTCCGGTGTACTGGCCCCGCGCCGTGGTCTCGTCGAACGGGCCCACCGCCGTCGTCGCGCCGAGCACCTTCACCTTCTCCGCACGCAGCGCCGTCGGTTCGAAGGACACGGGCTCCTCCATCGCCGTCAGCGCCAGCAACTGGAGCAGGTGGTTCTGGATGACATCCCGTGCGGCTCCGATGCCCTCGTAGTATCCCGCGCGGCCGTTCAGCCCGATGTCCTCGGCCATCGTGATCTGCACGTGGTCGACGTAGTGCGCGTTCCACAGTGGTTCGAACATCTGGTTGGCGAAGCGCAGCGCCATGATGTTCTGCACGGTCTCCTTGCCGAGGTAATGGTCGATGCGGAAGACCGACTCCTCGGGGAAGACGTCGTTGACCACGGCGTTGAGTTCGCGGGCGCTGTCCAGATCGTGCCCGAACGGCTTCTCGATGACCACCCGGCGCCACGCGTCCTCGTCCGACGAGGCCAGCCCACACCGGGCGAGCTGCTTGGTCACCGTCGGGAACGCCCACGGTGGGATGGACAGGTAGAACGCGGTGTTGCCCCCGGTTCCCCGCTCCTCGGCGAGGGTGTGCACGGTCTCGGCGAGCCGGTCGAAGGCGTCGTCGTCGTCGAAACTGCCCTGGACGAACCGGATGCCCTCGGCCAGCCGGTTCCACACCGACTCCCGGAACGGCGTCCGCGCGTGCTCGGCCACCGCGTCGTGCACCTGCTGCCCGAAGTCCTCCTCCGCCCACTCCCGGCGGGCGAACCCGATCAGCGAGAACCCCGGGGGCAGCAGGCCCCGGTGCGCGAGGTCGTAGATCGCCGGCATCAGCTTCTTCCGGGAGAGGTCCCCGGTCACGCCGAAGATCACCAGACTGGACGGCCCCGCGATCCTCGGTAGCCGCTTGTCGAGGGGATCCCGGAGCGGGTTGGTCCACGTCCGCGTCGCCGGATGCGCCGTCATCGGGTGCGCTCCCGCCTGTTCATCGCCGGAGTTCCTGCACGGCACGGACGACCTCGGCCAGTCCCGCCGCGCGGTCGGTCAGGTGCAGGCGCAGCACCGGTCTGCCGTGCTCGACCAGCACCTGGCCGTCCCCGAGCGCTTGGGCCCGCTGCAGGGTCCCCAGAGTGTAGGGCCGGTCCGGCACGGCGAGGTCGTCGGTGACCGCGCCGGTGAGCTGGAGGAAGATGCCGTTCGGGTGGCCGCCCTTGTGGTACTGGCCGGTGGAGTGCAGGAAGCGCGGCCCCCAGCCGAACGTGGTCTGCAGTCCGGTGCGGCGGGCGAGTTCGGCGCGCAGTAGTTCGGCCGAGGCGTCGTCCAGCCGGTCCAGGTAGGCCTGCACCGCGAGGTAGCCGTCCCCGTCCGCGGTGTCCACGAACCGGCGCAGCACCGCCGCGAGCGTGTCGGTGTCGGGGGAGGACCCGGGCACCCCGCTCGCGGACACCTCCACCGGGCCGAACACCGCGTCGGGTTCGGCGGATTCGCCCGTCTGCGCGGAGGTGTCCAGCAACGCCCGTGCGGCCTTCTTCGCGGCCTCCACGTCGGGCTGGTCGAACGGGTCGATGCCGAGCAGTCTGCCCGCGACGGCGATCGCGTACTGCCACAGCAGGAACTGGGCCCCCAGTGGTCCGGAGGTCACCACCCGCGCGGCGTCCACGCCTCCGCCGACGGTCACCGGGGTGGCGTCGGCGCCCGCGTCGGCGAAGCCGGGCGCGTCGGCCCCCTCGACCACCACGGGGAGCAGGCCGGTGCCCTGTTTGCCGGTGGACTCGGCGATCAGCTGCTCCGCCCAGTCACCGAAGCCCGCGAGGCCGGAGCCGGTGTCGGCCAGCACCACCTTCTCCGCCCCGTCCGCGTGCGCGGCGGCCAGCGCGGAGGCCAGCACCAGCGCCGGGTTCTCCGGCGAGTCGGCCGCGAACCGGTCGGCCACCAGTGCCGCCTGGTCGAGCAGCCGGGCCACGTCGGCACCCGCGAGCCCGGCGGGCACGAGCCCGAACGCGCTCAACGCCGAGTACCGGCCACCGACGTCCGGGTCGGCGGTGAACACCCGGCGGTACCCCTGTTCGGCCCCCAGTTCGGCCAGCGGGGAGCCCGGATCGGTCACGACGACGATCCGGCGTGCCGGATCGACACCCGCCTCGGTGAACGCCCGCTCGAAGATGCGGCGGTGACTGTCGGTCTCCACCGTCGTGCCGGACTTGGACGAGACCACCAGCACCGTGCGGTCCAGCTCGCCGGCCAGGGCGTCGGCGACCTGGTCGGGGTCGGTCGTGTCCACCACCGTGAGCCGGACCCCCTCGGTGCGGGTGATCACCTCGGGGGCGAGCGAGGAGCCGCCCATCCCGGCGAGCACGATCCGGTCGAACCCTTCCGACCGCAACTCGGTGCGCAGCTGCTCGATCTCGCCGATCAGCGGCCGCGAGCCGCGGTGCAGCGCCGTCCACGCCAGCCGGACCGACGCCTCGGCCTCGGCGTCCGGCCCCCACAGCGTCGGGTCCTGCGCGGCCAGCCTGCCC
>NZ_KB912558.1:14995-25278 GCF_000383775.1 Saccharomonospora halophila 8
GGCGCGGCCGCACCGGCCAGCGTGGGGTCGGCGACGGTCACCTCGGTGTGCCCGGCCGCCATCAGGAGCGCGCCCCGGCGGCGTCGAGCTGCCCGCGCACGGTGTCGAGCAGTTCGTTCCAGGACGTGTCGAACTTCTCGACGCCCTCGTCCTCCAGCGTGCGGAACACGTCGGGGATGTCGATGCCGACGGCGGAGAGCCGGTCGAACACCCGCTGCGCGTCCCCGGCGGTGCCGGTCACCGTGTCGCCGGTGATCTCGGCGTGGTCGGCGGCGGCGTGCAGCGTCTTCTCCGGCATCGTGTTCACCGTGTCGGCCACGACGAGCCGGTCGACGTAGCGGGTGTCCGAGTACTCCGGGTTCTTCACCCCGGTCGAGGCCCACAGCGGGCGCTGTGGGTGCGCCCCCGCCCCGGCCAGGTCGGCCCACCGCTGGCCGGCGAACTCCTCCTGGTAGGCGGCGTAGGCGAGCCGGGCGTTGGCGATGGCCGCCTCGCCCCGCAGGGCCAGGGCGTCGTCGCTGCCGATCGCTTCGAGCCGCTTGTCCACCTCGGCGTCGACGCGGGAGACGAAGAACGAGGCGACCGAGCGGATCCGGGACAGGTCGTGCCCGTTGGCCCGGGCCTGTTCCAGGCCCGCGAAGAACGCGTCGATCACGGCCCGGTAGCGCTCGACCGAGAAGATGAGGGTGACGTTGACACTGATGCCGTCGGCGAGGCTCCGGGTGATGGCGGGCAGTCCCTGCTCGGTCGCCGGAATCTTGACGAAGATGTTCGGCCGGTCGACCGTCTTCCAGAGTTCGGCGGCCTCGGCGACGGTGCGGTCGGTGTCCCGGGCGAGGCCGGGGTCGACCTCGATCGACACGCGCCCGTCCTTGCCGTCGGTGGCGATCCAGGTCTCCCGCAGGGTGTCCGCGGCCTCCCGGACGTCACCGGTGGTCAGCTCGCGCACCGCCGCGTGGACGTCCGCGCCCCGTTCGGCGAGCGAGCGCACCTGCTCGTCGTAGTCCTCGCCCTGCGCGACGGCGCCCGCGAAAATGGTGGGGTTGGTCGTGACGCCGACCACGTGCCGGTCGCGGATCAGTTCGGCCAGGTTGCCGGACCGGAGCCGCTGCCGGGACAGGTCGTCGAGCCAGATGGACACTCCCGCCTGCGAGAGCTCCGCCAGCCGGTCGGTGTTGGCCATGATCTCATCCCTTTCTGTTGTCGCGCTCGTCGTGGGCGGTCCGGGTGGGCCGCCGTGTCGCCGCGCGGCCCACCCGGTGACCCACCCTTCCGGGTGCCCGAACTCAGCGCCGAGCCAACGTCCGGCGGGCGGCGGCGACGACGGCCTCGGCGGTCAGCCCGAACTTCTCGTAGAGCGTGCCGAAGTCGGCGGAGGCACCGAAGTGCTCCAGGGAGACGGTCTCGCCGCGGTCACCGACGAAGCGGTGCCACGACTGGGCCACCCCGGCCTCGACGGCGACCCGGGCGGTCACCGACGGCGGCAGCACCGCGTCCCGGTAGGCGGTGTCCTGGCGGTCGAACCACTCGACGCAGGGCATCGACACCACGCTCGTGGGCACGCCGTCGGCCTCCAGCGTCGCCCGCGCGGCCAGCGCGAGCTGCACCTCGGAACCGGTGGCCAGCAACAGCACCTCCGGCGCACCGTCCGAGGCCTCGGCGAGCACGTAGCCGCCCCTGGCCACGCCCTCGGGGTCGGTGCCTTCCAGCACCGGCACGTTCTGCCGGGTCAGGGCGAGGCCGGTCGGGGTGTGCACGTCCTCCAGCGCCGCCTTCCAGGCCGCCGCGGTCTCGTTGGCGTCGGCGGGCCGCACCACGTTGAGGCCCGGGACGGCGCGCAGCGAGGCGAGGTGCTCGATCGGCTGGTGTGTGGGGCCGTCCTCACCGAGGCCGATCGAGTCGTGCGTCCACACGTAGACCACCGGGGCCTTCATCAGCGCCGCCAGCCGCACCGCGGGCCGCATGTAGTCGCTGAAGATCAGGAAGGTCGCCCCGTACGGGCGGGTGCCGCCGTGCAGGGCGATCCCGTTGAGGATCGCGCCCATCGCGTGTTCCCGCACCCCGAAGTGCAGGTTCCGGCCGTAGGGCTCGGTGGGGAACATCCCGGTCGACGCGGCTGCCGGGCCGAACGAGGACGCGCCCTTGATGACCGTGTTGTTGCTCTCGGCGAGGTCCGCCGACCCACCCCACAGCTCCGGCAGCACATCCGCGACGGCGTTGAGCACCTCGCCGGAGGCCTTCCGGGTGGCGATGCCCTTCGCATCGGGTTCCCAGCTCGGCAGCTTCTGCGCCCAGCCCTCGGGCAGTTCGCGGGTACGCAGCCGCCCGGCCAGCTCCGCGCGCTCGGGGTTGGCCGCGGCCCAGGCGTCGAACCGTTCCTGCCAGCGCGCCCGCTCGGCGGCGGCGCGGTCGCCGACCCGGCGGGTGTGGGCGAGCACGTCGTCGTCGATGGCGAAGCTCGTCGCCGGGTCGAAACCCAGCGCCTCCTTCACGGCGGCGACCTCGTCCGCGCCGAGTGCCGCCCCGTGCGCCTTGCCGGTGTCCATCTTGGTCGGGGCCGGGTAGCCGATCACGGTGCGCAGCAGGATGAACGACGGCCGCGTGGTCTCGGCCCTGGCGGCGGCGACCGCCTCCTCGAAGGCGACGACGTCCTCACCGCCCTCGACGACCTGCACGTGCCAGCCGTAGCTCTCGTACCGTTTCGCGGTGTCCTCGGACAGCGCGACGGTGGTGTCGTCCTCGATGGAGATCTTGTTGTCGTCGTAGACGACGACGAGATTGCCCAGTTCCTGCCTGCCCGCCAGCGACGACGCCTCCGAGGTGACGCCCTCCTCGATGTCGCCGTCCGAGGCGATCGCGTAGATGTGGTGGTCGAACGGGCTCTCGCCCTCCGGTGTCTCCGGGTCGAGCAGGCCCCGCTCGCGGCGGGCCGCCATCGCCATGCCGACCGCGTTGGCCAGACCCTGGCCGAGCGGGCCGGTGGTCGTCTCCACTCCCGGTGTGTGCCGGTACTCGGGGTGGCCCGGGGTCTTCGATCCCCACCGGCGCAGCTGCTTCAGATCCGCCATCTCCAGGCCGTACCCGGCGAGGTAGAGCTGGATGTAGAGGGTGAGACTGCTGTGCCCCGCCGACAGGACGAAGCGGTCGCGCGCGGGCCACTCGGGGTCGGCCGGGTCGTGCCGCATGATCCGTTGGAACAGCGAGTAGGCGACCGGAGCGAGGCTCATCGCGGTGCCGGGGTGGCCGCTCCCGCAGTGTTCGACGGCGTCCGCCGCCAGGACGCGGACGGTGTCCACGGCGCGGGTGTCCGTCTCCGTCCAGTCGGCCGGATACCTCCGGCGCAGCAGTGGGTTGTTCTCCGTAGCGGCGATCTCCGACACGAACTCGGCTCCCTGATTCTTCGCGCGTTGGCTGTTGCTGGCTACCCCGGTTGCCCGGCCGTGGGCGTGTCCCGGACGATCTTAATCGATCCCGAACACTGGGGGAAGCGATCTCGTCGACGACACGGGAAAGGTGTTCCGGTCAGCCGGACCGGTCGGCCGTCAGCCTAGACGACCCGGCTGCGCAGAGTCAGTGATCGTGGGCACCGGGCGGACGGCGGGGTGGCGCCGCGCGCCCGTGCCGGGATCCCGCGGTGTGACGTGGCTTGCCGCCGCGGGATCCGCCCGGCGGTGGTGGATCCCGCTCTACTACGATCCGTCAAGATGCCGCGTCCCCCGGGCGCGCGTCCTCACGGAGTTCGAGACAGGGAGCGAGATGTCGTTGGTGAACGCTGCGCACGGGCGCAGTGAGCACACCAGCGCCGTGCATCCCACTGGCGAGTCCCCAGCCGGTGGCCGGCGAGGTATGCGGGACGTCGTCGGCGCGTACGCCGCGCTGGCCAAGCCCAGGGTCATCGAGCTGTTGCTGGTCACCACGATCCCGGCGATGTTCCTGGCGGGACGGGCGATCCCGTCGCCGTGGCTGGTACTGGTCACCCTGCTCGGCGGCACGATGGCCGCGGGCAGCGCGAACGCGCTGAACTGCGTGATCGACGCCGATATCGACAAGGTGATGAACCGCACGAAGCGGCGTCCGCTCGTGCGGGACTCGGTACCCCGGCGCAACGCCCTGATCTTCGGTCTCGCGCTCGCCGCGGGGTCGTTCACCGTGCTGTACCTGGCGGTGAACCCGCTGGCCGCCGCGCTCGCCGTCGGCACGATCCTGTTCTACATCTTCGTGTACACGCTCGTGCTCAAGCGGCGCACACCGCAGAACGTCGTCTGGGGCGGCGCGGCCGGCTGTATGCCCGTCGTCATCGGCTGGGCCGCGGTGGAGGGCACCGTGTCCTGGCCCGCCTTCGTGATGTTCGGGGTCATCTTCTTCTGGACCCCGCCGCACACCTGGGCGCTGGCGATGAAGTACCGCGACGACTACGAGCGGGCCGGGGTGCCGATGCTGCCGGTCGTGGCGCCGCCCCGGCACGTCGCCCGGCAGATCGTGATCTACTCCTGGGTGATGGTCGGCTGGACGTTGTTGCTGGCCCCGGCGACGAGCTGGCTCTACGCCGCCTTCGCCGGACTGGCGGGTGCCTGGTTCCTGTTCTACGCGCATCGCCTGTACGCGGCCGTCGGCCGGGGCGAGACGACCAGGCCGATGGCGCTGTTCCACCGGTCCAACACCTACCTGATGATCGTCTTCTGTGCGCTGGCGGTCGACTCCGCCATCGGACTGCCGATCCTCGGCCTGCCGTTCTGACCCGCGACCGCGGTGCCGCGTGGGCCACCCGGTCGGGGAATCCCGGGAATGACCCGCGGGCGGTGTTCGTTACGGATTCGGCCAGGCCGTTCCCCCGACTCGAAGGTGACCCACCGTGTCCGTGTCCCCGCAACACCGGGAACCCGACCACGCCGCCGCTCCGGACGAGACCGCCACCCCGGACCGGGACGAGGTGGCCGCCGAGCAGCGTTACGTGACGATGCTGTACGAGCGGCTCGACGCCGAGCGCGAATTCGCCGACCAGCGGCTCACCGAGGCGCTGGCCGCGACCGGCGGTCCGCCGCAGGCCCGGGCCGAACGGGAGGCCGCCACCGCGACCTACAGTGACCGGCTGGCGCAGCTGAACTCGGTGGAGCAGGGGCTGGCCTTCGGCAGGCTGGACTTCGCGCCCGACCGCGACACCGACTCCCCGATCTACATCGGCAGACTCGGCCTGTTCGACGAGCAGGACGACTACCGCCCCCTGTTGGTGGACTGGCGCGCACCGGCCGCGCGCCCGTTCTACCTCGCCACCGCCGCATCCCCGGACGGTGTCCGCAGGCGCAGGCACCTGCGCACCCTGTCCCGGCGCGTGGTCGGCGTGGACGACGAGGTGCTCGACCTCGGCTCCGGAGAGGGCAGCGACCATCTCGGGCTCGCGGGTGAGGCGGCGCTGCTGGCCGCGTTGGAGCGCGGGCGCACCGGGGAGATGTCCGACATCGTCGCCACCATCCAGGCGGAGCAGGACCGCATCATCCGCGCCGACCCGGGCGGGGTGCTGGTCGTGCAGGGCGGGCCCGGCACCGGCAAGACCGCGGTCGCGCTGCACCGTGCGGCCTACCTGCTCTATACCTACCGTCACCAGCTCACCAGCCGCGGGGTGCTCGTGGTCGGGCCGAACAGCACCTTCCTGCGCTACATCGGCCAGGTGCTGCCCTCGTTGGGGGAGACCGGCGTGCTGCTGGCCACGGTCGGCGAGCTGTACCCCGGACTGACCGCCACCGGCCTGGACACCCCGGAGGCCGCGGAGATCAAGGGCCGGATCGCCATGACCGAGGTACTGGCCGCGGCGGTGCGCGACCGGCAGACCGTGCCCGACGACGTCCTGGAGATCCACGCCGAGGGCGAGGTGCTCACCCTCGACCGCCGGACGTGCGAGAGGGCGCGGGCCCGCGCGCGCGACACGCTCAAACCGCACAACCTCGCCCGCCGGGTGTTCGTCGACGACGTGCTGGACGCGCTGGCCGCGCAGTCCGCCGCCCGGCTGGAGTCCGACGTGCTCGACGACGTCCCCGACATCCCGCTCGCGGACGACGAGGTGGACGACACGCCCCTGCTGGACGCCCGCGACCACGCCACCATCCGGGCCGAGCTGGCCGAGGACCGGGCCGTCGCGGACGCGGTGCAGTCGCTGTGGCCGAAGCTGTCGCCACAGGAGCTGCTCAACGACCTGCTGACCACCCCCGCGCGGTTGCGGTCCGCCGCGCGGGGACACCTCACCGACGACGAGTGCCGCGCCCTGCGGCGCGACCCCGGTGCGCTGTGGACGCCCGGGGACGTGCCGCTGCTCGACGAGCTGGCCGAACTCCTCGCCGAGGACGACACCGAGGCACGCGAGCGCAGGGCCCGCAGGGAGCGCGAGGAGAAGGCCTACGCCGAGGGTGTGCTGCACGTCCTCGAACAGGACGAGGAGATCATCGACGAGGAGGTCGTGCGGGTGCGCGACGTGCTCGACGCCGAACTGCTCGCCCAGCGGCAGGAGGAGGGCAGCGGCCTCACCGCCGCCCAGCGCGCCGCGCGGGACCGGTCCTGGACCTTGGCGGGCCACGTCATCGTGGACGAGGCGCAGGAACTCTCGGAGATGGACTGGCGGCTGCTCATGCGCCGGAGCCCGAGCCGGTCGATGACCGTCGTCGGGGACGTGTCCCAGACCGGGTCGGCCGCGGGCACGTCGAGCTGGTCGGACGTGCTGGCCCCGTACGTCGCCGACCGCTGGCGGCTGCGAGAGCTCACCGTGAACTACCGCACACCCGCCGAGATCATGGAGGTCGCCGCACGGGTACTCGCCGGGATCGACCCGGCACTGTCGGCGCCGGTGTCGGTGCGCGAGACCGGCGTGCCACCGTGGCAGGAGCGGCTGCCCCGCACCGAGCTGGCGGCGCGTCTGCCGGAACTGGTGGAGCACGAACGCGCGCGGCTCGGGGACGGCACGCTGGGGGTGTTGTGCCCGGCCGCCGTCGAGGGCGAGCTCTCGGCCGAACTCGCCCGTGCGGGGGAGGCCGCGCCGGACGACCCGGTGGAGACACCCCGGGTGTCGGTGCTGACCGTGGAGCGCGCCAAGGGGCTCGAGTTCGACGGGGTGATCGTCGTGGCGCCGGACGAGATCGTCGCCGGGTCCGTGCGCGGGGCGAACGACCTGTACGTCGCGCTCACCCGGGCGACGCGACGGCTCGGCGTCATACACACGGGTGAGCCGTTGCCCGCGTTGTCGGGCGACGGCAGCCCGGAGCCGGGGTCCGGCTAGGGTAATTCCATGCGCAACGCTGGCAAGATCATGACCGTGGTGGCCTTCGCCGCCGCGCTCGCGGCCTGCTCGCCGCCGGGCGAGCAGCCCTCGGACGTACCGCCGGACACCGGGGCGTCGCCGGGGGCCGGAGTCCCGGAGCAGCCGACCGGTTCACCGGGGGAGCGGGAATCGCGGGAGGAGTGCACCGCGGAGGACATCGCCGTCACCGAGGAAGGCGAAGCCGGGGGCGAGGGGCCGCAGGTCACCATCCCCGAGGGCTGCGCCGCACCCACCGGGCTGCTGACCCGCGAGCTGGACGAGGGGGTCGGCCCGGGAGCCGAACCGGGCGGCATGGTCGAGTTCGACTACACGATGGTCGGCTGGTCGAGTGGCGAGGTCTACCGCAGTACCTTCGGCGAGCCCGACACGGAGACCGTCGAGTTCGGGCAGGAGCAACAGCGGTTCGATGTCTGGGAGGAGGCACTGGTCGACATCAAGGAACGCGGCAGGCGTCTGATCGTCGTCCCGGCCGACCTGCAGTCCGGGGCCGAGAGCGGTCCCGCGCCGGTCGACGAGACGGTCGTGGTCGTCACCGAGGTGGTGGGGGTCGAGACCCCGCAGTGACTCCACCCACTCCGTGAGGGAGTGCCCGACGGGCCCGCCCGCGACCGGTGGGCGGGCCCGGTGCGCTCACGGCAGTAGCAGTACCTTCCCGGTGGTGCGCCTGCCCTGGAGCTCCTCGTGGGCGGTGCGGGCCCCGGACAGGGGGTAGCGTCCACCGATCCGGACCGTGAGCGTGCCCGAGCTCACCGCGTCGAACAGTTCGCCGACCCGCCAGTCCAGCTCCGCGCGGGTGCGGGTGTGGTCGACGGTCTTCGGCCGGGTGAGGAACAGCGAGCCGCCCGCGTTCAGCCGCTGCGGGTCGATCGGCGGCACCGGGCCGCTGGCGGCCCCGAACAGCGCGAGCAGTCCCCGGGGCCGCAGCGCCGACAGACTGCCCTCCCAGGTGGAGGCGCCGACCCCGTCGAAGACCACCGCGGCGCCCTCGCCACCGGTGAACTCCCGGGTCGCCTCGACGAAGTCCCGTTCGGTGTAGCGGACCACCTCGTCCGCGCCGGCCTCCCGCGCCAGACGCTCCTTCTCCGCGGTCGACACCGTGCCGAGTACCCGGGCCCCGCGCGCCTTCGCCAGCTGCACGAGCAACAGACCGACGCCGCCGGCCGCGGCGTGCACCAGCACCGGGTCACCCTCGCCCACCGGATACGTCGACGACACCAGGTAGTGCGCCGTGATTCCCTGGAGCATCGTCGCGGCGGCGGTCTCGTCGGACACGGTCTCCGGGATCCGGACCGCCACGTCGGCCGGGATCAGCGCCTTCTCCGCGTATCCGCCCGGGGCGCCCTGCCAGGCGACGCGGTCCCCGACGGTGAACTCGTCCACCTCGGCACCCACGGCGGCCACCCGCCCGGCACCCTCGAGCCCGGGTGTGTAGGGCAGCGGCACCTCGTAGATGCCCGCACGCTGATAGGTGTCGATGTAGTTCACCCCGGCCGCGGCCACGTCGATCAGGACGTCCCGGGGGCCGGGATCACCGGGTTCGCCCTCGGCGGTCTCCAGCACCTCCGGCCCCCCGGTGCGGTGCATGCGGATCACGGTCACCAATGCGGTTCCTCCTCATCGTCGTGCACCCGTGCCGGTCCCGGACCGACACGGTCGTGCCGGTCCGGGACCGCGGACGGTCCGTCTCTCCCCAGTGTCGTCCCCGGTGTTGTGGTCGCGCGTCGGGGGAACAGGCTCCCGGCGGGGTGTTGTTCGTATCCGGTGGGCCCCCGCGGGCCCCTGTTCCTCCCGGCCGGGTGAGCCCACGAGACGCGCGGCACAGCCGAGTACCGCATTTACCCGGACGGAGGTAACGTTTAGGCTACGGGCGACTCACGGATGCGTCATGTTGGCCGGTGAATGCCTCCGGTGGTGTACGGGCCCCCCGAACCGTCCCCACCGGGTCAGCGGACGCCATCCCGGCCCGACCCGACCCGAGAGATGTGACCGTGCACCACCCCACGCTGACTTCCGATCGACACCTCGTCATCGAGATCCCGCATCTGCGTGCCACCGCCTCCCGTGCCGTGGTGCTGGCGCTGGAAACGGCCGTCGTGCCGACCGTGTTGTTCATGCTGCTGCTCAACTTCACGAGTCTGGTCCCCGCCGCCGCCGGTGTGCTCGGCTGGAGCGCCTTCGTGATCGGCCTGCGCCGGATGCTGCGCAGGGACGTCCCGCACACGCTGCTGCTGGCCAGCGGAATGCTGGTGAGCAGCGCCGTGTTCGCGTTGATCACGTCGAGCGCGGCCGTGTACGTGCTGCAACCGGTCGTCGGTTCACTCCTGATGTTCCTGCTGTTCGTGGGGAGTGCGGTGATCGGCAGACCGATCACCGCACGTCTGGCACGGGACTTCATCCACCTGCCCGCCGAACTGTTCGCCCACCGCACCGTGCGGCGGGTGTTCGTGAACGTGGCCCTGATGTGGGGCGGGTCCCGACTGATCGACGCCGCCATGACGTACGGGTTCTTGCAGTGGAGCCTGGACGCCGGGCTGCTGTCCCGTGGTGTGCTCAGTGGGCTGTTCACCGCGCTGACCATCGCGGCGTGCGCCGGGCACGGGTGGCGCCGACTGCGGGGGCTCCCGGACGTCACCCTGCGCATGGCGCGGCCTCCCGAACCCGCCTGATCCGGGCGCCCCGGGGTGGCGGCGGTGACATGGACCGCTTCCCCGGGAACGGACTTCGGCCGTGGCCGGTCGGGAGCTTAGACTGGCGCCGTGACTGACACCGCTTCCGAGACCAGCGACCGGACCGCCGCCCGCCCCGGGAAGGCCCACCTGACCGCGGCCCGGGTGTTCGTGGGCGAGCACGGCGGGCCGACCAGGGCCGTGGTGGAACGGATCGGCCGCGCGGGCGCCCGGGTGGTCCTCGTCGGCCGGGACGGCGCGCTCGGCGACGTCGTGGTGCCCGACGTCGAGACCGGGAACGCCCTCGTGGAGGC
>NZ_KB912558.1:25378-27519 GCF_000383775.1 Saccharomonospora halophila 8
CGCAGGCGCGGCCGGACGGGAACGGGCCGCCGCGCATCTGGCCGCGCTGCACGACGACGGCCGCACCGCGCTCGTGCAGCCGTACCAGGCCCGCGTGGACGCCGAGGGGGAGACCGCGCTGGTGTTCTTCGGCGGGGTTTACTCGCACTCCTTCGCCAAGGGTGCCCTGCTCACCGGCCGCGATGCCGGTGGCCGGGGCCCGCACCCGTCGGAGAAGGTGGGCGTGCCCCATCCCCCACCGGGCTGTGCGGCGCTGGCCGAGCAGGCCCTGGACACGGCGGTGGCCCACCTCGGCCTGCGCCGCAGCGACCTGCTCTACGCCCGCGTCGACGTGGTCCGCACCGACGACGGCACTCCCGCGCTGCTGGAGCTGGAGCTCACCGAGCCCTCGCTCGGCCTCGCCCACGCCGACCCGGCGGCCCCACCCCGCTTCGCCTCGGCCATTTCCACGCACCTCACCTGACCGGGTGTGTCGTGAAGGGCACTTTCCCTGCGTCACACGCGGCGAGGGGCACATTCGCTGCGTCACACGCAGGGAAAGTGCCCCTCACGCGGAACGGGTGACCGGAGCGGTCAGGCGCGTTTGGCGGCGAGGCGTTCCGGCCTGGGCCAGCGGACGTTGCGGGCCCAGCCCAGCTTCTCGAACAGCCAGATCACCCGTGCCGAGATGTCGATCTGTCCGCGCAGCACCCCGTGCCGGGCGCAGGTCGGGTCGGCGTGGTGCGAGTTGTGCCACGACTCACCCATCGACAGGATCGCCAGCGGCCAGAAGTTGGCCGCCCGGTCCCGGCTCGCGAACGGGCGCTCACCCACCATGTGGCAGATCGAGTTCACCGACCAGGTGATGTGGTGGGAGAACGCGATCCGCACCAGGCCCGCCCAGAAGAACGCGGTCACCGCGCCCCACCACGACCACGTGATCAGTCCGCCGAGCAGGGCGGGCAGGGCCAGACTCGCCGTGATCCACAGCCAGAAGAAGCGGTTGACCACCGTGAGGTCCCGGTCCGCGAGCAGGTCGGGAGCGAACCGCTCGTAGTTGGTCACCTCGCGGTTGAACATCCAGCCCATGTGCGAGTGCCAGAACCCGCGCAGCAGGGCCGTCGGGGACGTGCCGAACAGCCACGGGGAATGCGGGTCACCCTCCTTGTCCGCGAAGGCGTGATGCCTGCGGTGGCTGGCCACCCAGAAGATGACCGAGCCCTGTACGGCCATGCTGCCCGCGATGGCCAGGAAGATTCGCAGCGGGCGGGTGGTCTTGAACGCGCCGTGCGTGAAGTAGCGGTGGTATCCCACCGTGACCCCGAGGGTGCCGACGGTGTAGAACCCGGCCGCGAGGGCGAGGTCGACCCAGGTCAGACCCCATCCCCAGGCGAAGGGGATCGCGGTCAGCAACGCGACGAACGGGATCAGCAGGAACGCCTTCAGTACGATCATCTGCGCGGTGCCGCGTTCGTCGCCGACCAGCGGCTTCGGCCCGGACCTCGCCGTGTCGGACGCGTGTGCGGTGGAGCTCATCGTTGCGGGTGACCTCGTATCCGTGGTGGAGAAATCGGGGCTCGACTTCAGTGCAGCACAGCGTATCGGTGTCCGCATGCGAACCGGCGGGCGACGTCGCGCGGACGTGCGTCGACCGACCGGACCGGTCAGCGTACCGAGGTGTTTCCGGTGCGCTCCGTTTCCGGGACCCCGGCGGCGTCGGAGGCCGGGCCGCTCGCCGCGCCGGACGCCGGGGTGGCGCTCACCACCGGCCCGCGGTCACGGGTGGCGCACCACAGGGCCGCCGTGGCGACGATCACCAGCATGGAGCCGAGCACGTGCAGCGACACGAGGCCCTCGGGGACACCGAGCCGGTACTGGAGACTGCCGAGGCCGCCCTGGGCGAGGGCGACGAGCCAGACCACGGCGTACCGGCGCCACACGTCGGTCGGTACACCCGCACGCCACCACAGCAGGCCGAGTGCGGCGAGCGAGAGCAAAAACGTCACCAGGAAACCCGCGTGCACCTCCGTCAGCGTCGTGATCGGGGCGTCCAGCCGGGGCACGTCGGGGTCCCCGCCGTGCGGGCCCGCGCCGGTGACGGTGGTCCCGGCGACCAGCGTGCCGGCCAGCGCGAGCACGAGTGCGCCGAGCACGGGACGGCT
>NZ_KB912559.1:0-2733 GCF_000383775.1 Saccharomonospora halophila 8
AGGGAGCGAGCAGCGACGGAGGAGGCACGTGAGCGAGTCCGAATGCGGCGGGGTGGTCGCCGCGTCCCCATGGTCGCGGCGAGTGCGGCCGTGAACGGCGGGGCGGGCGAGCGGGCGACCCGGGCGGAGGTCGTCGTCGATCTCGACGCGATACGGCACAACCTCGGCCTGCTCGCTTCCCGCGCGGCCGCGTCCGGTTCCGCCACGATGGCCGTGGTGAAGGCGGACGGCTACGGCCACGGCGCGGTGCCGGTGGCGCGCGCGGCCGTGGAGGCCGGGGCGGAGTGGCTGGGAACGGCGTCGGTGGAGGAGGCGCTCGACCTCCGCCGCGCGGGCATCACCGCGAGACTGTTCAGCTGGTTGGACACCCCGGAGGTGGATTTCGCCCCGGCGATCGAGCGGGATGTCGATCTGTCGGTCAGTTCGGCGGGGGAGCTGGCCCGTGTCGTCGAGGCGGCCGCCCGGGCCGGGAGGCGTGCGCGGGTCCATCTCAAGATCGACACCGGCTTGTCCCGGAACGGGTGTCCGGCCGACGAGTGGCCGAACCTGGTCAAGGCCGCGGCGGCGGAACCGGACGTGCATGTCGTGGCGGTGTGGTCGCACCTGGCGTGCGCCGACGATCCCGGGCATCCGTCGATCGACGACCAGGCGCGGCGGTTCGCCGCCGCCTACGACCGTGCGCTCGACGCGGGGCTGGCGCCGCTGCGGCACCTGGCGAACTCGGCGGCCACGCTCACCCGGCCGGACCTGCACTTCGATCTCGTGCGCCCGGGCATCGCGATGTACGGGCTGAACCCGGTGCCGCAGGCGGAGGACCTGTGGCCCGCGATGACGTTCCGGTCGAGTGTGGTGCTGACCAAACGGGTCGCGGCGGGTGAGTCCGTGTCGTACGGACACACGTGGACGGCCCCGCAGGACACCACGCTGGCGTTGGTTCCGGTGGGGTACGCCGACGGGGTCCCGCGGTCGTTGTCCGGGCGGATGAGTGTCCGCCTGGCGGGTCGGCGGCGGCCCGTGGTGGGCCGGGTGTGCATGGATCAACTGGTGGTCGACTGCGGCGGTGACGAACCCGCCGTGGGCACCGGGGTCGAACTGTTCGGCACCGGCCGGGACGGGGGCCCCACCGCCACCGAGTGGGCCGAGACGATCGGCACGATCGACTACGAGATCGTCACGGGGATGTACCGGCCCCGCGTCCGCCGGCGCCACCTGGGGCGGGGAGCGCCCTGATGTCCCGGGCCGGGCGGGATCCGCGTTCCGACGGGCCGTTCGCCGGGGCCCGTACCCAGCGCACGGCGACCGTCGCGGCCGACGACGGCACCCCGCTCGCCGTCGAGGAGATCGGGCCGCCCGACGGGACGGCCGAGCTGACGGTGGTGGGGGTGCACGGATTCGCGCTGTCCCGCCGGAGCTGGCTGTTCCAACAGCGCGATCTCGCCGCGTTGCGCCTTCCCCGGGTGCGGCAGGTGTACTACGACCACCGGGGGCACGGGCAGTCGGCGCCGTCGCCCGCCGAGACGAGCACGATCGAACAGCTCGCCGCGGATCTGCACGCGGTGTTGCGGACGGTGCCCGCCGACGAGCCGATCGTTCTGGTCGGCCACTCCATGGGTGGCATGGTGGTCATGGAGCTGGCGCACCGGGCGCCCGCCCTGTTCGGGGACCGCGTCCGGGGCGTGGCCCTGATCGCCACGGCGGCCGGGGAGGTCGGCGCGAGCGGGCTGCCGAAGTCCCTGCTGTGGAAGTACAACCCGCTGACCCGCGGGGTGGGGGAGCTGGCCGGGTGGCAGCCGGGTCTGGTGGAGTTCGTCCGTGCTGCGGGCGGGCAGCTCACCCGGCGTGCCGTGCGGCGGTTGGCCTTCGGCAGCGACGACGTCGACTCCGCAGCGGTCGATTTCATGTTGGACATGCTCGGGGACACGCCGGTCCGGCAGTTGACGCACTTCGTGGACACCCTCGGCAGCCACGACCGCTACGCCGCACTGGCGGGGCTCGAACACACCGACGTACTCGTCGTCGGGGCGGATGCGGACCGGTTGACCCCGTTCGCGCACACCGAGCGGATCGCGGTCGAGTTGCCGAACGCCCGGTTGCTGCGGGTGCGGGGTGCGGGGCACATGGTGCATCTGGAGCAGCCGGACCTGGTCAACAGCCACCTCATCGACCTGCTGCGCGAGTGCCGCGGCACGGACGGGAGGTGTTCGACGGGGAGGAACAGATGGTGGCGCAGGTGAGTGTGGAACTGCCGACCCCGGAGGACGCCGTCCAATTCGGGCGGTCGTTGGGGCGCGTGCTGGACGCCGGGGACCTGGTGTTGCTGGCCGGGCCGCTCGGTGCGGGCAAGACGACGCTGGCACGCGGGGTGGCCGAGGGGATGGGGGTGTCCGGCCGGGTCAGCTCACCCACCTTCGTGCTGGCGAGGGTCCACCCGGCCGGCGGGTCCGGGGTGTCGTTGGTCCACGTCGACGCCTACCGGCTCGGCGGTGACCTCTCCCAGCTCGACGACCTCGACCTGGACACCGACCTCGAACACGCCGCGGTCCTGGTGGAGTGGGGCGAGGGGATGGCCGAACGTCTGTCCGAGGACCACCTGGTCGTGCGACTCGAACGCCGGGACGACGACGTCCGCGTCGCGACCCTCGAACCGCACGGGTCGTGGACGGCCCGGGTCGCCGGGGCGCCTTTCGCGGGCGAACCGCGCCCTTGACCCCCCGGCGGCGCCCCCCGGCGAGC
>NZ_KB912559.1:2833-6520 GCF_000383775.1 Saccharomonospora halophila 8
GCCGCGGCGGGCCTCGAACTGCGGGTGCCGCGTCCGCGGCTGTGCACCGACAACGGCGCGATGATCGCCGCGCTCGGTGCGCATCTCGTCGCCGGGGGAGGCGCACCGAGCGCGCTCGACCTCTCCGCCGACCCGGCCCTGCCGGTGAACACCGTCTCGGTGTAGCGGCCGGTCCGGGTGCGTCCGGCGAGGAAGATGTGCCGTCCGTGCCGGAGGCGGTCGAAGTACTCGCGGCCCGGCGCGAGCCCGGCGTTCTCGGCGTGGACGGCGTAGCGGTGACGCCGCCGACGAGCGCTCGGCGACGGTTCGTCCTCCGGGGCTGAAATCTCACCGAAAGTGGCACGGTGTGTCTCCCAGCGTGGTGTCGCCCGTGGCCGGAACGGCGACAGTGCCGCTCCGGCGGGTGACCGGCCGCACGCGAAGGGGTGATCCCGGGGCGTGCCCACGGTGCCGCCACCGGCGGTTCGGCACCGTGGGGACGGGGTACCCTGGTTGCGCGGCTAGCACTCCGATCGCTAGAGTGCTAATCGCACACGGCACCGCACACGCCCCGGCACCCGCGACGGCGGGGTGGTAGGAGCCGTACCCAACTAGGTACCTGCCAACGCTTTCGACGACCCGTGGAGGTCAATCCGGTGAGCGTGAACATCAAGCCGCTCGAGGACAAGATCGTTGTCCAGAGGAGCGAGGCCGAGGAGACGACGGCTTCCGGCCTGGTCATCCCCGACACCGCGAAGGAAAAGCCCCAGGAGGGCAAGGTCCTGGCCGTGGGCCCGGGCCGCATCGACGACAAGGGTAACCGCATCCCGGTGGATGTCCAGGAAGGCGACGTCGTCATCTACTCCAAGTACGGCGGCACCGAGGTCACGTACAACGGCGACGAGTACCTGATCCTGTCCGCCCGCGACGTGCTGGCCGTCGTCAACTGACGACCCGCGCACGCATTGACGCCCCGGGCCCCGCACCGAGCCGGGGTACCGGGGCGTTTCGCGCACCGCATCCGTTGCGGGAGTGCACCGCGTCTGTCGTGGGAGTGCGGGCGGGCGGGCCCGGACCGGGGCACCCGGGACCGGCTGTGATCCCGCCGCGCAGGGACGTTCCCGCGGCAGCCTCACGCAGAGAGGTATTCCATGCCAAAGCAGATCAACTTTGACGAGGACGCTCGTCGGGCGCTGGAGCGCGGGGTCGACAAGCTCGCCGACGCGGTCAAGGTGACCCTGGGGCCGCGTGGGCGTCACGTCGTGCTGGACAAGAAGTTCGGCGGCCCCACGATCACGCTGGACGGCGTCACGGTCGCCCGGGAGATCGAACTGGAGGACCCGTTCGAGAATCTGGGCGCGCAGCTGGTCAAGAGCGTGGCCACCAAGACCAACGACGTCGCCGGGGACGGCACCACGACGGCCACCGTGCTGGCGCAGTCGCTGGTGTCGGTCGGCCTGCGCAACGTGGCCGCGGGTGCCAACCCGACCGCGTTGGGCAACGGCGTCCAGGCCGCCGCCGACAAGGTGGTCGAGGTCCTCAAGGACAAGGCCACCCCGGTCAAGGGCCGGGACAACATCGCCCAGGTCGGCACCGTGACCTCGCGGGACTCCGACATCGGCGCCCTGCTCGGCGAGGCCGTGGAGAAGGTCGGCGAGGACGGCGTCATCACCGTGGAGGAGTCCTCCACGATGGCCACCGAACTGGACATCACCGAGGGTGTGCAGTTCGACAAGGGCTACCTGTCGGCCTACTTCGCGACCAACCCGGAGGAGCAGCGGGCGATCCTGGAGAACGCCTACGTGCTGCTGCACCGCGACAAGATCTCGTCGCTGCAGGAGCTGCTCCCGATGCTGGAGAAGGTCGCCGAGGAGAAGAAGCCGCTGGTCATCATCGCCGAGGATGTCGAGGGCGAGGCGCTGTCCACGCTGGTGGTCAACGCCGCGCGCAAGACGATCAACGCGGTGGCCGTGAAGGCGCCGTTCTTCGGTGACCGCCGCAAGGCCTTCCTGGAGGACCTCGCCGTCGTGACCGGCGGTCAGGTCGTCTCCTCCGAGGTGGGCATGAAGCTGTCCGAGGTCGGGCTGGAGGTGCTCGGCAAGGCGCGCCGCATCGACATCACCAAGGACAACACCACGATCGTGGACGGTGCGGGCACCAAGGACGACATCAACGCCCGGATCGCCCAGATCCGCAAGGAGATCGAGAGCACCGACTCCGACTGGGACCGCGAGAAGCTGCAGGAGCGCCTGGCCAAGCTGGGCGGCGGCGTCGCGGTGATCCGCGTGGGCGCGGCCACCGAGACGGAGCTCAACGAGCGCAAGCACCGGATCGAGGACGCCGTGGCGTCCACCAAGGCCGCCGTCGAGGAGGGCATCGTGCCCGGCGGCGGTTCGGCCCTGGTCCACGCCGCCCGGGAACTCGAGGGCAACCTCGGGCTGACCGGCGACGAGGCCACCGGTGTGAAGATCGTGCGGGAGGCACTGACCGCGCCGCTGTACTGGATCGCGAACAACTCGGGTCACGAGGGCGCGATCGTGGTCTCCAAGGTGAAGGAGCAGGGTTGGGGCCAGGGCCTCGACGTGGGCACCGGTGACCTCACCGACCTGCCCGCCTCGGGCGTCGTGGACCCGGTCAAGGTCACCCGCTCCGCGGTGGCGAACGCCGCTTCGATCACCCGGCTCGTGCTCACCACGGAGAGCTCCGTGGTGGACAAGCCCGAGGAGGAGGACGAGGAGTCCGGCCACTCCCACTGACCGCACCGGGCGGACCGCCGGGTCCGCGCCGGACGGCGCCGCGCCGTCCGGGGTGAACGTCGAACGGGGCGGCACTCCCCAGGGGGTGCCGCCCCGTTCTGTGTGTCGGGAAGGACGCACTCGCCCAGTTCGGCCTTCCCGACGACTCGTCGACCGTATCGATCTCGCCGCGCCGTGTCAGCGAACCGTGAGACTCAGGGAACGTCGCTGGGAACGGAGGATGCTCTCGCGTTCCGACTCGGACAGCCCACCCCAGATGCCGTAGGGTTCGTGCACGGCCAGCGCGTGTTCCCGGCACATCTCCAGTACCGGACAGGTGTGGCAGATGGCCTTGGCCCGGGCTTCCCTCCGTGCCCGCGCCGGACCTCGTTCCCCGTCCGGGTGGAAGAAGGAACCGCTGTCCATCCCCCGACAGGCCCCCTCCAGCTGCCAGTCCCACACGTCGGCGTTCGGCCCGGGGAGTCTGCGCGTGTCTGCCATTCGTGACCGCCTCCGATATCCGGCACCACGCTGCCGGATTCTGCAGTTGTCGTAGTGCGGACTACTCCATTTGGTGCAACGCGCGTAACGCTAGAAGCCCGAACAACCGTTGTTCAAGGGCTGTGCCACATTTCCACCGATAGGTCTTACGCGCCCGTGTGATCGGTGACACGTCGCTGAGAAATGGACTCGCCATTTCACTCTCGCGAGTCCTCAAGGGGTGTTCCAGTATTCCGAACGAAGGTTTCAACCTTACCCAGTGTGTAGTTGATCACTCGATCAGGGGATGATGATGCGGTGACTCTCGGGACACGGGCCCTCCGCGAGACCGCCTTCGGCGATCCGGACCGGGGCGTCCCGCCGTCGCCGTGTCCCGCCGGGGCCGATCCCGCGACCGGATGGCTGAACGCCGTGGCGCTCGGGGCTCAGGGGCGTTACGCGGCGGCGGCGAGCCTGCTCGAACCGCTCTGCC
>NZ_KB912559.1:6620-9992 GCF_000383775.1 Saccharomonospora halophila 8
GGTCGGTGCGGCCCGTGGGTGGCGCGTTTCGCGGGCGGAACGCGGTCCGGGCGGGCTGCGGTCGGTGCGGTGGTCCCGGCCTCGGTTCCCACCCTCCGTCGGGTGCCCGGTCGCCGGTCGGCGGTCGTGGGGCGCTCATAATGGTGGGGTCCGCGGTGCACGGGTGACGTGCCGTGTGGCGTCTCGCGGGCGCCCGGCGGTGCGGGCCCCGGAATGCGGCCCGGGGCCACCGGGAACGCTTCTCACCTCGGAAAGGACACTCTGGTGCGGGATCTGGTCGAGATCGGGATGGGCCGGACGGCCCGGCGTGCGTACGACCTGGAGGACATCGAGATCGTGCCGTCCCGGCGCACCCGGTCGTCGAAGGTCGTCAACACCGGATGGCAGATCGATGCGTACCGGTTCGACCTGCCGCTGATCACCCATCCCACGGACGCCGTTGTCTCGCCGGAGACCGCGATCTCGATCGGCAGGCTCGGCGGGCTCGGCGTGCTCAACGCGGAGGGCCTGTGGGCCCGGCACACGAACGCGGACGGTGAGCTGGAGCGCCTGGCCGACGCGGCGCGCAAGGGCGCGGGCTGGGCCGAGCTCGGTGGCATGCTGCAGGAACTGCACTCCGCCCCCCTCCGCCCCGATCTGCTCGCCGAGGCGATCAGGTCGGTGCGCGACTCCGGGGTCACCGTGGCGGCGCGGGTGAGCCCGCAGCATGCCGCGGAGCTGACCCCGGACCTGCTCGCGGCCGGCGTCGAGGTGCTGGTGGTGCAGGGCACGATCGTCTCGGCCGAGCACGTGGCGCGCGACGGCGATCCACTCAACCTCAAGGAGTTCATCGCCGATCTCGATGTCCCCGTGGTCGCGGGTGGGGTCAGCGACTACCGCACGGCGATGCACCTGATGCGTACGGGCGCGGCCGGGGTGATCGTGGGACACGGGCACAGCCCGGGGGTGACCAGCACCGACCGTGTCCTGGGGATCGGCGTGCCGATGGCGACCGCGCTCATCGACGCGGCGGCCGCGCGGCGGGACTACCTGGACGAGACCGGCGGTCGGTACGTGCACGTGCTGGCCGACGGCGGTGTCTCGCACAGCGGCGACATCGCCAAGGCGATCGCCTGCGGGGCGGACGCGGTGATGCTGGGTGCGCCGTTGGCCTCGGCCGGCGAGGCGCCGGGGCGGGGGCTGTACTGGACGTCCGCCGCCGCGCACCCGTCGTTGCCACGTTCGCGGGTGGCTCCGGGGGCGAGTCTCGACGTCGACCTGCGGACGTTGCTGCACGGCCCGACCTCGGATCCGGAGGGTGTGGTGAACCTCTTCGGTGCACTCCGCCGGGCACTGGCCAAGACCGGCTACTCCGACCTCAAGGAGTTCCAGAAGGTCGGGCTCACCGTCCGCCCCTGACCCACCCCGGCAGGCCCCCTCCGGCAACCACCCCGGGCCGGCCCCGTACCCACACGACGACCGCCCACCGGGCCCCCGCGACGGCCGGGGCCGGACGACAATCCGCCCGCGAAACGCGCCCACCGGCGCCCCGGGGAGGCGACTTTCGCGGGCGGACCGTTGTCCGGGAAGGGGCGGGTACGGCATTCCGGTCGGGCACGACTCGTCGGTAACTTACCTCTGGTCAGGAGGGCGGGCGGCGGCTACGCTCATATGTGTGACTGGGCGTAACACCTATTTGGACTACGACGTCGTGGTCGTCGGCTCTGGCTTCGGCGGCAGTGTCGCGGCGCTGAGACTGACCGAGAAGGGCTACCGCGTGGCGGTCGTCGAGGCGGGACGCCGGTTCGCCGACGACGAGTTCGCCGAGACGTCGTGGGATCTGCGCCGCTACCTCTGGGCGCCCCGGCTGGGTTGCTTCGGTATCCAGCGGGTCCACATGCTCAAGGACGTCATGGTGCTCGCGGGCGCCGGGGTCGGCGGCGGCTCCCTGGTCTACGCCAACACGTTGTACCGGCCGCTGAAACCGTTCTACACCGACCGGCAGTGGGCGCACATCACCGACTGGGAGTCCGAGCTGGCCCCGCACTACGACCAGGCCAGCCGGATGCTGGGGGTGGTGACCAACCCCTCCGTGACACCGTCCGACGAGGTGATGCGCAAGGTGGCGGCCGACATGGGGGTCTCGGACAGTCACCACCCGACGCCCGTCGGGGTGTATTTCGGGCCGCCCGGGGAGCGTGTCGCCGACCCGTACTTCGGGGGTGCCGGGCCGGACCGGACCGGGTGCACCGAGTGCGGGGCGTGCATGACGGGCTGCCGGGTCGGGGCCAAGAACACGCTGGTGAAGAACTACCTCTACCTCGCCGAACAGCTCGGCGCGCAGGTGATCCCACTGACCACCGTCACCGGTGTGCGGTCCCGCGACGACGGCACGGCCGAGGTCGACCTCCGCAGAACCGGGACGGTCTCCCGCCGGTTCACCCGCACGATCACCGCGGGGCACGTCGTGTTCGCCGCGGGGACCTGGGGCACGCAACGGCTGTTGCACCGGATGCGGGACACCGGTGCGTTGCCGGAGCTGTCGGACCGGCTCGGGGAGCTGACGCGCACGAACTCCGAGGCGATCATCGGGGCGGCCCGGACGTCCGTCGACCCGGACAACGACTACAGCCGTGGTGTCGCGATCACCTCGTCCATCCACCCGGACGAACAGACCCACATCGAACCGGTGCGCTACGGCAAGGGCAGCAACGCGATGAGCCTGCTGCAGACGGTCGCGACCGACGGCGGGTCCGCGGTCCCCCGGTGGAAGCAGGCGCTGCGGTTCGCCGTCCGGCACCCGGTGCAGACCGCCAAGCTGCTCAGCAGCTACCGCTGGAGCGAGCGCACCGTGATCCTGCTGGTGATGCAGAGCCTCGACAACTCCATCACCACCTACACCACCCGGGGCTGGTTCGGCCGCCGCCGATACACCTCGAAACAGGGGCACGGCACGCCCAACCCGACGTTCATCCCCGCGGGCCACGAGGCCAACCTGCGTGCCGCCGAGCACATCGGCGGGACACCGGGCGGTACCTGGGGCGAGATCGCCGACATCCCGTTGACCGCCCACTTCATCGGCGGTGCGGCGATCGGCACCAGCCACGAGGACGGCGTGATCGATCCGTACCACCGGGTGTTCGGGTACCCGAACCTGCACGTGGTGGACGGCACCGCGATCACGGCGAACCTCGGGGTGAACCCGTCCCTGACGATCACGGCGCAGGCGGAGCGGGCATTCGCGTTGTGGCCGAACAAGGGGGAGCCGGATCCCCGGCCCGCCCAGGACGAGCCCTACACGCGACTCGACCCGGTCGCCCCGGTCCACCCCGCCGTTCCCGCGCACGCCCCCGCGGCGCTGCGGACCGGCTGACCACATTCCGCGGGCGAAAT
>NZ_KB912559.1:10092-14789 GCF_000383775.1 Saccharomonospora halophila 8
GTCCTCGGCGTCCGCGGCCGCGGCGACGACCCGGTGCAGCTCGCGGTCGGAGGTCCGGACCCCGGTGCCGATGTTGAACCGGCCGCCCCCGCCCTGCTCACCCGCGGCGGCGACGAACGCGGACACCGCGTCGGCGACGTAGACGTAGTCGCGGGTGTTGCCGCCGTCGCCGAAGACGGTGGTCGGCTCGCCGCGCAGCAACGCCGCCGCGAAGATCGCCACGACCCCGGCCTCCCCTCCGGGGTCCTGCCGGGGGCCGTAGACGTTGGCCATCGCCAGGGTCGTGCAGTCCACCCCGTGCAGCCTGCGGTAGGTGCCCAGGTAGTACTCGCCGGAGATCTTGCTGGCCGCGTAGGGGGACTTCGGGTCCAGCGGTGCCCGCTCGGTGGTGGGCAGATCCTCCGGGGAGCCGTAGATGGAGCCGCCGGACGACGCGAACACGATCTTGCGCACGCCCGCGTGCCGCGCGGCCTCGGCGACGTTGACGGTGCCCAGCACGTTCTGGTGCGCGTCGGTCAACGGGTCGGTCACGCTGACCCGCACGTCGATCTGCGCGGCCAGGTGGAAGATCACTTCGGGTGCGGCGTCGGTGACGACGTCCCGCAGGTCGGGGGTGGTGATGTCCACCTCGTGCAGCGTGAGGCGTCCGGTGGCCGCGGCGGAGGCCAGGTTCTCCCGCCGACCCCGGCGCAGGTCGTCGGCGACGTGCACGTCGTGGCCGTCGGCCAGCAGCCGGTCGACCAGGGTGGAACCGATGAACCCGGCTCCGCCGGTGACGAGTGCCCGCACGCGGTTCCTTTCGCCGTCGACTCGTGCGACGCGCGTCCGCGGTCGGCGCGCGGACGGCGTGGTCGGCCGATGGGCGGCCGTCGGAATCGTACTCCGTGGTCGGTCCGGCCGGGACGACCCGGTACCGGTGACCGCTGAACCGGGTGAAAGCCGTCGTCCCGTGTTGCCGGACCTTCGCAGCGGCGTCAGTGTTCCGTTTCGTCCCGGTCATCCCGCCCGGAGGAACGTCGCCCGTGACAGGCCTGCACATCCCGGCACCACCAGCGGCGCCGGAGACGCCCACGCCGCCGAGGTGGCGTGGGACGGGGGTGTCGGCGCCGGTGTTCGCCGTCCTCGTCGGGACGTCGGCCCTGGCTTACCACGGGTCCCGGTACGGGAACTGGATCGTGGACGACGCCGCCATCACGTTCGCCTACGCGCGAAGCGTCAGCGAGGGGCTCGGTCCGGTGGCGCAGGCCGGGGCCGACCCGGTCGAGGGCTTCTCCAACCCGACGTGGATGGCCCTGCTCGCGCTCGGCCGGCTGGTGGGGCTGTTCGACCGGGGCGCCCTCCTGGGTGTGCCCGATTACGTGGCCTTCCCCAAGGCGGTGGCGCTGCTGTGCTGCGTGGGGATCCTCGTCGCGGCGTACCGGGTCTTCGCTGCGGTGACGCGGCACGCGTGGCTGCCGACCGCGGTGTTCGGGGTGGCTCTCGCCGCGGTGCCGTCGTTCGTCATCTGGTCGTTCTCCGGGTTGGAGAACGCGCTGTACGCGCTGCTGGTGGTGTGGCTGGCGGTCGTGCTGTTCCTCGCCGTGCTGCGGGACCGGCTGTTGACCGTCCGGGTGGCTGTGGTGGCGGGTGTGCTCGCCGGTGCCGCGGCCCTGACCAGGCCGGAGGGGCTGATCTACGCGGGAACGTATCCGTTTGTGCTGTTGCTGGCGTTGCCGCGGACCCGCGCGTTCGGTCGGTCGGTCGGCTTCGGCGCGTTGTCCACCGCGGTGTTCGCCGTGCCGGTCGGGGGCTACTTCCTGTGGCGGTACGCCACGTTCGGGCGTTGGCTGCCGAACACGGCCGTCGCGAAGGACCAGGCTCTCCCGGGGATCGACAACCTTCTGCGGACCGGGGAACTCGTCGCCTACGTCGGTGCCCCGATGGTCCTCGTCACGGTGGGCGTCGCGGGGGTCGTGCTCGGGCGCCCGGTGTGGTGGCGCCGGGGACTGCTGACCCTGCTCGTCCCCACGGCGCTGGCCGTGCTCGCCTACGTCGTCCTCCAACCCGACTGGATGGGGCAGTACCGGTTCGCCACCCCGATCTGGCCGTTGGCCCTGCTCGTCGGGGTGCTCGCCGGGACGGAGCTGCTCAGCCGCGGTCGGATCGTGGCCCGTGCGGCGGTCTCGGCCGCGCTGGTCGTGACCCTGGTGCCGACGGGCCTGTCGTTGGTCGACAGCGGCCGGGAGTTCGCGAGCGCGCCGACGGTGGCGACGTGCCGGATCGCCGACCGGTTCGGCGCGATGTTCAATGTCTACGCGGACATGCTCGACGTGCGCGAGGGGTCGGTGTTGCTGCCGGACGTGGGCGCGACGCTGCTGACCTCCCGGCTGGAGGTGATCGACCAGGCCGGGTTGGTCGACGCCGAGGTGGCCGGGTTCTACGGTGCCGGGGACATGGCGGGCCTGCGGGATTACGTCTTCGACGAGGTCCGGCCGACGTTCCTCCACTCGCACGGAGCCTGGAGCGCCGGCACCGGGATCCCGGACGACCCCCGTCTCGCCCGCGACTACACGCCCGTCCATGTCGACCCGGACGACGGGCGGTCCAACGCCGACTGGGTCCGGCGGGACGTCGTCCCGGACTCGGACAGCCTCGATGCGGTCCGTGCCTACGCCGAGGTCACCATCCCGGAGCTCTCCACCGAGCCGCCCCGTCGCCACTGTGGTCCGACGCTGCACCCGGGCCGCACGGAGACCGGAAGCGGCTGATCCCACGGCCGGGCGGGTGACGGCGTGTGGTGCTCCGCTGCACGTTAGGCTCAGTGGCGGCAACTGCCGTGCCATCGCTCTCCGCACCCTGAAGAACAGGACGGTCCCGGTGAAGATCGCTGTCATCGCGTTGGGAAAGATCGGCCTGCCGCTCGCCGTGCAGTACGCGGCGAAGGGCCACGAGGTCGTCGGCGTGGACGTCAACGAGCATGTGGTCAAGCAGGTCAACGACGCGGTCGAGCCGTTCCCCGGGGAGGCGCACCTGCAGGACCGGCTCGACGAGCTGGTGCCGTCGGGCGCCCTGCGGGCCACCACCGACTACGCGGACGCGATCCCGGGCGCCGACGCGGTCGTGCTGGTCGTGCCGCTGTTCGTGGACGACGAGGCCCGGCCGGACTTCGGCTGGATGGACGCCGCGACCACCGAGCTCGCCCGGCACCTGACGCCGGACACGCTGATCTCCTACGAGACCACCCTGCCGGTGGGGACCACCCGGCAGCGGTGGAAGCCGATGCTGGAGTCCGGGTCCGGGCTGGTCGAGGGGCGCGACTTCCACGTCGTGTTCTCCCCGGAACGGGTGCTCACCGGGCGGGTGTTCGCGGACCTGCGCAAGTACCCGAAGTTGATCGGGGGCCTGTCCGGGGCGGGCGCGGCCCGCGCGGTGGAGTTCTACGAGGCGGTGCTGGACTTCGACGACCGGCCGGACCTGGCCCGGGGCAACGGGGTGTGGGACCTCGGCACGGCGGAGGCGAGCGAGCTCGCGAAGCTCGCCGAGACCACCTACCGGGACGTCAACATCGGCCTGGCGAACCAGTTCGCCCGGTACGCGACCACCGCCGGTATCGACGTCTACCAGGTGATCGAGGCGTCCAACTCGCAGCCCTACAGCCACATCCACCAGCCGGGCATCGCCGTCGGCGGGCACTGCATCCCGGTGTATCCGCGGCTGTACCTGTGGAACGACCCGGACGCCACCGTGGTGCGCGCGGCCCGGGAGACGAACGCGGCGATGCCCGACTACACGATGGGGCTGCTGGAGGGCGCGCACGGCGACCTCACCGGCGCCCGGGTCGTCGTGCTCGGCGCGGCCTACCGGGGCGGGGTGAAGGAGACGGCGTTCTCCGGGGTGTTCGGCGCGGTCACCGCGCTGCGCGAGCGGGGTGCGACGCCGCTGGTGCACGACCCGCTCTACACCGACGACGAGCTGCGCGACCTCGGGTTCGAGCCGTACCACCTCGGGGAGAAGGTGGACGCCGCCGTGGTCCAGGCCGACCACCCGGAGTACGCCGAGCTCGGCCCGGACGACCTGCCCGGCGTGGCCACGTTCGTCGACGGCCGCCGCGTCTCGTCCCCGGACCGGTGGCCGGGCGTGACCTACCGGGTGATCGGCAAGGCGTGAGGGTGTGGCGTGAGGGGCACTTTCCCTGCGTGTGACGCAGCGAATGTGCCCCTCGCCGCGCTGTACGCAGGGAAGGTGCCCTTCACGGGCACCTCGGGAGCACGCGTCCGGTGGACGGGGCCGGACGGAGAGGTGGAACGGCATGGTGTTCGTGGCGGACGGTGCCGATGTGGCCGGCACGGCGACACTCGGTGCGGGCAGCAAGGTGTGGCACCTGGCGCAGGTGCGGGAGGACGCCCGGCTCGGTGAGAACTGCATCGTCGGCCGGGGCGCCTACGTCGGCACCGGGGTACGCATGGGGGACAACTGCAAGATCCAAAACCACGCGCTGGTGTACGAACCCGCCGACCTGGCCGCCGGGGTGTTCCTCGGTCCGGCGGTGGTGCTGACCAACGACACCTACCCCCGCGCGGTGAACCCGGACGGCAGCCTGAAGAGCGCCTCCGACTGGGACGCGGTCGGGGTGACGATCGCCGAGGGCGCGTCGGTCGGGGCGCGGGCCGTGTGCGTGGCGCCGGTGCGGATCGGGGCGTGGGCCACGGTCGCGGCCG
>NZ_KB912559.1:14889-25656 GCF_000383775.1 Saccharomonospora halophila 8
CGGCTGGGTGGGGCGTGCCGGCGCCCCGCTGCGGCAGGAGGACGGCCGGTGGGTGTGCCCGGTCACCGGTGCGACCTACCGGGAGACGGGCGACGTCCTCGTCGAGTCCGACTGACGGCCCGTCCACCGTGCCCCGCCCACCGGGCCCCGCCCGGAAGCGGGCGGGCCCCGGGTGACGACATTTCGCGGGCGAACTGTCGTCACCAGCCGGTGACGCGGTCGATCTCGGTGGCGAGCGCCGGGGCGAGCGTGCGGGCGTAGGTCGCGGTCAGGTGTGACGTGTCGCGGTAGACCAGCACGTTGCCGATCACGGCGGGACACCGGCCGTCGGGACACACCCGGGGTGTCAGGTCGAGCAGGGCGACGGTGTCCGGGACCCCGTCCAGGGCCCGCGCCGGATCGGTGGGGGTGTGCTCGTACGACGGGTCGAAGACGCACCGGTCCGGTTCCCGGGTCGCCACGCAGGACGCGCCGTCGGTCGGCACACGCGGGAGGTCGCGGACGCCGAGGACGTCGATGCCGACCTCGGCGAGCTGTCGCCACCGGTCGGCGAAACCCGGGAACGCCCGCTCCCCGCCGTCGGGTAGGGCCCGGGTCGAGGAGGTGAGCACCGCGTCCGGGCGCAGGGACGTGAGGCGGCGCATCGCGTTCTCCCGCCACCGTTCGCACTGGGTGTAGACCTGCCCGTCGACGGTGTACGGGGTGTCGGTGCTGAACTGGCACGAGCTCTTGGTGAGGTTGTAGACCCGCCAGCCGCGCTCGTCGGCGATCTCCCGCAACGCCGGGTACCAGTGGGCGCTGCGGGAGGCGCCCACGACGGCGATGCTGCGGTCCGCATCGGCGGGCCCGGACACGCAGACCCGGGCCTCGGTCTGTTCCAGCGGGGCGTGACACTCGTCCGCATAGGTGTGCGGCAGATCGTCGCGGGCGTCGGCCGGGCGTGGCACCACCGGCCTCTCCGGTACTGACGACGCGGGGAACGAGGGGTCGAGCACCCGGGCACCGGGGTAGTCGGCGACGTTCTCCGCCGTCACGGTGATCGTCTCCCGGGTGTCCAGCCGGTACGCCCAGAGCAGGCTCACCACCAGGACCGGGGTGAGGCACACGGCGACGACCGTGACGGCCCAGCCGGGATGCGTCCTGGGCGTGGTGAACGCGTTGACCGGCTTCTCCAGCAGGATGCGGGTGAGCACGGCGAGCCCCAGGGAGAGGGCGAGCACGAGCAGTCCGCCGGGCAGCGTCGCCACGCTGCGCCCGGTGAGCGCCAGGTACACGATCAGCACCGGCCAGTGCCACAGGTACAGCGCGTAGGACACGCCGCCGAGCGCGGCCAGCGGCCGTGCGGTCAGGAACCGGTCCACGGCCAGCGGATGGCCGGTCGTGCCCGCGAGCAACACCAGGATCGCCGCGCCCACCGGCCACAGTGCCACGTACCCGGGGAACATCGTGGACACGTCGAACAGCGCGCCGCACGCGATCAACGCCAGCAGGCCGACCCACCCGAGCAGCACGCGCAGTCCGCGGGGAAGTCGCACGGACGGCAGGGCGAGCGCCAGGAGACCGCCGAGCGCGAACTCCCACAGCCGCGCGCCGAGGTCGAAGTACGCCCACGCCTGGTCGGTGGCGGTCCGCACGACCGAGTACGCCAGCGAGCCCGCGAACACGGTCAGGCAGACGACGAGCACGCCGGTGCGGACCCGGGTGCGCAGCCGCAGTGCGACCGCCCCGGCGACGGCGATCAGTACCGCCCAGAGGACGTAGAACTGTCCCTGGATCGACAGGGACCAGATGTGCTGCACCGGGCTGGGCAGTTCGGCGCGGTCGAGATAGTCCACCGCGGAGAAGGCCAGTTTCCAGTTCTCCGCGTAGAACGCCGCGGCCAGCACCTCGCCGAGGGTGCCGCGCCAGCGCGGTTCCGGCAGCCACAGCCAGGTCGCGCCCAGCACGGCGAGCAGCACCAGCCCGACCGGTGGGTAGAGGCGCTTGAACAGCCTGCCCCAGAACGCGCCGAACCGGACGCGACCGTGATTCTCGACCATCCGGAGCAGGGATCCGGTGATGAGGAACCCGGTGAGCAGCAGGAAGACGTCCACGCCGCCGGAGACCCGGCCGAACCAGATGTGGTAGACGGCGACGAGCGCGACCGCCACGGCACGCAGGCCCTCGATCTCGGGGTGGAAACCGGGCTTCGTCCGGGCCGGTGTCGCGGCGGGGGTGTCCGCGGCGGTGCCGGGCGCGGAGGTGGGAAGGGTGCTGGACATGCTCGATCGCCGGTTCGGGCCGCGCTCCGCGGCGGGGTGGGGACTGATGGTTACCCGAGAGTAGCGGACGGACGCCGGATGGCGGGGCGAGGACGGTCAGTGGGGCAGCTGGTCGCCGACCATGGTGCGCAGTACGGCGGAATCCTCCCCAAAGTTGAGGACCTTCGCCGCGGTGTCGGCGTTGCGTTTGAACGCGCGCACCTGATCGACGTCGAGGGCGGCGAGTGTGTCGCGCATGGCTTCGGCGGAGGAGTCCCCGGCGACGACGCCGAGCTCGTGTCCGGTGATGAGCCGGTCGGTCTCCGGCGCGGAGTTGAACACCACGGCCAGCCGTGCCTGGACGAAGTCGAAGATCTTGTTCGGCAGCATCAGCCGGTGGTTCGGGGTCAGCGGCGGATGGCTGAAGACGCCGACGTCGTAGCGGTTCAGCGTCCCGACGAGCTCATCCGGGGCGACCGGGGGATGCAGTCGGATCCGCTCGTCCCCGCCGATGAGCCCGCGCAGCTGATCGAGGTAGCGGCCGTTGTCCCGGCCGGGCACCAGGTACAGGTCGAGGCTGTAGGTCTCGTCCAGGCCGCGGACGGCCTCGATCAGCGCCTCGATGTTGCGTCCGGGCACCGCGCCGCCGCTGTGGACGAGCCGGATGCCCTCGTCCGGCACCTCGCTCGGGGCGAGGTCGCGGAAGGGGCCCGCGTTGCGGACGGTGTGCGTGTCGACGCCGAGTTGCTCCCGGTACAGCTCGCCGATGGAGTCGTTGACCGTGGTCACCGCGGCCATCTTCGGGAGGTACCTGCGGCACTGGTGGGTCATGAACGGCTTGACCAGTAGCCGCCACGACCGGATGTGGCTGCGCTCCTCCGGGGCCCACTCGTGCATGTCGGCGACCACCGGGGCGCCGTGGGCCACCTCGTAGGCCAGTGCCATCGCCCGCGCCTCGTTCGCCACGACCACGTCGAACCGGCGGTCACCGATGACGGAGCGCGCGGCGCGCACCGCGGGTGCGGCGAGCTCGACCCGGTCGAAGCGGCGCAGCGCCAGCAGGGCGACCCCCGCGGGCGTCTGCGGGAGCGAGGGGAGGTCGGCGTCGATCTCCAGGTGTTCGGTCGCCGCCGCGGGCCGGTCCCCGAAGCCGACGGTGGTCACCTCGCCGAGTTCGGCGAGCACCTCCAGTTGCCGCAGCACGCGCGCGTCGCGGTTGATGTCGGAGAACGAGAGACAGAGGATTTTCTTCCCACCACCGGCCATGGGCGCGGAGTGTAGCCGACGGAGACCGGGCCGCTCGCGGGTCGTGGCGGTGGCTCACCCGCGCAGGGCACGCCGGACGACCGTGCGTGCGTCCCGGTGGTGCAGGCCCAGCCACGCGACCGCGAACAGGGCGGTGAGTGCCACGTCCAACCACCCCGGGCCGGGCTCGGTCGCGCGCACCGTGAGCAGCGCGCCGGTCAGCACGGCACCGGCGAGCACCCGGGTCGCGAGTCCGGCCCAGCGGTGCCCGTCCCGGCGCCACACCAGCACCACGGGCACGAGCCCGGTGATCGTCATTCCCGTCAGGTATCCGAGCGCGATCCCCAGCACGGACAGGGCGGGCACGAGCGCCAGGGCCACGGTGAGGCCGACGACGAACCCGGCCGTGCGGGTCAGGGCCATCACCTTCGCGCCCCGCTCGTCGTAGGAGCGGATCGATTCGGTGACCACGATGGAGGCCGTGTAGAGGAAGGTGGCCGCCAGCAGGACCTCCAGTACGGGGACGGCGGAGGACAGGTCCGGCCAGACGAGCGCGACAATTAGCCGGGCCCCCACGACCAGCGCACCGAACACGCCGCCGACGATGATGATCAGGGCACGATGGGCGAGGTCGGTGTGCCCCCGCACGGCGGCGAGGTCCCCCCGCCCCACGGCGGCGGACAGCGCGGGCAGCAGCAGCAGACTCAGTACCGAGCCGAGCATCGAGGCGGGCGTGGCCAGGGTGAGCGCGGCGGCGTAGGCGTCGGCGCCGGTGGCGTCGCCGGTCTGGTGCGCCAGCACCATCGTCAGCTGCAGGAACCCGCCGGTGGCCAGCGAGCCCAGCACCCCCCAGGCCACGAACCGGTTGATCTCGCCGCGCAGCTCCGCTCCGATCGGGCCGCCCCCGGTGCGCGGCCAGCCCGCGACGCTGTAGACGGCGTAGCCCGCCGTCAGCGGCAGCAGCAGCCACGCGCGGAGATCGAACACGAGCACCAGGACGAGACCGCCGACCGCGACGACGAACGAGAGCCCGTCCCACACCGTCGCCCGCAGGATCCGTCCGGTGGCGTACTGGACGCCGCGCACGAAGTTGTACGCGGACAGCCCGACGGTCAGCAGGGCCACGAACACGGCGGTGGTGAGCTCGCCGGGGGCGAGCAGGAGGTAGGTGACCGTGCCGGCCCCCACCCCGAGCGCGGCCGAGGTGAGCAGGGACAGCCGCGCCAGGTGTCGGGTGAGTGCCGTCCGGACGGTGAGATCGCCGGACTCGCGCGCCACGAACTTCGCCGCCGCCGCGCCCAGCGAGACGGGCCACAGCATCGTCGCGAACATCGCCGTGGAGATGGCGCTGTTGGTGGCCGACAGGAACCCGGTGGGCAGCGTGCGACCCACCAGCAGGCTGTAGACGAACCGCACCGCGCCCTGCACCGCGATGCCCAGCCCCGAGATCAGGCCGCGCCGGGCCGCGGGCAGGGCGTCGGCGTCGGTGCGGGGGTCCGGCCGGGTCAGCAGCGCACGTCGGTGGCCGATGCGCTCGGGGGTTCCGGTGCCGTCGGTCCCGCTGTCGGGCACGGTCATGCAGCGCACGCTATCGGCACCGCCGACCGCGAGACGCGGCAGGTGGCGGGTGTCCCGGGGTGTCACCGCGCCCGCGTCACCACCCCGGAACGGGTGCTTCCGGCGTCGAGGGGCGCCCGGTGTGGGATTCCGCCACCGGAATAGGGTGTGCCCTGTCCCGTACCATCCCGATCTTCGAGGACGTCCGCGTGAGTAACGAGTTCATCCCGGCCGCCAGACCCCTGATCGGTGACGCCGAACGCGACGCCGTCGACGCCGTGCTCCGTTCCGGGATGCTGGCGCAGGGTTCCGAGGTGGCCGCGTTCGAGGAGGAGTTCGGCCGCGTCCTGGTGGACGGGCGGGCGACGGTGGCGGTGAACTCGGGCACCTCGGGTCTGCACCTGGGGCTGCTGGCCGCCGGGGTCGGGCCGGGCGACGAGGTGATCGTGCCGTCGTTCACCTTCGCCGCGACCGCGAACGCGGTGGCCCTGACCGGGGCGACGCCGGTGTTCGCCGACATCGAGCCCGCGCACCACTGCCTCGACCCGGACAGCGTCGCCGCGATGATCACGGAGCGCACGAAGGGGATCATGCCGGTGCACCTGTACGGGCACCCGGCGGACATGCCCGCGCTGACCCGGCTGGCGCGTGAGCACGGGCTGGCGTTGTACGAGGACGCCGCGCAGGCGCACGGCGCGAGCCTGCACGGCACCCCGGTGGGGGCGTTCGGCACGTTCGCGATGTTCAGCCTCTACCCCACCAAGAACATGACCTCCGGCGAGGGCGGCATGGTCTGCACCGGCGACGCCGAGGTGGAGCGTGCCCTGCGGCTGTTGCGCAACCAGGGAATGCAGCGGCAGTACGAGAACGAGCTGGTCGGGTTCAACGCCCGGATGACCGACCTGCACGCGGCCATCGGCCGGACGCAGCTGGGCCGGGTCGGCGACTGGACGGCCACCCGGCAGGCCACCGCGCGGTTCTTCGACCGCAACCTGGACGGGGTGGGCACCCCGGCCGTGGCCGACGGCGCGGTGCACGTCTACCACCAGTACACGATCACCGTGCCGGACGACCGGGACGGCTTCGCCGCCGCGCTGAAACGGGAGTACGACATCGGCACGGGGGTGTACTACCCGATCCCGAACCACCGCCTGCCCTCCTTCGCGCGGGAGGCGGACCTGCCGAACACCGAGCGGGCGGCGGCCACGGTGCTGTCCCTGCCGGTGCACCCATCCCTGGACGACGAGGACCGCGAGCGCATCGTGACCGCGGTGAACACCCTGGCGAAGGCGGGAGCGTGAACGTGACGGAACTGCGGGTCGGCCTGATCGGGCTCGGCATGATGGGGCGCCACCACGCGCGGGTGGTGCGCGAGGTCGAGGGCCTGGAGCTGGTCGCGGTCGCCGACGCGGGCGGCGACCCGCACGGCGTGGCCGGGGACCTGCCCGTCGTGGGTGACGTGCACGAGCTGATCGGCGTCGGGATCGACGCGGCCGTGTGCGCCGTGCCCACCGGGTTCCACGAGGAGGTGGGGATCGCGCTGGCCGAGGCGGGGGTGCCGACGCTGATCGAGAAGCCGATCGCGCACAGCGTCGAGGCGGGGGCCCGGCTGGTGGACGCCTTCGCCGCGAACAACGTGGTCGGTGCCGTCGGGCACATCGAGCGGTACAACCCGGCGTTGCAGTCGCTGCGCGATCGGATGGCCGCCGGGGAGCTGGGCGAGATGTACCAGATCGCCACCCGCAGGCAGGGCCCGTTCCCGGCGCGCATCGCCGACGTCGGCGTGGTCAAGGACCTCGCCACGCACGACATCGACCTCACGGCCTGGCTGGCGAAGTCCGAGTACACCACCGTCTCCGCCCAGGTCACCACCCGTTCCGGGCGTCCGCACGAGGACATGGTGGCCGCGACGGGACGGCTGACCAACGGCATCATCACCAACCACCTGGTGAACTGGCTCTCGCCGATGAAGGAACGCGTCACCGTGGTCACCGGTGAGCGGGGTGCGTTCGTCGCCGACACCGTCAGCGCCGACCTCACCTTCTACGCCAACGGCGTGGTCAGCACCGAGTGGGACTCGGTGGCGGCCTTCCGCGGGGTGGCCGAGGGCGACGTGACCCGGTTCGCGATCCCGAAGCGGGAGCCGCTGCGGGTGGAGCACGAGAAGTTCCGCGACGCGGTGCTCGGCGTCGGCAACGACGTCGTCACCCTGCAGGAGGGGCAGAACACCCTCCGCACGGCGGAGGAACTGCTGGCCTCGGCGGGGTCGTTGACGGCTGCCGGAGAGGCGTGACCCGTGTCCGGGGCGAGGCGTAAGCGGGTCACCATCGTCTCCCGGCTGTTCCGGCCCGAACCCGGCGCGGCCGCGTACCGGCTCGGCACGCTGGCCGACGAGCTGCGGGGGCGCGGGTACCAGGTACGGGTGCTGACCACGGTGCCCCCGGAGGGCACTCGGATCGACGATCGCGGGCTCGACGTGCGTCGGTGGCCGGTGCTACGGGACAAGGGCGGCAACGTCCGGGGATACATCCAGTACCTCAGTTACGACGTACCGCTTTTCTTCCGCCTGCTCTTCACGCGCAGCGACCTGGTGGTGGTGGAGCCACCGACGACCACGGGCGTGGTCAGCCGCGTTGTCTGCGCTTTGCGCCGCACTCCTTATGTCCACTACTCCGGTGATGTGGTGTCCACCGCTGCCGAGGGCATCGGGGTGAACCGTGCGGTCGTCCGCATCCTGAAGACTCTCGAACGGTGGGTGCTCAGAGGAGCACGGGAGATCCTGGCCGTGTCCGACGGGGTGAAGGCGGATGTGGTGGAACTCGGGGCGTCCGAGCGGCGGGTGACCGTCGTCGGCGTGGGGATCGACACGGAGCGATTCCGGGTGACCGAGGTCGACGGTGCGGGGTCGGGTCGCAGACTGGTCTATGGCGGCACGATGTCGGAGATCCACGGCGCGGAGGTGTTCGTACGCGCGTTCGGCCGGATCGCGCAGCGGCATCCGGACGCGACCCTGGTGATGATCGGGCAGGGTGTGGACGTGCCCGCCTTGAGCGAGCTCGCGGACCGTGTGGCGCCGGGGCAGGTCGAGTTCCGCGCACCTCAGCCGCCGGACGTGCTCAGCTGGGAGTTCGCGACGGCCTGCGCCGCGCTCGCGTCGGTGAAACCGGGTGCGGGTTACGATTTCGCGTTCGCGACGAAGGCACTTGCCAGCCTCTCGGCCGGGGCGCCGGTGATCTACTCCGGGGTGGGACCGATGGCCGCCATCATCCGGGAGAACGATCTCGGCTGGGCTGTGGACTGGGATGAGGAGTCCGTGGCCGGAGCCATGGAGAAGGCGTTGGCCGAAGTCCCGGACCCCCGACGCAGGCGCGAACTGTCGGCCTGGGTGGAACGCAACCACAGCCTGCGCACGGTCGCCGCGAACGCTGTCGGTGTCGTCGACGGGGTTGTCCGGGGCGGCTGACCAGCCGGGCCCCGAGCGCCATGGCGTCGGAAGGTGGTCAGCCCCGCTCCACCAGTGCGCGGACCGTGTTCTCGGCCGCCCGCCCGGTGCCGTACGGGGCCGCGTCGGTCGCGGCGGGCCGGGGACGTTCCACCGTGGCCGCCAGGGTGCCGAAGTCGCGGTTCACGAGCACGTTCCAACCGAGGTCGACGGTCTCGACCCATTCGGTCTCCGGGCGGATCGTGGTGCAGGGCGCCCGCAGCAGGAACGCCTCCTTCTGCAGCCCTCCGAGTCCGTGATGACACCCGCGCTGTGCGACACGGCGTTGACGAGCTCGGGATAGCCGAGCGGTTCGCACACCGTGATGGCCCCGACTTCGAGGTCGATGCCGTGGCGGTCCGCCACGTGCCGCAGCCGGGGGTGTGCCAGCAGCACCACCGGCGTGTCGACCTTCGAGATCCCGTCGACGATCGCGCGCAGGCGTTCCGGGTCGTCGGTGTTGTCCGGCCGGTGCAGCGTGGCGACGTGGTACGCACCGGGATCGACCGCGGCGTCCAGGGCGAGTGGCGTGTCCGCCACCCGGTCGCGCACCTGGTAGAGCACGTCGGTCATCACGTCGCCGACGAGGACGCCGCGTCCGGCCAGGCCCTCGTCGGCGAGGTGGTCCATGGCCACCTGCGTCGGTGCGAGCAGCAGGTCGGCGGCGTGGTCGGTGAGCACCCGGTTGTGCTCCTCGGGCATCCGCCGGTTGAACGAGCGCAGCCCGGCCTCCAGGTGCGCCACCGGCTGGTGCAGCTTCACCGCGGCCAGCGCGGCGGCCAGCGTCGAGCTGGTGTCCCCGTACACCAGCACCCAGTCGGGGGTGGTGTCGGTGATGACCTTCTCCAACCCGCTCAGCATCGCGCCGGTCTGCTCACCGTGGCTGCCCGAGCCGATCCCCAGGTTGACGTCCGGGGCGGGGATCCCGAGGTCGGCGAAGAACGCGTCGCTCATGTTGTGGTCGTAGTGCTGGCCGGTGTGCGCGATGACGTGCTCGGCCGCACCGCGCATCGCCCTCGCGATCGGGGCCAGCTTGACGAACTGCGGGCGCGCGCCGACGACGCTCAGGATTCGCATGTCCCGGAGTGCATTGGCGCCGCGGCCACGCCCCACGCCGGTGGCGTGGCGACGCGGCCCCGGCCCGGCGCCGGATCGCCGGGGCCGTCAGCAGCCGGTCACGCGGTACAGGATGGCGGCGGGGCCTTCGCTGTCCACCCGGGTGAGGCCGGGGTTCACGGCCACCGACTTCAACCCTTCGAAGGAGATGCCCTTGCCGTGCACCTGTGGTCCGGCGAAGAAGAGGACGTGGTGGCTGTCCAGTTCGCGGACGGTGTCGCAGACGCGGGGGTCGGTGTCGAGCCGGTGCAGGTTGTCCATGAGGAACCGCGCGTCCTCGGGGATCGTGCCGCCGACGTGCGGGGTGAGGGTGCGTCGCTCGCCGAGGGCGTAGGCCAACGCCGTCCCGGTCCACGGGTTCCCGATGATCGTCGTGTCCGCGGGGACCGTCTCGTCGAGGCGGGTCAGCAGGTCGCGCTCCGCGGGGGAGAGCACCGGTGCGTCGGCGTCCATGGCGTAGTTGGACTGCCCGGCCCCGACCGCGTAGTTGACCGAGCTGAACTGGCCCGCCACGCCGAGCAGGGCGGCCAGGACGAGCGCCACCCCTGCGCGGGCGGGGGTCGGGTTCCCCCCGGGTTCGCCGAGTCGACGGCCGACGCCGGGTCGCTGTTCGGCCAGCCGCCGGGTGTACCGGGTGAAGATCCAGGTCGCGGTCACCGCACACAGTACGGCGGTGATCACCGGGAGCTGTCCGGCCAGCCTGCGGGTGTCGTTGTACCAGACCCCGGTGAGGAAGTCCCGGAGCGCGGTGTCCGGCACGGCCGAGACCACGACGAACAGCCCGGCGACGACGACCTGGAGCGCCACCAACCACCACGCGTACCGCAGGCGGGGCAGCACGGCGATCGTGACCAGCAGCAGAGCCAGCACGACCCAGCTCGGCCCCTGGGCGCCGATCCCGCCGGAGAGGATTTGCCCGATCGCCTGCGGGATGGTCTGCACCGGGGACCAGGCGGAGGCCTCCTCGCTGGGTCGTGCCCGCAGCCACACGAGCGTGAGCGCCGCCAGGTACGCGGCCAGCAGGGTGACCCGCACGGCGAATCGCGGCACGGTGTGGCCGTCGGTGTGCCCGGTCGGACGCCGCCGCCAGACCGCGACGACCAGCAGCGGCACGGCCAGCACGCCGAG
>NZ_KB912560.1 GCF_000383775.1 Saccharomonospora halophila 8
CACCGAGCGCGGCGACCACGAGCCGCGGGTGCCGGAGACACGCGGCCGTCAGTCGGCGCACCCACCCGCGGTGCGCGGTGGGGTCGGTGGCCGCGGTCCCGGGGGAGGAGCCGTGAGGGGGTGCCGACGTGGTGTCAGTTCCGCTCACTCACGGCTCCTCGGGGCGCTGGATCAGGTGATGTCGCGTTTGTGGTTCGCGGCCCAGCCCGCCCCGAAGAACGCCAGTGTCCAGGCGAGGAACACCAGCGTCGCGCTCCACCAGGCGTAGGAGCCGGGCGCCCCCGCGAGGTACTGCAAAGCCCACTGGAGGTTCCCGTCCAGGCCCTCCGGTACGGACACGCCCGCGGCTCCGACCGATGCGGCGGCCAGGGCACCCACGATCCCGTTGAGCGCGTTGTTCGGCAGGACACCACCGAGCCACGACGCATCCAACGTACCGAACATGACGAAGACGAGGAGGTTCTCGACGACGAGCATCCAGATGATCAGCGTCACGACGGGTCCGGTGACGCTGTTCCACACCGCGCCGACGCCGACCCCGAACAGGGTGGCGAGCACTCCGGCGACCAGCGTCGTGCCCAGCACGCCGAACCACTGCCCGGCGGACGGCAGTCGGGACCCGTCGACCGCGATCAGCGCGCCGAGGGTCGTCGCCAGCAGGATCACGAGACTGTAGATCGCGCCCCAGGCCGTGTAGGTGACCATCTTCGCGGTCAGTGCCACGCCGCGCCCGGGTGCGGTGAGGTAAGTCGTGGTGATCGTCCGGCGGGTGTACTCGCCCGCGAGCGCGGAGATCCCGAAGATCACCGGGAAGAGCAGGCCGACGTTGACCCCTCGGGAGATGGCGAGCATGCCCACCGGCAGGGCGTCCACCTGGACACCGAGCGCGCGGGCGAGCCGTTGCGCGTCGTAGGTGCCGAGGAAGTCGCTGAACTCGTTGACCCCGTTGCCCCAGCCGTACGCGAAGAAGAACGAGACGGCGAACGCCGGGATCATCAGCGCCCACCACGGTTTGAGGCCGGTGGTCTTGCGGAACTCCGCCTTGATCAGGTTGCCCATCACTGCTGACCTCCCCAGCCCTCGGTCGACTGCGGCTGCTCGTGTTCGGACTGTGGGTCCGCCTGCTGCGGCGGTTGCTGCGGTGGTTGCTCGGCCGCCTGCTCCGGCGGGGCCTGCTGCTGCGAGGCCTGCTGCTGCGAGGCCTGCTGCTGCGGGGGCATCGGTTGCCCGGCGGCGTACGGCCCGCCCGGGGGAGCTGCCCAACCACCCTGCTGCGGCATGGGCTGCTGGGGCATGGGCTGCTGGGGGGCGGGTTGTTGCGGCCCCGGCTGCTGCGGCTGCTGGAACGGCGGCTGTGCGAACTGCGGAGGGTGCCCCGGGGCAGGGGCGGCGTACTGCGGACTGGTCAGCTGGAAGAAGAGCTGTTCCAGATCGGCGGTCTCCTCCTGGATCCCGTAGACGGCGACACCGGCCTGCGCGGCGAGGTCGGCGATCTGCTGCACGTTCGATCCGGACACCGCCACCCGTCCGTCCTGGGTGGGTTCGAGGCCGGTGATGCCCGCCTCCTGCAGAGCAGTGACCAGGGCCGTGGCATCGGCGGGCTGCACGAGCACGCGCGAGCGGCCACTCTGGCGCAGCTGCTCCAGCGGGCCGTAGTACCGGGTCGACCCGGCGCTGACGATGACGACCCGGTCGATCATCTGCTCGACCTCGGAGAGCAGATGGCTCGACACCAGCACGGTGCGGCCCTGGGCGGCGTAGGACTGCAGGAACTGCCGCAGCCACGCGATGCCCTCCGGGTCGAGCCCGTTCGACGGTTCGTCGAGCACCAGCACCTGCGGGTCGCCGAGCAGCGCCGTCGCGAGGGAGAGCCGTTGGCGCATCCCGAGGGAGAAGTCGCCGGTGCGCCGGTTGGCCGCGGGGGCCAGCCCGGTGAGGCCGAGCACCTCGTCGGCCCGCCGGTCGGGCACCCCGATGGCGGCGGCGTACACCCGCAGGTGAGTGCGGGCGGTGTGCTTCGGGTGGAATCCGCCGTTGTCCAGCACGGCGCCGACCACCCGTCCGGGGCTGCCGAGCTCCTGGTGCCGTCGGCCGTTGATGGTGGCCACGCCCGCGGTCGGCTCGACGAGTCCGAGGATCATGCGCAGCGTGGTGGTCTTGCCGGAGCCGTTCGGCCCGAGGAATCCCGTGACGCTTCCCGGCTCCACAGCGAAGCTGAGGTTCTGCACCGCGGTGAGGGCGCCGAACTGCTTGGTGAGGTTCTGCACCGCGATGCGGCCACTGCCGTCGTGCATGCTGCCCTCGTCTCCCTCGTGATCGTGCCTTGGCCGGTGTCATCCTGCCGTACGGACCGTTACGACGATCACGGGAGGGCTCCGGGTTCCTCACCCGGACGGAGGGCGACGTATGTCACTCTCGGCATCTGTTGCTGAGTGAAGACCTATTTTCCCTGGTCAATGGCATACCGTGAAAGATTCACCGGATCGCTAGCTGTCCCGTGGGAAAGAAACTTCGACGACTCGCGACCCCCGGGCGGCGAACCGCCCCGTTATTGCTTAGAGTTGTTGGTGGCGGCCCGCTCCCGGTGACCCCCAGGCTGGTTGAGCGGGCCGCCCCTTCTTTCTTCTCCGGCGTCTGCGTCGTGTCCCCGTCCGTCCCGGTCCTCCCGGTCCGGCGCCGGGATCAGAGCGGGGAGCCGACGAAGTCCAGGTCGTGCGCGAGGGCCACCGCCTCATTGGTGAGCCCGCCCGCGTGCGTGTTGATCCCCCGGGCCAGCGTGGTGTCCGCCCGTGCGGCCGCCCGCCAGCCCTCGTCCGCGATGCGCAGCACGTACGGCAGCGTCGCGTTGGTCAGGCCGTAGGTCGAGGTACGCGGGACCGCGCCGGGCATGTTGGTCACGCAGTAGAAGACCGAGTCGTTGACCCGGTAGGTCGGTTCGTCGTGCGTGGTCGGTCGGGAGTCGGCGAAGCAGCCGCCCTGGTCGATGGAGACGTCCACGAGGACGCTGCCCTCCCGCATCCGGCCGACCAGATCGTGCGGGACGAGTTCCGGGGCCTTCGCACCCGGGACGAGGACGGCCCCGATCACCAGATCGGCCTGCAGCACCGACTCGGCCAGCGACATGCCGCTGGAAGCGATCGTGCGTACCCGGCCCGCGAACTCCCGATCGATCTGCCACAGCCGCGCGATGTCGGTGTCCAGCAGCTCCACGTCGGCGCCCAGTCCGAGCGCCACCCGCGCGGCGCCGCGGCCCACGACGCCGCCGCCGATCACCACCACCCGGGCCGGGTGCACCCC
>NZ_KB912561.1 GCF_000383775.1 Saccharomonospora halophila 8
GCCCCGCTGCGGCACGGCCCCGCCGCCGGTGCGGCACGGCGACCTCGGCCGCTACGGCACGCCCTGCCGGACGTGGACGTAGTCGAGGCGGTGCTCCACCACGGTGCCGTCGGGCAGGTCGGCGACCAGTTCGAGCAGGTGGTCGGCCAGCCCCTCGGCGTCGAGCGACCCGTAGCCCTGCTCGGCGAGACTGGCGTCGAGCACCATGACGAAGTCCTGCCTGCTGATGCCGTCCAGGGTGCGCACGACCGCCGTGGTGGTGGCCCGGTGCGAGCTCAGCCCCGCGAAACCGCGTCCGCACCCGCAGGCCCCGTCCGGGTCGTGCCGGTCGGCGCGGCACGGCGGCGCGATCCACACGAGCTCCCCCTCGACACACCAGTGGTAGTCGTTGTCCCGGAATCCCTGGGTGTGCGCGGTCGCCACGAGGGCCTTCACCATCGTCGTGTCCCTTCTCCGGCGTGTGGTCGGGCGGCGTGCGGTCCCTGGTTATCAGCCGTGACCGACGAAACGGTGTCCCACTCCGGGACACGACCTCGCGGTCACCTGTCCGGGCGAAGCGGGCGGATCCGGCCGCTTCGCCCGTTCGCACTCGGAACCCGATCACATCGACGCTCCACCGGACCAGAAGGGAGAGGTGCGCGTCGGACATTCAACAATGGCACCGTGCATGTATGACGAATGGTATGACAGTCCGGCTCGACCCGGGAACCGAACGCAAGCTCGACGAGTTGGCCCAGGACGCGTCCACGAAGGCCGAGGCGGTCAAGTCCGCCATCGAAACAGCCTGGCGCCAACGCCAGGAGCGCCTGCTGGAGGAGGCCTACGCCCACGCGGTCGCCGACAATCCGAACTACCCGTACGAGGACGACACCGAACGGGCGGTGTCCCGGCAGCGTCGCGCGGCGCGCGCCTCCGAGGCGACCACGTGACGGCCATCCCCGCGGAGGCCAGGCCTACCGGGCCGATATCGGCAACGGAGCCAAACCCTCGGTCGTGGTCTCCAACAATTACCGCAACACCCACACCCGCGACTGCTCGCTGTGCGTGCCACCACGACCCAACGGGACTTGCCCACCTGGGTGAAGCTCACCCGGGAAGACCCCTTCACCGGGTTCGTCAACACCGACAACATCGAAACGCTCGGCCGGGACGAACTCGGCGACTCCCTGGGAGCCTGTGCCCGCAATCCGTGCTGGCCCTCAACCGGGCGCTGGCCCTAGCGCTCGGCCAGCCGAACGGCGTCTGACCCGCGTGCGCCAGGTGCCCCCGCCGGACGGGGCGAGAAGCGCAGCCGACGCGACGAGGACACCGACACACCGGGCCCGGACGGGAGGTCAGGAACAGACCGCGCCCCGGGCCGCCGACCCGACCAGGCGCGCGTACTTGCCCAGCACGCCCCGCCGGTCGGTGGCGGGTTGCTGCCACCCCTCGCGGCGACGGGCCAGCTCGTCGGCGTCGACACCGAGGTCGAGCGTTTTCGTCGACAAGTCAACGACGATGGGGTCGCCGTCCCGGACGAAGGCGATCGGCCCGCCGTGTGCGGCCTCCGGGGCCACGTGGCCGAGGCACAGCCCCGTCGTGCCGCCGGAGAACCGGCCGTCGGTGAGCAGCAGCACGTCGCTGCCCAGGCCCGCGCCCTTGATCGCACCGGTGACCGCCAGCATCTCCCGCATCCCGGGGCCGCCGCGCGGGCCCTCGCCGCGGATCACCACGACGTCGCCCGCCTTCAGCTCGTCCAGCGCGTCCATCGCGGCCTGTTCGCCCTCGAACACGCGGGCCGTGCCCTCGAACCGGGTCGTCTCGAAGCCCGCGCTCTTCACCACCGCCCCCTCCGGGGCGAGGCTGCCGTGCAGGATGGTGACCCCGCCCGTGGGGTGGATCGGGTCGGTCAGCGCGTGGACGACCTCGCCGTCCAGCCGCGGCGGGTCCAGCTCGTCCAGGTTCTCCGCGACCGTGCGGCCGGTCACGGTGTGGCAGTCGCCGTGCAGCAGTCCCGCGTCGAGCAGCGCCCGCATCACCACCGGGACCCCGCCGACCCGGTCGACGGCGGTCATCGCGTAGCGGCCGAACGGCTTCACGTCGGCCAGGTGCGGCACCCGGTCACCCACCCGCGAGAAGTCGTCCAGCGTCAGCTCCACCCCGGCCTCGTACGCGATCGCCAGCAGGTGCAGCACGGCGTTCGTCGAGCCGCCGAGGGCCATCACCACCGCGATCGCGTTCTCGAACGCCTCCCGGGTGAGGATGTCGCGGGCGCTGATCCCCCGCTCCAGCAGCCGGACGACGGCCTCGCCCCCGGCGCGGGCGAACGTGTCCCGGCGGCGGTCCACCGACGGCGGACTCGCCGAGCCGGGCAGGGACATGCCCAGTGCCTCGGCGGCGCAGGCCATCGTGTTCGCGGTGTACATCCCGCCGCAGGCGCCCTCGCCCGGACAGACGGCGCGCTCGATCCGGTCCACCTCGTCCCGTCCGATCAGCCCCCGGGAGCAGGCGCCCACCGCCTCGAACGCATCCACGATCGTGACCTCGCGGCCGTCCACCCGGCCGGGCAGCGTCGTGCCCGCGTAGAGGAACACGGCGGCGACGTCGAGCCGGGCGGCGCCCATCAGCATGCCGGGCAGGCTCTTGTCGCAGCCCGCCAGCAGCACCGCGCCGTCGATCCGCTCGGCCTCCAGCACCGTCTCCACCGAGTCCGCGATCACCTCGCGGGAGACCAGCGAGAAGTGCATCCCTTCGTGCCCCATGCTGATCCCGTCGGAGACCGAGATCGTGCCGAACTCCAGCGGATACCCGCCCCCGGCGTGCACACCGTTCTTGCTCGCCTGCGCCAACCGCTGCAACGAGAGGTTGCACGGGGTGATCTCGTTCCACGACGACGCGATGCCCACCTGGGGCTTGGCGAAGTCCTCGTCGCCCATCCCCACCGCGCGCAACATCCCGCGGGCGGCGGTCCGCTCGACGCCGTCGGTGACCTCATGGCTGCGGGGCTTCGGATCGTGTTCCGGCATGGGCCCATCATCGACGCCGAGCGGACCAGGCACAATCCGTGTCGTGGCTGACAGCACGTCCCCCGACACGTCCCTCACCGACACGCTCGCCGACGAGCTCGGCGTCCGTCCCGGGCAGGTCTCCGCGACCGTCGCGTTGCTCGACGACGGCGCGACGGTGCCGTTCATCGCGCGCTACCGCAAGGAGGTGACCGGAGCGCTCGACGACACCCAGCTGCGCACGCTGGAGGAGCGCCTGCGGTACCTGCGGGAGCTGGAGGACCGGCGCGCGGTGATCCTCGACTCGATCCGCGCGCAGGGCAAACTCACGCCGGAGCTGGAGGCACGCATCCGGGCCGCCCGGGAGAAGGCGCGGCTGGAGGACATCTACCTGCCGTACCGGCCGAAGCGGCGGACGAAGGGCCAGATCGCCCGGGAGGCCGGGCTCGAACCGCTGGCGGACACCCTGCTGGACGACCCGACGCAGGACCCGAAGGGCACCGCGGAGTCGTTCGTCGACGCCGACGCCGGGGTCGCCGACGCCGACGCCGCCCTCGCCGGGGCGCGCGCCATCCTGGTCGAGCGGTTCGCCGAGGACGCCGACCTGATCGGCGACCTGCGCGAGCGGATGTGGTCGCGCGGCTGGATCACCGCGACCGTGCGCGAGGGCAAGGAGACCGAGGGCGCCAAGTTCGCCGACTACTTCGACTTCGCCGAACCGATGGCCAAGCTGCCCTCGCACCGTGTGCTCGCACTGCTGCGCGGGGAGAAGGAGGAGATCCTCACGGTGTCCACCGAGCCCGAACAGCCGGGCACGGACGCCGACGAGTACGAGGCCCGCATCGCCGCGCGGTTCGGCATCACCGACGCGGGCAGGCCCGCCGACCGCTGGCTGCGGGAGACGGTGCGCTGGGCGTGGCGCACCAAGGTGCTGCTGCATCTGGGCATCGACCTGCGGATGCGGCTGCGGCAGGCCGCCGAGGACGAGGCGGTGCGGGTGTTCGCCGCGAACCTGCGGGACCTCCTGCTCGCGGCGCCCGCGGGCACCCGGGCGACGATCGGTCTGGACCCGGGCTACCGCACCGGGGTGAAGGTGGCGGTGGTCGACGGCACCGGCAAGGTGGTCGCCACCGATACGGTCTACCCGCACAAACCGCAGGCCCGGTGGGACGAGGCGCTGGCCACGCTGGCGCGGCTGGCCCGGGAACACGGTGTGCAGCTGGTCGCCATCGGCAACGGCACCGCCTCCCGGGAGACCGACAAGCTCGCCGGGGAACTCGCCAAGCGCCACCCGGAACTCGGCCTGAGCACGGTGATGGTGTCGGAGTCGGGGGCGTCGGTGTACTCCGCCTCGGCCTACGCCGCGCAGGAGCTGCCCGGTCTGGACGTGTCGCTGCGCGGCGCGGTCTCCATCGCGCGCCGGTTGCAGGACCCGCTGGCGGAGCTGGTGAAGATCGACCCGAAGTCCATCGGGGTCGGGCAGTACCAGCACGACGTGGCCGAGTCGAAACTCTCCCGCTCCCTGGACGCGGTGGTGGAGGACTGCGTGAACGCGGTCGGGGTCGACCTGAACACCGCGTCCGCCCCGCTGCTGGCCCGGGTCTCCGGGATCGGCTCGGGGCTGGCGGAGAACATCGTCGGCCACCGGGACACCACGGGGGCGTTCCGCAGCCGCACGGCGCTGAAGGACGTCACCCGCCTGGGGCCGAAGGCGTTCGAGCAGTGCGCGGGCTTCCTGCGGATCCCGGACGGCGACGACCCGCTCGACGCCTCCGGCGTGCACCCGGAGTCCTACCCGGTGGTGCGGCGGATCGTGGACGCGGCCGGGGTCGGCATCCGCGAGCTGATCGGCGACTCCCGGACGCTGCGCACGCTGTCGCCGGAATCGTTCGTCGACGACACGGTCGGCCTGCCCACGGTCACCGACATCCTCGCCGAACTGGAGAAGCCCGGACGCGACCCGCGCCCCGAGTTCACCACGGCGACCTTCGCCGAGGGCGTGGAGACCATGAACGACCTCGAACCGGGGATGCGGCTGGAGGGCGTGGTCACGAACGTGGCGGCGTTCGGGGCGTTCGTCGACGTCGGCGTGCACCAGGACGGGCTCGTGCACGTCTCGGCGATGGCGCACCGGTTCGTCGACGACCCGCGGGAGGTCGTCAAGCCCGGGGACGTGGTGACGGTCAAGGTCCTCGACGTCGACGTGGACCGCAAGCGCATCTCGCTCACCCTGCGGCTCGACGACGACGTCCCCTCGGCCGACGGTGGGTCCTCCCGCCGGACGGGCAGGGCGGGCCGCGAGGACCGGCCGAAGGACCGCGGCCAGGGCTCCCAGGGTGGTCCGGGCGACCAGGGTGGTCAGGGCCGGAAAGGCGGCAGGGACCGGCAGGGCGGCCGGC
>NZ_KB912562.1:0-2760 GCF_000383775.1 Saccharomonospora halophila 8
CGACCTGCGGGACGAGTTCGAGGAGTTCCCCACGGAGGAGGACCAGCACGACTGGCTGGACCCGACCTGCTCGGAGGTCCTCAAGGACTACACCGGCGGCCGGGACGCGGCCGAGCTGCTCCCACCACCCTCGAGTGGGTAAGGCCCCCCACAGAACATGGGGTTGATAGGCCAGACATGGACGCACAGCAATGTGTTCTCGAGTGGACTGGTACTAATCGGCCGAGGGCTTGACCACAAAAATGCTACGCACCCACTCTGCAACTCTGAAACACCACCCCCTCGACACGCCCGCGCGGGGACTGTTTCACGGGGTTGTTCGGTGGTCACAGCGGTAGGGGACACGCCCGGTCCCATTCCGAACCCGGAAGCTAAGCCCACCAGCGCCGATGGTACTGCACCCGCACGGGTGTGGGAGAGTAGGACACCGCCGAACACACAACTGAGGAAAAGGCCGGAGCGTTGCACACGCTCCGGCCTTTTCTTTTGGTACGAATCCGCCTCGTGTCCTGCGTTCCGCGGTCGCCGTTCATGGATGTCCGAATCACGGTGGCGTCGGGAGGAGAGCCCGGTCGGTCGCGGGGCCCGGGACGTCCGGAGGCTCCGCGGCCGACCGGGATCAGCGGGTGCGGGTTCCGCCGAGGAGGGCGGCGCAGACCGCGCCGGCGAGGCATACGACCCCGGTGATCGCGAAGATCTCCGTGTACTGGGTGACCATGGCGTCGCGGAGCGCGGCGGTGTAGTCGTCCATCGCGCTGCGGAACTCCGCCTCGGAGTCGAACAGGACGCGCAGGGGCACGTCCAGCGTCGCGGTGAGGCTGTGGAACCGGTGCAGGCCCCACGCGGACAGGGCGGCGATCCCGACCAGCATCCCCGTCATCCGGGCCACGACCACGCCGGCCGAGGCGATGCCGTGTTGTTCGGGTGGGGTGAGCCGGAGCACGACCGCGGAGATCGGGGCGATGACCAGACCGAGCCCGAGGCCGACGAGCGCCAGGTCGACATCCGCCTTGGGCAGCGGCACCGGACCCGGCCGGTATGCCGCGGACAGGACGTCCGCGGTCCATGTCGACATGAGCCCGAAGCCCCCGGCAGCCAGCAGCAGCCCGCAGACGGAGACGCCGCGTTCGCCGAACCGGGAGGCCAGTGCGCCGCCGAGCAGTGCGCCGATCGGCAGTGCGACGAGGAAGCGCAACAACAGCAGGACGGCGCCGTGGTCGTCGTAGCCGAGCAGGGTCTGGGCGAACAGGTCGACGTCGACGAGCGTGACCATCAGCGCCGCGCCCGCGGCGAGGCTCGCACCCAGAGCCGCCAGGAACGGCCGCATCCGCACCCGCGTGGTGTCGATCAGCGGGAGGCGGGCGCGGGACTGGTGGACGACGAAGAGCGTCCCCGTGATCGCGGCGCCCACGAGTGCCGGCACACCCCAGTCCGGTAGGACCTGCTCGGCCGGGTCCGGGTTGTACAGCCCCACCACCGCGAGCCCGAGCGTCACCGCGAGCAGGGCCCCGCCCCGCAGGTCCACCGGGGAGGTCCCGGTCTCCGCACGCCGGGCGGGCACGGACAGGTGCACCGCGAGCATGGCGAGCAACGCCAGCGGGATGTTCACCCAGAACACTCCGCGCCAGCCGGCGACGGCGGCGAGCGCGATGCCGTAGACGGGGCCGAGGACGCTGCCGAGTTCCTGGGCGGCCCCGACGGCGCCGAGTACGGCGGCGCGCCGGTGCTCGGCCCAGAGGTCGGCGGCCAGGGCCATCGTGACGGGGAGCAGCGCACCCCCGGCCACGCCCAACACGACCCGGCCCGCGACGAGCACGGGCACGGACGGTGCCCCCGCGGTGACCGCCGAGCCGAGCACGAGGCCGCCGAGGCAGATCTGGAGCAGTCTTCTGCGCCCGAACCGGTCGGAGGCCTGCCCGAGCACCGGCATCGCGGCGACGTAGCCGAGCAGGTATCCGGTCACCACCGGGGTGAGCCGTTCCAGCCGGTTCACCGGGATCTGCAGGTCCTGCATGATCTGCCGGAACAGGCCGACGACGACGTAGGTGTCGAGCGCGCCCAGCAGCACGGCCAGCCCGCCCGCACCGATCGCCACCGAACGGCCGCCGCGCGTGGTCAGTGTGCCGGTCATGCGGGCGCTTCCACGGTCACCGGTTCGTTCACCTCGGACAGTGTGATGTCGACGGTGGCGCCGCCGTCGAACTCGGCCGAGGCCCGCACGGGGAGCCGGCTGTCGTCGCTGCGCACCCAGAAGGTCACGTCGGCACCGGAGTCGACACCGGGCAACAGCCCGGACAGGGTCTCCGGGGGCAGTGTGCCGCCGAGTTCGTACGCCGGGGTGCCCGCGACCTCCTCCGCCGCCAGTGTCCGCGGTCGGCGTAGATCGGTCAGCAGGCCGGCGATCCCGCCCTCGGGGTCGAGGATGGCGGACGGGTCGTACACGGAGGAGGCGAACGCGGCCGGGATCTCCTGGTGGTCCCCGGTGGGGCCCTTCAGGTACAGCGTGTCGGCGGTGAGCACGAACTCGACCTCGACGAGCTGACCGGCCTGTTCCAGCGTGCCCGTGCCCACCGCCTCGCCCTCCCCGGTGAGGTCCCCCTCGATGCTGCGCACGGGGACGCCCGGCAGGGAACCCGCCACGTCGAGCGTCACGTGGGCGCTCTCGATGCCCCGGGCCGCTTCCGCGGCCTCGTCGACGAGGGCGGGGGCGGCGGGCAGATCCTCGGCCGGGGCCTGGTCGTCGGACGAGCACGCCGTCGT
>NZ_KB912562.1:2860-8502 GCF_000383775.1 Saccharomonospora halophila 8
ACCGGGCGAGGACGACGAGGACGGCGACCACGAGCGGCAGCACCTGCAGCGCGTGCATCCCGACGAAGTGCGGGATGCGCAGGTCGCCGCCGGTCGTGCTCCACCCGGTCAGCGGCATGCCCGGGCCGCCGTCGGGCACGCCGACGCCGTGTGCGCCGAGCACCCCGCGGAAGGTCCCGTTGCCGAGTTGCCTGGTCTGTTCCGCGGTGGGCCGCGTCATCAGCGCGCCGAGCCCGATGCCGATGAGGGACAGCACCGCCCCGGACCGCAGTGCCACCCGCGTGGCCGCGTCGGCGACCGGGGTGCGCACGAGCAGCACGGTGAGGATGAACGTGCCGGTCCAGATCGCGGCGATCGAGGCGCCCATGACGGCGAACAGGGTGGAGTTCAGCGGGGTGCTGACGTTGAAGTGGCTCGTCGTGCCGCGCACCACCTGGGCGACGATGATCGCGTACTCCACGAGCGCGAGGATCACGATCGTGGTCGACACCCGCCACGCCGTGGTCCGTCGGCGCCGCAGCAGGGAGTACAGCCAGGACCAGGTGAGGCAGTAGATGCCGAGGGAGAGCGCGAACTTGAGCGGCTTGAGCCAGATCGGTGCCCCGAGGAGCACGCGGTCGTCCAGGAGGAGTCCGGCCCCGGAGACGACGGCCAGGACGGCCATGACACCGGCGCACAGCAGCATCGGCCGGTGCCAGGTGTCCGGTACGGACGGTCGAATGGTGCGCATGGGTACCACCCATCCGGATAGTGGATAGCATCGCTGTCTATAATAGGAAGGTACACTATCCAGGGAGGGTTCGCCAGTGTTCCCCGAGAGGAAGGCCGCAGCATGCGCATGGCCGAGCTGAGCCGGGAGTCCGGTGTCCCGGTCGCGACCGTCAAGTACTACCTGCGCGAGGGGTTGCTGCATGCCGGTGAACGCACCGGGCGCAACCAGGCCCGCTACGACGACGGCCACGTCCGCAGGCTGCGCCTGGTCCGCGCCCTGCTCGACGTGGGTGGGTTGTCCATCGCCGATGTGAAGGAGGTCCTCGCCGCCATGGAGGCAAAGGACACCTCGCTGCACGAGGTGCTGCGGCTCGCGCAGCAGGGACTGCCGCTGACCGGGGCCGAGGTGGACGACGAGTCGGCGGACTGGGCCCGGAGGAAGGTCGGGACGCTGATGGCCGAGCGCGGGTGGGAGCCCGGGGAGGACTCACCGGTGGTGCGGGCCCTGGTCGGGGTGCTCGGCACGGTGCGCTCACTCGGCTATCCCGAACTCGCGTCCATGGTCGACCGCTACGCCGACGCGGCCGAGGAGATCGCCGAGGCCGATCTCGACTACGTCTCCCGGCTGGCCTCCACCGAGTCCGTCGTCGAATCGGCGGTGGTGGGCACCGTGTTCGGGGACACGTTGCTGGTCGTCCTGCGCCGGCTCGCCCAGAGCGGCGCCTCGGCCCGACGGTTCGAGTGACGCTGTCGGGGCGGCGCCGACGGCCGAACACGCCTGCGAAATGAGGACCGCCCGATCCGATCTGTCGTCGGAAAGATTCACTCCTTCGAGGGCCGGTCGGTGACCCGGTTTGACCGTGTCCGCATTCACGCGCTATTCTTTCCCAGAATTTTGCTGAATATACTGATGCCGGGTCGTGGACGGTTCCGGATAGTCGTTCCGAAACGTGTCGATTCTCGCCTCGCGCGCTTGCCGCCCGGGCTGAATCATGCCGGAACCGCGGATTCCGCAATTCCGTGCAGAGCCGGTGTCGGTGCCGCGACACCCACGCACAGTCTGTGAACAGGAGGCGGATGTGCGGCTCTCGACGTCATTCGGATCCCGGCGTGCGGAGAATCGTCGGCAACTGGAGCACCTGCACCGGGTGCTCAACGACGGGGCGTGCCCGGTTCTGTCCCTGGACGTATTCGACACCGTCCTGTGGCGGCGCGTGCCACACCCGGCGGATCTGTTCGGCATCCTGGGAGCACGACTGCGACGTGACGGTCGGTGCCCCCCGTGGTTGACCGACACCGCGTTCCGTCGCATGCGGGTCGCCGCGGAGGACGAGGCCCGTGGCCGGAGCGAATCACTGGGCAGTGAGGTCTCGCTGTTCGACATCTGGGACGCGATGCCGCTGTCCCTGTTCGAGGGAACACCGCGCGACGAACTGGTGCGGGCGGAGGTCGAAATCGAACGTGCGTTCACCGTCGCGGATCTCGACATGGCCGACGTCCTCCGATTGGCCGACAAGTACGAAGTCCCGATCGTGCTGGTCTCGGACACGTACTTCACCGAGGAACAGCTCACCTACCTCCTGGACCGTCCGGAGCTGGACACCCTGCGCAACGCCCGCGTGTTCCGGTCGCAGCACCACGGCGCGGCCAAGGGATCCGGACTGTGGAAGATCGTTCTGAACGGGCTCGGCTGTCGGCCGGAGCAGGTCGTGCACGTCGGCGACGACGCGCACGCAGATCAGGTGGTCCCGGCTTCGCTCGGTGTGCGGACCGTGCCGTACCAACGGATCGACGAGGATTTCGCGGGTGTCCTGGAGCGGGAACAGGAGTCGGCGGAGACGTTCGGCCCCTTCGGGGCACACCTCGATCCCGAACACGGTGACTTCGGGCTGACCAGCCTGCGCGCGCGGACACTGGGGATGGCCCCGGCGCCGACCACGTCCGCGGTCGGTACCGCGTGGCGGTACGGGGCCTCGGTACTCGGTCCGGTGCTGACCGGATTCGCCGAGTGGGTGGCGTTCCATGCGCACCGCAGCGGGACCCCGGTCGTCTGGTGTCCGATGCGGGAGGGGGAGTTGCTCTCCCACCTCGTCAATCAGGCGGCACGGTCACGGGAATGGAAGGTGGAAGCCAGGACGCTGTGGTTGTCGCGTCAGGTGACGTCGATCGCGTCCCTCGACTGCTTCGACAGGGACTCGGTCCGCGAGTTCGTCCGCAGAAGTTACCGGCTGACCGTCTCCCGGTTGCTGGCGACACTCCACCTGCGCCCGGGGGATGTGCCCGGTCTGGCCGGGGAACTGGACACCGTTCTCGATCACGACGACATCGTCGACCGGATGAGCGCCGCCCTCACCGAGACGCCACATCTGTGCAACCGCCTCGCGGTCGCGGTCACCGCCGCGCGGGAGCGGCTCCTCCGGGCGTTGCGCGACAGCGGGGCGCTGGACAGCCCGGAACTCGTCCTGGTCGATCTCGGGTGGGGCGGAACGATCCAACTCCAGTTGGCGCATACCCTGCGTATCGTCCAGAGCGGAACCCGGGTGTCGGGGTTCTACCTGGCCACCGACGAGCGTTCCACCAGACTTCACCATGCCGGACTGCCGGCAGCGGGATACCTCGGCCAGGCGGGGCAGCCGCACGAGACCGTCGAGGCGGTCCGTCGCAGCCCCGAGGCCCTCGAACAATGCACGAACGCCCTGTGCGGCTCGCTGGTCGATTTCACCGACGAGGGCTCCCCCGTCCTCGGCCCCCGTGCCGGTTCGGACTCCCAGGATGCCGAGATCCGAAGTACCCAGGACGGCATCCGGGCTTTCCAGCGGCAGTGGAACCGCTACGTCGAACACTCGGGCGGTACCTGGCCCGAGCTCACCCACAGCGCCAGGCACCGGTTGGCCACCATACTCACCGCCGCCCTGAAGGTCCCCACCACCGACGAGGCCGCCGTGTTCGGCAACTGGGCACACGACGACAACTTCGGATCCTCCGTGGTCACCCGTATCCTCCCCGAGGACCTCCGGCCCGCGGTTCCCTACCTGTCGCCCAATGACCTCGACGACCTGGGAATGCGGGACGCGTTCTGGCCCGCCCTCATCGCAGCCTCGGACACCCGGTTGAGCGCTGCGGCCCGTGCGCTGGCGAACGGGCTCGTGGACCCGGGCATGTTCGAGCCCGCCGGGGAGCCGTCCGAGACCCGGCTCCGGTTCCGCACCCCGGACGAGCGGTGGCACGACGGCCCGCGCCGACGCGTCCGGATCAACCACAACGGGTTGTCGTTCGCGCGGATGAACTTCGAGACCGACGGCGCGACCGATGTCTCCCTGGCCATCCCCGGGCGCCCCGCGATCGTGCGTGTCGACTGGATCGAGGCCACGGTGATCGCCGGGGGAGACGCCGAACCGCGGGTTCTGCGTTGGGACAAGCCGGACGACTTCGCCGGGCTGACCTTCGCCGAGTGCACCTGGCTCGGAGCCAACATGGTCGAGTTCGCTTCCCCCCATGCGGCACTGTGGCTGCCCCTGGCGGACCGGACCGGCGCGCCGGTCACGTCCGCACGGATCACCATCGCCTTCGCGATGTTGCCGCAAGCGGTGTCCGGGTTCACCCCGAGGGTTCCCCCGGCCTCCAGAGTCGCGCGCCTGTCGGGGCGAGCGCGCGCGGAGTATCGGGCCCGGGGGGTCGCCGGGATCGCCGCGGGTGCCGCGCGCATGGTCATCCGCCGTCTGGCGGCTCGGCGATGAGAGCCCACGCTCCCGGCCCGCAGGACATCGGCACCCGCGATGATCCGCATGCGCAGGCCCGCCGGGCACGTCACCAACCGCTGTTGCTGCACTCGATGGCACTGTTCCGGGAGATCTTCGAGATCGTCTTCGCTCACCGGGACATCCGGACGGTGGTCGAAGTGGGTGTGGAGTCCGGCGCGGTCAGTGGGATGTACGCCGAACTCGGAGCCTCGACGGTGTACTGTATCGAGCCGCGTCCCACGGACGAGCTTCGCGCCACTCTCGCCGGCAACGAGGCACTGCGGCTGGTGACGACCCCCTCGCCCCGGGCCTTCACCGAACTTCCGGTGGCGGATCTCTACGTTCTGGACGGGGACCACAATTATGCGACGGTCCACCGGGAGCTCGAATGGATCCTCACCCACGCCCCGGACGCCACGGTCGTCTGCCACGACCTCCTCTGGCCGTGTTCGCGACGGGACCTCTACTATCAACCCTCGACGCTTCCCCCCGAGGACCGCAATCCCGCCGGCACGGACGGACCCACCGTGTGGCACGACGAACTGACCCCGGCCGGATTCGTCGGGATGGGCGCGTTCACCTCGTCCACGCGAGCCGGGGGTGACAGCAATGGTGTGCTCACGGCCGTGGAAGACGTTCTCCGGCGATTCGGTGACGACCCGTGGCACCTGGAACTGGTTCCCGCGATCTTCGGGATGGGTGTCCTGGTTCGGCGTGCCTCGACGCACTGCTCCTCCCTGATGCGGGACCTCCGGCCCTACAGCGGATCCGGTCTGCTCGCCGCCATGGAGAACAACCGGATCGCGTTGTATACCCGGGTCCTCCAACTCCAGCACGAGGCCGCGGTGCATGCCCGGAACGCGGACAGGATGGCGGACACGATCTCCGCGCAGTGTCGTGAGATCGACACGTTGACGGCCGAACGTGCGAGTCCGCGGATCCGGCACGAACGCGGAGGACGAGCACCCCGGGAGATCGCCGTCCATTTCGCGGGGGTACTCCGGCGTGCGGTGCGCGGGATGTGGCGCCGTTCGCCGAGGTGAGTAGCGAGTGGACCGCGACGGTGGTGACCCGCCGGTCCGGCGCCCACAGCGGGGATGTCCGGGGGCGGCTCAGCCGCCCAGGATCCGGGTGAGCGCGAAACCGGCCACGGCGGCGAGGACGAACACGGCCACGGCGGTGAGGACGAGC
>NZ_KB912562.1:8602-17551 GCF_000383775.1 Saccharomonospora halophila 8
CCCGTGGATCCGGGCGAGACCGCCGACCCGGACGCCCTCGTGGCCGCCTTCCGGGACAGCGGTACCACCGTGGTGTGCCTGTGCGGCACCGACACCGCCTACGCGGACCGTGCCGACCGCCTCGCCGCGGCCCTGCGCGACGCCGGGGCGGCCACGGTCCTGCTGGCCGGGAAACCCGCCGACCACGCCCACGTCGACGGCTACGTCCACACCGGATGCGACGCGCTCGCGGTCCTGTCCGGCACCCTCGACACACTCGGAGTCGCCCGATGAGCATCCCCGACTTCACCGACGTCGACCTCGGCACGCCGCGGCCGCACGACCGGCGGGAGTGGGCCGGGGCACTGCGGGCCCGCACCGGCAAGGACGTCGACGCCCTGACCACCCGGACCCCGGAGGGCATCGACGTCCGGCCGCTCTACACCGCCGAGGACCTGGACGGGGTCGACCACCTGCACACCTACCCCGGCCTCGCGCCGTACGTGCGCGGGCCGTACCCGACGATGTACACGAACCAGCCGTGGACGATCCGCCAGTACGCGGGGTTCTCCACGGCCGCCGAGTCGAACGCGTTCTACCGGCGCAACCTCGCCGCGGGGCAGAAGGGCCTGTCGGTGGCGTTCGACCTGGCCACCCACCGCGGCTACGACTCCGACCACCCGCGGGTCGCCGGCGACGTCGGGATGGCCGGGGTGGCGATCGACTCGATCCTCGACATGCGCCAGCTCTTCGACGGCATCCCGCTGGATCGGATGAGCGTGTCCATGACGATGAACGGCGCCGTGCTGCCGGTGCTGGCGCTCTACGTGGTGGCCGCCGAGGAGCAGGGCGTGCCGCCGGAGAAACTCACCGGGACCATCCAGAACGACATCCTCAAGGAGTTCATGGTCCGCAACACCTACATCTACCCGCCGCAACCGTCGATGCGGATCATCTCCGACATCTTCTCCTACACCTCGCGGCGGATGCCGAAGTTCAACTCGATCTCGATCTCCGGCTACCACATGCAGGAGGCCGGGGCCACCGCCGACCTGGAGCTGGCCTACACCCTGGCCGACGGGGTCGAGTACCTGCGCGCCGGGCTGGACGCCGGGCTGGACATCGACGCGTTCGCCCCGCGGCTGTCGTTCTTCTTCGGCATCGGGATGAACTTCTTCACCGAGGTCGCCAAACTGCGGGCGGCGCGCCTGCTGTGGGCCAGGCTGGTCAAGCGGTTCGGACCGGCCGACGACAAGTCGCTGAGCCTGCGCACGCACAGTCAGACCTCCGGCTGGTCGCTCACCGCCCAGGACGTCTACAACAACGTGGTGCGCACCTGCGTGGAGGCGATGGCCGCCACCCAGGGGCACACCCAGTCGCTGCACACCAACGCCCTCGACGAGGCGCTGGCCCTGCCCACCGACACCAGCGCGCGGATCGCCCGCAACACCCAACTGCTGCTGCAGCAGGAGTCCGGCACGACCCGGGTGGTCGACCCGTGGGGCGGCAGTGCGTTCGTCGAGCGGCTCACCCACGACCTCGCCGACCGGGCGTGGGCGCACCTGGAGGAGGTCGAGTCGGCGGGGGGTATGGCCGCCGCCATCGACGCGGGCATCCCGAAGCTGCGCATCGAGGAGGCCGCCGCCCGCACCCAGGCGCGCATCGACTCCGGCAGGCAGCCGGTCGTGGGCGTGAACACCCACCGCGTCGGCGCGGAGGAGTCCGACGACGTCCTGGACGTGCTCAAGATCGACAACGAGGAGGTCCGGGCGCAGCAGCTGGAGAAGTTGGACCGGCTGCGCGCCGAACGGGATCCCGAGGCCACCGCCGAGGCCCTGCGCAGGCTCACCGCGGGTGCCGAGGGGGACGGCAACCTGCTGGAGCTGGCCGTCGACGCCGCACGGGCGAAGGCGACCGTCGGGGAGATCTCCGAGGCGCTGGAGAAGGTCTGGGGGCGGCACTCCGGACAGATCCGTACGCTCTCCGGTGTGTACCGCGAGGAGGTCGGCGAGTCGCCGGACGTGACGGCGGCCCGGGAGCGGGTGGATCGCTTCGCCGGGGCCGAGGGCCGCAGGCCGCGCATCCTGGTGGCCAAGATGGGCCAGGACGGCCACGACCGCGGGCAGAAGGTGATCTCGACCGCGTTCGCCGACATCGGTTTCGACGTCGACGTCGGCCCGCTGTTCTCCACCCCCGCCGAGGTGGCGCGCCAGGCCGTGGAGTCCGACGTGCACATCGTGGGCGTGTCGTCCCTGGCGGCGGGGCATCTGTCCCTGGTCCCCGCGCTGCGGGCGGAACTCGCCGAGCTGGGCAGGCCGGACATCCTGATCGTGTGCGGCGGGGTGATCCCGCCCCAGGACCACGACGCGCTGCACGAGGCGGGCGCGGTGGCGGTGTTCGGGCCGGGCACCGTGATCGCCGAGGCCGCCCTGGGTCTGCTCGACCGACTCGAGGCACGACACTCGTAGGCATGGCATCCGTTCCCGATGTCGCCGCCCTGGCCGAGGGCGTCCGGGCGGGCGACCGCGGCACCCTGGCGCGGGCGATCACGCTCGTCGAGTCGCAGCGTGTGGACCACCGCCGGGCCGCGCAGGACCTGCTGGTCGCGCTGCTGCCGGACTCCGGGGGCGCGGCCCGCGTGGGCATCACCGGCGTTCCCGGGGTCGGTAAGTCGACCTTCATCGACCAGCTCGGCACGACCCTGACCGGGCAGGGGCACCGGGTGGCCGTGCTGGCGGTGGACCCGTCGTCCACCCGGACCCGGCGGCAGCATCCTGGGCGACAAGACGCGGATGGCGCGGCTCGCCGTCGACCCGGCGGCGTTCATCCGGCCCGCACCGACCTCCGGCACGCTCGGCGGGGTGGCCCGGGCCACCCGGGAGACCATCGTGCTGATGGAGGCCGCCGGGTACGACGTCGTGCTGGTGGAGACCGTCGGCGTCGGCCAGTCCGAGGTGACCGTGGCGGGCATGGTCGACTCCTTCCTGTTCCTGACCCTGGCCCGCACGGGGGACCAGCTGCAGGGGATCAAGAAGGGTGTGCTGGAGCTCGCCGACGTGATCGCGGTGAACAAGGCCGACGGCGAGCACGAGCGGGAGGCACGCCGGGCCGCGCGGGAGCTGTCCGGGGCACTGCGGATGCTCTACGGGCCGCACGCCGAGTGGACACCTCCCGTACTCACGTGCAGCGGGCTGACCGGGACCGGCCTGGACACCGTGTGGCAGCAGCTGGGCGGGCACCGGGAAACCCTGGCGGCTACCGGGGAGCTGGCCGCCAAACGCCGGCGGCAGCAGGTGGACTGGACCTGGTCGATGGTGCGGGAGCAGCTGCTCGACCGGCTCGCCGGGCACACGTCCGTGCGCGCGGTCGTGGAGGAGGTCGAGCGGGACGTGCGCGAGGGCCGCAGCACGCCGACCCTGGCGGCCGAACGGATCCTGGAGGCGTTCGGCGCCCCGTCCGTGGACGGGGCCTGACGGACCGGGTCCGTGGATGGGGACTGACGCGGCACGCCCGCACCGGGCACACTGTTCGCCGTGCGTGTGTATGCCGTTGTGCTCAGTGTCCTCACCCTGTTCGTCCTCACCGTGTCCGCCGGCGCCGTGTCCGCCGCCGTGGGTGTCGGCCCCGTCGGTTCCGCGCCGGAGGCCGTCGCCGCACCGGCGGAATCGGCCGGGTTCCCGGCCGCGGCACAGACCGACGAGACCGGGGAGAGCCCGCCGCCCGGACCCGAGCTCGACTCCACGACCCGCGAGGAGGCCGGAGAGGACGACAACAAGCTCGTCGTCGGCGTGGCCGCGGCGATCCTGCTGGGTATCGTCCTGTGGGGCCGGTGGTACCGGAAGAAGCGATCGGAGAGCGGCGGGTGAGCGGTCGGTCACCGCTCAGCGTCACCGAACCGAGCGTCACCGTTTAGCGCAAACGGGCGACCTTCCGTCTCTGTGCTAGGACATCCGGGTTACGCATACTCTGGTTGGTGTCAAACTGAGAGCAGATGCGTACGGCAATGACCTATCCATGGAGAACCGACCAGCGGACGCCGGAATGGCCCGTGAGCGCCCAGCTGGGTACGTGCGGAGGTGCGGCGTGACCGTTCTCGACTCGCGGCCCGAACGACCCGGGGAACCCGATCCCGATTCCGATCCCGTGGAGACCGTGGAGTCCGGGGAGACCGGGGGATCGTCGGGGGGCGCTGCTCACCGGGTCCGACACCGACCTCCCCGCCGGGGTCGGCACGGTCGTGGACGACCCCGGCCGGGGCCGGGGGCCCGACTGGCTGGACGGGTGGCTGGCGGAGTACGCCTCCGACGTCGTGGCCTGGCGCAGGCACATCCACACCAACCCCGAGCTGGCGCGCCGCGAGTACGGCACCACGGAGCTGGTGACGACGCTGCTGCGCTCGGCCGGGCTGAAGCCGTGGGTGTTGCCCGGCGGCACCGGCGTGGTCTGCGACATCGGCGACGGCCCGTCGTGCGTCGCACTGCGGGCGGACCTTGACGCGCTCCCGCTGACCGAGGCGACGGGGCTGCCGTTCGCCTCCCGTGTGGACGGTGTGGCGCACGCCTGCGGCCACGACGCGCACACGACGGTGCTGCTGGCCACCGGGCTCGCGCTGGCGAGCGCGCCGGAACTCCCCGGCCGGGTGCGGCTGATCTTCCAGCCCGCCGAGGAGGTCATGCCGGGTGGGGCTCTGGACGCCATCGAGGCGGGCGTGCTCGACGGCGTCGACCGGATCTTCGGTTTGCACTGCGACCCGCGGCTGCGGGCGGGCACGATCGGCACGCGGGTGGGGGCGCTCACCTCGGCGGCCGACCTGGTGGAGCTGCGGCTGAGCTCACCGGGCGGGCACACCTCGCGTCCGCACCTGACCGCCGACCTCGTGCACGCGCTCGGCACGGTCATCACCTCCCTGCCGTCGGTGCTCTCCCGGCGCGTGGACCCGCGATCGGGCACGGTGCTGGTGTGGGGTGCGGTGCACGCCGGGGAGGCCGCCAACGCGGTGCCGGAGGAGGGGTTGCTGCGCGGCACACTGCGCACGGCCGACCACGAGACGTGGACCCAACTGGAGCCGCTGGTCGAGTCGTCGGTGCAGGCGCTGCTCGCGCCGACCGGCGTCGGGCACGAGCTGAACTACCGGCGCGGGGTGCCCCCGGTGGTCAGCGAGCCGGAGAACACCGGTCTGCTGCGCTCCGCCGTCGAGTCCGCCCTGGGGACGGACGCGCTGGTGGGCACGGAGCAGTCCTCCGGCGGCGAGGACTTCGGGTGGTACCTGGAGCACGTGCCCGGTGCGTTCGCCCGCCTCGGGGTGTGGTCCGGTGAGGGCCCGACGCACGACCTGCACCAGCCGACGTTCGACCTGGACGAGCGCGCCCTCCTGGCCGGCGTCCGCACCCTCACCCACACCGCCCTCACCGCCCTCACCTGACCCGCGAGTCGCCACCCCAGAACGGCGAGTTGACGACCCGGGACGGTGAGTGGACGGTCCGATCGCGCGGACGCTGTCCACAGGGGTGCGAGTTGTCCACAGGCCTGTGGGTCACGCCCACCCGGGGACACCGTGCTCGCGCAGAGTGCGGACATGACCTCACTACCGCACGGACTGCACGGTCGCCCATCTCCGCAGCGACCTGGCCGCGCTCGTCGGACCGAGTGCACTCCGCGCCGCGCTGCGCGCGGGCCGGCTGTCGAGCTTCTCCCGCACGGTCGTCGTCGACCCGCACCGCGTCGGTGAGTTCCATACCCGTGCGGCGGCGGCGCTGCTCACCGTCGGCGACACGGCGGTGCTCAGCGGGCAGAGCGCCCTCGCCGTGCACGGATGCGCCGCCGCGGACACGGCACCGGTGCACCTGCTCGTGCCGTACACACGGCGGACCTACCGACGCACGGGTCTTGTCACCCACCAGGGCCCCGTCGACGGAGCGGACGTCGACGCCGTCGCGGGGCTCCGGGTCCACGTCCGGCAGGCGGCGTTGGCGGAGGTGCTCTGCCGCAGTCCCAGAGGCAAGGCGCTGGCCTGTGCGGACGCGACGCTGCGGCTGCTGGCCGAGCAGGAGCGCGAGGCGTTCCGCACCCGGGTGGCCGGGCGTGTCGACCGCAGGCCCGATATACGGGGACGTCGGCAGGCCCACGAGCTGCTGACCCTGGCGTCGGGACTGGCCGAGTCGCCCGCCGAGAGCGAGGTGCTCCTCACTCTCGTCGACGGGGGAGTGCCGGTGCCCGAACAGCAGGTCCCGGTCCTCGACCACCGCGGTGTCGTGCTCTATCGGCTCGACTTCGCGTGGCGGGAGGCGCGGGTCGCCGTGGAGTACGACGGGTACCGGTGGCACGAGGGGCGTCGGGACTCCGACGCGGCCCGGGACGAGGATCTGCGCAGGAGGGGCTGGACCGTCGTGCGTGCGGATGCGCGGGACCTGGTCGAACCCGCACGGTTACGCAGCGAAGTCCGGGAGCTCCTCCGTCGCCGCGGAATGCCGCTGTGGAACGGAGGCGGCGACCCGCCGTCCTGCCGTGGCGACTCGCGGTCCTGAAGTGGCGACTCGCGGGGCCCGGGTGGGGTCAGGGGCCGATGCGTTTGCAGGGGCGGGTGCGGAGGTCGTCGACGTAGTCGGCGGGGGCGCCCGCGGCCTCGGCGGCGTCGGCCAGCACGCCGAGGTAGCGCGCCGACGGGAGGCCGCCTTCGTAGGCGTCGAGGACGTACAACCAGGCCAGCACCGACCCGTCCATGGTCTGCACCCTCAATCTGATCTTGGTGTGCAGGCCGAGTTCACCGCCTTCCCACTGGTCCAGCCGTGACTCATCCAACTGTGTGACGTCGTACAGCACGACGAAGACACGGGAGCCGGGATCCTCGACGATGGTCGCCAGCGCACCTTCCCAGTTCAGGTCCTCGCCACCGAAGGTGAGCCGCCAACCCTCCAGCCAGCCGGTGCCGGCCATCGGGGAGTGCGGGGCGCGGTCCGACATCTGAGCGGGGTCCATGTTGGATCCGTACGCGGCATACAGTGGCACGACTCCAGGGTAACGACCACCGGCTCACCCGAAAGGCCGCAGTCCGCGTGTCGCCTCTTAGAGTTGGACGGGCAGCAGGCGCGTGGAGGGAGTCGAGTTGAGCAGAATCGTGATCATGGGTGGCGGCCCGGCCGGGTACGAGGCGGCGCTGGTCGCCGCGCAACACGGCGGCGAGGTCACCGTGGTGGAGCGGGACGGCCTCGGCGGCGCCTGCGTGCTCTACGACTGCGTCCCCTCGAAAACCTTCATCGCCTCCTCCGGCGCCCGCGCCGGACTGCACGGCTTTCCCGAGCTCGGCATCCAGGTCGCCAAGCCGCACATCGACCTGCCCACGGTGCACGGCCGGGTGCGCGGCCTCGCGCTGGCCCAGTCGGCCGACGTCCGCACCCGTGTCCAGCGGGAGGGTGTGCGGATCGTGGCCGGCGCGGCCCGCTTCCGCGACGCGGAACCCGGCCTCGCCACGCACCGCATCGGGGTGACCGCGGCGGACGGTACCGAGGAAGTGCTGGACGCCGACGTGGTGCTGGTCGCCACCGGGGCGACGCCGAGGGTGCTGCCCGGTGCGGTGCCCGACGGCGAGCGCATCCTCGACTGGCGCCAGTTGTACACCCTGCCGGAGCTGCCCGAGCATCTCGCCGTGATCGGCTCCGGGGTCACCGGTGCCGAGTTCGCCTCGGCCTACACCGAGATGGGTGTCAAGGTCACCGTCGTCTCCAGCCGGGACCGGGTGCTGCCGCACGAGGACGCCGACGCCGCCGCGGTCCTGGAGGAGGTCTTCTCCCAGCGCGGCACCACCGTGGTCAAGCACGCCCGGGCCGACCGGGTCGAGCGCACCGACGACGGGGTCCGCATCCACCTCACCGACGGCCGGGAGATCGAGGCCAGCCACGCCCTGATGACGGTCGGCTCGGTGCCGAACACCGACGACATCGGGCTCGACCGGGTGGGAATCGAGCCCGGGCCCGGTGGCTTCATCAGCGTGGACCGGGTCTCCCGCACCACCGCTCCCGGCGTCTACGCCGCGGGGGACTGTACCGGGACGATGATGCTGGCCTCGGTCGCGAGCATGCAGGGCCGGACCGCGATGTGGCACGCGCTCGGGGAAGGGGTCACCCCGATCCGGCTGCGCACGGTGGCGGCGAATGTCTTCACCCACCCCGAGATCGCGACGGTGGGCGTGAGTCAGCAGGCCGTCGACTCGGGTGAGGTCCCCGCCCGCACGATCATGCTGCCGTTGTCCACCAACCCCCGGGCGAAGATGGAGGGTCTGCGGCACGGGTTCGTGAAGCTGTTCTGCCGGCCGGCGACCGGCGTCGTCGTGGGCGGTGTGGTGGTCGCACCGACCGCGAGCGAGCTGATCCTGCCGATCGCGCTCGCGGTGCAGAACCAGCTCACCGTGGACAACCTCGCGCTCACGTTCTCCGTCTACCCGTCGCTGTCCGGCTCGATCACCGAGGCCGGCCGGCAGCTCATGCGGCACGACGATCTGGACTGACCCCGCGCGGGGGCTCCGTGGGGGCATCCCACCCGGGTGGTGGTGACGTTGCGGGTGGGTGTGTCGCCGCTCATGCTGGATGTGACGACATCCGGGCGAACACTGGAGCGCTGACGATGACACTGCGTGACACACCCTGGCCCGACGGCACCCCGTGCTGGGTCGACCTGATGGTGCCCGACCCGCGGATGGCGATGGACTTCTACGGCGCCCTGCTCGGGTGGCAGTTCACCGATCAGGGCGACGAGGCGAACAACTACCTCATGTGCTCGGTCGACAATCGTGCCGTCGCCGGGCTGGGTGGGAGCTCCGCCGAGGAGGACGCCCCGGCGGTGTGGACGACCTACCTCGCCACCTCGGACCTGGACCGGACGGCCGCGGCGGTCACCGACGCGGGTGGCAGCCTGCTGGTGCCGCCGGTCGACGTGATGGCGCACGGGCGGATGGCGGTGGCCGCCGACCCGGCGGGT
>NZ_KB912562.1:17651-20935 GCF_000383775.1 Saccharomonospora halophila 8
CGGATGGCGGTGGCCGCCGACCCGGCGGGTGCCGCGTTCGGCCTCTGGCAGGCGGGCGGGCACATCGGCGCGCGGCTCACCGACGCCCCCTCGTCCGTGCTGTGGAACGAGTGCATGGTGCGCGACTTCGACACCGCCCGGGACTTCTACGCCGCCGTGTTCGGCTACGGGTTCGACGACATGTCCGACGACCAGTACACCTACGCCACGATGCTGGTCGACGGACGTCCGGTCGGGGGACTCGGGCTCCTGCCGGACGACGTTCCCGCCGACGTGCCGCCGCACTGGATGGTCTACTTCGGCGTGCCGGACACCGACGCCGCGGTGGCCGAGGTGGACCGGCTGGGCGGGCGCGTGCTGGCCGATCCGACCGACACCCCGTACGGGCGGTACTCGATGGTTAACGACAACCAGGGCGTGTCGTTCTCCCTGCTGTCGGTCACCGCCGAGCCGGAGCTGACCGCCGCCACCTGACACGTGCCGGAACGGGGCCGTCCGGGTTCCCCCGGCGGCCCCGTCCGGCGGCGGCCCCGTCCGGGCGTCCCCGTCCGGGCAGCCCCGTCCGGGCAGCCTCAGCCCTGCTGCTCGGAGCTCTCCTGCTCGACCCAGCCGAACGTTTTCGTGACCGCCTTCTTCCAGTTGCGGTACTCGCGCGCCCGACGGGTCTCGTCCATCGACGGCTCCCACCGCTTGTCCTCGGACCAGTTGGCGCGGATGTCGTCCTCGCTCGCCCAGAAGCCGACGGCGAGCCCGGCCGCGTAGGCGGCGCCGAGCGCGGTGGTCTCGCTGACCTGCGGCCGGATGACCGACACGCCCAGGATGTCCGCCTGGAACTGCATCAGCAGGTCGTTGACCACCATGCCGCCGTCCACCTTGAGCGTCTTCAACGGCACCCCGGAGTCGGCGTTCATGGCGTCGATGACCTCGCGGGTCTGGAACGCCGTCGCCTCCAGCACCGCGCGGGCGAGGTGGCCCTTGTTGACGTAGCGGGTGAGGCCGACGATCGCGCCGCGGGCGTCCGAGCGCCAGTACGGGGCGAACAGGCCGGAGAACGCGGGCACGAAATAGGCACCGCCGTTGTTCTCCACGGTGCGGGCGTGGTTCTCGATCTCGGCCGCCGAGCCGATCATGTTCAGGTTGTCCCGCAGCCACTGGACCAGCGATCCGGTGACGGCGATCGCGCCCTCCAGCGCGTACACCGGCGCGTTGGTGCCGATCTTGTAGCAGACCGTGGTGAGCAGGCCGTTGGCCGACATCACCTTCTCGGTGCCGGTGTTGAGCAGGACGAAGTTGCCGGTGCCGTAGGTGTTCTTCGCCTCGCCGACGGACAGGCAGGCCTGGCCGAAGGTGGCCGCCTGCTGGTCCCCGAGGATGCCCGCGATCGGCACGCCGCCCAGTGCGCCACGTTCCCGGGTGGTGCCGTAGGTCTCCGACGACGAGCGGATGTCCGGCAGCATCGACATCGGGATCCCCATGTCGGCGGCGATGCTCTCGTCCCAGGACAGCGTGTCGAGGTTCATCAGCAGGGTGCGGGAGGCGTTGGTCGGGTCCGTGACGTGCAGGCCGCCGTCCACGCCGCCGGTCATGTTCCACAGCACCCAGGTGTCCATGTTCCCGAACAGCAGGTCCCCCGCCTCGGCGCGCTCGCGGACGCCCTCCACGTTGTCCAGGATCCACTTCACCTTCGGGCCGGAGAAGTAGGTCGCCAGTGGCAGGCCGGTGATGTCGCGGTAGCGTTCCTGCCCGCCGCCGAGTTCGCCCAGTTCGGTGATGATGCGGTCGGTGCGGGTGTCCTGCCACACGATCGCGTTGTAGACCGGCTTGCCCGTGTGCCGGTCCCACACCAGCGTCGTCTCCCGCTGGTTGGTGATCCCCACCGCGGCGATCTCGGAGGCGGTGAGGTCGCCCGCGGCCAGGGCGCCCGCGGCCGTGGCCCGGGTGTTCGCCCAGATCTCCTCCGCGTCGTGCTCGACCCAGCCCGCCTCCGGGAAGATCTGCCGGTGCTCACGTTGGTCCGAGGCCACCACACGGCCGGAATGGTCGAAGATCATCGTCCGGGTGGACGTGGTCCCCTGGTCGATGGCGGCGATGTACGAGGCCATAACGCTGTCTCCTGTCTCCTCTCGGACCGCGCGGCCCGGTGGACGGGCGTACCGCTACCACACCGGGCAGCGTGGCCGGTCACTCCTCGGTCGGCTCGGGCACGCGCCCCGGCGGCGGCTTCTCCTTGCCTTCGGGGAACTCGCGGGCATGCAGCACCTGGCCGATGAAGAAGTCGTAGATGAGGATGCCGAGCACACCGCCGACCAGTGGCCCGGCGATCGGGATCCACCAGTAGTCGCTGAACCAGTCGCCGTTGCCGGGGAACGCCGTCTCGCCCCATCCCGCCAGCCACGTGAAGAACCGGGGGCCGAAGTCACGCGCCGGATTGATCGCGTATCCGGCGCCGGTGCCGAAGCTGAGCCCGATCGCGCCCACCACGAACCCGATCGCCCAGGGGCCGAAATTGGCGGTCGGCCCCGGAGCCATGTTCCGGGTGTCGATCAGCGCGGCGATCACGCCCACCAGCAGGGCGGTGCCCACGATCTGGTCGACGAACGGCCCCCACGCCCCGCCGCCGAAGTACTCCGCCGGGAACGTCGCGAAGATCGAGAAGGTCGGGACGGACTCGTCCCGGGCCAGGCCCTCGGACTCGTTGAACACCTCGATCGCGTCGTTGTAGACGGCGTAGACCACCGCCGCGCCGGCGAAGGCCCCCAGTGTCTGCGCGATCCAGTACGGGATCACCTTGACCCAGGGGAACTTCCGGCTCACCGCGAAGGCCAGCGTCACGGCGGGGTTGATGTGCGCGCCGCTGACGCCGCCCGCGACGTACACACCGAACGCGACCGCCAGCGCCCAGCCGAACGCGATGATCAACCAGTTGGCCGGCCCGAAGTCGACGACCTGCCTGCCCGACCCGGGAAGCCCGGCCAGGGCGACGGCCACCGAGCCGGCGCCGAACATCAGCAGGACCGCGGTACCGAGGAACTCGGCCAGCAGCTCCCCGCCGGTACCCTGTCTGATGCGTGCCCATCCACCGGAACGACGCTGCTCCGTGGTCGCGCTCATCCGACCCTCCTCGGGGAATGGCCTCGTTGCCAGGTCCGATCCATCGTCCCACGCGGACAGTGCACCCGCAGCGGTCGAACGGCGGTACCGGCGGTCGCCGTCGCGGCCGTGTGCGGATCCGCCGGTTCGGCCCGCCGGTTCCGCCGGCCGGGGGAGCGGCACGTCCCGAGGGT
>NZ_KB912562.1:21035-23254 GCF_000383775.1 Saccharomonospora halophila 8
CCGCCGTGTGGGGCCTCGGCCGGTCCCGCCGCCGCGAGGCCGGCGACGACGGTGGTCAGCGCCGCCACCTCGGTTTCGTCGGGGTTCCCGCGCACGATCCGCAGGACGGGAACCTCCGCCGTGTCCGGGCCCGGCGCGTCGGTGTCGGCCATCGCGGTCCTTCCTTCAACGTCCATTCGCGGGTCTGGGGTGGCGACTCGCAGTCGTGGGATGTCGACTCGCGGGTCTGGGGTGGCGACTCGCGGGTTACAGGGGGATGTTGCCGTGCTTCTTCGGGGGGAGGGTCTCGCGTTTGTCGGCCAGCATCCGCAGCGAGCGGGCCACGTGGCCGCGGGTGTGCGAGGGCGGGATCACCGTGTCGACGTAGCCGCGTTCGGCGGCCACGTACGGGTTGCACAGGGTGTCCTCGTACTGCTGGATCAGCTGCTCGCGCAGGGCCTCGACGTCCTCACCCGCCTCGGCGGCGTTGGCCAGCGTCTTGCGGTGCACGATGTTGGCCGCGCCCTGCGCCCCCATCACCGCGATCTGGGCCGTCGGCCAGGCGATGTTCACGTCGGCGCCGAGGTGCTTGGACCCCATCACGTCGTACGCGCCGCCGTACGCCTTACGGGTGATCACCGTGACCAGCGGCACCGTGGCCTCGGCGTAGGCGTAGATGAGCTTGGCGCCGCGCCGGATGATGCCGTTGAACTCCTGGTCGGTGCCCGGCAGGAAGCCCGGCACGTCCACGAAGGTCAGCACCGGCACGTTGAACGCGTCGCAGGTGCGCACGAACCGGGCGGCCTTCTCGGAGGCGTCGATGTCCAGGCAGCCGGCGAACTGGGTGGGCTGGTTGGCGACCACGCCCACGCTGCGCCCGTCCACACGGCCGAAACCGACCACGACGTTCGGCGCGAACAGTTCGTGGACCTCGCAGAACTCGCCGTCGTCCACGACACGGGTGATGACCTCGTGCATGTCGTAGGGCTGGTTCGGCGAGTCCGGGATGAGCGTGTCGAGTTCCCGGTCGCCGTCGGTGACCCCGTCGGCGATCGACTCGGCGACCGGTTCGGGCGCGTCGAACACCGGCGGTTCCGAGAGGTTGTTCGCGGGCAGGAAGGACAGCAGCTCCTTGACGTAGGAGACGGCGTCCTCCTCGTCGGAGGCCAGGTAGTGCGCGTTGCCCGACTTCGTGTTGTGCGTGCGGCCCCCGCCCAGCTCCTCGAACGTGACGTCCTCGCCGGTGACGGTCTTGATGACGTCGGGGCCGGTGATGAACATCTGCGAGGTCTGGTCGACCATCACGACGAAGTCGGTCAGCGCGGGGGAGTACACGTGTCCGCCCGCGTTCGCGCCCATGATCAGCGAGATCTGCGGGATCACCCCGGAGGCGTGCGTGTTGCGGCGGAAGATCTCGGCGTAGAGGCCCAGCGAGACCACGCCCTCCTGGATGCGCGCGCCGCCGCCCTCGTTGATCCCGATGATCGGCCTGCCGGTCTTGAGGGCCAGGTCCATCACCTTGACGATCTTCTCGCCGTACACCTCGCCCAGCGAGCCGCCGAACACGGTCACGTCCTGGCTGAACACGCAGACCGGCCGCCCGTCGATGGTGCCGTGCCCGGTGACCACCCCGTCGCCGTAGGGCCGGTTGGCGTCCTGGCCGAAGTTCGTGGACCGGTGCCGGGCCAGCGCGTCCAGCTCCACGAACGAACCGGGGTCGAGCAGCAGGTCGATGCGCTCCCGCGCGGTCTTCTTGCCCTTCGCGTGCTGACGCTCCACCGCACGCGCCGAGCCCGCGTGGATCGCCTCGTCGTTGCGGCGGTAGAGGTCGGCGAGCTTGCCGGCCGTGGTGTGGATGTCCGGCTCGTCTCCGGGAGGGGTCCCGAGTGGCTCCGTCGCGCTGCTCATGCCCGCCGAGCTTAATCAGGGTGACGGCGCGCACGGGATGTGGCGTAGGCAACGTCACCACGGAGATCACCGGCCCCGGTGTGCGGCCGCCACCCACACCGGCGTCGGCGCCCCACGGCGGTCCGCGGCGTCCGCCGGCGCGGTCTAGGGTCTGCGGATGTGACAGCGCACCGATCCCTGGACCCCGCACGGCTGCGGTCGCGGTTGCTCGCCCCGGCGGGTCCGTACGCGACCGTGGACGTCGTCGGCAGCACCGGCTCCACCAACGCCGACCTGCGGGAGGCGGTCGTCACGGGCGCCGCCGACCGCACCGTGCTGCTCGCCGAGGAGCA
>NZ_KB912562.1:23354-27421 GCF_000383775.1 Saccharomonospora halophila 8
GGCCGTGTCGGCCGCCTGGTTCGGCCAGCCGGGCGGCGGCGTGCGGTACCGGACGGTGTATTCGGCCGCCGAGCTGGTGACCCTGGGTCGGCTCGCCGACGTCACCTTCGAGGAGGCACACGGGAACGACACGGAGGGGGAGCGCGGATGAACACCGAGTCGCTCGGCCGCTGGCTGGACGCGGTCGGGGTGCCGCACGAGGTCGTCTCGGTCGGCACCGAGTCCGACGACACGTGGTGCGTGCTGCGCGCCGGGGACGAGGCGGACGGCGGGCCGGTGTGGGAGGTGTTCTGGCGCGAGCAGGGCACCCGCTACGACTGGGCCCGGTTCACCGACGAACACGTCGCGTGTCACTACCTGTTCGGCCGGCTCACCTGGGCCCAGGTCGCCCGCGGCGCGGTGGGCGTGCTGCCCTGACCCGCCGCGGCGACGTCGCTCAGGCCGCGGCGACGTCGGCGAAGCGCTGGCGGGCAGCTTGGCGGCTCACGCCGAGAGCCAGGGCGATGTCGTTCCATGAACGGCCGTGTGCCCGGGCCAGAGCGACGGCTTCGCGCAGTCGGGCTTGGTCCGCGGTCACGGCCTCGGCCGCGTCCGCGATCGTGCGCAGGTCGTCGGTGTGGTCGACCTCGTCCGTGTCGGGGTCGAGGTTGTCGGCGAGCTGCTCGAACCGGGCCGCAGCGAGGTCGAGCTCATCGTCGGTGTGTCGCATCGGTGGTCACCTCCTTCACAGGAACCGTTGGAACTTCGCTCGGAGGAGCATGGCGTGAATGACGACGGGATCGTCACCCTCAAGGCCGAGGACGCCGATCTCCAACAGCGCTCCGGTTGTGACGGTCCGATGAGCATGGTCAGATCCCCGTCCATGCGGATGCGGCGCAACCCGTGGCGGGTGGCATGGCGGATGTCCGCGTCAGCCACTCCGTGCTTGCGCGCTGGGCCACCTATCCGCACCTAGACAACCTACCTTGTCGCGAGGATCGTGTAAAGAAGAGTTGTCTGTGTCAGGGTCGCCCGCGGCGCGGTGGGCGTGCTGCCCTGACCCGCCGCGGCGACGTCGCTCAGTGTGTGCCGGGTTCGGTGTCCGGTTCGGAGAGCAGGGCGAGTGCGGTGTCGTGCAGGAGGCCGTTCGTGGACAGGGCGGAGCCGCCGTCGATGCGGGGTGTTCCGGCCAGGTCGGTGAACCGCCCGCCCGCCTGCTCGACCAGCACCCGCACCGGTGCGACGTCCCAGGTGTTGACGACGGGTTCCACGGCGATGTCCAGTGCGCCCTCGGCCACCAGGCAGTGGTGCCAGAAGTCGCCGAACGCGCGGCTCTCCCAGGTGGCGTCCACCAGCCGCAGGTAGGACTCCCGCCGGTGGTGCTCGACCCACGACCCCAGGTCGGTGGTGGACACGGTGGCGTCGGCGGGGTCGGTGACCCGGGAGACGCCGATCCCGCGCACCCCGGAGCCGTCGGAGAGCCACGCGCCCGCGTCGGCCGCCGCCCACCAGCGTCTGCCCAGCAGCGGTGCGCTGATCATACCGACGACCGGGGTGCCGTCCTCGACCAGCGCGATCAGTGTCGCCCACACCGGCAGGCCGCGCAGGAAGTTCTTCGTGCCGTCGATCGGGTCGATCACCCACACCCGGCCGGGGCCGGTCGTGGACCCGCCGCGTTCCTCACCCGCGACCGCGTCGTCCGGACGGTGCCGGGTCAGCAGGGTGCGGACGGCGTCCTCGACCGCGGTGTCGGCGTCGGTCACCGGGGTCCGGTCGGGCTTGCTGTCCACGGTCAGGTCGAGCGCGCGGAAGCGGGCCGTGGTGATCGCGTCGGCGGCGTCGGCCAGGGCCCGGGCGAGATCCAGATCAAGAGAGTATCGCGACACGGTCACGATGTTTTCATGCCGGCGCGCCGTAAGGTTGGCACGGTGAGCGTGGTCCTACTAGCCGAAGACGATCCGGCGATCGCCGAGCCCCTCTCGCGGGCACTGGAGCGGGAGGGCTACGACGTCTCGGTCGTCGCCGACGGCCCGACGACGCTGGAACGCGCCTCCTGCGGCCGGGCCGATCTCCTGGTGCTCGATCTCGGGCTGCCGGGGATGGACGGGCTGGAGGTGTGCCGCAGGCTGCGAACCGGCGACCCGGACCTGCCGGTGTTGATGCTGACCGCCCGCACCGACGAGGTCGACTTCGTGGTGGGCCTCGACGCGGGCGCCGACGACTACGTCGCCAAGCCGTTCCGGCTCGCCGAACTGCTGGCCCGGATCCGCGCGCTGCTGCGCCGGCGCACCCCGGAGGTGTTGGAGTCGGGCGGGGTGCGGTTGGACGTGGGCGCGCGCCAGGTCACCGTGGACGGTGTCGAGGTCACCCTCGCCAACAAGGAGTTCGAGCTGCTGCGGGTGCTGCTGGCGCACGCGGGGCAGGTGGTGAGCCGGGAGGAGATCCTGGCCGAGGTGTGGAGCGACCTCGATCCGGAGACCTTCCGCACGTCGAAGACGCTGGACATGCACATGTCCTGGCTGCGCCGCAAACTCGCGGTGGACCTCCCCGAGCACGGGGACGGGACCGGCGCTCCCGGGCTCGGCGACCCCGCACCGGCCCGCAGGACGGGCGAGGAGCGGATCGTCACGGTGCGCGGGGTCGGTTTCCGCTTCAACACCGAATGATCAACCGAGCGATGCATTCGAGCGATTCGACCCCGCGTGGGACGACACCGGGACGACACCGAGACGGGACCGGGTGACGTATGCGCCGTCGCATCCTGCTGGCCATCCTGCTCGCCGTGGCTGTCACCGGTGCGGCGCTGGGCATTCCGCTGGGGGTCACCGGCTGGGTGCTGGTGGACAACGTCACCCGCGAGGACCTGGCGTCCAATGCGCAGCGCATCGCCGCGATCCTGGACGACCAGCTGGCCGACGGCCGCCCGCTCGACCTCGACCAGGTCCGGGTGGCCGTGCCGCAGGACGGCGCGCTGACCGTGTACCGGCCCGAGGGGCCGACGCTGCGGCACGGCAGCCCACTCGGCACGGACGTGGTGACCGAGACGGTGCCGATCGCGCAGAACGGCACCGTGGAGCTGAGCATCCCCGCGGGGCCGCTCCGGACCCGGCAGACGCAGGTGGCACTGGCCGTGCTGATGCTGGTGGTGCTGTCGGTGGGGACCGGCACGGTGGTGGCCACGGTCACCGCACGCAAGCTGGCCCGGCCGCTGCGGCACGTCGCCGACCGTGCGGCCCGGCTCGGTGGGGGTGACTTCCGGCCGGACCCCCGCCGGTACGAGGTGGCCGAACTGGACATGGTGGCCGACGCTCTGGACGCCTCGGCCACGGCGCTGGCCCGGCTCGTGCAGCGGGAACGGCAGCTCGTCGGGGACGTCTCGCACCAGTTGCGCAGCCGGCTGACCGCTTTGCAACTACGTCTGGAGACGCTGGCCGAGCACCCCGACACGGACGTCGCCGAGGGGGCGGAGGCCGCGCGGGAGCAGGCCGACCTGCTGGCCGCCGTCCTGGACGACCTGCTCGCCGCCGCCCGCGCGGCCAGTGAGGTCGGCGCGGAACCGGTCGAGCTGGACCGGGACCTCGGCGGGATCGCGGACGAGTGGCGCCCCGTGCTGCGGCGGGAGAACCGTGCGCTGCGGGTGAAGGTGGACGAGGGACTGGTGGTGCGGGTGACTCCCGCCCGGCTGCGTGAGGTCGTCGGGGTGCTGCTCGACAACGCCGTTCATCACGGGGACGGGACCGTGAGCCTCACCGCCCGGCGGGGCGAGGCCGACGGCACGGTGCTGGTGCAGGTGCAGGACGAAGGACCCGGGGTGGGCGACGAGCTCGCCTCGCACGTGTTCGACCGCGGCTTCTCCGGCAGCGGTTCGACGGGCGTGGGTCTGGCGCTCGCCCGCGCGCTCGCCGAGGCCGACGGGGGAAGGCTCGAACTGTCGACGAAGCGGCCCGCCACCTTCACCCTGTTCCTGCGGGTACCCACACCCAGTGACGTGGCGGCCGTGGCCTGGCCGGAGGAACGGACGCCGCGCTGACGCGGGGGCCGGTCGCCGCCCGGGCGGGATCAGCGCCGGGCGGGCACATCGTCACCCG
>NZ_KB912563.1 GCF_000383775.1 Saccharomonospora halophila 8
CGCCCGCACCGCCGCACCAGCGGCAACCGGAAACCCGCCCGCCGCTGATTCCCGCCCCCGCGAGTCGCCGCCACCTGCCCGCGAGTCGACGCCGGCCGCTCGCGAGTTGACAGTTCCCGACGCGGCGAACGCCGGGCGTACCCGGCGTTCGCCGACCCCGTTCCGCGGCTTCGCAGGCGAATCGCGGATTCACGATCGCGGAGCGGCGACTCGCCGTCCGGAAGCGGCGACTCGCAGGCACTGAGTGGCGACTCGCGGGTCCGGAGTGGCGACTCGCGGATGCCGCGGGGCGGCTCGGGGCGGCCGGGGCGGTGTGCCGTGGGTATCGTGCTTTCCGAGGGCAGCCGACCACGGAGTCGCCGATGGGTGCGCACACATTCGGCCTGTTCGCCGTCATCCTCGCGATCGCCGCGGGTGCGGCGCTGATCGCGACGCGCTTGCGGCAGCCGTTGATCGTCGCCTTCATCGGTGTCGGGATCCTGGTGGGTCCGACGGGTACCGGCTGGGTCGTGGCCGACGGCACGATCGAGCTGCTGGCCCGCATGGGCATCGCGATCCTGCTCTTCCTCGTCGGTCTCCGACTCGATCTGCACCTCATTCGGAGTACCGGCCCGATCGCACTGGCGACCGGCCTGGGGCAGATCGTGTTCACCTCGGGCGTCGGGTTCCTCATCGCCGTCGCGCTGGGCATGGACATGGTGAGCGCGCTCTACGTCGCGGTGGCGCTCACGTTCTCGTCCACGATCATCATCGTGAAACTGCTCTCCGACAAGCGGGAGCTGGAACACCTGCACGGCCGGATCGCCGTCGGGTTCCTCATCGTCCAGGACATCGTCGTGGTCCTGGTGATGATCGTGTTGACCGCGTTCGGCCGGACCACGGGGGACGACCTCGCGCTCGACGTGGGGCTCGTGTTCGCCAAGGGCCTCGGGCTCGTGGCGGGCGTCGCCGTGCTGAGCCGGTACGTGCTGCCCTGGCTGTCCCACCACATCGCCCGGTCCCAGGAACTCCTGCTGCTCTTCGGCATCGCGTACGCGGTGTCGGTGGCCGCCTTCAGCGACTGGCTGGGCTTCAGTTCGGAGGTGGGTGCCTTCCTCGCCGGGGTGTCGTTGGCGGGGACGCCGTACCGGGACGCGCTCGGCGCCCGCCTGGTCAGCCTCCGTGACTTCCTGTTGCTGTTCTTCTTCCTGGACCTGGGCTCCCGCCTGGAATTCACCGACGCCACCCGACAGATCACCGAAGCGCTCGTGCTCTCGGTGTTCGTGCTCGTCGGGAACCCGCTCATCGTCGTGCTGATCATGGCGGCCATGCGCTACCCGGTGCGGGTCGGGTTCCTGGCCGGGTTGACCGTGGCGCAGATCTCGGAGTTCTCGCTGATCCTCGCCGCGCTCGGACTGAGTCTGGGGCATATCACCAACGCCACCGTCGGCCTGATCACCGTGGTCGGGATCATCACGATCGGTGCCTCGACCTACCTGATCCTGTACTCGCACGCGATCTACGAACGCATCAAGCACCGGATCGCGGTGTTCGAGCGTCGTGGACAGCACCGGACGACGTCCGGGGAGCGGGAGACGTTCGACGGGATCGTCTACGGACTGGGGCGGTTCGGTGGTCACCTCGCCGAGCGGTTGGGCGGCACCGGGCATCGCGTGCTCGCCGTGGACTTCGATCCGCACCGGGTGGGCGCCAACGACCGCAGACAGGTCTCGGCGGTGTTCGGCAGCGCCGAGGATCTGCACTTCCTGGAGACCCTCCCGCTGTCCACGGTCCGCTACGTGGTCAGCACCATTCCGGTCGCGGAGATCAACAAGGCGCTCCTGCACGGGCTGCGGCACCACGGATACCGGGGTGTGGTGGCGCTGACGGCACACACCGCGCGTGATGCGGCACTGCTCCGGGGAGCCGGGGCCGACGTCGTGCTCGAACCGTTCGCCGCCGCCGCGGACGCGACCACCGCGGCTCTCGACCGGCTGGGACTCCGCGGCGGCGACTCCGACGATGCCGACGGCCACGGGGGAGCGCGGTGAGCTTTCGCTCTGGGACGTCACCGCCACCGCCGGTGCACACCGCGCGCACGGGGCCGTCGTCGCCCGTGCTGAACCTCCGACGAGCGGCCCGCTGCCGCCGGTCGGGTGGTCAGTAGGTCCACTCCCAGCCGCCTGCGTCGGCCACGGGCGTCGTCAGCGTGAGGATGCCGCTGGCCTCTGGCACGACAATCTCGACGACACCCTTGTACTGCTGGTTCGGTCCGAAGTTCATCGGCAATCCGCGGGAGGAGTCGGTGCACATGCCTGCCTCGGCCGGGCGTGTCACCCCGTCCTCCCCGATCTCGGCGAAGTTGAACGGATTGAGCACGCCAGAAAGCCGCTGCGCGATCTCGCGGTCGTCGCCGGTAGCGACCCGCACATGGAGGATCAGGGTGTGCCCCTCGTCCGGCGCCTGGCCGTACTCGCCGCACTCCGGGTCGACATCGATCTCGTCAATGGCGAACGTGACACTTCCCGGCGAGTCCGGACCTTCGCCTCGGGGGAACACGCCGGCTTCCTCGCCGAGGCTCTTCACGAGGTTTCCGCGCTCGTTTCTTTCCGGTCCGTTGTCCGTCTCCCCCGAAGGGGTCGAGGAATTGGCGGTCGCGGGCAAGCTCGGCGGGCCGCCCGCGCTGCCCGCATCCGAGTTCGGCGGGGAGCAGGCGGTGAGCAGCGCGAGCACGGCGACGGCTACGGCGGTCGTCAGGGGCTTCATCGTTCTCCTCTCTGGGGGCATCCCTGAGTTCTCCGCTGACCTTGAGCCCGTTAACCGGTGTGCCGTTTCGTTGCCGGATGGTGAGCGACAGGTGGTCGAGCAGCGATCGCACCGGAGGATCACCAGCCGCGCACGGCCAGGACCAGTCCCCGACGGCGTGGCGGGGTTCGTCGGTGGGGGCGTGATGCGTGGCGGGCGGTCGGTGCATGGTGGCGTCTGCTGGACGCCTCGTCTCCGGTGGTTCGCTGCGATTCTGCGGTACGCGGCGCCGCACCCGGTGGTGCGGGAGCACGTTATCGCGGGTTCCGGTGTCGCTGTGGGCCCGGTGGGATTCGAACCCACACTGGCACGGACCTAAACCGTGTGCCTCTGCCTGTTGGGCTACGGGCCCGATACGGCTGTAGCGTAACGTGCGGGCCACCCGACGGCGTGGCCGGTGAGGCGTTCGCGGCGCCCGTGATCTACCGTGACAGCCTGCGAAGAGGATGTGGCGAGGGAGGACACGTGGCGCGCGATCCGGAGACCATCGAACGCGACATCGAGAAGGCCAGGGAGCAGCTCGCGACGACCCTGGACCGGATCGGGGACAAGGCGAACCCGCAGAAGCTCGCGGACACCGCGCAGGCCGGTGTGCGGGCCAAGCTCGACGACCCGAGAATCAAGTACCCGCTCGTCGGCACCGGGGTGCTGGTCGCCGCGTTGCTGGTCCGCAAACTGCTGCGTTGAGGTGATCCGGGAACGCCGGGTGCCCCGCCGACGCCGGGCTCCGGTGCACCGCTCGGGGCGACCGGGGTTCCCGGGCGGCGGGCATGATGCGGCCGACCGCGGTCGGTGCCCG
>NZ_KB912564.1:0-5097 GCF_000383775.1 Saccharomonospora halophila 8
CGGACGCCGAGGCGGCGCGCGGCGCGCCGACGACCGATCCGCCGCGCGTGCGGATCCGGACCGTGGGCAGAGCGGAGGCCGCGAAGGCGGGCGTGGACGGTCTGGTGTTCACGGTCGCCGGTGCCGACGGGGCCGCCGGGACACCGTTGTCGGTGCAGGTGGACTACAGTGCGTTCGCCTCCGCGTATGGAGGTGATTACGGATCACGTCTGCGTCTGGTCGAACTCCCGGCGTGCGCGTTGACCAATCCGGATCGCGCGGAGTGCCGCGAGGCCACATCGGTCCGGAGTGACAATCACGTCGGACGACGACAGGTCACCGGTGAGATCGTGCCCACGGCCAAAGGTGCGACCACGGATTCCGGGGCGGAAGGGACCGAGAAGAAACCCGATCCCACCGTGCTGGCCCTGCAGGCCGGCACTTCCGGGGCCGGAGGCTCCTACGGTGCGACCGACCTGTCTCCGGCGGGGAGCTGGTCGGCGGGCGGCTCCAGTGGAGACTTCACCTACTCGGTGCCGTTGCGGGTGCCCCCGGCTCAGGCCGGGTCCGCGCCGAAGCTCGGGCTCGGATACTCCTCCGGCACGGTCGACGGACGGACCAGCGCCACCAACAACCAGGCCTCGCCCGTCGGGGACGGGTGGGAGCTCAGTGCCGGCGGGTTCATCGAACGTCGGTACAAGGCGTGTTCCGAGGACCTCGGCGGTAACCAGGGTGATCGCAAGACCGGGGACCTGTGCTGGGCCACCGACAACGCGGTACTCAACCTGAACGGGATCACCACGAAACTGGTGAAGGATTCCGAGACCGGGCGGTGGCATCCCGAACACGACGACGGCTCCCGAATCGAGCGCCTCACCGGCGCGCACAACGGTGACGACAACGGCGAGTACTGGAAGGTCACCGCCACCGACGGCACCCAGTACTTCCTCGGCCGCAACCGACTGCCCGGTTGGCAGGAAGGCAAGCCCGAGACGAACTCGGTGCAGACCGTGCCGGTACACGGCAACAACTCGGGGGAATCCTGCCACGCGGGCGATTTCGACTCCTCCTGGTGCCAGCAGGGCTACCGGTGGAATCTCGACTACGTCGTCGACCCCGACGGCAACGTCACCACCTACTACTACGCGCCCGAGACGAACCGTTACGGCCGGAACCAGGACGCGAGCAAGCAGACCAGCTACACGGCGGCGGCCAATCTCCGGCGCGTCGAGTACGGACTGCGGGCCGACGCGGTCTACGCTCCGGCACCCGCCCGGGTGTGGTTCGACCTCGCCGAACGCTGCCTGCCCACGCAGGACTTCGCGTGCGAGCCGGACCAGCTCGACGAGGACACCGCCGACCGGTGGCCGGACGTGCCGTCCGACCGGATCTGCGCGGCGGGGGAGACCTGCGACAACCAGCACTCGCCCGCCTTCTTCACCCGGAAACGACTGGTGAAGGTCCGCACCCAGGTACGCGAGCACAACCGACGGCGAACCACGGTGGCGTGACGTCGACTCCTGGACACTCCGGCACCAGTTCCCGGACACCGGCGACGGTCTGTCCCCGGCGCTGTGGCTGGCCGGGATCACGCACACCGGCCTGGCCGGTGGAAAGCAGAGCCTGCCGGAGATGACGTTCCACGGTCGCGCGCTGCACAACCGGGTCGACACCGGCGACGACAATCTCCCACCGATGCCGGTGCCACCGGAGTAGGCATCGACGTGCGGGGCGCCGTCGGGGTGGGGTTCGGAGTGCTCGGAGGCCGGCTGGGCGTCCGCGGTTCGGAGGTGGGGGGCGTGGTCGGTGGGGGCCGGTGTCGAATCCGCCGCCCTTACCGGCCTCCTCCACCGGGGCGGCAGCCAGAGCACCGAGGACGAGTAACACGACGACCCAGGCCACCACGGACAGACCCGCCGCGCGCCGGGGGCGATTCCGGCCGGCGTACCAGCGTCGAACCGGGCTACCTCGGAACAGGGCTGCGATCCCCACCACCAGCGAGGCGATCAGGAAAAGGCCGAGAACCAAGCCCATGTCCCCACTCCAGTCCCCGCAACACCTCCGGTCAAGCCGCGCGGCACCGTCACGGGGCACTCAACCCGCGTTGACGACGGGTGAACGCGATCCGGCTCACCCTCGGTCGACTTCCACGGTGTCAGGCGATTAACCGGGCCGCCCCGCGGACGTGCGCGGCCAGCGCGGCGGTGACGTACTCCGCGTCGCGGTGCACGCCGCGCAGGGTGTTCGAGGCGAACGAGCGTTGGAACTCCAACCCCACGAACACCAGACCGGGGTGTGTGCCGGAGATGCCGCCGGTGTGCCGGGGAACCCCGTCGACGACGGCTCCGAGCGGTTCCAGGTAGCCCAGATCGGGGCGGTAACCCGTGGCGAACAGGACCGTGTCCACCGCTTCCCGGCTCCCGTCGGCCCAGACGACCGCGTCACCGTCGAAGGCGGTGAACATCGGTCGGCGATCCAACCGCCCGGTGTCGACGGCGCGACGGTACTCGCCGGTGTCCAGCACGAGTGTGGTGGACACGAGTCGGGCCAACCACTCCGGGGGCAGGTCGTCGAATCCGGTCGTCCGCAGCCAGTGGTGCAGGTCCCGGCCACCCGGTCGCTGTTCCAGGAAGGCGAGGGGCTTGCGGGTGGCGAGCGTGACCTCGGCGACCCCGGCCAGCTCGTAGCCCACCTGCATCGCGGAGTTGCCGCCACCGACCACGACCACACGCTGCCCGGCGAACGGCTCCGGGTCGCGATAGTCGGCCACGTGCGGCACCTGCCCGGTGAAGTCGCGCTGACCGGGCAAGACCGGACGGTGCGGGTTGCCGAACGACCCGCTGGCAGCCACTAACCCTGCGGTGGGCACCGTGTCACCCGCGTCGGTCCGCACGAGAAAGCCCCCACCGCCCTCGGTGGTGACCTCCGTGACCCGGGTACCGGTGCGGATCTCCACGTCCAGGTCGGCGGCGGTGGCGCGCAGATGGGCGGCGACCTCGTCCCGGGTGGGGTAGCGCTCGGGGTCCCCGGGGAAGGGCGCGCCGGGTCGGCCGCTGTACCCGGCGGGAGAGAAGAGGGTCAGGCTGTCGTAGTAGCGCGGCCACGACCCGGTCGGTTCCGGGCCCGCTTCCAGGATCACCGGTGCCAGGCCGCGCTCCACGGCGGCCCGGGCCGCGGCGAGTCCGGACTGGCCACCGCCGACGATAACGACATCGTGCATGGACTGTCCTTTCAGGATTCGCTATGACAAGAGAAGGGAGGGTCGTCGCCGTCGCTTCCTTGGTTCCCACTCAGGTGTTGGTCGAGTGGTCCGGGTGCGTCGGGGTCGAGGCGAGGGACAGCACTGCCGCCACCCCGGTGAGGCCGCCCAGGAACAGGAAGGCGGCGGAGTACCCACCGAGCAGTCCCGCCACGGCCGCCCCGGCGAACGGAGCGAGCGCCGTCGTGACCGTCAGCGGCGCGGACAACATCCCGGTGAGTCGCCCGTAGTGGGCCGTGCCCCACCGGTCGGTGACCGCGGTGGCCTGCACCAACGTGAACACGCCGCGCGCCGTTCCGGCCAGGACCGAGGCCACGATCAGTGTCGTGACCGTGGTGAGTATTCCCAACAGGGCGGTCGTGGCGGCCATGGCCAGCAGGATCATCGCGGTGCGGGTCCGCACCGTGGTGTGTCGGGCCAGGGCCGCGTAACCGAGGCGACCGGCGACCTGGCCCGCACCACCGAGTCCGAGAGCGACGGCGGCGGTGCCGGTGCCGATGCCACGTTCGGCCAGCAGCGGCACCAGGTTGATCACCACGGCGAACGTCGCGAACGCCGCCACACTCAGCGACAGCACCAACAACACGAACGCCCGGCTGCGCACCACCCGAGCCGGGTCGCCGTTGTGGCCCTGCCACGGTTCGGGCCGCGGCACCTCCGGCCACGGGAGCCGCAGCCCGAACCAGTGGGCCGGGACTGTGATCACCGCGAGCACAGCGGCCAGCACCAGGTAGGTGCCGCGCCAGTCCAGCTGCGCCGACACCGCGGCCGTGAGCGGTGCGAACACGGTGCTGGCCAGTCCCGCGACCAGGGTGAGCACGGTCAGCGCCCGCACCCGGTCCGGACCGTGCCAGCGGGTCAGCGCCGCGAACGCGGGAGGGTAGAGCACCGCGCCCATCGCGACCCCCACCATCAACCACGCGGCGACGAAGCACCCCAGATTCGGTGCGAGGGCAACCGCGACGATCGCCGCCACGGCCACGACCGAGCCCCCGGTCATCACCCCGCGGGGACCGTGTCGGTCCAGCTGTCGCCCCACCGGGATTCCGACGAGCGCAGCGACAAGCTGTCCCGCCGACAACGCCGCCGTCAACGACGTCGCCGACCACCCGGTGTCGGCGGTGATCTGCCCGGCGAGCACCGGGAACGCGTAGTACAGCACGCCCCAGCTGGTGATCTCGGTCGCGCACAACACGACCAGCACACGCCGCGGCCCGTCGCGCGTCCGCGCGAGCCGCTCTGCCGGCGCCTGCGGGGCTTCCACGCCGTCAGTGGGCGGTGGGTGCGGACAACGACACGGCCTCCGGCCCGGCCGGGACGCCGCAGCAGCCACCGGTGTCCTCGGTGTCGCTGTCGGCGTCGGACAGTCCCGACCCGCTGCACACACCCGTCTCGGGGAGGACGAGTTCGACCCGCTGCGCGGAGTCACGGTCTCCGGCCAGTTCCGCCGCGATCGAGCGAACCTGCTCGTACCCGGTCAGTGCCAGGAACGTCGGTGCCCGGCCGTAGCTCTTCATCCCGGCGAGGAACACGCCCGGCTCCGGGTGCGCCAGCTCCGTGGCGCCGTGCGGATAGACGGTGCCGCACGAGTGCACGTTCGGATCGATCAGCGGGGCCAACGCGACCGGTGCCTGCAACGTGGCGTCCAGCGCCAGCCGCAGCTCCGACAGCCACGACAGGTCCGGACGGAACCCGGTCACCGCCACGACCTCGTCGACCGCCTCCACGACCTGCCCGGTCGCCGAACGCAGCCGCAGCATACCCGTGGCGTCGCGCTCCACGGACCCGGTCCGGAACCCGCGCACCACCTCGATGTGTCCGCGCTCGACCGCGGCCCGCGCGCGCTCGCCCAGCGCGCC
>NZ_KB912564.1:5197-16766 GCF_000383775.1 Saccharomonospora halophila 8
GCGCGCTCGCCCAGCGCGCCCCGCGCCGGGAGCTGGTCCGACGCACCACCGCCGAACGCCGACCCGAGGGTCTCCCGGCGCAGCAACCACGTGATCCGCGTCGACGGGTGCCGTGCGGCCGACCCGGCGAGGTCTACCAGCGTCGTCAACGCCGAGTGCCCACTCCCGGCGACGACGACGTGCCGCCCCGCGTACCGCTCGGCCACCGACTCCTCACCCAGGTCGGGTACCCGGTAGGAGATGCGGTCGGCGGCCGAGGTTTCACCCGGCGCGGGCAGGCCGTCCGCTCCGAGCGGATTGGGCGTGCCCCACGTTCCCGACGCGTCGATCACCGCCCGTGCGGTGAGAAGCTCCGCACCGCCGTCGGACGTGCGGACGTGAACGGTCAGCGGCCGCGATTCACGTTCGGCGTCGACCACACGATCCCGGCCCTGCCGCGCCACGCCGGCGACCTCCGTGCCGAAGCGCACCCGCTCCCCCAGCGCGTCGGCCAGTGGCCGCAGGTATCGCCGCACCCACTCCACGCCCGTCGGGTATGTCTCCGCATCGGGGTGCTGCCAGCCCTGCTCCTCCAGCAGTCGGTGGGCGGCCGGGGCGACGAGTTCACCCCACCGGGAGAACAACCGCACGTGGCCCCATTCCGACACCGCCGCGCCCGCGTGTGTGCCACGCTCCAGCACGAGCACGGGGAGACCGCGCTCGGCCACCTCCGCCGCCGCGGCCAGCCCCACCGGCCCCGCCCCGACGACAACCACCGGGACCTCCGCCATCCCGACACCTCTTCCATCGATCGGTTTCGATCCAACAGGCAGACACTATCGACTGCGATCGATGGAGGCAAGTATCGAATCCGATCGATACACCCACGCCGGGGAGGCGGCCCGGCCCGGCCCATGCCCGCGCCCCGGTCGGTGAGCATCCGGCGGGCCGGGGCACGTCCGCCGGACCTCCCGACCCGGCAGGGCGTCCGTCCGGTCAGAGGGGTGCCACCCTGCGGATCCGGTACTGGCTGAAGTCGGCGACGAACAGGTTTCCGCGGCCGTCCGTCGCGACACCTCCCGGATCCAGCGGGATCCCGGTGGCGGGCCCACGCTCGTCTCCGTCGCCCGCGTGACCGTTCCCGGCGATGGTGACGATGGTGTGGTCGGTCGCGGAAACCTTCCGCACCCGGCAGGTGTCGGAATCGGCGATGTAGAGGTTGCCGCTTCCGTCCACCGCGAGACCGACCGGAAAGCTCAGGGTCGCCCGGATCGCGGGACCGCCGTCGCCGTCGCCACCCCTGTCCCCGGTGCCCGCAACGGTCGAGATCGTGTGGTCGGCAGCCGACACCCTGCGCACCCGGTTGGTCCCGGTGTCGCCGAAGTAGAGGTTCCCGTCTCCGTCGACCGCGAGGCTGTTCGGATACCGGATCTCCGCCCGGGTGGCCGGTCCGCCGTCGCCGCTGTCCCCTTCCCGCCCGGTCCCGGCGACCGTCGTGATCGTGTGGTCGGTGGCCGACACCTTCCGCACGCGATGACTCTTCGGGTCGGTGAGGAAGAGATTGCCGTGGCCGTCGACCGCGACACAGTTCGGGAACCGGAGTTCGGCGTCGGTCGCCGGGCCTCCGTCGCCGCTGTCCCCCTCCCGCCCCGTCCCGGCCACGGTCGTGATCGTGTGGTCGGTGGCCGAGACCTTCCGCACCCGGTGGCTCTCCGGGTCGGTGAGATAGACATTGCCCTGCCGGTCCAGAGCGACCGTCGTCGGGTGCCGGAGTTCCGCCTCGACCGCGGGGCCGCCGTCGCCGCTGTCCCCCCTCTGCCCGGTACCCGCGACAGCGGCGAACGAGGCGCCGTCGGCCGTGACACGCCGCACCTGACACCCGTCCGCGTCGGCGATGACGAGGTTTCCCTGCGTATCCAGCGCCAGGCCCCAAGGCCTCCCCTGGACGAGGGCGGCAGTGCTGATCGTCCGCATCGTCGTCGGCGGGGCAGGAGACGGTGTCGGTTGTGGAGCCGGGTGCGGGCTCGGAGGTGGAGTCGGAGGGGGTGGGTCCGCCCGGTCGACGTCGAAGGTGTCCGGAGACCGGACGTGGCCGGTGGTCCAGGGCCCGGCCGCGTCCGGAGTGACGTAGCGGGCGCGCCACTCCGTCCTGATCGCGGACGCGGCGTACATCTGCACGAGGTGTTCGGCACCGCGCACCGCCGTCGGTGCCCACCCACCGTCGACGTGTTCCTGCACCTCGATCGTGCAACCCGGACGTGGCGGCACCGACAGGAACGCCCAACCGGGCGTGAAACGGGCGTGCAGGCCCTCGGGACGCGGAATCGGCACGGGCGCTCCTTCTCGATCACGGCTCACGGACACCACCTCCCGTGGTCCGGGATGGCGACCGTGCTCGGCACGGGTACGTCTCACTCGGCGACATCAGCCGCCGCGAGACTAGGGATCCGCGCCGCGGGAGGGGAGGAAGGTTCACGCGAAGGAGTACGCGGCTCTTCGGGTGATCTTCGCTTGACATGCGGCACCGGGACCCGACGGAGATCCCGTGACTCCGCCTCCCCCGGTGCCGCGGCGGGCGGCAGACAGATCACGCGATCAACGGGACGATCGACCCGACTCGATACACTGGTGGCATGCCGACCGCCCTCCCCCAGATCCCGCTACTGCCCAGCGGCCAGGCCACCGCCTACGCGGACCAGTTCGCCTGCCTGGCCGAGCCCGTGCGGGTCAAGCTCCTGCACGCCGTGGCCACCAGCCCGCAGGGCGTCACCGTCGGCGCACTCACCGGGATCCTCGGCACCAGCCAGTCCACCACCTCCCACCACGTGCGCAAGCTCGCCGAGGCCGGGTTCGTGCGCATCCGCAAGGACGGCACGGCCAGCCTGGTCACCATCAACGAGGCCTGCTGTTCCGGACTCCCGCACGCCGCCGACGCCGTCATGGGTCTGCTCGGGCCGCAGCCCTGCTGCCCCGACAACCTCCCCACCGACGTCACCGTCCGCGCACTGCGGTCCGACGACTGGCCCGCCGTCCGGCGCATCTACCGCGAGGGCCTCGCCACCGGCCTGGCCGGCTTCGAGACCACCGTGCCCACCCGGGCCACCCTCGACGCCACCTGGCTGTCCGACCACCGGTGGGTCGCCGAGATCGACGGCACCGTCGTCGGCTGGACCGCCGCGAGCCCCGCGTCGGCCCGGGAGTGCTACTCCGGCGTCGCCGAGACCCTCGTCCACGTCGCCGGGCAGTACCGGAACCGGGGCGTGGGCAGGTCACTGCTGCACCGGCAGGTGACCGCGGCCGACGCCGCGGACCTGTGGACCCTCCAGACGTCCGTGTTCACCGGGAACCGGGCCGCCGTCACGCTGCACCACTCCGCCGGGTACCGCACCGTCGGTGTCCGGGAACGCATCGCCCGACGCGACGGCGTCTGGCACGACACCATCCTGCTGGAACGCCGCTCCCCGGTGCGCTGAGCCGCGCCGTGCGACGCGAACGTCGCGACACCCGGCACGAATCGCCGGTACGGCAGGCCTCGGTGGTCCAGACTGACAGCATGTCGCAATCGCTGGTCATCCTCGTACTGGATCTGACGGGCACGTTCGCGTTCGGCCTCAACGGCGCCCTCACCGCCGTCCGCGCCGTGCGACTGGACCTGGTCGGCGTACTGGTCCTCGGCGTGATGACCGCGCTCGGTGGCGGAATCATCCGCGACGTCCTGCTCAACGTGTCCCCGGCGGCCTTCACCGACGTCCGGTACCTCGCGGTGGCCACGGGCGGGGCACTGCTCGTGTTCCTGCTGAGTGTGGAACTCGAACGGTTCACCCGGCTCATCACCGTCTTCGACGCCGTCGGGCTGAGCGTGTTCTGCGTGACCGGGGCCAGCGCGGCACTGGCCGCCGGCCTGGGCAGCGTGCAGGCGGTGCTGCTCGGCGTGATCGCAGGCGTGGGTGGGGGTACCCTGCGGGACGTGGTCATGCGGCGGGTTCCCACGGTGCTGACCAGCGACTTCTACGCCGTTCCCGCCCTGGTCGGCGCCGTCCTCGTCGTCGTGGCCACGAACCTCGGCATCCAGGGGCTCGTCGGCGCGCTCGTCTCGGCGGCCGTGACCTTCGTCCTCCGCATGCTCGGCGTCCACTACGGCCTGAGTCTCCCCGGCCCCCGGGAAGGACGTTCCGGGACCGGCGAATCCTGACGACGTCGGCGTCGGGTTCCGCGGGACCGACGACACCACCTGAACGCCGAGTCCCACGACGCCACCTCCAGCTACGGACGTTCCGTGACGGTCTCCGTCCCGACCGGCTCGGGTGCCGCGGTGCTGACCGAACGGTGGCGCCTGCCGGTGTACCAGGCGATCGCGCCGCAACACAGCGCCAGCACGGCCACCGCGATGAGCACATCGGTGGTCGAGGCCACGATGGAGGACAACACCAGCGGACCGGTGAGGCCACCGAGTCGGTTGAAGAACGATACCCCGCCGGTGACGCGTTCGCGGGAAGCCGCGTCGGCGAGATCGGCCGCGATGGGCAGGAAGATCGCCGCCATGGTGTTGACCGCGAACAGCGCCGCCGCGAGCACCGCGGCCGACAGCCACGCCACGGCCGACGCGAGCCCCGAGGCGGCCAGCGCCAGCAACACCACCGCTGTTCCCGTCGCCAACAGGACCGCCAACCTGATCGGCCCGACCCGCCGGTAGCAGACCGCGACCAGTATCGCGCACGGCACCATCACCACCGCCACGACCGTGAGCAGGGTGTTGGCGGTTGTCACGGGTAGCCCTCCCGCGCGGGCGAGTGTGGGTATCCAGGTGTTCAGGCCGAACGTCAGCACACCGATCGTCGCCGCATAGAGCGCCTGGAGCCGGAGGGTGAACGCGAGCCGGGCCGTCCGGTGTGCGTCCGCCGGCACCGTGCCCGACCGTTCCGGCGCGACCGCGGCCTCCCCGCCCCCGTCCCGTGGCACGCGCCGTTCCGGGATGACCACGGTCGCCAGTGCCAGCAGCAGTCCCGTCGGGGCCCCGGTGAGCCAGAGGATCCGCCAGCCGAACGCCGGCTCCAACCAGAGCGCGGACCCGGCCGCTACCAGGTAGCCGACGGCGGTCGCCACCACCGACAGCGCGATCACCGTCGAGCCACGCGCGGACCCCGGGGACACGTCCACCAGAGTCGCGATCAGCAACGGCGCCAGGCCTCCCACCGCGACCCCCATCAGCAGACACATCACCACATTGCCGAGGAAGGTGGGCATGGTCGCGCACATGCTCGTCGCGGTGAATCCCAGTGTGGTGATCAGGTAACAGGCACGGCGGCCGATCCGGTCGGCGAGTCGCCCCACGCACACCGCGCCGATCGCGGTCCCGGAGAGCCCGGCCACCGCCAGCATCGACGCCTCGGCCGGCGCCAGCCCGTATTCCACACTCATTCCGGGGATCACGAACCCCAGGGTCGAGGTCTTGCTGACGTCGATCGTCAGTGCACCGGTCGCGACACCGGCCACCAGCCACCGTCTCCGCCTTCCCGGCACGGCCGACGCCGGGGTGGCGGTGACCCGGGGCGCGCCCCGCCGTGCATGGGCACGCAACAGCATCCCGACCAGGGCGACCGCGATCCCGGCACCCGCGACGAACATCTCGGGCATACTCGACAACGGCATTCCGTGAAGCGGCCCGCCCTCCGGGGGAAACGCCCGGAAGAATCCGACGACGGAACCGCCCACCGCGAGGACGACGCCGACCACCGTCACCGGGTCACGGGAGAACCGCAGGAGAAGATGCGCCACAACAATCCCTTCCGGACGCGACGGGGCCTGCCGCGACGCACCGTCCGATCCGAACCCGGTCCCCGCCCACGGCTGATGGTCGCTCGCTGCTTCCTCCACGGTATTGGGCTTCGACACGACGTCACAATGTCTTGCGGCCTTCCGTGCGAGGTGAGCAACGGGGAACAAATCGACTGCCCTCCGTCCCCCGGGCGCCGATCCGGGATTCCGATTGCGACCGGACGAGAGTCGGGTGCGCCGGGCCGGTCAGGAACCCGGTATGCGTCGGGCCGGTGCCCGCGGACCACGGACGGGCCTGTGCGAGGTCGCTGCGTCGTGGGACCCGGAGTCAGTTCCGGGCGGCCCGCAACACCCGGTCGACGATCTCCAGCGCCTCCTCGACCGTATCCGCCGGGTTCATCAGCTCCACGAAGACATGGCCGATTCCGGCGTCCCCCGCCGACGCCACGGTGTCGAACACCCCGTCCCTCGACCCGCTGCTTCCGGGATACACCCGCAGGATCGCGTCCAGGTCCGACCGGTCCCGCCCCGGTTCCTCGGCGAGATCCCGGATCCGGGCCATCGGCTCGGTGACCGCGGCGGGATCGAACCGGCCCCACTCCGGGACGTGGACGGGTAACCAGCCGTCCGCACGCCGCGCCACGCGCCGCATCGCCGCGGGTGCGAACCCCCGAGATAGACGGGAAGACGCGGTGCACGGGCGGGTTTGAGGTCGATCCGGCTCGGGGGAACGTTCCAGTGCTTACCCGAGTACTTCACAGGATTGTCCGACCACCACGCGCGGAGGACGTCCAGACATTCGTCGAGACGGACACCGCGCTCGTGCATCGGGACGCCGGCGGCCCGGTACTCTTCGGGCGACCAGCCCGTGCCGAAACCCGCGAGCAACCGGCCGCCGCTGACGCGGTCGATCGTGGTCAGCGAGCGAGCCAGCATCACGGGCGCGTACCAGGATCCGACCAGGACATTCGTACCGATCTCGACCCGCTCGGTCACCGCCGCCGCCGCGGACATCACGGCGACCGGGTCCAGCACCCGGTGGAAGACCTCCGGTATCGTGTCCCCACCGGCGTAACCGACGGTGGGCTCCATCGGCGCCAGGAGCCGGTCGGCGACCCAGAGACTGTCCGCACCGAGACGTTCGGCCTGCGCCGCGAAGTACGTCACCGCCCCGGCCTCCTCCGCGAGCGGACCGAACCGCGGCAGAGTGAAGCCGATTCGCACGCGTGCCCCCTGAGCTCTCACTGCCGTCCGCGGGCTGTGGTGACCACCCTGAAGCGGGCTTCCATCATCGCAGCGGGACACGCGGCCCTCAATCGCCCATCCGTGGCGGCAAACGGGAGTTCGTCACTCTTCCGACCGGACCGGGCGCAGCGTTCGCGGTCCCGCAATCCTTGAATCGACATAACGGATTCATGAGTATCCGCCCGTTCCGGGATTCCGCACTCCCGACGGACCGATCCGCGGATTGGCCCCCTGACGTAGTCCTCGACCATTCGTCCGGGCGTGGCTCAATTGACAGTCTGTTCTGTCGAACGGAGGATGACCGGGTGACCAGCGGGATGCACCACACTGATCGTCTGGTGTCCCGAACACATCCGGAACAGACTTACCACCGTGTCCGACGCGCGGTACGACCCGAAAGGCGCGACACAATGACGGACGGCACCATCGGCACCATCGTCGGCTTCGACCTCACGGTGCGGGACGCGCCCGCCGTGCGGGACTTCTACGCCGACGTCGTCGGCTGGAAGCCCGAACCGCTGAGCATGGGCGACTACGACGACTACATGATGCTGACCCCGGACGGCACACCCGTGGCCGGCGTGTGCCACGCGAAAGCCGGGAACGCGGACCTCCCGCCCCGATGGATCACCTACATCGCCGTCGGCGATCTCTCCGTGAGCATGGACCGGGTCACGGCCCGGGGCGGTGAAATCCTGCGGGCGCCGAACGGGTTCGGCCCCGGCGGATTCGCGCTCGTCAAGGATCCCGCGGGCGCGGTGCTCGCGCTGATGCAGAATCCGTACGGCGACTCGTCCGCGCCAGCGGACCGAACCGCGGCACGGTGAAGCCGATCCTCATCGTTCTTCTTCCTCAACCACCGACGCCGAGGTCCGCACCGGTCGGCGTTCGGTACGGACGCGGTGTTCCTCGTCGGCACCGTCCGGTCCGGCCGCCCGCGGGAGGCGGAGAACGGCACCCACGGCACCGACGACGATCGCCACGACCCACGGCAGCACCGGGCGCATATCCGGCGCGGAGGCCAACCAGAACACCTCGATCGACGCATCGAGGGCCTCCGGCAGACCCGGCACTCCCGCACTGCCCGTGGTCAGCGATCGGACCAGGTACTGCACGGCCGTCAACCCGGACTCGATCAACCACGGAATGAGGATCAGCAGCGGCCACAGCAGCAACCGCCGGACCGGTCGCCCACCCAGCACGATCAGTGCCATCGTCAGTACCGCGGCAACGGACCAGCTCCGGACAGGGGTGACCCACGCCAGGTCGTACGGACCCACCGGGAGAATGTGCAGCAGGACCCCGACCAGCCAGGCACCGCCGAGGCCTGCGGACACCGCCAACGCGGCACTCACACCGGGACGGCCGAGCATCACCGCGGCACCCACGGCCCAGCCCACGACGGTGCAGAAGGCGCCCACCAGACACACCATGCCGAGTACGGCACCCTCGGCCGCCACACCACCGCCCCTGAGCAGGGTCATCGTCGACACGGCACCCGTCGTCACCGCCGCGAGCACCGTTCCGCTGAAGGTCGCCGCGGTGACCTGCCCCCGTGGTGCGGAACGAGCCAGCAACCCGAGCGCGCCCGCCAGCAGACCACCGAAGGCGGCACCCTCGACGAGTGAACCGAGCTCCTCCACCGTCAACGGCACCGGCAACACGCCCGGGTGGCCCCCACCACGACCAGGACGGTCCGAACCGGCCGTCCCGGACAGCAGCCACGGCAGAAAGCCCACCACCCACCAGGTCACCGCGGACAACGGCACCAGCGCCGCGATCGGCAGTCCGCGTCGGCGGAGACCGGGTGCCCCGGTGTCCGAATCGGCTTCGTCCGGATGATCGTGTTCGGTCACACCGGTCATACCACCACACCTCATCCGCACGCGGGTCCTGTTCGCCGGAATCGGGCCCGTCCGCGTCCCGGACCTCAGGTTCGGGACGCGAAGGACTCCCGGGCGAGCGCACCCCCGTGGGCCGCCCGGTCGAGGAAGCCGTAGGTACCCGTCGTCCACAGCTCCCCCGCCGCATCGGCGAGCGCCTGATAGGCGGCGAAGGCCAGTCCGCCACCCACGGAGACCCGCCGCACACCGAGCTCGGCGAGTTCGCCCACCGGTGGAACCCCCGGCCGCGCGAGCACGTTGACCGGGATATCCACCGCCTCCACCACGGCCGCGATCTGCTCCCGACCGAGGACGCCCGGTGCGTACACGACGTCCGCACCGGCGTCCCGGAAGGCCCGCAGCCGCGCGACGGTGTCGTGGAGGTCGTCGACGCCCCGGAAATGGTTCTCCGCCCGCGCGGTCACCACCAACTCCCCCGCGGCCGCCTCCACCGCGGCACGCACCCGTTCGACGGCCCGCTCCCGGTCGTAGAGCGCGGTCCCGCTCCAGTCCTCGACCGACACCCCGGCCAACCCGGTGTCCCGCGCCCGCCGGACCGTCCCGGACACCCCCTCCGGGCTGTCGGCGAAGCCGTTCTCCAGATCCGCCGAGACCGGGACGTCCACCGCACCGACGAGTTCGGCGCAGTGTGCCAGTACCTCGTCCCGGCCGAGGGCCCCGTCCGGCAGACCCCGTGCCGCCGCGGCCCCGCTGCTGGTGGTGGCCACCGCGCGGAAGCCCAGATGGCGCAGGATCCTCGCCGATCCGGCGTCCCAGGCGTTCGGCAGCAGGAGGACGTCCTCGGTGTGGTGCAGCGCGCGGAAAGTCTCGAAGTCGGACATGACACGGACGATAGCGGGCACCACCGACACCGACGTCGGATCACGCCGACATCCGGCATAACGGGAACGCGGGGCGAGACTTCCCCTCTCCGGATCGTGTGCGAGCCTGCACCGATGGGGGAAGCCGTCCAACGCCCGCTCGGGGTCGCCTACCGATGGCTGTGGAGCTCGTCCGCGCTGTCGAACCTGGCCGACGGGGTCGTGAAGGTCGCGCTGCCGCTGGTGGCGGTGCAGTACACCCGGTCGCCCACGCTGATCGCGGGACTGGCCGTCGCGCTGGTGCTGCCGTGGCTGCTGTTCGCGCTGCCCGCCGGTGCGTTCGCCGACCGGTTCGACCGCCGCCGGCTGATGCTCGGCGCCAACACCGTGCGGGTCGCGCTGTCCGCGGCCGGGATCCTGGCGGTCGCGCTCGACGTCGGCTCGATCTGGCTCCTCTACGGGCTCGCGTTCGGCCTCGGCACCGCCGAGACGGTGTACGACACCTCGGCGCAGTCGATCCTGCCGCGGATCGTGCAGCGTGACCACCTCTCGCGGGCCAACAGTCGCCTGTTCGGAGTCGAGCTGACGACCAACCAGTTCCTCGGCCCGCCGCTGGCCGGTTTCCTGGTGGCGATCGCTGTGGCCGTCACCTTCGCGGCGCCCGCGGCGCTGTGGGCCCTCGCCCTGGTGGCACTGCTGTTCGTGCGCGGCTCGTTCGGGACGGCGGAGACGGGTGCGCGCACCCGTCTGCGGGCCGACATCGTCGAAGGACTGCGGTTCCTCCGGCGGCACCGGCTGCTGCGGGCGCTCGCCGTGCTGACCGGGACGGTCAACTTCGCGACGAACGCGGTGTTCACCGTCTTCGTCCTGTTCGCGGTCGGCTCGTCCTCCGCCATGGGACTCTCCGAGCCCGCCTACGGGGTTCTGTTCGCCACCACCGCGGTCGGCAGCCTGATCGGCTCGCTCGTCGCCGACCGGGTCGAACGGGTCCTCGGACGGGGCCGCACACTTCGACTGGCCCTGCTCACCAGCGCGCTTCTGGTCGGCATTCCGGCCGTGACCACGAACCCGGTTTTGATCGGTGCCGTGTTCCTCACCGGCGGCGTCGGAATGATGCTGTGGAACGTCGTCGCGGTCTCCCTGCGCCAGCGGATCACGCCCGACCGGCTGCTCGGCCGACTGAACAGCAGCTACCGGCTGCTCGCCTTCGGCACCATGCCGCTCGGTGCCATGGTCGGCGGCGCGCTCGCCGAACTCGTCGGGCTGCGCTGGGTGTTCGGCACCATGGCGCTGCTCGTCCTGCTCGCTCTGCTGGGCGGCATGAAGACCCTGACCGACGAGGCCATGGACACCGCCGAGCAGGACACCGCTCCGGTCTGACGGACCGGGCGGGCGACCGGTTCGGAGGAGCGGACTCCCCGGAGTCCGGTAGCACCGCCCGGTGGGAGGCCGGGCGCGGGCACCGCTTCCCGCTTCTCCCCCGGAGTCGCGACCGCGACCGACGGTCAGGACCACGTCCGGCGGTCGCGGCGCCACCGCTGCGGGGTGGTGCCGTACCGCTGCCGGAACCGCCGGACGAGGTAGCCGGCGTCGCGCAGGCCGGTGCGGGCGGCCACCACGTCGAGCGGCAGGTCGGTCTCCCGGAGCAGGCGCCGCACCTCGGTCAGCCGCCGCTCGGTGATCCACTCCAGCAGGGGACGGCCCGTGCGCTGCCGGATCACGGTCGTGAGGTGCCCGGGGGTGTAGCCGAGTGCGCGGGCGACGTCCGCCGCGGAGACCGGCTCGTGGAAGGTGGCCTCGATCCGCGCGAAGACCCGGTCCACGAGCGGGTCCGGCGTGACCGGGGCCGAGGGCGCCAGCCGCGCG
>NZ_KB912564.1:16866-18901 GCF_000383775.1 Saccharomonospora halophila 8
CCGGGCGACCGGCCTCGACCCGGACGGCGACGCGCTCCGTCGCGCCGCACGCAAGGCACGCCGCCGCCGTGTCGGCCTCAGCCTCGTGCAGGGCTACGCCGACCGGATCCCCGCCGAAGACCGCGCCCTCGACCACGTGATCTCGTCGCTGGCGCTGCACCACGTCGACGAGGACGGCCGTGCCGGGTTCGCCCACGAAGCACTCCGCGCCCTCCGCCCGGGAGGGACGATCACCGTGGCCGACTTCGATTCCGGCGCGACGCGGGGCGCGACGGCGGCGACCCCGTCGGCGCACACGCACGGCCACAGCCACGGTTTCGCGCATGCGCTCCGGAACCTGCCCCGGATCCTGCGGCCCCGGCGCTCACGGGGTCCGGCAGTGGAGCACGATCCGGGCGACGGCCTCGTCGCCCTGCTGACCGGTGCCGGGTTCGCCGACGCCCGCGAGGTCGCTCACCTCGACCACCGGTTCGGCCGGATCGCCGTCGTCCGGGCGACCCGCCCGGACGACACAGGGGACATCAGAAACAGTGACCCGGTTCACGAAGTCACCTCTGCGGATCGCCCGGGGGGGACACCCGGCTTCGATTCCTGATCGGAACCGAAGCACACCACCCGGACTCACGCACCGGAAGCCGAACACACGTACGGCGGCACGTGGGCCGTGGTCAGGGCTTGCGCCCGACCGCCCCGGCGACCAGTCGTTGCGCGACCCCGACCGGCGTCGTGCGCGGTCCGGACGGCCACCACCGGTAGGTCTCCACGATCCCCGGCTCCAGCGGTTCCAACCCGTCGAGCATCGCCGCGATCTCCGCGTGCGTGCGCGCACCGCCGCTGCCGAGGCCACCGGTGCGGGCCGCGTGCTCCAGCGCCCGCATCGCCGCGGACTCCCCCTGCTCCTCCGGGTCGTACAGGTGCGACAGCACCACGTACGAGCCGGACGGCAGCGCGTCGAGGTACTCCCGCATCACCCGCACCGGCAGATCCCGGTCGTCACCGGAGTACATGTGCAACGTCGCCGTGCACAACAATCCGATCGGCCGCGCGAAGTCCAGCGCGGCCCGTACCTGCGGGTCGTGCAGGATGCCGGCCGGATGCCACGCGTCACCACCGACCATCCGGGTGCGGTCGTTCTCCGCCAGCAGGGCACGGCCGTGGGCCAGCACCACCGGGTCGTGGTCGACGTAGACCACCGTGGCCTCCGGGTCGACCCGCTGCACGACCTCGTGTGTGTTCTCCGCGGTGGGCAGTCCCGAACCGACATCGAGGTACTGGACGATGCCGGCGTGCCGCGCCAGGTAGCGGGCCGCGCGGGTCACGAACGCCCGGTTCTCCCGCGCGATCTCCGCGACGTCCGGAACGGCGGCCTCCAAGGCCCGGGCCTGCTCCCGGTCGACCTCGTAGTTCTCCGTCCCACCGAGCAGGTAGTCGTAGACCCGGGCCTGGCTCACCCGGGTCGGATCGATCTCCACCGGTGCCGGATCCGGCTCCTCAACCGCGGACACGGATTTCAACTCCTCCGAAAGCGGACAGTGAGGTCGAGCGTACTTTGTTGATCAAGCACCGGACGACCCCGGCCCTCGGCGCTGTTCCCGTAAGGTCCCTGATGAACGTTTCGCTCCACCAACTCGGTCGCCAAGCCTGCGGCGGTGACGTAGTCGTTGTCGTCATCCACCACGGTCAATCCGTGGTGAGCAGCGGTCGCACACACCTGGAGATCGACCGTAGAGAACGCGCGATGGCGACCGCACCGTGCTGCTTCGCGCTGCAACACTGAAATCCAGGTGGCCGCACTCTTCGGAACCCGACCGCAACAGCCGCCACAACGCCGAAGAATCGTTCAGATATCCGATCACCTCACCGGTGCTCGTCCTTGTCGGCGTCGTGCTCGGCCTCGGCGCCTTCGAGGTCCCAATGTTGGGCCAGCTCGAAATGTCGATCATAGGCAGCGGCCCGCGACAGCCCGGGCGGAGGCACCTCCCGCGGGTGGCCGAGCACGCGGCGGACGGCGGAGGCGAGGGCGTCCGCCGAGCCG
>NZ_KB912564.1:19001-27496 GCF_000383775.1 Saccharomonospora halophila 8
AGGCGAGGGCGTCCGCCGAGCCGGACGGCACCACGGCGGCGATGTGCCCGTCGGGGCGCACCAGCCACGTCTCACCCGGCCGGGCCGACAGCGCGGTGGTGAGCGTGCCGTGTTCGTCGATGTCGGCCAGCCGGAGCACCCGCCGGGGCCCTGCGGTGTTCGCCGCCAGCACCCTCGCGACCTCGGCGGTGTCCACGCCCGTGGTGGTCAGCGCCAGCAACCCGTCGCGGACCAGCTCGCGCAGCCGGGTGATGCCGGGCCGCTCGTCGACCGCGACCGGCGCGTCCGGGATCAGGACGCCGGGAACCACCGTCGGCATCTCCCCCCGCGGCGGGCGGCCGCCGAACGGACGGTGCGGGTCGGCGGTGGTCAATGGGGAGTCGACGTACCAGTACGGTTCGGCGAACCTGCCGGAATCGACCCGTGCCCGCGCCTCGGCGTCGTCGCGCGCCCGTTCCAGCAGCCGTTCGCGGGCGCGCCGCTCGTCCCCGGTCCGCGGCACGAGGAAGCGCATGGTGTCGCTGGTGACGGCGAGGTTCTCGCGCGCCGCGGCGGAGCGCTCGTGGTGGTAGCTGTCCAGCAGCGTCTCCGGGGCCCAGCCGTGCAGCACGAAGGCGAGCTTCCACGCCGCGTTCTCCGCGTCGGCGACCCCCGAGTTCAGCCCGCGGGCGCCGAACGGGGCCACCAGATGGGCGCAGTCCCCGGCCAGCAGCACCCGCCCGACCCGCATCCGGTCGACACAGCGGGTGTGGAACCGGTAGACCGACCTCCACACGACCTCGTGGTCACGGTCGCCGATGATCGCCCGGATGCGCGCGTCGAGTCGGCCGTCGGCTTCCTCGGCGTCGAGGTCGAAATCGGCCGGGACCTGCCAGTCGATCCGGAAGGTCGAGTCCGGGCAGGGGTGGATCAGCACCTGGCGCCCCGGGTTCCACTCCGGATCGAAGTGGAAGCGGCGCTCGGTCTCCCACCCGGGCAGGTCGGCGCGGATGTCGCAGATCAGGAACCGGTCGTCGAAGGAGTGCCCGGCGAAGTCGACACCGAGCAGGCCCCGGATCCGGTCCCCGCGGGCACCGGCCGCCGCGACCGCGTACGCCGCGTCGACCCGCACCTCCCCGGCGGCGGTGGCACAGGTCAGCACCACCGTGCGGTCGTCCTGCCCGATCGCCGTGACGTCGTGGCCCCAGCGGACGTCGATGCGCGGCTCGGCCGCGATGGCCTCGTCGAGGACCTGTTCGGAGCGGCACTGGCTGAGGTTGACGAACGGCGGCAGCGGCGAGTGGCCGCGGTCGGTGAACGACCAGGAGAACAGTTCGCGGTCCCGGTGGAAGGTGCGCGCGGTGTCCCAGGTGAGACCCTCCTCGGCGATCCGCCCGGCGCCCACCGAGGCCCAGATGTCGAGGACGTCGCGCTGCTGGCAGATGGCCTTCGACCCGACCGCGTCGCGTTCCCGCCGGGCGTCGAGCAGCACCACCGGGATGCCCCGGCGGGCGAGCAGCAGGGCGGTCGTCTGGCCGACGGGACCGTTGCCCACCACCGCCACCGGTGGTCCGCTGTACGGGGGGAGGGAGTCCATCGCGCTCACCCCTGCAACGCGGCCCAGACCTCGCGGTCGCGCCCGGCGGTCCAGATCCGTGGCCACTCGATGCCGTCCAGCTCGTCCCAGAGCCGCTGCACGTTGAACGGCAGGCAGTGCTCGAAGATCGGCCACGCCCCGAACGTCGGGGCGAGCGCCGCGTGGGTGGCGTCGAACGCCTCCTTCAGCGTTCCCCCGCGGGCGTGCACGGCGCCGACCTGCTCCCGCATGCCGAGCAGGAACGAACGGGTCTGCTCGATCGCGGCGTCCACGGCCGCTCTGCCGCGCGACACCGCGCCGCGGCCCCCGACGAGCGTCTCGGCCCCGAACTCCTTGACCCGGTCGAGCGTCCCGGTCGACCACTCCGTGTGGAAGGCGTCGCCGGTGTACAGCGCGGCCTCCGCCTCGACCAGGTCCCCGGCGAAGAGGATCTTCTGCCGTGGCAGCCAGGCGACGAGGTCACCCGCGGTGTGCCCGCGGCCGCAGTACCGCAGGATCAGCTCGCCCCGGTCGCCGCCGAGGTCGAGGCGCATGCCGTCGGTGAAGGTGAGATCGGGCCGGGTGAGGCCGGGGATCGAGTCGGGCTCGCGGAACAGCCGCGGCATCCGGCCGAGTTCGCTGTCCCAGTCCTCGCGGCCGCGTTCCTCGATGAGCTCGCGGGTGGTCTCGTGCGTGATGACCGCGTCCGCGTCGAACGCGGACGCCCCGAGCACGCGGACGGCGTGGTAATGCGACAACACGAGATACCTGACCGGCTTGTCGGTGTGCTCGCGCAGTCGCCGCAACCAGTCCCGCGCGGCGACCGGGGTGGCGCGCGCCTCGAAGGCGATCAGGAAGTCCTCGCCCTCGATCGCGCCCACGTTCGGATCGCCCTCGGCGGTGAGCGCGTAGACGCCGTCCGCGAGAACGTCGAGCGTCTCGGTCTTCGCACCGAGATCTGCCGAGGAGGCGAAGGGCTTGGCGGCCATGGTGGTGGTTTCCCTTCCTTCGTGCGGCGGCCCGTGGGGCGCGCGTCCTGCGGAGGCCACGGACCGACCGGTGAGAAACGTGCCACGTCGGACACCGACGGCGGCACGTCACCCGGGTGTCGTCCGGGTCACTGTGCCAGCCACACTGTGGCCGGCAAAAGAACCGGGAACCCGGGCTCGCGGTCACCATCGGTTCGCCTACAGGTAGGGACCTTGTCCGGTTCCCCGCGCCTCTCCGGGCTGCGCGCGATCAGCAGTTGACCCCCGCACCGGAGACCGTGTGCGTTCCGCACCCGCGTCCCGTGCAGAAACCGGCAGCGACGGTAATTCGCCCGTGGCGGCGGGCTCTATCCTGCTCGGGCGGGCGCACCCGCCGCCCGGAACAGGAGAACGGATGAACCAGACACCGTCCCCCGCACGGTCGGCCGGACGCCTCGGGACACCCTCGACACGACTGCGCTGGCTGGCCGGCCTGTGCTGCGTGTGGATGGTGGTCTTCGCCGGGGTGCATGTCTACTGGGCCGTAGGGGGCACGTTCGCGATGCCCGCCGGGTTCTCCGTCGACGAGCACACCGCGCTGTTGGTGATCGACATCATCGCGGTACCACTGTGCCTGGCAGGCGCCGCGCTGGCGCTCGCGTTGGTACGCCCGGCGGGACGCCGCAGACCCCGCACCGTCACCGCGTTGACCGCGTTGACCGGTGTGTTCGCGATCGTCCACGCCGCGGGCACGATCGTGGCCGACCTCGGCATGCTGTCGGGCGTGGTGGAGGTCCCGGACACCGAGGCCGAGCGGATCAGCTTCTTCGTCTTCGAACCATGGTGGTTCCTCGGGGGTGTACTCTTCGTACTCGCCGCGTGGACCTTCCACACCGACCGGCGCCACACGCCCCGGACCTGAGGCGGGCGGCTGTGCTGCTGGACGACATCCTGCCGCGCTGGGACCACCGCGAGCGGCACGAACTGCGCGTTGGCGCCCCGACCGAGGACGTGCTGGCCGCCGTCGAGTCGATGACCTGGAAAGACCTCCCGGTCCTGCGTGCACTGAGCGCCCTGTCCCCGGCGAGCCGCCGGCCACCGCACGGCCGGGCCCCGTTCCTGGACCGGATGACCGCGGGAGGGTTCCGCGTGCTGCACCGCGGTCCGGACGAACTGGTCGTCGGCGCCGTCGCCCCCGTACGGCGCGGAGGGCGGGCCCGTTCACTCGACCCCGATCCGTGCGCGGCGTTCGTCGCGTTCACCGAACCCGGTCACTACCGCGTGGCGTTCAACTTCCGGCACGCCGGGGGTGTCCTCGGCACCGAGACGCGGGTCGCGGTCACCAACCCGGATTTGCTCCGTGCCTTCACCCGATACTGGCGGCTGATCAGGCTGCCCGGCGGACTGATCCGGCGCGAATGGCTGCGTGCGATCCGGACAGCGGCGGTGACGCCGAACGGTTGAGGACGCGACGTCGCCGCGGAGTCACCCGAGGCCCGGTTGTGAGGCGGAACTGTGAGCACGACCGTGTGGATCCCGTTGTTCGTGGTCGGCACCGTGGTGTTGGTGTCCCTGCTCGCGCTGGCGGCACGGCGCCTGCTGGGGTTGCGGGTCGGCCTGCTGCGCACCGTGCTGGCGGGCGCGATCGGCGTGTTGGCCGAGTCGTTGTTCGGCACGTCGGTGCACCTGGACGGACACCTCGCCGTCCAGCTCAGCCTCCAGCTCGGCGTCGGCGTTCTCATCGCCACCGGCTTCCTCGCCGTCGCCGAGGCACTCGTGCCCTCCGGTTCACTCGGCGGTCCACTGGACTGGCTCCGCTCCGGACGCACCCGGGCCGCCCGTGCCCGGAGGTCCGCCCGCATCGTGTCGATCGCCGTGCGGCACGGGCTGGGTCCCTACCTTCGGGGCCGCGGACGACCCGGTCGTGGGGCCGGCACCACCACCCCGGCCCGCGCACTGCGCGCCGCGCTGGAAGAGGGCGGTGTCGCCTAGCACCCGTCCCGTGGCCAGGTTGACCAGTGCCCGCAGATCCTCCCAGGACACCTCGGCGTGCGGGTGCCGCGGGTCGCTCAACCGGAAGCTTCTGCGCCAGACCGATGAGTTCGTGCGCCGCACTGGACCGGACCACTCGGACCCGCACCGCCACGCCACCGCGGTCGACGACCCGACCGTCCACCGCGGGCAGTGTCCCGACGACCCCCAGATCCACGGGAGAGGTGATATGCCCGAGCCCCGCGGCGAGACTCCCCCCGACGAACGCGAGTCCGATCCGGCACGAGCCACCCAGGTCCCGCTGCAGTACGTCCCGGGCCGCCGTGAGCTGGGCCTCCGAGAACGTGACATCGGGTACCGGCCAGTACGCGCGACCGCTGGCAGCCATGGCAGGCAGCGGATCGCGGGAAAAGCCCGGGGGCGATCGTGAGCGAACGTCCCCGGTGACTCTGCACGCCATCATCGGTGTCGCCGTGCTCGCTCGCTCCTGATCCCCTCGGATCGCGCGCACCCGGGACGTCCTCCTCCGGTGCGCCCCGGGCACCCCCGAAGCCCCGCTGCGTTCTCACGGTCGACCGTGTTCGCCGATCCGGAGGGTGAGGCATTTTCCACGGCGCGGATCTGCCACGACGCCCCGCCCACACGACACCGACGAGGCAAGGTCGGGTCACGACGGCCCAGGGGACGCGGGAGTCTCCCCCGGTTGACACGGCGAGCGGCCCGGCGTGATCGCGATGGCCTGGTGAGATCATGTCGGGGCAGGTGGGGCCGGACCGGAATGGCCGCCCGGTCATGCGGGTAATCCTGGCGATGTGTGTCTCTCTCGTGCTGTTTACGCGGGATTTGCGGGTGCACGACAACCCTGCGTTGCGTGCCGCCGTGGACGAGGCCGACCGCGTGATCCCACTGTTCGTCGTGGACAGTCGGATCGTCGCCGGTGGCTACCCCGGAGGCAATCGGGCGGCGTTCCTCGCCCGGTGCCTGGCCGACCTCGACGCCGGGCTGCGTGAACGGGGCGGACGGTTGGTGACCCGCACCGGCGACCCGGTGCGCCGGGTGCGCAGCCTGGTCGACGAGTACGGGATCCGCGACGTGCACGTCGCCGACGACGTCAGCGGCCACGCGCAGCGCAGGCTCCGACGGTTACGCGCCGAACTCGACGAGAGCGGCGCCCGGGTACACGCGCACACCGAGTCGACCACCGCGATCGCCCCGGCACGCCTGAGCCCGTCGGGGCGCAAGGATCACTTCGCCGTGTTCACCCCGTACCTTCGACGGTGGCAGGAGACGCCCCTCCGTCCGGTGCTGGCACCGCCGGAGCGGGTGCGGCTGCCCGGTCACCTCTCCCCCGGCGATCTTCCGGCGCCGGAGGCGTTCAGTTCGGCCGAGGTCACCGCCGAAGCCGTAGACGGCGGAGAACAGGCCGCCCGGGAAGCCCTCACGGTATGGGCGGACGGCCCGGTCGAAGACTACGCCGAGAGCCACGACGACCTGCCCGGGGACCGAACCTCGCACCTGTCACCCCATCTGCATCTGGGAACGCTGTCCGCCATCGAGGTGGCGCACCGGGTCGGCTCCCGCACGCCCGGTGCGCGGGAGTTCACCCGACAGCTCGCCTGGCGGGACTTCCACCACCAGGTGCTGGCCGCCCGCCCGGCGTGCGCGTACGAGGACTACCGACCGCACGGCGACCGGTGGCGTGACATCCCCGCGGAACTGCACGCGTGGCAGGAGGGCCGCACCGGCTTCCCGATCGTGGACGCGGGTATGCGACAGTTGCTGCGGGAGGGGTGGATGCACAACCGCGCCCGACTGATCACGGCGAGTTTCCTCACCAAGACCCTCTACCTCGACTGGCGCGCGGGGGCCCGGCATTTCCTGCGGTATCTGCTCGACGGCGACCTCGCGAACAACCAGATGAACTGGCAGTGGGTCGCGGGCACCGGCACCGACAGCCGTCCGAATCGGGTGCTCAACCCGCTGCGCCAGGCCGAGCGCTACGACCCCGACGGCGCTTACGTGCGGCGCCACCTGCCCGAACTGGCCGAAATCACCGGCCCCGAGGTGCACCGTCCGTGGACCCTGTCGGACAGGGTCCGCTCCGGTCTCGACTACCCGGAACCGATGGTCGACCTCGCCGACGCCCGCGAACGCTTCCTCGCCGCCCGGGGGTGACCCGTCCGTCGTCCGCGAGGACGCCCGCTGAGCACGGTGACCGGCTCCGTCGCCGCGTGCGTCGGGACACGGCATCCCGGTTTTCGATACTCTGGGCCATGTCCGATCTCGTGGACCGTGCCCTTTCCCACGTGGCGTCGCTGGCCACCGGTGGGCCGGTGGAGCCGTCGTTGCGGGTGACGCTGCACTTCCATCCCGACCGTCTGGTGACCGGGGTGCCGGTTCTGGAGCGTATGGCCGACGACGGCGTGTACCGGTCCCAGTTCGAGACCGGGACGGGCAACGGGGGACTGACCGCGCACCCCGGCGGTGACCGCTGGAGGTGGGAGAGCCGGATCTTCGCCGGAGTTTACGACGAAGCGTCGGCCGCCGACCGGCCGAAGTACGGTTCGCTGAACCACCGTCGCCGCCTGCTCGGCGGCTCACCCCGGTTCGGCTCGGCGTATCTGCGCCTGGCCCGCCATACCCTGGCCCGCACCACGTTCTGCTATCCGGACAGTGTGTTCGCGCCACGGCACTTCGGAGTCGCGTCGCGGCTCTCGACGCTGATTACGCTGGCCGAGGACGACGACAGGGATCCGCTCGACGACTACGTCGAGGCCCATGTGCACGGTGTGGTCGACCTCAGCCGGGACGCCGAGGCACTGATGCTCGACCCCTGCTATCACGGGACCCCGACGGAGACCGCGGCGAACCGGCTGGCGTGCCCGGTCGAATGGCACGGTGGTTTCACGCTGACCACCACCGCACTGCGCGCACACCCCGACTACGGGGGTCCCGAGTTCGTGCGCCTCGGCGAGTCCCTGGCACGGGCCGGCCGTCTGAACCCCCGCATCATCGGCGACGCCTCCCGGACCGGACACCACGACGGGCAGGCGCTCAAGCGTGTGTGGCACTACCTCGCGCGGTTCGGCTCCGTCGAGCTCGCGTCGGCGGAGCCGTGAACACTCGGGACGGGCGCACGACCGGGCCGAGCGGCGACAGTGGGGCGCCGATACCGCCCTTGCCGACCACCCGTACTCGTCCCGGACGGTCCGGAACCACCGTCGCCGACGGGGGATTCGCGCCTCAGTCGATGATGGTGGTGAGCCCTTCGTGGCCGTGACCCGATTCGATGCGTCGCCGGACGAGGCGGTGAACGTGGTCGAGGGCACCGTTGCCGAGATTCTGGTTGGCCCGCAGCTCGACGAGCCGTTCGAGCACGGGTTCGTGCTCGGTCAGGTCGGCGGGCCCCCGCGGGAACGAACCGGTCTTGACCTCGTGTGCGGTGGCGGCGGTGGCGTCCACGACGTGGCCCAGCGGTCCGGCGGCCAAGGCGGCGAAGTCCTCGACGTCGATACCGGTCGAGCGGACGGTTTCCAGGGCACGCAGATAGGCGACCTGCGTGTCGTACCAGAGTCCGAACAGGGTGAGGTCCTGCACGGCCGCGGCGGCGGGATCGGCTCCGAGATACCGCGCCGAACCGAGCGTCCCGAGCGTGGCGCGGTGCTCGTCGAAGGTGGCTCGGGGGCCGCTGTAGAGCAGCATCGCGGCGTCGCTCCCGAGGTCCTCCGGGGCGGTCTGGACCCCACCGTCGAGATACGCGGCACCCGCCTGCCCGGCCCTGTCGGCAGCACGGCGCGTTTCCTGGGGTGAACCGGTGGTGAGCGACACGAGCGTGCGGCCCGCGATCGCGTCCGAAACGGCATCGAGTACCGCCTCGACCGCCGCGTAGTCGGTCACACACAGCAGCACCAGCGGGCTCGCGGCCGCCGCCTCGGCCGCCGAGGGCGCACGGACCCCCCCACGACCGGCGAGCGCGTCGG
>NZ_KB912564.1:27596-35902 GCF_000383775.1 Saccharomonospora halophila 8
CCCCACGACCGGCGAGCGCGTCGGGCCGCTGCGGGGTGCGGTTCCAGACGGTCACGGGGACCCCGGCGGCGAGCAGCGTGCGCGCGACCGCGCCCCCGAGAGCTCCGGTGCCGAGGATGCTCACCGCGGTCGCGGATTGGCCGGTACCCGTCATCACTGCCCTGCCGATCTCTCGGGTCGTGTTTCTCTTCGCCGCCGAACCTAGGACTTCGAGATTGCTCGAAGTCAATACTCCACCGTGGCCCGTGGCGCTCCTCTTCCGCGAAGCGATCGACTACCGACGACCTCATCAGCGGCCACCCCGGAGGGCACCCGTTGCGGACCCAACGGCGGGACCCGTAGCATCAGGGCAGTTGCACAGGACGGTCGTTCAGTACAGTTGCCCGGTACGTGGGAGGGAAGGGGAGCGTGATGTCTCCAGCGGCATCCCAGGGGTGGGAGGTACGACAGCGACTGCTGACGGCGGCGGCCGAACTCATCCCCGAGCGCGGCTGGTCCGCGGTGAGCACACGGAATCTCGCCGAGCGCGCCGGGGTGAACCCGAGCGTGGTGCATTACCACTTCCCCTCCCTGCCCGCGCTGCTCAACGAGGCCGCGCTCGGGGTCCTGCGGCGGGTGCTGGGCGAGGTGGACACGGTCCTGGACGGCGCGCGGACCCCGGCCGAGGCGGTCGAGGCGATCGTCTCCGCGGCACAGCGCTACACCGGGGACGACCCGACCTCACTGCTGGCCATCGAGGCCTACCTGGCGGCTGCACGGGGGGAACCGCTCCGTGACGAGGTCGGCGGCATGGTCACCGAGTTCCGGCACCGGTTCGGCCGCCGGCTGGGCGAACACGGTGTGCCCGATCCCGAGCGGACCGCCGGGGTCGTGCTGGCCACGGTCGACGGGCTGCTCCTGCACCGTGGGATGGGCGCCGGGATGGACACCGGTGCGACCGCCGCGGTCCTGCGTCGTCTGGTCAGTTAGCCACCACGGAGGAGGAACATCATGAAGGTGGCCATCTGCGGGGCCGGACTCACCGGTCTGACCCTCGCGAATCGCGTCTCGACCCTCGGGGGCGAGGTCGTACTGCTGGAACGCGCACCCGCCCCACGCCAGCAGGGATACATGATCGACTTTTTCGGACCGGGCCACGAGGCGGTCGAGGCCATGGGGCTGCTTCCGGCGGTCGAGGCGATCGCTCATCCCCTGGCGCAGGCGGATCTCGTCGACGGGCGCGGTCGGCGCCGCGCGACCGTGCGGCCCGCGCAGCTCATCAACGGGCCGTTGCTGAACCTCCTGCGGCCGGACCTGGAGCGTGTGCTGCGTGAGCACCTGCCACCCGGCGTCGACCTGCGCTTCGGCACCGGCCCGGTGGCCGTGGACGAGCACGGCGACGGTGTGCGGGTCACCCTCGACGACGGCACCGTCCTCGACGCCGACCTGCTCGTGGGTGCTGACGGTGTGCACTCGACTGTACGCCGCCTTATGTTCGGCCCCGAGGAGCGGTTCCTGCGCCCTCTCGGCTTCCACACCGCGGCGTTCTCGTTCGAGTCCCCACGGATCCATGCGGAGGTGCGGGGCCGCGCGTGCCTCACCGACACCGTCGGCAGGCAGATGGGCTTCTACGCGCTCGGCGGAGATCACGTCGTGGCTTTCGGCGTGCACCGCACCCGCGACCCGGAACTACCAAAGGACCCACGGACGGCGGTTCGGGAGGCCTACGGTGGTCTGGGCTGGGTCGTGCCCGAGGCGCTCGACCGGTGTCCGACCCCGTCGGAGATCTACTACGACCAGGTCGCCCAGACCGTGCTGCCCCGTTGGCACCGGGGACGGGTCGTGCTGGCCGGTGACGCCTGTTACGCCGTGTCGCTGGTGGCGGGGCAGGGCGCGTCCCTGGGAATCGCCGGCGCCTACCTGCTGGCCGAACAGCTCGCCCGCACGTCCTCGGTCGAGCATGCGCTGACCCGCTACGAGCGGTTGTGGCGCCCGGTGGCCGAGGAGAAGCAACGCGTCGGCCGGTCCGGCGCCGGCCGGTTCGTGCCCGCGACGAAGCGGCAGCTGTGGATACGGCGGAGCGTGCTGCGGATGTCACGGCTACCGCTGATCGACCGCTCCGTGGCAGCGGCCCTGACGGGCGACTCCCCGTCGCTCCACGCGACGCTGCACCGGGCCCCGGATCCGGGAAGCCGAGGCCGCCCCGAGCACCCTTCCGGCCGGGCGAAGGCCCCGCCACGAGCGCTCAGCGAACGTGCGCTCAAGAAAGCAGGAGGCGATGTTCGCCCGACTCGATCGGACGGATGAGTTCCGACCGCGCGAGCGTGTGCGGGCCGCATTCGCAGCTGGCGGGCAACGCGTCGTCGACCGTCACATCCGCTTTCGGATCGAGCAGATCCACGATCTCCACCCCGTGTTCGGAGTCGTGGTGCGCGGCGTCGACGAAGTCGCGTGAACCGTGCGCGTGCTGCCCGCTGCGTGCGACATAGACCGGGCCCATTTCCGTGTCGTAGACGGTAGCCACGTGGTGACCCTCCGCGCACTGCACCTGCAGCTTCACATGCCGACGGGGCTGCTCGAGTGCTTCCACGGCACCACGGGCCGCCGCACGTCTGATCCCAGGAGCGCCGTAAACCTTCTGTACCACCATCGACTCCGTCCGCTGGGGGGGCACACACAGCCGCCGAACTCCGCCCGCGCGGAGAGGCGACCGACCGTCGCCCGGACACGTTCAGCATCCGCCGCGGGCGGCAACTGGTGAAGGGGTCGGAAGTCCCTGTCCCGTGGTCGGAAACGAGGTGGCCACCGGACGGGTCGTGGACTCGGCTCTCCCGCGATTCCGGGTCCACACCGCGGCACGCCGAGCACGTCTGAGACGTGTACGCAGCAGGGACTTTCACGACCTGGGTGCCGGTGTAACGCGACACGGACTCCACGGCGAGTTGGAGCTTGTGCCGGCCTTCGTCCCGGATCGGCCGGTTGAGCCCGGCCTCGGCCCGCACGCCCCGGCCGGGCTCGGCAACGGTGCCCGTGGCCGACCGGGTCATGTTCTGCGCGCGGAGGTTCTCGAGGGCGCCCACCGCGTTACGGGCCGCGAGTCGATGGGCGGTTCGAGCGTAGAAGTCGTCGCGGCGGTCGCGTGCGCGGCGATACGCCGCCCAGCTCGGAAATCGGTTACCGGACCGCGCACCGCCGGCCCTCGGCGGATACTTACTGGAGGTCCGCGTCGGACGACCAGGTGCCCGGCTCGCTTCGATTCCTGCCCTTCGTCGTGCGGCATCGTCCGGAACAAGCTCATCCCTGACCACGGTGAGGCGGAGAAGCGAAAACAACACGTGGGGACGTGTCATCGCCTGCGGTGACACGTCCCTTCCGGCCTTTCCACCATCGCTTGACCAACAGCACGAGGCCGACCCCGGCCACCATCATCGCAACATCGTGACGGCGGGACGAGCCCTCGACCGGTGGTGGGCCGACGTTGATACGGTCAGTCATCATCACCCTCACGCCTCACCGGATCACGCTGGTCCCGCACGCCGGCAAGGTAGGCCCGTAGTCGGCTTCCGTACCGGCGCCTACGCCTCGTCCGGTATTACCGGAACAATCACGCCACGGACGCTGCGCGCAATTCCCAGGTCCCTCGGAACGCACTTCTCTCCCATGCTACATCCCGCTTCCCCTCGCCACAACACGGAGACACGATGGGCCACGACGTCGTCTGAGAAAACCCTTACGGGCGAGCCGGTGGCCATGTTTAGCCGCCCGCAAGCCGGGTAGAACTCGCGACGCGGCAGTGCGCGGCCGCGAACCTGGCAGAACGGCGGTGTCCACGCCGCCCGGCACACAATCGCGCGACAGTCTCGATCACGAAAGGCCGGACATTGACCACGGTCCTCCGTTGGACGGGAATTGGCAAGCTCGCCGGCTTCTACCGGCACCTCGCATTCGCCGGCCCCAGGACGACGACCGGAATAGGAGCCACCCTGCTGGCCGGCGACACGGCGATCCACGTCTACTGGCTGATCACGAGCCAGGCACTCGCCCCCCGAGTGAACGCGCCCACCTACCTGATCGCCTACTTCGCCATCCATATCGCCCTGACAGCGCTCGCACTCGTCGGGGTGGTGGCCGGGCACCTGCGCAGCTGGTTTCTCGGGAGCCTGCTCATGACCCTCACGATTCTCGTGTACGTCGCGAGCAGGACGTGGCAACTACCCGATATGCGGATACTGGTCGGCTGGTGGGATTACGCACTCGGCACCTTCGCCATGATCCTCGCCCTCCTGTTCCTCGGATTGCACTTCACTGTGCTGACCAAGGTCTGTATCGCCTATCCACAGCAGCGCGACTGGCACGAGTAAGCGACCACCGGGAGCCACCGATGCAACACCTCGACTTTCCCGCCTGGCTGCGCGTGACCCACTGGGTGAACGTCCTGTTCGTCACCCTGCTCATCCGAAGTGGCATCGAAATCGTCGCCACTCATCCCAAATTCTACTGGAAAGATCAGTCGGAACCCGGTACCGAGTGGGCTCGGTTCACGCGCAAGACCATGCCGAAGCACAAGTTGTTCGACACGCTGGACGAGGAGGAAAGCTACTCCGCTGTCGTCGCGCTGCCTGGGCACAAGAAACTCGGCATGGGCAGGCACTGGCATTTCATCAGTGTGCTCGGCTGGATCCTGACCGGACTCGTCTACGTCGTACTGCTCTTCGCGACCGGCCAGTGGCACCGTTATGTACCCTACTCGTGGTCGATCTTTCCCACGGCGTGGAGCGACCTGCTGACCTACCTGAGTTTCCAACTGCCCCCCACGCTGCCCGGCCAGCCCTTCGACGCGATACAGAAACTCACATACTTCGGAGTGCTGTTTCTGCTCGCCCCGTTCCAGATTCTGACCGGCGCGGCGCAGTCCCCCGCGGTCGAGGCGCGGTTCCCGCGCTACGTCCGGATGTGGGGTGGCCGCCAGTCCGCCCGCAACCTGCACGGTTTCGGCCTGCTGGCGTTCGTCGGCTTCACGGTCGTGCACGTTCTCATGGTCGCGCTGTGGGGCTGGGGAGAACTCAACGCTTTGATGATTTTCGGTGACGTCCGCGCCCCCGAGCTTGCGATCGCGCTCTCCTTGGCGATCATTTTCGCGATCATCGTCGTGCACTGGCTCGCGACCCTCATCAGCCTCCGTCGGCCACGCAGCGTGCAACGCGCGCTCGGCGCCATTGTCATGCTCGCTCGAAAGGTCGTCCTCGAACCGCTGGTGTCCCGACAGGACTACTCCGGCCACGAACTCTCCACCGAGCACCGTGTCAACGGAAAGCCTCCGGACAGCGACAACTACAAGTTCGCGGCCGTGCACAACTTCGTCGACTGGGAGTTGGAGATCGGCGGACTCGTGCGTACGCCGATGACCTTCACACTCGACGATCTGCGTGCGATCCGGAACAGGCAGACCCAGCGTGTCCTGCACAACTGCATCCAGGGCTGGACGAGCATCGGAGAGTGGAGCGGCGTCCCCCTGCGCGACCTCGTCGACCTCGTCGAGCCGTTGCCGCGAGCGCGCTTCCTGTGCTTCTTGACCATGCAGGACACGGGCCGCGACGACCCCTCCGCCGACGGTGCGGGCCAGTTCTACGAGGTCATCGACATGCAACTCGCCATGCAGCAGCACACTCTCCTGGCGTTCGAGATGAACGGTGAGCCGCTGCCGATCAAGCACGGCGCTCCACTTCGGCTACGGGTCGAGAACCAGGTCGGCTTCAAGATGGCGAAGTGGATCAAACGTATCGAGATCATCTCGGACTACGCGCCCATCGGCCAGGGAATGGGCGGATGGCGCGAGGACAATGTTTTCTTCGACAAGAACGTGGAGATCTAGTAGATGGACAGGAGTGGCAACGGAGTGCGCCCCGAACTTTCCGTCCTCGATGACGGGGCGAGGGCCAGGGTCCGCCGACACCTGTTCCGACGGAAGGTCCGCTGCGGCAGCTGCGGCTCGACCGGGTTCCTCGTGGGTGACGCGCTCTACCTCGGTTTCCTGTTCCTCAGCGAGCGACAGGACGTCTATATGGTCGCGCTGACCTGTGAGAACCCTCGTTGCCCCGCGCCCCGCACCGGGATCAGGATGTCCGGGCGGGACTTCCTGGGACGCGTCTGAGGCGGCGGCGGTCGGCCCCGCCGCTACCGCTCCCCGGGATCGTCCGGCGGCACGGTGGGGCGACTCGCTCCGATCCGCTCGGCAAGCGCGGCGGTCTCGCGGAGCTCATTCTCCATCCGCTGGTACGCCTCGCGTTGTTCGTCGGTCAGTTCGCCCCGGTGAGAGAAATACCGGAGACGTTCCAGTCTGCCCGAGAGCAGGGCGCCCCAGCGCACGTTGAAATCGTATACCTCCGCTCCCTCGGGGGCACCGTCGTTGGTGTCCGCCAGTTCGCGAAGTACCGCCACCTGCTCAAGGATCCGGTTTATGTCAGCGAAGACCCCGCGCACGCCCGTTCCGTGGACGGCTCCGTCCCGGTCGGCGAGGTGGTTGTCTGCCCCGGCCACCCGGAAACCCCTCTCAGAGATTCGGTTTCGGGACCCGCACCAGGTGGGGCGCATCCTCGAACGACAGATACACCTCATCGTCGCCGACCGCGAGTCCGGAAAGGGGCGCGGTCCTGAGTTCGCGGCTGGGCAACGACTCACGATAGTCGATCTCTTCCACGAGCGGGAAGGTGCCGTCCGGGTACCCCTCGTAGGTGTTGGTCTCCAACACCACGAGCTTATTTTCCGTAGCGGCATACACACGTCTCGTGTCGACAGCCAGGTGCTTCACGGGCTCGCCGAGACGAGCCGCGGCCGCGACGACGAGCCCGTCCTGCTCCCGGGAAACCTGCACCGCAAGCAACCGGTCGCTCGCTTTTTCGGCAACGTACAACCGGGAAACCTTGATGAGGTCTCCGGCCGTCTTGTGCGCCTTGATCATCAGCTCGCCGGTGCGTTCGACCTCGCCCGGCTCACCCTTGTAGTGGGCGACTCCCCGAGGTCCGGCCACGAAGTATTCGACGGCGCGGCCACGCGGCGGACCGTCCAATTCGGCACCACGCCCAGCGTCTACCTGCTGCGCGGGCAGGGCCGTGAGCTCGCGCAGCCGCACACTCGTCACGGTGGATCCGTTCTCGGACAAGGCGAGCAACATGGATGATCCCGCGTCGACAGCGAGGTACGCAGGAGCGCGGCCCGCCTCGAACGACGTCTCCTTCACGAGCTCGTGTGCATCCAGCATGACGACCCGGTCATGTGCCGGTTGCGGCACGAAAACGGCGTCGCGGACCTGCCTGGTGGTGGCGACGTTGTCGCCCACCTCGGCGAGCTCCTCCGAGAGGCGGAGACTCGGGCGTGAGTCACCGTCGAGTGCGATCCGCGCGACGCGACGAGTTCCGTCCACCAGCCCGTACACCGCACCTCCGGACCATTGCGGCTCGCTGATCGCCTGTCCGATGCCGATCGTGCGAATCTCGTCTTCGAGACCGGTTGAGCCCGCCTCCGAGCAACTCGCGAGCAGAACGGACACCGCGGCAGCCGGTACGAGCGCACGAACACGACACCACGGCCACGTCGTGCGTCGACCATGGCGCCCGCTTCCCATATGAAACCACTACCCTCGCCGCGCGACCGGTAAACACACCGGATCGAACCAATGCGAACCATCACCTTGCTCGCCACGCATATCCGCCCGCCGACGCGGCACGACGTGGCCCTGCCGATCGGACCTCCGCCCAACTCCGTCTTCGAGCGGAACAACGAAACAATCGTTTGGTTTGTCCGAACATAGCCCCGTGCCACACGCGTCTGACAACCCCTCGCCCCCAGGGTGATGGGCCGATGTCGCGGTACTCGAATTCCAGGCGCCGGTGCGTCAGCCGTCGCGCGCGACGTGCTCGGCGAGCAGCAGCTGCAGGTGTACCGACAAGCGTTCCCTCGGATTGGCCAGGTCCAGGTCACCGACCTCGCCCGCCCGCCGCACACGGTGCCGCACGGTGTTCGGATGTACGTGCAGCGCCGTCGCCGCGGTCCGCACGTCGCCGAGCGCATCGAGGTAGCACAGCAGGGTGCGGGCCAGTTCGGTGCCGTGCGCCGCGTCGTGATCCCGGAGCGCGGCCACCGCGGGATCGCGCAGCTCCGGCTTTCCCGCGACGAGCGCGAGCGTCTCCCCGAGCAGGACCTCGGAGCGCAGGTCCCGCATGGCCGCCACGTCCAGCTCCGCACGGCGTCCCAGCGCGTCGAGCACCCGGTCGGCCTCGGCACGCGAGACGGGCACCTGCCGGAGACCGTGCACGCCCGCGCCGAGCGCC
>NZ_KB912564.1:36002-60982 GCF_000383775.1 Saccharomonospora halophila 8
GCCGCGCCGCCTCCGCGCCGCGAGCGCCGACCAACAGCACCAGCGCGCCGGGGTGCCCGAGGGGCTCGTCGTCCGGGTCGACGATCGCGACCTCGTGCACGGGCCGATCGAGCCGGGTGCGTCCCGCGTGCACGTCCCACAGCGGTTCGCCGATCGCCGGCAGCAGCGTCCGCAGTGGCGCGCCCGGTGTGTCGTCCATTTCCGCACACCGCCGTTGTCGTTTCGAACAAAGCTGTCCGGAACACCTTAGCCGATCCACCAAAGCCCGCGTCCCGGGTGCGGGAATAGCGTCCAGCTCGACCGGTACCCCAGTTCCGCTCCCGAAGGACCAGCATGGACGCGATCACCACCACCCCACCGCCGCGCAACGAGCCCGTGCGCGACTACGCCCCCGGCAGCGCGGAACGCACCTCGCTCGCCGCGAAGCTCGACGAGCTGGCCGCGCGGTCCGTCGAGCTCACGCTGACCATCGGCGGGGAGCAGCGCCTCGGTGGGGGCGAGCCCGTCGACGTGGTCCAGCCGCACGACCACCGGCACGTGCTCGGCACCATGCGCAACGCGACCCGGGACGACGCGAAGGCCGCGATCGGGGCCGCGCACCGTGCGGCCGGGCCGTGGCGTTCGATGCCGTTCGACGAGCGTGCGGCCGTGCTGCTGCGGGCCGCCGACCTGCTCACCGGACCCTGGCGGGACACGATCAACGCCGCGACCATGCTCGGCCAGTCGAAGACCGTGCACCAGGCCGAGATCGAGGCGGCGTGCGAGCTCGCCGACTTCTGGCGGTTCAACGTGCACTACGCCCGAAAGCTGCACACCGAACAGCCGTGGAGCCCGGAGGGCAGCTGGAACCGGCTGGAGTACCGACCGCTCGAAGGGTTCGTCTACGCGATCACGCCGTTCAACTTCACCGCGATCGCCGGGAACCTGCCCACCGCACCGGCACTGCTCGGCAACACGGTGCTGTGGAAGCCCGCGCCGACCCAGACGTTGGCCGCGCAGCTCACCCTGCGACTGCTCGAGGAGGCCGGTCTGCCGCCGGGTGTGATCAATCTGGTCACCGGCGACGGGCGCGAGGTCTCCGAGGTCGCACTGGCCGATCCGTCGCTGGCCGGGGTGCACTTCACCGGCTCCACCGCGACGTTCGAACACCTGTGGTCGCGGGTCGGGGCGAACATCACCGGTTACCGGAGCTACCCGCGGCTGGTCGGTGAAACCGGGGGCAAGGACTTCGTCGTCGCGCACACCAGCGCGGACGTCGACGTGCTGCGCACCGCGCTGGTTCGGGGCGCCTACGAGTTCCAGGGGCAGAAATGCTCGGCGGCCTCCCGGGCGTTCCTCCCGCGTTCGGTGTGGCGGACCATGCGGGACGATCTCGCGTCCGAAGTGGGCTCGCTGGCGATGGGTGACGTGCGGGACTTCCGCAACTTCCTCGGCGCCGTGATCGACCGGCGCAGCTACGACCGGCTCGCCGGCGTGCTCGACGGGGTGCGGGACGAGACCTCCCTGGAGGTGCTCGCGGGCGGCACCGCCTCCGACGAGACCGGCTACTTCGTGCGTCCCACCCTGCTCGTCGGCGACGACCCCACCCACGAGGTGTTCACCACCGAGTACTTCGGTCCGCTGCTGGCGGTCCACGTCTACGACGACGGTGACTACGAGCGGGTACTGCGCCAGGTGGATCAGGGCACCGGCTACGGGCTGACCGGCGCGGTGATCGCGAACGACCGCGCGGCGATCAACACCGCCTCCGAACAACTGCGCTTCACCGCGGGCAACTTCTACGTCAACGACAAGCCGACCGGCGCGGTCGTGGGACAGCAACCGTTCGGCGGCGCACGCGGTTCCGGCACGAACGACAAAGCGGGTTCCCTGTTCAATCTGATGCGCTGGGTCAGCCCGCGCACCATCAAGGAGACCTTCGTTCCGGCCACGTCGTCGGGTTACCCGCACCAGCTCTGAGGGGGACGATCATGCTCCGTTCGGCGTTGCTCGCCGCGTCCCGGTCGGCGGCCTGCCGCACGCTGGCCGAGCGTGCCCCGATGGCGCGGCCGGTCGTGGACCGGTTCGTCGCGGGTCGGGACATCGACGGCGCGCTGGCCGCGGTGCACGGGCTCACCGCGAACCGCTACGCGTCCCTCGACCACCTCGGCGAGGACACCACCGACCGCGCGCGTGCCGAGGCCACCGTCGGCACCTACCGCACGCTGCTGTCGCGGCTGGAGACCGACGGTCTGGCCGACCGGGTCGAGGTGTCGGTGAAACTGTCCGCACTCGGGCAGGCGTTACCCGCGGACGGCGACACGATCGCGTTGGACAACGCGCGCGAGGTGTGCGCGGCCGCGGCGGCGGCCGGCACGACCGTCACCGTCGACATGGAGGACCACACCACCACCGACGCGACGCTGGCGACGGTGCTCGAGTTGCGGCGGGACTTCCCGTGGGTCGGTGCGGTGTTGCAGGCGTACCTGCACCGCACCGAGGCCGACTGCGTGGCCTTGTCCGGGCCGGGTTCGCGTGTGAGGCTGTGCAAGGGCGCCTACGACGAACCGGCCACCGTGGCCTACCGTGAAAGGTCCGAAGTGGATGCTTCATTCGTGCGGTGCCTGAAGGTGCTGCTGCACGGACAAGGGTATCCCATGATCGCCACCCACGACCCGGTGCTGCTCGACATCGCCGGTTCACTCGCCGGGCGTGCCGGGCGGGACGCGGACGACCACGAGTACCAGATGCTGTACGGGATCCGGCCGGTCACCCAGACCGCGATGGCCGCGCAGGGTCACCGGATGCGGGTCTACGTCCCGTACGGCGCCGAGTGGTACAGCTACTTCATGCGGCGGCTCGGCGAGCGTCCCGCGAACGTCGCGTTCTTCCTGCGGTCGTTCACGCGGAAACACTGACCGCGGCACGGCCGCGGGACACACCCCGGCGGTTCACCGACGGTGGCACACTGCTCTCCGCTGCCGCGTGCGGGTTGAGCACAAGGACGAGGCCGCCGAACCTTCGTGTGGCCGCACTGATCGGCCGGTGCTGGTCAGTCTTTCGCGACGACGGCGAGCGCGTCCGCAAGGTCGTTGATCACGCGCTCGCGGTGGGACCCCTCGGGATCGAGCGGCCGGTCCAACTGCAGTCCGGTGAACGTGGCGTCGAGCAGCGCCACCGCCCGCTCCGCGCGGGCACGCGTGCAGCCGGCGGCGGTCAGGTGGTCAACGAGGGTTTCCACCCAGCGCGAGTGGGCTTCGCGGAGCACCGACGCGTAGGGCTCACGTCCGAGCACTCCCAGGGCGGCGGCTTCGACCTGCATCCGGTGGCAATGGTCGAGCTCGTCCGACATGCTGACCCGCCACAGGTCCAGGACCGCCGTGCGCACACTCCTCGGCCGCGGGAGCGTCCGGACGGCCGCGATCGACCGGTCGTTGGAAATCCGGAGCACGGTGGCGACGAGGTCGTCCTTCCCCTCGAAGTGGTAGAGCAGCATCCGGTCGCTGGTGCCGATCGCTGCGGCGAGCGGCCGCAGGCTCAGGCCGATCAGACCGTGTTCGATCGCGTAGTCGGTCGCCAGCGCGGCCAGTTCCTCGCGTCGTGCGGTGCTGCGGGCCATGACGCCTCCTCGGTCGCGTTTGACCCGGATTGTAGCGAACGCTACGCTCGTGTAGCAGTTGCTACATAAGGAGCGTGCCATGTTCCAGGCCTGGGTCTTGTTGTTGTCGGCCATCGGCATCGAGATCGCCTCGACCGCATCGCTGCCACGCACCGAGAGTTTCCGCGAGCCGCTGTGGACCGGACTGGTACTGCTCGGCTACGCGCTGTCGTTCTGGCTGATGGCCATGGTCGTCCGGACCATCCCGGTTTCGGTGGCCTATGCGGTCTGGTCGGGCCTCGGCACCGTCGGCATCGTGGTCGTCGGCGTGTTGTTCCTCCAGGAACGTCTCGACCTGGCCAAGGTCGCAGGGATAGCCATGATCGTTGCTGGGGTCGCGGCCCTGAACCTGCACGAGGCGCATTGAGGCGCACTCGGCTCGACAGCGCCGTGGGACGACAACCGACGTGCCCTTCGGCGGCGTCAACCCATGGCCCGGCGTCCGAGTGCGGTGTCGACACACGGACGGTGCGACAGCGGCGGCCGGGCCGCACGCGAGGACGCCGCGGTGGGGACGGTGGTCGGTGCGTGCGGTTCAGATCAGATCAGCAGTCCGTGCCGCCGGGCCGCGGCGACGGCGTCGTGGCGGGTGTGGACGCCGAGTTTGCGGCAGGCGCTGCGCAGGTAGGCCTTGACGGTCTCGGAGCTCAGGCAGAGCCGGTGCGCCGCCTCGGCGTTGGTGCAGCCCAGGGCCACGTAGGAGAGCACGTCGACCTCCCGGGAGGACAGCCTTGGCGCCGGGTCCGGCCCCCGCGCTCCCACCGCGTGGGCGTCGCGTTCGACACGGGTGAAGCGCTCGCACGCGCGCCGGAGCCGGTCGCGGATCGCGGAGTCGTCGACGTCGTGGGCGATTCCCCGGAGTTCGGCGTGCAGGTCGCGCAGCTCGTCGAGCGTGACCGGAGGCGGGGCCTCGTCCCGGCGGGGACGGTGGGCGGCGTCGAGGAGCTGGATCCGGCGGTCGACCTCGTCGCGGACGGCCAGCTCGCCCGCGAGGCGCCGCGAGACCTCCGCCAGTGCGGCGGTCGCGCGATCTCCGAGCGGGTGGACGTCGCGGACGGCGGCGTAGAGCACCCCGCGCACGCCGCCGTGCACGGCCACCGGCGTCGCCACGATGGAACGGATTCCCTCACCCCGCACCGGATCGTCGTAGTCGTGGGTGATGGTGGTGGCGGGAACATAGTCGGTGACCGCGTGCGGTCGGCCGTGTTCGAGGACGACACCGCCGAGGCCGCGCCCCCGGGTCACCCGCAGTCCCCGGATCGCGTCGGTGCGGACACCCGCGAACTCGGTCAGCCGCAGCCCGTCGGCTCCCGCCCGGCCACCGAAGACCAGGGGAAGGCCGGTCTCGCGCCGCGCGAGGCGGACACCGTGCCGGAACGCGTCCCCGTCGTCCGGACGCATCGACCCTCGGTCCGGTGCGGGCATGGCCCCTCCCTCCGACGCCGGGCCCGACGAGTGAGCTGGGACACGGGGAGCATACGGCTCAGCCCTGCCGGTCGTCACCGGCGGCGGTGAGACCGAGCAGCTCGACGGCCCGTTCGCGCATCGCCACCTTGCGCACCTTGCCGGTGACGGTCATCGGGAACTCGTCCACCACGTGCACGTAGCGGGGGATCTTGTAGTGGGCGAGGCGCCCGGCGCAGAACTCGCGCAGCGCCTCCGCGGTCAGGGTGGGCGCCGTGTCCCGGAGCTGGACCCAGGCCATGAGTTCCTCGCCGTAGCGTTCGTCGGGCACGCCGATGACCTGCGCGTCGAGGATGTCCGGGTGGGTGTGCAGGAACTCCTCGATCTCGCGGGGGTAGACGTTCTCGCCGCCGCGGATGACCATGTCCTTGCTGCGCCCGGTGACGGCGACGTACCCCTCGTCGTCCATCACGGCGAGGTCCCCGGTGTGCATCCACCGCGCGGCGTCGAGGACCTCGGCGGTCTGCTCGGGCTGGTCCCAGTAGCCGAGCATGACCGAGTAGCCCCGCGTACACAACTCGCCCGTCCGGCCGCGGGGCACGGTCAACCCGGTCGCCGGGTCGACGATCTTGATCTCGAGATGCGGTCCGACCCGGCCGACGGTGGACACCCGCCGGTCGAGGGTGTCGTCCCGGCGGGTCTGCACGGACACCGGCGACGTCTCGGTCATGCCGTAGCAGATGCTCACCTCCGCCATGTGCATCCGGTCGATGACCTGCCGCATCACCTCGGCCGGGCACGGCGATCCGGCCATGATGCCGGTGCGCAGACCGGTGAGGTCGTAGTCGTCGAAGTCCGACAGGGCGAGTTCGGCGATGAACATCGTCGGCACCCCGTACAGCGACGTGCACCGTTCGGCCTCGACGGCGGCCAGCGTGGCCGCGGGGTCGAACGCGGGCGCCGGGATGACCGTGGCGGCGCCGTGGCTGGTGGCCGCGAGATTGCCCATCACCATGCCGAAACAGTGGTAGAAGGGCACGGGGAGGCAGATCCGGTCGGTCTCGTCGTAGCCGCACAGTTCACCGACGGAAAAACCGTTGTTGAGGATGTTGTGGTGCGACAGCGTCGCGCCCTTCGGGAATCCCGTGGTACCCGAGGTGTACTGGATGTTGATCGGGTCGTCGGCGGACAGGGTGGCCGCGATGTCGGCGAGGTGGGTCCGGTCGGCCGCGCGCCCCCGCCGCCGGAGATCGTCCCAGTCGTGGTCGCCGAGCAGCACGACGTCGGTGAGGTCGGGGCAGTCCGGCCGCACCTGCTCGATCATCGCCGCGTAGTCGGAGGTTCTGTGGCTCCGGGCGGCGATCAGCGTGCCGACTCCCGCCTGCCGGAGCACGTACTCCAGCTCGTGGACACGGTAGGCCGGGTTGATGGTGACCAGCACCGCGCCGATCCGTGCCGTCGCGTACTGCACGATCGTCCACTCCGCACAGTTGGGGGCCCAGATTCCCACCCGGTCGCCCTTGGCGACGCCGAGATCGGCGAGGCCGAGCGCGACCACGTCGACCTCGTCGGCGAACTCCCGGTAGGTCCAGCGCCGTCCGGTCGCCACGTCGACCACGGCCTCCCGCCCGCCGTGCGCGGCGACCGTGCGCGCGAGGTTGTCGCCGATCGTGTCGCCGAGCAACGGCACCGCCGACGGCCCGGACGCGTAACTCGGCAGCACGGGTGAGTCCACGCGGTGACCTCCACGCATTGACGTCGACGACCGCCCGTCGGGCCGCCCGAGGCGACCTGACGACCTCTCCGGTGAGCACACACCCGCCCCCGCGCCGTGCGCTACCCCCGCTCGGGGGTAGCTACCGCCGAAATCACGGCCGCGGCGCGGCCCCGCACCGAACCGGTTCGTCCCGGTGGTCCCGACCTGAGCGCTTCGGTGGACCGGTCGACCAGACCCCACTGACGGCTCGGTGGTGGGCGATCCCTTCTCCTCGGCCATCGGCGAGCGATTTCGCGTGCGGGAATGCGCTTTGGAAGGTTAGTGTCGTGGCAGAACTCTTAATCGTGTCAGGGAGCTTCATGGAACTGGGCATTCACGTGCCGGTTTTCGACATCGACGGCGGCACGGAGGCACTCGCGGGGGAACTGGCCGGAGTCGGCACCGCGGCGGAGGCCGCGGGCGCGACCTGGTTGTCGTTCATGGACCACTTCTTCCAGATCGAGCCGACCGGGCTCCCGGCGGAGTCGCCCATGCTGGAGGGCTACACCACGCTGGGTTTCCTGGCCGCACACACGTCCACGATCGAGCTGGGTCTGCTGGTCACGGGGGTCACCTACCGGCACCCGGGGGTGCTGGCGAAGATCGTCACCACGCTCGACGTCCTGTCCAGCGGCCGGGCGGCCCTGGGTATCGGCGCGGCATGGTTCGAGCGTGAGCACCACGGACTGGGCGTGCCGTTCCCACCGGTCGCCGAACGGTTCGAGCGGCTGGAGGAGACGCTCCGCATCTGCGAACAGATGTGGGATCCGGGCAACGACGGACCGTTCGAGGGCAAACACTACTCACTGACCGAGACGTTGTGTTCGCCGCAACCGCTGCACAAGCCGCGGGTGCTGATCGGCGGCGGCGGGGAACGCAAGACTCTGCGGCTGGTCGCGGCCTACGGCGACGCGTGCAACCTGTTCGGTTCCTCCCCCGCCGAGGTGGAACACAAGCTCGACGTGCTGCGGCGACACTGCGACGACCTCGGCCGCGACTACGACGCGATCCGCAAGACGATCCTCGCCCACAACCCGAACCCGGACAACCAGGACGAGTTCGTGCGCGAAATGGCGAAGTACGCTGAACTCGGGGTGCACGCGGTGATGGTCATGCCCACCACCGGGTCACCCGCGACCTGGATCGACGGACTGGCGCCGACGGTCCGTCGACTCTCCGAACTCGGGTAGACGCCGCCGGACGTCCCGCCGGGGCCCCGCACCACCCGGAGGAGCGCGGGGGCCCCGGCCGACCCGCTTCCGCGACCCGGACGGCCCCTGGGAGGAAACACCTCCCCGGTGCTCGGATCAGCGGCGGGTTTCGATCTTCAGGTCGCCTGTGGTCACCTGGCGGACGTGGTCACTGGCGAACCGGTCGTGCGGGTAGCCGAGGTCGATCGCGCTGACCTTGTCGAGGCGGGTCAGCTGCTCGTCGGTGAGGTCCACCTCCAAGGCACCCAGATTCCCCACCAGCTGATCCGGGGTGCGGGCGCCGAGGACGGGTGCTGTCACACCCGGGTTCCGCAGGGTCCAGGCCAGTGCGACCTGCGCGGGGGTGTGTTCCAACTCCGCGGCGACCTCCCGCACGACGTCGGCGATGGCGAGGGTGCGTTCAGTGACCATGCCCAAGCCGACATTGAAGCTCTTGCGGTTGCTCTCACCGGAGTCGGCGCTCGGCGCGGTCAGGTCGGCCCGGGTGTACTTGCCGGACAGCACGCCGCCCCCCAGTGGCGAGTACGGGGTCACCCCCAGCCCCATCGTCCGTGCCATCGGGATCAGGTCCCGTTCCCCGTCCCGGCTGAGCAGGCTGTACTCGATCTGCAGCGCGACCAGCGGCGACCAGCCGCGCAGATCGGCGATCGCCTGCATGCGCGAGATCTCCCAGGCCGGCACGTTGGACATCGCCACGTACAGGACCTTGCCCTGCCGAACCAGATCGTCCAGAGCGCGCAGGATTTCCTCGACCGGCGTCGTGAAGTCCCACACGTGCAGGTAGAGCAAATCGAGGTAGTCCGTGTCCAGCCGGCGCAGACTGGCCTCCACGGACGCGAACAGATTCTTGCGGTGAGCGCCCGCGGAATTCGGGTCACCGGCCCGGCGCAGCGTCGTGTATTTCGTCGCCAGCACCAGGCTCTCGCGGTGGCCGCGGGTGAATCGGCCCAGCATGCGCTCGGAACTGCCGTCGGTGTAGGTGTCGGCGGTGTCGAGGAAATTGCCGCCACGCTCCACGTAGGCGTCGAACAGCTTGCGCGCCTCGTCCTGCTCCACGCCCCAGCCCCACTCGGTGCCGAAGGTCGCCGTGCCCAGGGCCAGCGGCGAAACCCGCAGCCCGGAGCGCCCCAGCAGCCGGTAGGTGTCGAGGGTGAGCGACATCGTGACCTCCTGTGCTCGTGATCGTCGTCGAGCGCCAGCCTGCGCCCCCCCGCGAGCCGGGGGTAAGGGAGGGAACTTCCTGGGAATAGCGGTCCTACCCCGGCTGTTGGACCAGCTATGATCACCAGCCCCGTGGATGTGGCACAGGAGCTGGCCGCGTTCCTCCGGACCCGGCGCGAACGGCTGGATCCGCGGGATGTCGGCCTACCGTCGAGTCGGCAGGCCCGGCGGACCCCGGGTTTACGGCGCGAAGAGGTCGCCCATCTGGCCGGGATCAGCATCGACTACATCGTGCGGCTGGAACAGGCCCGCGGGCTGCGGCCCTCCGCGGACGTGGTCGAGGCGCTGGCCCGGGCGTTGCGCCTGGGCCCCGACGAACGCGCCTACCTCTTCGGTCTGGCCCGGCAGCGTCCCCGCGACACCGGCACGCTCGCCACCACCGCGGCACCGTCGCTGACCCGCCTGGTCACCGACCTGTCGCCGCTACCCGCCATGCTGATGAACCACCGCTCCGACATTTTGGCCTGGAACACCGAGATGGCGGGGCTGCTGCTGGATTTCGACACCCTGCCGCCGTCACAGCGCAACGGGATGTGGTTGTGCCTGAGGCATCCACCGACGCGTGCGCTCTATGTCGACCGTGAGCGCGTCGTGCGGGACGGGGTCGCCCACCTGCGCGCCGCGTGGGCCGCGTATCCGGAGGATCAGGCGTTGACCGACCTCATCGCCGACTTCCTGCGTGACGAGGACTTCGCCCGCATGTGGGCCGAGCGGGAAGTCAAGGTGAACGGCCGCGGGCACAAGGTGTTGCGGCATCCCGAGGTCGGTGTGGTCACAGTGCAGTTCGAAACGCTGACGCCACTTCAGGACCCCGACCAGCTCCTCACGATCTACCGTGCGGCGGACGAGGAGAGCCGGTCGGCACTGGATCGATTGTCCGCACGGTGATGTCGAACGTCCATTCGTGCGAAAGGCAATGCGAATCAACGTGCTACGGAGTCCTGATGCGGATCGGCGAACTCGCCAAGAGGACGGGGGCCAGCGTGCGGTCGCTGCGCTACTACGAACAGCAGGGCCTTCTCTGGAGTCATCGCAGCAACTCGGGACAACGGCATTACAGCGAGGACCAGGTCGCGCGGGTGGAGTTCCTCAAGCGCCTCTATGCTGCGGGCCTGTCCAGCCGCACCATCGTGGAACTCCTCCCGTGCACCGAGTCTCCGAGCATCGACAACGCGGAGGCGGCTTTCGCGCGGATGCTGCACGAGCGCGACCGGATCAGTGACCACATCGAGAATCTGATGCGAACCCGCGACGCCCTGGACACGCTCATCGAGGCCAATCAGGCCCACCGAGCCACGCTCGCGCAGAGCGCGAGGTCCACTGCGTCGTAGGTCACACCCGCTCGCCCCTGACGTCGATGTCAGGGATTAGCGTCGCGTTTGTCGATGTCGGACAGAGGGGTGCCGACACGTGAGATGTGGAGAGCGCTGGCGACGAATATGTCCCTGGGATACAGGTCTTTCGGTGGAGCCGAGGTTCAGGAGTATTTCGATCGACCGACCCCGGCGCCCGGCCCGACCGAGGTGCTCATCCGCGTCGCCTCGGCCGGGGTGAACCCACTCGATCACCTCCTGCGTTCCGGCCACGTGCCGGCCCTCAACAGCCACGTGCCGTTTCCGCAGGTGCTCGGGATGGAAGCGGCCGGAACCGTCCTCGCCGTGGGAACGGCCGTCGAAGGGCTCACAGTGGGTTACCGGGTCTTCGGATTCGCACTGACCGGTGCGGGCACCTACAGCACGACCACACTGTTACTCGCCGAAGCCACCGCACGCACCCCCGAGGGGCTGCCCGACACGTGGGCAGCGACCATCCCGGTCGCCAATACCACCGCACTCGACGCCCTCGATCAGCTCGCGCTGCCTGCGGGATCGGTACTGTTGCTCAACGGGGTGGGCGGTGGAGTCGGCCTGGCCACGGCCCAGCTCGCCCGCGACCGTGGGCTGACCGTCGTCGGAACCGGGAGCAGCGGCAAGCGGGAGCTCGCGACGGCGGCCGGGGTGACCTTCATCGACTACACCGCCGCTGACGTCGTCGGTCGCTTGCGCGCAGTGGCGCCTGACGGGTTCGACGGCGTCATCGACATGGTCGGAGGCGAATCCCTGCGCGCCGTGGTCCCCCTCGCGGTGAAGCCGGATGCGGTCCTCTCCGTCGGCGGCCCGTCCGTGGCCGACCTCGGAGGCGCACCGGTCGCGCGTCGCCTCGACCGGGCCACCCTCGGACGCGTCGCCGAACTCATGGCCGCCGGGCGCCTGGACCCGAACATCACGGGGGTCCACTCGCTGGAAACGGCCGGAGAGGCGTTGGCGCTCGTCGAATCGGGTCACGCGCTCGGCAAACTCGTCATCGACATGCAGCTCTGACCGCTCGCGCTCGACGACGGTCCGGTGGGAACCCGCGAACCCGACGATGCGGCTCCGCAGACCTACGAACGGACCCCCGCACGGCAAGTCCGGAGCGGCTTGCCGTCTCCTCGTGCCGTCGTCGCTGCCCCGACCTCGCGCGCCACCCGGAGCACGCGCTCGGGCTCGGGGCCGATCGGCGAGATCATCAGGTCGATCGTGCCGGCACCCACCGGGCTGCGTGGTCCAGACCGTGGCGCAACCGTTCCGGGCCGCGGCGGACACGTCGGGCGCAAACGGCGTCCCACTTCCCTGGATCCGAGACCCGCCCACCGAACTCGCCGATACACTCACCGAAATGCGGGAACGGAATTCCCCGAAACGACTTCCGATGGTACCGCCGCCGGTTCCAGGCCGGAAAACTCGGTGTCGACCACGCCCTTTCGAGACGACAACGAAGCTACCGGAGGGAACACCCATGGTCTCACGTCGACGGTTTCTCGCGATCTCGACCGCGGCGCTCAGCGCGCCGTTGTGGGGCACAGCGGTGGCCGCGCCGTTCACGGCGCCCGCGCCGCAGCACCTGCGTTTCCGGCTGGTCAACAACTCCCGTCGCACCGCCTACGCCTACATCACCGGCGAGGCGGATGCCGACGGTCGCGCGATGTTCCTCCGGCCGGACGGCAGCGTCTACCACCCGGCGGCGACCGGACCCGTACCGCAGCCGCTCGGAGAGGACCCCGCTATCCCGGTGCATGATTCGACGGAGGTCATGGTTCCCCGCATGTACGGCGCGCGGGTCTACTTCGTGACCGACGACAAGCTCGAATTCCTTGCCGTGCGAGCGGGCGACGGCAGCACGGCGGTCGTGCATCCGAACTTCGTCGCCGACACCGACCCCAACTTCGGCAAGAACTGGACCTTCGCCGAGTTCACGCTCAACTCCGTCCAACTGTATGCCAACATCAGCTACGTCGACTTCGTCGCCGCCCCGATCGGACTCCACCTCCGGCACGCCGGTGGGACCCAGGAGGTTCCCGGCCTGCCCAGCGGAGCGATCGACAACATCGCCTCGTCGCTTAGGGCCCAGGGCGGATCATGGCCGAACTGCGTGCAAGAGGCGAACGGCAACACGGTTCGCGTGCTCAACCCGAACCACCGCGCCGACGACTTCGCCGGCTACCTGCGCGACTACGTCGATGAGGTGTGGGCGAAGTACGCCGGGGAACCGCTGATCGTCGACTCGCAGCGCGACGACATCGGTATCCTCCGGGGTCGAGTCGAAGGCGGCGAGCTGGTGTTCGGTGCGGAACGATTCGCCAAGCCGACCACGGGTGACATCTGGGGCTGCAACAGCGGACCGTTCGCCAACAACCCGGCCACCGACAGCGAGGAACGGAAAGCGATCGTTCCCCGGCTCGCTGCCGCCTTCAACCGGACCACACTCTTGATCAACTCCGAGCAACCGCACGGTGAGGACCCGGCGACGTTCTACCGGCATCCGGTCACGAACCACTACGCCCGCGTCGTGCACGAGAACCTCCCGGACGGCAAGGGCTACGCGTTCGCCTACGACGACGTCAGCGCGAACGCGAACGAGGACCACAGCGGCAAGGTCAATCACGGCGACCCCGAGCTGCTGACCCTGACACTGGACAGCATCCGCTGACGCGTTCGTCGCAGTGGACGGCGCGGGTGCTCAGCGTGGCTTCTCCGCCGTGATGAGCGCGTAGCCGAGGGTGCCGTTGGCGGCGGCGTCGGCAGCGAGTCGGGTGTAGGTCAGGACCGCGTCGACATCGATCCCGGCGGCAGTGAGTCGGTCGGGGGTTGCCATGCGGAGCACCTTCAGCCGCGCTTCGATCATGTCGATCATCGACCGCAGCACCTCGTCGTGGTGCTGGGTGTGGCTGGTTCGGAGTCCGGCGGCTTCGAGGATCGCGAGGTAGTCGTCGAGCGGGCGGGCGTCGGCGATGCAGGCGACCCAACCCGCCAGCCCGGAGAGTTCGGCCGGGAGCCCGCGCGCGTGCACGGTGATGTCGGTGATGCCCACCCGTCCACCGGGGCGGAGCACCCGTGCGAATTCGGCCGCTGCAGTCGTCTTGTCGGGGAAGGTGCAGAACGCACATTCACAGACCACTGCGTCGAACTCTGCGTCGGGAAGTGGGATTCGTTCGGCGTCGCCGGTGTGGAAGCGCACAGTCTGCGCGAGCCCGGCACTCGCGGTGGTTTCCTGCGCGGTGGCCACGGTGGTCTCCTTGAGTTCCACTCCGTCAACCTGTACCTCGTATCGGGTGGCCAGCAGGCGTGCCGTGGCCCCCGGACCAGCGGCAACATCGACGACCTGCTGGCCGGCGCGCAGGTCGAGGGCGTCGGCGAGCCGCTCGGTGAGAGTCTGCCCACCGGGGTGGTAGGACTCGCCGAGCAGTAGTGCCACGGCATCGTTGCCGTAGGCTGCCGCGCAGCAGTTCTTGATCTCCGTCGAGTCGGCCGGTTTCTTCCCGGGGTTCACGGTTCCACCGCCTTGTTTCCCACGTTCGTCCGGTCCGGCGCCACGGCGGTCGTGTCGGTGTCGCCGTTCGTCGCGATCTTCGAGCCGTAGGGCGAGTCGGTCACGACGGCCTGGAGTTCGGTGGCGTTGGGCACGACGCCGGCGACGTCCACGCCGGATTGCTGCGCGCGGACTTGTTCGCGGTAGCCGACCGAGTTGTAGGCGCAGAACGGGATGATCCGGCCGTCGGGGGTGATTTCCTCGACGCAGCACTTCATCAGTTGTTTGACGTTGAGGGTGTAGGGGTCCTGGAAGTCCTGGACGACGATCATGAACGCCTTGTCCCCGAGGTCCCGGGCCGCCTCGGGAAGGTCGATGCCGCAGGCTTCGCATTCCAACTCGGCGGCGGTGGCCTGCAGGTTGGTGGTCGTGGTTTCGGTACCCATGAATGCTGAGGCGCTCCAGAGCTTCTCCAAGGCCTCGCGAACCGCGGGATCGGGCATGACGCGGTTGGTGACGTAGTCGAGGTGGTTCTCGATCGCGAGCAGGCGCGGGATCGGCACGACGTCGGTGCGTTCGCCCGTCCTGTCGACCAGCAAGTAGGTGATCGAGCGACAGGTGGGAAAGCAGCACGGCACGGGGAAGAAGTCACTGGTGCGCAGCCAGTCCGGGCATTGCTGGGCCGCCAGCTCGACCACGTCGGAGTTGGTCAGCCGGGCCAGCGGGTCGAACTCGACGTGCCTGCCGGAATGGGTCACGGGCTGGAACGCCACCGATCGCACGGCCGGGTGCTCGATGCCGAACCGGACGATGTCACCGACCTCGTGTTCGTTGAGACCGCGTTCGAGCGCAGCGACCAGAGTGACCGTCAGGCCCGCTGCGGCGCAGTTGTCGAGAGCTCGGCGCTTGCGCTCGCGGAGATCCCTGCCGCGGATCTCGCGGTGGGTGCGCTCGTCGAAGCCGTCGAACTGCAGGTAGATGTTGACCCGCCTACCTTGTCGATTTCGCTCGCCGAGTGCCTGCACGAACCGCTCATCGGTGGCCAGCCGGATGCCGTTGGTGTTGAGGTTGACCGCCTTGATCGGCCGGGCTTGGGCGAGGTCGATGAAGTCCAGGATGTGCTTGTGGATGGTCGGTTCTCCTCCGGAGAACATCACCACTTCCGGTTCGCCCTCGGCCTCGACGAGCACGTCGAGCATCCGCTCACATTGGTCGAGGGTGATGGAGTATCCGTCGGGCTGGTGGCCGGAGTCGGCGAAGCAGATCGGGCAGTCCAGGTTGCAGTTCGTGTTGACCTCGATGATTCCCAGGCAGGCGTGCTGCTTGTGCTCCGGGCACAACCCGCAGTCCGAGGGACAGCCGTCCGTGACCTCGGTCTGGAACGCCAGCGGGATGGTGCCGGGCTTGTTGAACCGGCCCGAGTTCGAATACGCCTGCGCGTCGCCGTAGACCAGGGCCTCGAACCACCCGTGTTCGCGACAGCGCTTGCGCAGGAAGACCTTGTCCTCGCGAATGTTGACCTGGGCGTCGACCACGACCTTGCACACCGGGCAGATGCTCTTGGTGTATTCGACGAACACCTCGTCACGGTCACGTTTGTACTGCGCCACGCTGTCTGCTCCGTTCCTGTCAGGTTGACCGCTCACCTGCACAGCTCAGCAGCATCCACTCGGTTGTGCAGCAGCACTGTCCGTGACCCGACAGTTCCACCATCCCGTCGTGAGCCGGCAGGCGACCCTCCAGGCTCGCTGCTCAGCCGGGTTTCCCGGCAGGTCGAGCGAGGCGTCCCCCGTAGCCGCCCACGAACTGGGCTGCCGCTTGTTGCAGGGCGATCGACCAGGTCGGATAGGCGTGCACGGCTTGGGCCAGGCGGCCGGTGAACATGCCGGTCCGCATGGCCAGCACGGGTTCGTGGATCATCTCCCCGGCGCGCTCGGCCACGATCGTGGCTCCCAGCAGGCGTCCGCCTCCGGCATGCCCGAGTAGTCGGCGCGGCCCGGCGAGGAGCTTGACGAACCCGCGCGTGTCGCCGGTCGTGATCGCCCGGTCGACCTCGCTCATGGGCAGGTGAGCCACCCGAGCCTCGGTGCCCGCGAGGTCGGACTCGGCAGCACCCACGACCGCGACCTCCGGGTCGGTGAACACCACGATCGGGGCATGCGAGGAGTCGAAGACCGGCCGGCGGTAGCGCCGTCTTGCGGTGATGGCGATGCGACCCATCGCGTAGGCGCCGTGGGTGTGCGGAAACAGACCGGTGACGTCTCCGGCGGCTGACACGCCTTCGGCGGTGGTGGCCATGTGCCGGTCGACGAGGACGAACCCCCGTTCGTCGGTCCGGACACCTGCCACATCGAGGCCGAGGCGAGCGGTGTCGGGTTCGCGACCGGTGGCGATCAACAGCCGATCGGCACGGACGGTCTCCCCGTTGTCGAGTTCGAGCAGGATCTTGCCGGCGCCGGTACGCGCCGTCCGTACCGAGGCGCCCGTGCGCAGCCGAACCCCGTCAGCCGACAAAGCTGCGGACAACACCGCGGACGCCTCGGGGTCCACCGTGGGAAGCAGCCGCTGCTGCGCCTCGATGATCGTGACGCCGACCCCGAGCCGGGCGAATGCTTGCGCCAGCTCGCACCCGACGGCGCCGCCCCCCAGCACCACGAGCGACCCGGGTGCCTCGGCGAGCCCGAAGATCGATTCGGTGGTCACGAACGGCACGGTGTCCAGCCCCGGTACCGGCGGGACCGCAGGCCGCGCGCCAGTCGCGAGGACGACGTGCCGGGCCCGTACTCGCCGCCCCTCCACGGCGATCGTGCGGGGCGCCACGAACGCCGCGTGGCCTCGGACCACCTCGATGCCCTGCCGGCGCAGCATCTCGTCGTCCTCGGTGGCTGCCACGCGCGTCACCGTCTCCTGGACGCGAAGCACCGATTCGGTGAACGAGGCCCCGGAGGCCGCCGCATGCAGCAAGGTCTTCGACGGCACGCAGCCGGTGAACGTGCAGTCTCCACCCGGCGGGCCGTCGGAGACCAGCAGCACGCTCAGTCCGGCTCGCCGTGCGCTGGTGGCGGCAGCCAGCCCGGCCGCGCCCGCGCCGATTACCACCACATCGCTGTCCCTCACCCGCACAGCCAACCGCACGGCGCCGGTTTCGGCACTCCGGTTGTCGTTTCGCTGACACTTCGTGGAACTTCGGGTTCAGCGCGGCTCGGTGCCGAACCGATGTTCGGCCACTCCGCGTGGTGGTTCCGCCCGGGCGGGCTCGCCGTCATCGCGCTGCTCGTCCGGCTCGCGTTACGCCGCCGCGGCCAGTGCAGCCCTCGCCGGGGTGCGGCGGTGGCGATGGCGTCTGCTCAGCGTGCTCGCCGTGTCCGTGACGACCTACCTCGTGCTGTATGCCGTGACGAACTGGCTGGGCACGCCGATCTGACGCCGCGCGACGACCCGACGCAGCGGCACCGGGAGACTCCGGCCGGGGCGAGCCCGGGAGCCCAGTGCGCGTTTCGCCGCCGCGACGCGATCCATGCTGATCCCGGGCACATACAAGCTGTCCACCAGCAGCGCGGCCGAGTCACTGGAATCGAGCGGAAACGGGAACGTCCGGTGCTCGGAGGAGACGACCGCGAACCCGTGTCGGCTCAGAACGTCGGCAAGGCCGTCACAGGCGCGCGGGTTGGGCCAGCGCTGGTTCGTGATCCCGAGAGCCCTCAGCACTCGCGCCCATTCGAGCCATCCTCGCGGGGAAGGCCTCAACCGGGCCGGAACGAGTGCGACGAGTACACCCCCGGGCCGCAGAATGCGTTCCGTCTCGGCCAACACTCGGGTCAGCGGTGTGACCACCTGCAACGCCATCGCCGCACACACCGCGTCAACAGCACCGTCACCGAACGGCAGCGCGTCGGCGCGTGCCAGAAGGACCGGTCGCCGGCCGGCCGCGACGGCCGCAGCCAACTCGCCGGCGCTGAGATCGACCCCGACCCACCGGTTCTCGGCCAGAGAATCCCGCGTCGGTGCGGAACCACAGGCGAGGTCCACGACCCAACCCGGCACATCGAAGAGTGGCTCGACCAGCCATCGGTACGGTGAGCCGCCCACCCGGCTCAGCACCCGCTCAGTGACACCCGGTTGGTGGCTGTGGAACACGGCCAGATAGCGCTGCCACTCCGCGTCGGTCATCTCCGCTCCAAGGCGCCAATTACCCGCTCAAGCGGGGTCGGCTTCGAGAATCCGGTACCACCGAGCACGGTCGACCAGCTGGATCGCGGCGTAGCGCACCGCGATCAGGCCCTGCCGCCCGAACTCCTTGAGCACCTTGTTCAGCGAGGGCCGCTGCACCCCGACCATGGCCGCCAGCGTGCGCTGCGGCAGCAAAACCTGGTCCGCAACGGCTTCGTCCAGGAATGTCGCGAGCGCGGTGAGATCGTCCGGACTCAATGGCGAGGACTCCCCGCGACCGACGCACCGTGCCACACGCGGCCTGCCGGATAGCCACCTCCGTGGCACCACCGGGACCGAACAGACGCACGGCACGGTCCAACGCCGCGGACGACACGCGGGAGAACGTCATCGGTCCATCATGTCATCACGCCGACCTTTTCGTCGGCTCCGGCGCGAGGGCGGGTTCGGACGGCGGCACGGTCAGCAACCGGCGGAAAGACGTGTTCGCCCGCCCCAGCGCCGGGAAGAAAGCATGCCGAAAGCACGAGGCTGGTCCGGACCGGCCCCTGAGGCCTTGCCGTCCGCCGATGTAACCGCTACTGTTACGACCAGAGGGGAGACTTCAGGGGGTGGAGTCCGACGTACTGCTGATTCAACCAATGAAGGAACACGTGTTCCGCGCAGAGAGGGACCGGGACGGCGCGCGGCGCGTACCACTCCGGTAAACGGGTCCGTGACCCTCGGAGTCCAGACCGTGCTTGCGGAACCACGGGCAGCGAATTAATCCGGCAAATCTTTCAGGAGGAACGCGTGGCTCTTTTCGGCATAGGGCTTGATTCAGGATTCAACGGAGTGGAAGAGAGTCCGGGCGATCCGGGGCAATTGCTCTCGAATGCGCGAATGGCGGATCACGCCGGACTGGACGTGGTCACGGTGACCGACCACCCGTACCACGGCGGGCAGTTGGACGCCTACGCCACGCTCGGATTCGTGCTCGGGGCGACGACCAACGTGGCCGGAGTGGTCACCGTGACCAACCTGCCATGCCGACCGGCGCCGACGCTGGCCAGAACCGTCAGTGGGCTGTCCGCCCTCTCCGGCGGCCGCATCAAGCTGGGAATCGGCGCGGGCGTCTTTTGGCACGACATCGTCAGGCTCGGGGTCGAGCCCCGCACACCGGCCGAAGCGGTGCGCATGCTCGCCGAGGGCATCACGCTGATCAAAGCACTCACCGGAGGTGGGGACCCGGTGACCTTTGACGGAGAGTTCTACCGGGTCGACAAGTTGGCGCCTGCTCAGGTGCCCACGCCGGCGATCTGGAGCGGATCCATGGGGCCCGCCTCGCTTGCGGTCACCGGTCGGCTCGCCGACGCCTGGATGCCGGCCGGCGCCCAGGATTGGCGTGGTGACCCGGTCGCGGAGAGCCGGGCGGTGATCGACAAGGCCGCGGTCGCGGCGGGCAGGGACCCTTCCGAGATCGCCACCGTCCACAACGTCTTCGGAACCATCACCGACACTCCGGTCACCGTCACTCGGGGTGTGGACAGCAACGGAGTCCCCTGGCTGAGCGGGACGGTCGAGCAATGGACCGAGGAACTGGTGGCCGCGATCGACGAGTACCGCGCGGGCGGTTTCGTGTTCTTCCCGGTTGCCGACTCCACCGACGAGCAGGAGACGGCTCGTTCCCGTTGGGCTCACGAGGTCGTACCCGCCGTGCGCGCGGCAACAAGCACTCAGTGACCCCGTGATCTTGCCGCGCACGCGCACACGAACGAAAGTCTGGGGAAAACGACGTTGTCGATCGATCCCGTCCGGGAGTTGACCCGTCAGCTCGCGGAGAGATGGGGAACCAGCCGAGTCCATCTGTACGGAGACCGGGAGTACGCTGACGCCTCACGATTGTGGAACGCGGCCGTGGCGGTGCGTCCCGCACTGGTCGTACGTCCCCGGAGCGGCGCAGAGGCCGCAACCGCGGTTACCCTGGCCCGCGGGGCCGGCGTCGGCCTTTCCGTACGTGGCGGTGGCCACGACTGGGCCGGCCGCGCGCTACGCGAGAAAGGACTCGTCCTCGACCTCGAACATCTGCGCGAGGTGCAGATCTCGGGCGACACGGCCCTGGTCGGCGGCGGAAGTCGTGCCGCCGACGTCGTGGTCGCTGCCGCGTCGCACGGCATGAACCTCGCGACCGGGACGGCCGGTGTCGTCGGCATGGCGGGCCTTTCCCTCGCCGGAGGGTACGGCCCGCTCACCGGAACGGCCGGCCTGGCGGCCGACAATCTCGTCGGCGCCGAGGTCGTTCTGGCGGACGGCAGCCTCGTCTCGACCGACGACGATCCCGAACTGCTGTGGGCGCTGCGCGGCGGAGGCGGGAATTTCGGCGTGGTCACCTCGATGCGCGTCCGTCTCCATCCCGACCGCGGCCTCGTCGGCGGCACGCTCGTCTTTCCCTGGAACGAGGCGCAGACCGTACTCACCCGCTACGCGGAACTGATCGACGGCGCACCTGACGGACTGAACGTCCTGATCGAGATGACCTGGATGCCCGACCTCGGGCCCTGCATCCTCGCCGTGCCCACCTGGTCGGGACCGCCACAGGAAGCGAGCACCGCGCTCGCCGCCGTGGAACGGCTGGGTACGCCGGTGGTCAATACCCTCGCCCCGACCTTCCAGAAGGATCTGCTCGCGCAGTTCGATCAGCACGTCCCCACCGGAATGCACTGGGACATCCGTACCCGTACCGTCGCCGCTCTCACTCCCGAACTCGTCGGGCTGCTCTCCGCCCGGATCGAGGCGCGCCCGGGGCCGGGAGCGGGAATCGGGCTGCGCCCGCTCCACGGGGCTGCCGCACGTGTCGGCGCCGATGACACCGCCTTCGGCCGGCGCGACCGCCACGTCGTACTCGAGATCTCCGCCGGCCGCGGGCCGGACGAGGACCCGGAGCCGTACCGGAGGTGGGCCGACAGCGTGAGTGCCGACGTGGCACCCCACGCCCTCCCCGGCGGCTACCCGAACTTCCTCGCCCCGGGGCAGCACGAGCAGATCGCCCACGCGTACGGGACCCACACGGCCCGGCTCCTGGCCGCCAAGGACGCCTATGATCCGGAACGCGTCTTCACCGCCACCCCACTTCCCTTGCCCGACGTGCCCACGTAGCTCCGGACCCGTGTTCTTCCCGCGCGGCCTGCGAAGGCGAGGCGCGTGCTCGTTGAACGAGAGCACTCGGCCTCTCGGCGAGACCGGGTCGCGCGACGAGTTCAGCTGCGGGCCCGAGGGCGGCGGTCTCGCCCGGGACGGCTGCTCCCTCCACTCGTGACGATCGCGCTCACGACGACGTCGAAGAGGTGATCGGCGCGTTGCGCGGACGCGGGTTGGTCGCCGAGCCATGCGAGCGCCCCGGCCAGCGCGAATACGTCGGTGCCGTCGATGTCGGTTCGCGCGGCACCCTCGGCCTGAGCACGGGCGAGGAGCCGTGTGCCGGCGCCGCGCATCGCGACGCACGAAGCGTGCAGGGCGGACTGCGGGTCCTCGATGGCGGCCATCATCGTCTCCGTGACACCGCGGTAGTCGTGCGCGCATCCGACGAAATCGCGCAGCCACGACACCAGGGCGTCCCCGGGCGAGCTCGACGTCTCGAGTTCGGCCGCCTCCTCCGCCAGCTCATCGAAGCGCGTGCGGAGCAAGGCGTCGAGCAGCGCCTCGCGCGTCGGGAAATGCCGGAGCACCGTAGCGAGCCCCACACCGGCTCTGCGTGCGATGTCCCGCAGCGAGGCGTCGACTCCTTCCTCTGTGATGACGGCTCCGGCGACCGCGAGCAGGCGGTCACGATTCTTCCTGGCGTCGGCGCGCATCCGCTCCCCTTGACCATCCGGATCAGTGGTACGGATATCCGGATCGGTGGTACGCTTATATGGACCACTGATCCGGACAGCATATCCCGTGTAGCGGGTAGGAGAGAACGATGCCGACACGCACGATGAGGGCGATCAGGCTGCACGAGCACGGCGGCCCCGAGGTTCTGCGCTACGACGAGGTTCCGCTCCCCGAGCCCGATCCGGGTGAGGTGCTTGTTCGCGTTCACGCGATCGGCGTCAATCCTCCGGACTGGTACCTGCGCGACGGACTGACCGATCTCCCTCCGGAGACGAGGCCGAAGTTCGATCTGCCCGTGATCCCGGGGACAGACGTGTCGGGCGTCGTCGAGGCCGTCGCCGCCGACGTCGACGACCTCGCCCCGGGCGACGAGGTCTTCGGCCTCCTGCGCTTCCCCAGCTTCGACGGCAGCGCTTACGCCGAGTACGTGGCCGCACCGGCGTCCGATCTCGCCCGCAAACCCGCACACCTCGACCATGTGCACGCCGCCGCGGCTCCCATGGCCGGGCTGACGGCGTGGCAGTTCCTGATTCAGCTCGGGCACGATCACCCGTCACCCTTCCAACCGGCCCAGCATCGTCCGAGGACACTCGACGGCGACACGACGGTGCTCATCAACGGCGCCGCCGGAGGCGTGGGCCACCTCGCACTACAGCTGGCGAAGCGGAACGGGGCACGGGTCATCGCGGTGGCATCGGGCACCCACGGATCGTTCCTGCGCGAACTCGGCGCCGACCGGTTCATCGACTACACCAGGAACCGTCCCGAGGACCACGTGCACGACGTCGACCTCGTGCTCGACGCGGTCGGCGGCCGTGACAGCAGGCGCTTGCTGCGCACACTCAAGCGCGGCGGCGCCCTGTATCCGGTGTTCTTCGGCGAATACGACGACGAGGAGATCGCAAGACTGGGGGTCACGGTCTCGGGCACCCAGGTCCGCTCGAACGGCACACAGCTTGCCGAGTTGGGACGCCTGCTCGACACGGGCGCGGTTCGCGTCGCGATCGACAGCACGTTCGCGCTCGCCGACACCCGGGCAGCGCACGAACGGGCCGCCCGGGGGCACCTCCAAGGCAAGATCGTACTCACGGTCGCCTAGGAACGGTCCGGGAAAGGCATGGCGCCGTGCTTGCACCGATGTCCGGGCGACGGTCCGCGGTCAGGCGGCTTTCCGGACGTCCCGCAGCACGTCCTCCAGCGTGGTCTTGTCCAGTTCCCTGCGCAGGGCGGCCTCGACCTCCTCGTACACGGCGGTCATCACCGGTCCGATGCCGTGGCCCACGACGCACCCGGGGTCCGGTGTCGCGGGATGCAGGGCGAAGACCGGTCCCGGTTCGATCGCCTGGTAGACGTCGAGCAGGGTGATCGCCGCCAGGTCCCGCGCGAGGGTCCAGCCCGCCCCCGCGCCCCGCCGTGAATCGACCAGGCCGGCTTTACGCAGCTCGGCCAGCAGGCGGCGGATCACCACCGGATTGGTGTTGACGCTCGTCGCGATCTGTTCGGAGGTGGCGACCGCATGGCCACGCCGCTGGTACAGCCCGATCCAGGTCAGAGCGTGCGCCGCGATGGTCAGTCTGCTGTTGGCACTCACGTCGGGCTCCACCTCCCTGACGCCCCGGCCCTGGTCGTAACAATAGTCGTTACCACCACAGGCGGCAAGCAGAACCCGTGCTGAACCCGTCTCCGGGCCGGGCCACGCCGAGCTGCGTGACCGCGGCCGTTGTCGACCTCGACCGCCCTGGCCTGGTGGCCTGACCGCGAACCCCGAACCCTGTGTCTCTCCGCACCGGGCCGTCAGCGGCGGAGGTCGGCCGCGAGCCCGTCGAGAACGACGCCGAGCTGCCGTTCGAACCTGCGGTCACCGTCGTCGCGGAGGTGCCCGGCGGCCTTGACCAGGTCGGCACCGTCACCCAGCCACGCGTCACGCTCGGTGAGCGAGTACCGGGCCGGTTCTGTGTCGGCCGACTGGCACCGCTCCTGCTCCTCGATGACGAAGCCGACCACGAACGCGGTGACCAGGTCGAGGGCGTCCTCCGCCGCGTCGAGCGCGAATCCGGCCGCCGTCAAGCGCGCGAGCCAGGGCTCTTTCGCCTTCACCACGTCCGGATCGGAGATCCGCGTGCCGCTGAAGAGGCGTGCCCCGTCCCGGTGGAGCAAGTACTCCGAGCGCAGCACGCGGGCGTAGGCGGCGACGTCGTCACGCCAGCTCGCCCCCGGAGGGATCCCGGAGAGCGCGTCGGTGACGCGGCGCATGACGAACGTGCCCATCTCGTCGAGGAGTTCCTGCTTGTTGCGGACGTGCCAGTACAGCGCGGGAGCTGCTACGTCGAGCCGGGAGGCGAGCGCGCGGACGGTGACACCGTCCATGCCCTTGTCGTTCAGCAGTTCGAGCGCCGCCGCCACGATGCGTTCCCGCGTGATGCCCTTCGCCACGGTTGACACTTTAACAAAGTTCAGTGAAGGTGGGAGCCACTCCGCATTGAACTTAGTTAAGGAGCCTGTCGTGCGTGCTGCAGTCGTCAACACCCCCGGAGCGGCCCCCGTCTGCGCGGACTTCCCGGACCCGGACCAGCGGCCGGACCGGCGGCCGCTGCGGCTCGTGGGCGCGGGCCTGCACCACGTCGTCCGCGCACTGGCCTCCGGCCACCACTACGGCAGCGACCAGGCCTACCCCCTGGTACCGGGTGTGGACGCCGTGGCCCGGACCGACGACGGGCAACTGGTCTACACCGGTCTCGCCGAATCGCCGTGGGGCACGATGGCCGAATGGCTGGCCACCCCGTTCGAGGTGGAGCTGCCCGCCGGGACCGATCCGCTGGCGGTCGCCGCCGGCATGAACGCCGCCATGTCGGGCTGGATGGCGCTGGCCGCCCGGCGCGAGGAGGTGGGCGAGCTGGGCACC
>NZ_KB912564.1:61082-82608 GCF_000383775.1 Saccharomonospora halophila 8
GTCCAGGTATCGCGGTCACCGTCGCCCTCGCGGCCGCCGCCCCCGATACCTGGACGGTCGCCCTCGGCGCGACCGTCGCCGAGGCGCGACCCACTCTCGTGCTCGACTTCGTGTGGGGGCCCGTCGCCGAGGCCGCCTTCGCCGCGCTGGAACGGCCGGGCACGGACGACGACAGCGCGGCCATCGACTACGTGCAGATCGGCTCGCTCGCCGGTACCGGGGCGGCGCTGCCCGCGGCGCTGCTGCGCAGCCGGCGGATCAGGATCAGCGGTAGCGGCGCGGGCTCGGTACCGAAGGCGCGGATGATCGCCGAGATTCCCGAGATCCTCGCCCGGTTCGCCGACGGCACCTTCGACGCGCCCTACACCCGCTACCCGCTCAGCCGCGTCGGCGAGGCCTGGGCGCACCAGGGACGGTCCCGCGCTGTCGTCGTCCCGGACTGACCGGACCGGATCCGAGGGGAAAGAGGGTAGCACCGTGCGGAAGCGCGCGTTGGTCGTCGGGCTGGGGATCGCGGGCATGTCGGCGGCGATCGGGCTGCGGCAGGCCGGCTGGACACCGGTGATCATCGAACGGGCCCCGGAGCGCCGAACGGATGGTTACTTCGTCGGCCTGATGGCGGAGGGAAGGCAGGCGGCCGTCGACCTCGGTATCGCCGATCATCTCCACACTCGCAACCCGCCTGACGGTGGGAAGGCGTGGTCGCTGACCCGGCGTGGAGATCGTGAGCCGGGCGTGGGATTCCTGCACCAGCCGGGCGATCCCGCGGCAGTGGTCCGCGGCGACATCGAAGCCGCTCTCTGGCGGGGCATCGGTGGGGAGGCGACGGGCGAGCCCGTCGACGTGCGGTTCGCGACGACACCCGTCGAGATCGACGACACCGGCAGCGACGTGCGGGTGTTGTTGGCGGACGTCGGTACCGGCGCGCAGTACCGCGAAAGCTTCGACCTGGTCGTCGGCGCCGACGGGTTGCGATCGCGCGTGCGCCGCACGGTCTTCGGCCCGCACGAGGATTACATGACGACGTGGGACGCGATGATCTGCGTGTTCCCACTCCGGGAACAGGTGCCGTCCTTCGCCGCGACGGACAGCATCATCAGTGCCCGCGCGGGCCGTGCGGTGTGGGTGTTCGGGTTCGCCGACCGGCCGCCCACCGTCCTGCTGACCTACCGTACCGACGACACGCGGAGGCAACTCGCCGGATCCACGATCCAGCGCCTGCGCACGGTGTTCTCCGGGATGGACGACCCGGCGGTGCGGCACACCCTGACTGCCCTGGAACAGACACCGGAATTCCTGTTCGACTCGGTGCACCAGGTGAAGATGCCCCGCTGGAGCAGCGGACGAGTCGCCCTGTCGGGCGACGCGGCGTGGTGTCCGAACCTCTACTCGGGAATGGGAGCCACGGCCGCCCTCCGCGGTGGCTCCGAGCTCGGCAGGGCACTGCTGGAGTACCCGGACGATTCCGACGCCGCACTGACCGTCTGGGAGTCGCGGTTGCGCCCGTTCATCACGAAACACCAGCGCCTCGCACGACTGAAACAGCAGATGTTCGTGCCGTCGAGCCGCCCGGTCGAGGCGGTGCGTTCGGTGGTCCTGCGCCTCGCGTGCACAGCGCGCGAGCGGAGGCTGGCGACGGCTCGTGCCCGGACCTCGGAAGGGAACTGAACCACGACAACTCCGGGCCCGGAAGGTGTGCGGAGCAGGACGAACACGATCACGCCCGTGTGATCGTCCCGGTAGGAAACGGAGAGGAACGCAGCAATGAGCGAACACAGCCACCCGGAGACCTCCGCACCACACCCTTCGTGGGCACTGGTGACCGGTTCGACGAGCGGGATCGGCCACGCGACGGCGGTCGGCCTGGCTCAGGACGGGTACTCGGTCATCGTCACGGGGCGCGACCGGGACCGGGCCGCCGAGACGCGTCGGTCCCTCGAAGCCGCAGGCGGCCGCGCGGTCGATCTGGTTGCCGACCTCGGCGATCCCGCCGCGGTGCGCGGTCTGGTCACCCGGATCCACGACGCCATCGACGGCCCGCTCGACGTCCTGGTGCACAACGCCGGGGGCGGTAGTTTCGCGCCGACCGAGTCCACCCCCGAGGAGGCCTACGACGCGGCCTTCAATCTCCACGCGAAGGCACCGTTCCTCCTGACCGGCGCCTTCGCCCCGGCGATGGCCGAGCGCGGTCGCGGGGCTGTCGTCAACGTGGGGAGCCTGAGCACCTCGATGGCCGCTTCCGGCACGTCCGCCTTCCAGGCCTCGAAGGCGGCGCTGTCCATGATGACCAAGTCGTGGACGGCGGAATACGGCCCCCGCGGGGTGCGGGTGAACTCCGTCGATCCCGGCTTCATTCTCACCCCGGCGAACGAGGGCATCCGCGACCTGTACGGGACCTACCTCGCCTCGCTGCCTGCCGGACGTGGCGGAAACCCCGAAGACGTCGCGAACGCCGTGCGGTTCCTCGTGTCACCCGAGGCGTCCTACATCAACGGTGTGACGCTGACCGTGGACGGCGGAAAAACCGCGGTCGTGCCTCTGTGACGATTCCAGAAAGGGCCATGAGTACTTCATGTACACCAACAGTATCGACGACAGTCCGCCCGGATCACCGGACGCCGGCAAACACACCCGCTGGAGCGCCCGCCTCCTCAGCCAGCTGGGCGCACTGATCGTGGTCAACGCCCTGGCCGACACGGTCATCCTGGCGCCGACCCAGGTCCTACCCCAGATGCTCGAGCACTTCGGCACCGACCAGGCAGCGTGGCTGACCTCCAGCGCGATGCTGGCGGGAGCGATGTGGGCGCCCCTCATCGGCAAGTGCGCCGACATCCACGGCAAACGCAGAATGCTCGTGATCTCGCTGCTCATCGCCTGCGTAGGCTCCCTCGTGTGCCTTGTGGCCCCCGACATCCGGGTGTTCGTCCTCGGACGCCTGATGCAGGGAGCCGCGGTGGCAGCGATGTTCCTCTCGATGGCCATCGTCCGCGATCTCTGCGCGCCCCGTATCGCGATGCCCCTCGTCGGCATCGTGGGGACCGGAGCCGGAATTCTCGGTATGGCCACGCCGTTCCTCTACGAAATGCTGGCCGCGGAGTTCGGCTACCCGGTCGTGTTCGTCGCCGCGGCGCTGATCGCGGTCATCGCGGTGATCGGCGTGCGAGCCCTCATCCCCAGGTCCACGAACAGGACACCGGGCACCGTCGACGTCACCGGAGCCGTTCTGCTCGGTGGAGGTCTGGCAGCGGTACTCAGCTACATCAGTCTCGGGCCGGAGTTCGGCTGGCTCGCCGGGGGACCACTCCTCGCTCTCGGCGGCGGCGTCGCGGCACTCGCCCGGTGGTTCCTGGTCTCGAGCCGCAAGCCCGAACCGGTGATCGACATCCGGAACCTGAACCCGCCGCTGGTGCTCACCCTCCTCGTGCTCGTCCTCGGAACCGGGGCGGTCCGCGCGATCGACCCGATCATCAGCATCGTCGCGCACGCCTCGCCGGACGAGCAGCTCGGCTACGGGATCGCCGGCCCGACAGGGACCGTCGGCCTGCTGTTCGCCCTGCCGGGGGTCGGAATGCTGCTCGCGGGGCCGCTGGCCGGATGGATCGCCACTCGCGTCGGACCGCCCGCGACTCTGGCCGCCGGCGCGGCGATCGGCACGGTGGGTACGATCGGCATGTTTCTGGGGGCGAGCAACTTCTCCGCCGCGCTCTTCTTCTCCTTCCTGATGGCTCTCTCGGCGGGAGCGCTCATGACATCCGGGTTCAACATGGTGGCGATCCATGCGCGCGAAGAACAGCAGGCCGTCATGTCCAGTCTGGTGATGGTCATGATGGCGATCAGTTCCGTGGTCATGACGTTCGTGATCTCGGCGGTGCTCTCCGCCACCGACACGGTCGTCGCCGGAGAGACCGTGCAATCGGCCACGGGGGTGGTCGGCAGTATCGGAGTCCTCGCCGGTTTCTGCGTGCTCGCCGCCGTGGCCGCCGGCGTCCTGGTGCGGCGACTGGGCATCACGTCGGCCTACCGGTCTAGCCTACTACCCCGGCCAGAGTTGTGAGCTTGACCGGCCAGCGGGCCGGGAAATGGGTGCGGCCACCGAGTGATCGTGTCGTACGACGCCTGGTGATCCTCCGGGCCGATCCGCGTCGGGTGGGGAGACTCAGCTTCCGAAGATCTCTGCCACGGGGTGTCGCGGATCGTACGCGGGCCAGCCCGGGTCGCCGGTGCCGGCGAACGCCACCCAGGCGGTGTGCATCCGGTCCGCGAGGCCGTCCGGGGCGGGGTCGGGGCCGAGCAGACCTGTGTCGCCGTGCAGCCAAGGCTTGTCGGCGAGGTCGAAGACGAAGGGCAGTTCGACGGTGTGGGTGGCACCGAGTCGCCCGTTCAGGGCCGTCGAGCGATACCCGAACGAGTAGACGTGTGTGCGGCCGCCCGAGATTCGTGCGTGAGCTCGTGCCATGCGGGCCGTGCCGGCCCCGAACAGGGCCTCCCCGAGCACCGCGGAGCGCAGCTCCCCGGGTGTCGCGTCCGGCAGTGCCGCGCGGTGCGCGGCGACCTCGGTCTCCGGGTCCGTGGACACCCTGGCGGCGAGGGCGAGCACGTCCACCTCCGTGGAGGACTCCAGATCGCCCTGCGGCACGAGGTACAGACGTCCTTCGTCGGTGTTGGTGCCGATCAGCAGGTCGACCTCGGAGGCCGGGCCGGCGGTGAGCCCGTCGGCGGGCTGGGTCGCGAGGACCAAGCTGAACGGGCTGAGGCCGGCCAGCGGGTCTGTGGCGGTGCTGGTGCGCAGGTCGAGTCCGGCCAGTGCGGGCAGGATCTTCAGGAAGCGCTCGTCCGGGATCGCGGCGAATGCTCCGGCGGTCGGTTCGACGCCCAGCGTGGCGGCCGCCGTGGCGGTGACCCGGTGCGCCTGTTCCGGGGTGAAGGCGCCGGTGCCGCTGCCGCTCTGGATGATCGCCCGACGGAACAGGCCCTTCGCCTCCGGTGTCGCGAGGAGCGCTGCGACGAGTGTGGCGCCCGCGGACTGGCCGACGATCGTGACGTTGTCCGGGTCGCCGCCGAACGCCGCGATCGTGGTGCGCACCCAGCCGAGCGCGGCGAGCACGTCGAGCAGCCCTCGGTTGGGCGGAGCGCCCGCCAGGTCGAGGAAACCGGGGATGCCGAGGCGGTAGTTCACCGTCACGAGGACGACGCCGTCGCGGGCGAACGCGCTGCCGTCGTAGAGCGCGGCGCGGGTCGAGCCGGTGACGAATCCGCCGCCGTGCACGAAGACCAGGACGGGTCGCTTGCCGCCGTCGCCGGCAGGCGTGCGGACGTCGACGGTCAGGTACTCCGCGCCCCGGACCCAGCCCGGCCCGAAGTAGGGGGTCATGTCGAGCCTGCCGAAGTCGCGGACCGGTTGGGGAGCTGTGGGCGAGGGTCGCGTGCCGTCCCGGACGCCGGACCAGCCCGGATGCGGCGCGGGCGGGGCGAAACGACGGGCGCCGACCGGTGCTGCCGCGTAAGGGAGGGCACGGTAGAGCTCGCCGGCGTCGTCGCGAACGCCGCGCACGGTGCCCGCCGAGGTCTCGACGACCGGGTCCGCATATTCGGTCATGGGAAACGCTTCCTTTCGTGAGTATCAGGAGAGGCGGGAGAAGGCCGCCCACTCCTTGATCGCGAACCTCGACCCGGTGCGCTCGACCTCCGCGGCGCCCCGGCCGCCGAAGTGCGCGGGGAAGACGAGCGCGTTGTCCTCGGCGGCGTGGCCGAGCAGTCTGTGGCGGGTGGCCCGGGACTCGGCCGGGTCCTCGCAGAAGCAGGAGTTGGTCCCCGGCTCCGTGATCTGCAGCGGGGTGTGCACCAGGTCCCCGACGAACAGGGCCCGGTCGCCGCCGGACTCCAGGGCGAGCACGGACGAACCGGGGGTGTGCCCGGGAGCGAGGTCGAGCCGCAGGTTCCTGTCGATCCGGAACGACTCCTCCCACAGCCGGGTCAGCCCGGCCCGGTGGACCGGCGTGACGCTGTCCTCGAAGACGTTCTGGTTCCCGCGGCCCAGCACGGACCTGTGCTCGTTGGCCGGGTCCCAGAACTCGAAGTCCTGCCGCGTCATCAGGTACGTGGCGTTCGGGAAGGTCGGCACCCAGACGCGGCCGTCGAGGCGGGTGTTCCAGCCGACGTGGTCGACGTGCAGATGGGTGTTCACCACGAGGTCGACGTCCTCGGGCCGCACCCCGGCGGCGGCGAGGTTGTCGAGGTAGTCGGTGTCCCGGCGATTCCACACCCGGGCGTAGGGCCGGTCCTTGTGGTTGCCCACGCCGGTGTCGACGAGGATCGTGCGTCCTTCGCTGCGCAGCAGCCAGGACTGGATCGCCGAGTGGCACTCGTTGGTCTCCGGGTTCCAGAAGTCGGGTGCCAGCCAGTCGCGGTGCTCGTCCCACGAGCCGGCCGGGCTGTCCGGGAAGAACTCGCCCGGGGTCAGCTCGACCGTGCCGTAGAACTCCGTGACGCGGGTGACGGTGACCTCGCCCAGGATGATCTGCTCGGGATTGTGCTCCATGTGGTCCGTCCTCGGTTCGGGGCTTGTGGCCGGATGAGACCGAGCCTGGACACACGGGCGCGCACGAACCACTCCCGCGTGGTCGTACCCCTCGCAGGGTGTGGCTGGGACCGGGTCGTGCCCCGGATACTGACGGCCATGGACGGACCCGGCCCACTCGGCGATTTCCTGCAGGCCAGACGGGCGCTGTTGCGCCCGGAGGACGTCGGTCTGCGCGACCTCGGGTCCCGCAGGCGGGTGGCCGGGCTCCGGCGCGAGGAACTGGCCCAACTGGCGGGCGTCAGCGTGTCGTACTACACGCGGTTGGAGCAGGGGCTCTCCCGCGGGGCCTCGCCCGAGGTGCTGGAGGCGATCGCCCGCGCACTGCGGCTCGACGATCACGAGCGCGAGCACCTCGACCGGCTCGCCGGGACCGCCCGCCGCACTCCCCGCCCGCGCCGTCCCGGGCCCGAGAAGCTCGCCGACGAGACACGGGACCTCCTGCGCGCCGTGGACGGCGTTCCGGCGCTGGTGCTCGGCCGGCGCACGGACGTGCTGGCGTGGAACACCCTCGGGCACGCCCTGCTGGCCGGCCACCTCGACTTCCACAGTCCGGACGACCCGGCGGGGCGGCCGAACCTGAGCCGGATGCTGTTTCTGGACCCACACTGCCGGGAGCTGTACACCGACTGGGAGCGCAAGGCCCGTGCGGTGGTCGGCAACCTGCGGAGCACCGTCGGCAGGCACCCGCAGGACCCACTGCTCGCGGAGCTGATCGGTGAACTGACGATGAGGAGCCCGGAGTTCGTCGCACTCTGGGGTGACCACCGCGTGGCACCCTGCGACGCGGCGTCCTACGACCTGCACCATCCCGTCGTCGGCGCGGTGACCGTGACACAGCAGACCCTGTCGATCGCCCGCTCACCGGAGCAGGTGCTGATCGTCTGCACGACCCCCACCGGTTCCCCCTCCGAGGAGGCTCTCGCCCTGCTCCGACAGACGAGCCGCCGCCGGGCGGGCCAGACGTCCGACACGGAGGGTCAGCCGGCCGCGCGTGAGGAGCTGTCAGGAGGGGACAGTCACGTCCACCCAAGGGTTCGCGCCGTCCGGCCGGCCGGCCGGACTACCGCGGTGCCGCCCCATACCGGTGGGCGCACCCGGTAGCCGGTCGGCGTGGCCGGTGTCAGCTCTGCGGGAAGCGACCGATGGGGAGTGGGTGTCCGGCGACCCGGAAGCCACCACGACGCGATGCGCACGATCGCCGACGACCCGCACCTCAGGCGGCCGCGTGTACTGCCGTCATGCCAATGACGGCAGTACACGGGGTTGTCTCCCGGAACATCCCAACTCATTTGCTACGTGTTGCCGGGTAATTCATGCAGGTAAAGCGGCATTGCCAACATATCTTGGACCGGAGTACAGTATGTATCCAACTTCATATTCGCCATGCGAGCGACGTTCATATCAGAACTGACGCCGATTGAAGGTTGGTCACGGTGCCGAAACGCTCAGTGTGGAGTGTGGACATGGTTTCTCGTCGTCGGCGGCAGCCGATGACCTCGCATCCCAGCGGCGCCACGTAACTCATCGACATACCGGACCGTCCTTCACCCTGATCATAAACGCCGCCGCGGACGGTACTTCATCGATGGGGACTGTGGACTGTCCGACGGCAACCGGACCGTCTCCACCCGGAACTTCTGACGCTTCGTATTCGAGGGGGAACGCATGGGCAGATCGACGATCCGCGGTGTGGTATCCGCGCTCACGGCACTGACGTGCCTGACGAGCGTCGCGACCGCGTCCGCCGAGAGCATCGCGGCGCAGGAAAGGACGGCCCAGCGGTCGTGTCAGGTCGACATACCCTCGAGGACGTCCTGTGTGGAAGGCTTTCTGGCGGACTCGACACCGTACCGGTTCGCGGTGCCGTCCGACTGGAACGGCGCCGTGCTGGTGGGCCTGGACTTCGCCGCGCGCCAGCTCGACGATCCGTACATCGACAGGATGTTGGACCGCGGTTTCGCGATGGGCGGCACCACCCGAACCGTCACCGGATGGAGGCTCGCGGCCGCCGCCGAGAACCAGGTGGCCGCCCTCCAACGGTTCGTCGCGGCGTTCGGCGCACCGCGCTGGGCCATTGCCTCCGGCTCCTCCATGGGCGGCATGATCTCGGCATTGACCGCACAGGAGTATCCGGAGTCGTTCGACGCCGCGGTGCCGTTCTGCGGTGGGCTCGGCGGCGCCGTCGGCCAGTGGAACCAGAAGCTGGACACCGTCTTCACACTCAAGACACTGCTGTTCCCCGATTCCACCCTGCCGGTGACGGACATTCCCGCCGACATCGAGGGTGCGCGCCAGGCCTGGCGGTCGGCACTCGCGCGGGCACAGGCGACCCCGGAAGGCAGGGCGCGGATCGCGCTGGCCGCGGCCATCGGTCAGCTGCCGTCGTGGGGGCGCACGGCGAACGGCACGCCGACCCCGATGCCGGATCCCGGTGACCCTACCGCGCTGCAGGAAGGTATGTACCTCGCCCTGTCCGGTGGCGCCCTGCCCTACATCGGCCAGGCGATGGGCAGCAGGCGCACCATCGAGGAGCTCGCCGGGGGAAACCCGTCGTGGAACACCGGCGTCGACTACGCCCGGCAGCTGGCCGCTGCCGAACCCCACCAACGAAGCGCCGTACGCGACCTCTACCGCCGAGCGGGACTGGACCTGCGCGCCGACCTCCGCACGCTTGCGGGCACGTCACGGATCGCGGCGGACCCGGAGGCGGTCGAGTACCTGGAACGGACAGGGGTCTTCACCGGGGACCTCCGGATTCCGGTGCTGACCGTGAACCCGATCGGCGACCAGATCTCCACGGTCGCCCAGCAACAGGCCTACGAGTCCGTGATCCGCTCGTCGGGCAACGGCGCACTGCTTCGGCAGTCCTACGTGCGTACGGCCGGGCACTGCACATTCAGCACGGGAGAGCGTGAGGCCGCGATCACGGCGATCATGCATCGGTTGCGGACGGGCCACTGGGCGGGCATGGCGACACCGCAGAGGCTGAACAGCCTCGCCGAGGCGGCGCCCGGTGCGGAGAAGGGGCGCTACCTGCCGTACCGGCCGGCGAGGTTCAACCGCCCGTACTTCGGCGACCAGTTGTCCGGGTCGTGAGGTTGTGGTGTTGGCGATGTGAATGGGCTTAACCATGATGGTGAAAGCTGCTCAGCCGCTAGCATCCCGTACTTCGCCGGTGCGGTGGAGAGTCGTTGCCGATCCGCACGGATGACGGTGAGTGCTCACCGAGCCGGCACAAGAAGTCTGCTTACGGGCATGCACGCAGGCAACACCGCAGGTAGGTGTAGCGGTAGCCCGGATGCACCCCGCACCGCCTCAGTGTTGCGTGCTGAGCGGGGTTTCCCGGGTGCACAGCACCGACACCAGCGCCAGCGACGCCAGCGGCAGCGCGACGAGAAAGACCGAGCCGAGCCCGGCGGTGTAGGAGGTGCGCACCGCATCCGCGAGCGACCCGGGCAGCGCCGCGATCCGCTCGGGCGTGCCGAGCAGCGTTCGCAGCGCGCCGTCGTCCGCCGCGAACCCGGCCGAGGCCAGCGCGGATGGGAGGTCGGCGTGCAACCGGCTGGTGATCATGGCGCCGAAGGCCGCGACGCCGACCGCTCCGCCCAACGTGCGGCTGAACGTCGCGGTCGAGCTGGCGACGCCGAGGTCGGCCGCGCCGACGGAGTTCTGCGCGACGAGCACGAGCACCTGCTGGGTCAGCCCGGTACCCGCGCCGAGCAGTGCCATCCCGGCGGCCAGTCGCCAGTGTGCGGTGTCGGGTTCGAGCCGGTACAGCATGAGCAAGCCCGCCACCAGCAGCCCGCAGCCTGCCACGGGAAAGACTTTCCACCGGCCTGTACGAGCCACCAGACGCCCGGACAGCATCGACGCCACGATCATCGTCCCGATCTGCGGGAGCATGAGCAGCCCGGCCGTCGTGGCGTCATGCCCACGCACAACCTGAAGGTACTGAGGCAGGTAGATGATGCCACCGAACATGACGGCACCGAGCAGGAAACTGGTCGCACACGCCACGGTGAACGTGGGGCTGCGGAACAAGCGGGGCGGCAGCATGGGGTCCGGCGCCCGGCGTTCGCGAAGCAGCCCCAGCGCACCGATCACCAGCACACCGGATCCGAACGCGATGGTCGTCGTGGAGAGCCACGGCCAGGCACGACCGCTCGCAGACAGCAGCACGACCAGACCGGTGGCAGCCGCGGCGAAGAGGGTCCCACCCATGAAGTCGACTCGGCCGCGCGACCCGCTCGGAACCCGGTTCGGGGCTCGCCACACCAGCACGGCCGCCAGCAGGGTCAGCGGCACGACGCCCAGGAAACACCAGCGCCAGCCCAGCCACGGAACTCCCACGATCAACCCGCCGACCAGCGGACCCGCCACCGACGCGACGCCGAACGAAACGCCGAACCAGCTCGTGTAGCGGCCGCGGTCCCGTGCCGGAACCAGCTCGGCCACGAGCGTGTTCGTCAGCGTGAGGATGCCACCGGCACCGGCACCCTGCAGCCCACGGCCCACGATCAGGACTCCCATCGACGGCGCGAAACCGGCGACGAGCGACCCGGCCTCGAACACTCCGAGCGCGGCGAGCAGCAGCGGCTTCGGCCCTCTTCGGTCGGCGCCCTTGCCCCACAGCGGGGTGGAGACGGTCATCGTGAGCAGGGCCGCGCTCGCGACCCACGCGACCTGGTCCTGCCCGCCGAGCTCCCCGGCGATGGTCGGCAAGGCGATGCCGACGATGGTGTTGGTGAGCGAGCCGACGAACAGCGCCACGAGCGCTCCGGAGAGCACCGCGGTCATCGACGGTGGTTCAATCACCGGCGAGCACGACGTGGTCGAGCCATTCGGCGACCGTACGGGTGATGCTGGTTTCGTCGGTTCCTCTGGCGTCCACGTTGTCCGCGTGGAGTTCGAGGACCGGGATTCCGGCCGCCTTCAGGGCACTGGTGGTGAAGTAGCTTCCGCGGGGATCGTCCGAGACCAGGTGCACCACGCCGTCGACCCCGTGCAACCGGGCCTCTTTGACGTACCATTCGGCCGACCACGGCGGGGTGTAGAGCTGGTCGGAGAAAGCGGCGAACCGTGCGGCCAGCGCGCGCAGCGGATCGTCACCGTACCGCAAATAGCCGTCGGCGGCGATGGCCAGATACATCGACCACACGAACACCGCCCCGTGGCTCTCCTGGAACCGCCGGTAGAAGTCGAGGTCGAACCACAGTCCCCGGCCGATCCACATCAGCCGCGCCCGCTCCTGCTCACACACCGAGGCACCCGCCGACACCCGCTCGGCCACCTCGTCGTGAAACATGCGTGCGGCATCCCGCGCCCAGACCGTCCCCCGGTGCCACTGCGGCACCATCACACTGGGGATGCTGTCGGTGACCGCCAGCGGGCAGGGACGGGCCCGCGCGATGAGGTCGCGGCTGCGCCGGTTCCACTCCTGCTGCTCGTTGGCCAGCGCCATGACCTCACGGAATCGCGTCTCCCGGAACGGCCTCCCCGTGCTCAGCTCCAGGAACCGGATCAGGCCACGCAGCTCGTCGACCATCAGGTCCAGCCGGTCGGTGCCGACAGCCTCCTCCCACCGCCGCGGCATCAACTCCCACCAGCGCACCGGCACGTCGTTCGCCGCGGCGCTCTCCATCGGATAGAACGTGATATCCGGCTGCTCGCTCCAGACGTCGAAGATCTTCCGCGACGCGTCGCCGGACGTCTCGCCGATCACGATCGAGGGGCGCGGCAGGCCGCCCCACGGTGCCGAGCCGGGGTCGGGGTCGAACAGGGCCGCCAACGCGATCGCGCTGTACTGCTCGATGTAGTCGGGATACCCCTGCTCGCGCAGCAGCGCGAGGCAGTCCTGGGTGCGTCCCTTGGCCGTCAGGATGGAGGCCCACCACTGGTTCACGACATACGGAATCTCCATCGTGCGCAGGACCTCGTGCGGCGCGTCGGCGTTGACGAAGGCGAAGTGCCCGCCGTCGGACAGGGCGGCACGCAGGTCGGCGAACCACTGCCGCTGGTGGGCGGTCGCCGCGCGAGCCGAAGCCAGCCGGTCGCTCACGGTCGCACCTCCTTCCCGTTGCCCAGCATCGCGACGGTCTTCATCGCCTCCTCGGTGAGCGCGCCGTACGGCTGGCGTTCCAACAGTGCCGCGGGCAGCCCCGTGGTCGCCCGCTGCGCGGGGAAGTCCCACGGTGGTGCATCGTCGTGAAGGCGCACATAGGACAGCAGGACGTCGGCGGCACAGGCTCGGGCGGCCGTAGCGGTGTGCTCGGCCCTGTCCCGGATGGATGCTCTCGGCGCCGTGGGTCCGTTGTGCTGGTAGCGCTCGGCGAGCGCGAGCCACGTCGGCTCCCCCACCTGGCGGTGGAACAGCAGAGCACCCCAATCGTGGTCCTCCCCGACCACGAGCAGGCCCGCGGCCTCCAGCGCGGAGTACACGTCGACGGTGTCGTGGCCACTGCCGGTGAGGAAGGTGCGAGTCCCACGCACCTCGGGCAGCGACGTTACGTCCGCGAGCAACTTCTCGACCAGCTCGGTCGCGTGCTCGACGGGCAGCGTCTGCGTGGCCGCGAGCACCGTCAGCATCCGTGTTCCGGTCAGCCGGGCAGGCCGCCTTCGGCGGGCCTCGGCGAGCTCGGCGAGCCGGGTGCGCAGGCGGTCGTGGGCACCGATGGCCGCGCCGAGGTCGTCGTCGGTGATCTCGCACCCGGCCCAGGCTTCGAGGGTTCCCCGCAGCTGGCGCAGCATCGCCTGCACGTACCGGGTGGTGGTGTGGTGCGGAAGATGCAGCACGTCGACGAGGTGAACGGGCGGCAGGCCGACCGCCGGCTCGATCCGGCGCAGCTCGCGCAGCGCGTAGAACAGCCGGGAGGAAGCCTCGCAGTCCCGGGACACGACGAGCCCGTCGAGGTGACCGTAGTCGTCGGCCAGCAGCCGCGACAGGATGGAACGCGCGGCCGGGTCGAGCCCCCGTCCCAGGTAACGGTCGCCTTCACTGCTGTCACCGTCCGGAGCGCCGCCCAGCCGGACCGGCAGCATCCCGGCCGCGGTCAGCAGCTCGACGGGGGTGTCCGCGCCGACATAGCCCACGACCTGCCGTCCGGCCGCACGCCATCGCCGGGCCGCCGCCATCCGGTCGGCGGCGTGCGCGGTCAACTCGGCAAGCGCACTTGTGGACATACTCCTCCTTCCGTGCACCGGTTCGTGGCCACCGGCACGGGTAGCGCGTCCCGACACAGTCCCTCAGATCACGGACTTCGTGCTGAGCTCGGCGAGCTGCCGCTCGCTGTAGCCCAGCAGCTCTCGGTACACGTGGTCGTTGTGCTCACCGAGAGCCGGTGCGGGCCGGTCGAACCCGGCCCTGGTCGCGGAGAAGCGGATCGGCATCCCACTCGCCGTCAGCTCCGTGGCCGTGCCGTACCGCGGGTGCGCGACCGGCACGACCTCCTCACGGTCACGTACCAGCGGGTCGCGCACCGCCTCCCTCGGCTCCCGGACCTCGGCGGCGGGCACACCGTGCTCGGTGAGCATGTCGACGACCTCGGCCACGGGGCGGTCCGCGCACCACGTCCGGACCAGCTCGTGCAGCTCGTCCGCATGGCGCACCCGCTGGTCACGGCTGGCGAAGCGGTCGTCGTCGATCAGGTCGGCCCGGCCGATCGCGTGCAGCGTGCCGTGGGCGAAGGCGTCGGTCGGGGCGCACAACGCCACGTGACCGTCGGCGGCGGGCAAGATACCGAACGGCGCCAGCCGGGGCACCATCGACCCGGTCCGCTGTGGGATCCCCACGGCGTCCAGCGCCTCGAACGGCTCGCACGCCACCAGCGACGTGAGGGCCCCGAGCATCGAGACGTCGACATGCTGGCCCTCGCCGGTGCGGTCGGCCTGCATGAGCGCGGACAGGGTGCCGATGACCGCGAACAGCGGCGCCGTCAGGTCGCCGACCGGAAGCCCGAACCGGACCGGATCGTCGCCGGGCTCCCCCGCGGTCATCATCACCCCGCTGAGTGCCTGGATGATCGAGTCCATCGCCTTGCCGGAACCCCGGCCGCCCTGGCTGCCGAAACCGCTGATCGACGTGTACACGATCTTCGGGTTGATCTCCCTGACCGTGGCGTAGTCGACGCCGAGCCGTTCGGTGACGCCGGGGCTGTAGTTCTCGACAACGGCATCCGCGTCCCGCACCAGGTCAGCGAAGACCGGCCGGGCAAGGGGATCCTTGAGGTTCAGCGTGACACTGAGCTTGTTGCGTCCCCGCACCAGCATCGACACCGACATGTCGTCCGGCTCGCTGCTTTCCAGGGAGAGCCCCTGCTTGCCCACGTACGGGGCGTTGTTGCGCGCCGTCTCCCCATCGGTGGCCGGGTTCTCGACCTTGATCACGGTGGCGCCGAGCCCTGCCAGCAACAGCGTCGCGTAGGGCCCCGCGAGCGCGGTGGTGAGGTCGATGATGGTGCGCCCGGCGAGAGGCTGGTCGGTCATGATGTCCTTTCACTGCTCAGGTCGATCACCACGTGCGCACCGTCACGGGCGAACCTGCCGTTCAGACCGGCAGTCCGGGTGATGTGGTCGATGTAGTCGGCCACCCGCTGTGCGTCCTCGGTGTCGCCGCACGGAACGGGCCGCGCGGCATCGTCGATGCGGCACGGCACGAACCCGGCCTCGTGAAGCCCGCTCTCGTCGAACCGGCACCACGCGATCGCCGTGTTCCGGCTCTCCGGGTGGAACGGGTAGTAGGGCATCCGGGGATCGGGCTCGAAGCCGAACAGCTCCTTGCGCCGCCGCGCCCACGCGTCCCTTTCGACGCTCGGAGCCCCGTCGCTGGGAGTGAGCGCCCGGGTCGCCGTGGCGAAGTTGCCGAGGCCGTGGAAGATCGGCCTGCCACGGTAGGTCTCGATGCCGCGCATGATGTGCGCGTGGTGACTGAACACCGCATGGGCACCGGCGTCGACGGCGGCACGCGCCACCGGCCGCTCGTACATGGCGACAGCGGCCGGGGTGTGTCCGATTCCCTTATGGAACGACACCAGCACGACGTCCACGTCGGCACGCAGCCGTCGCACGTCGTCGGCCATCGCCTCCAGGCTGTCCGGGTCGGCGAAGGTGTAGATCTTCGGAGGTCCCCCGGGGCTGGCGTGATCGAGCTCGTAGTGGGTGAGCACGTGCACGTAGGCGCAGCCCGGCTTGCCGGACGTCGCCCAGGACTCTCGTGGCCCGACACAGTTGTACGAGAGCACACCGATCCGGAGACCGCCTCGCTCGACGATCGCGGGTTCACGTGCCTCGGCGAGGTCGGCCCCCGCGCCGACCGGAACCAGCCCCGCCTCGCGGGCATGACGTACCGTGTCGACGACCCCGATCCCACCCGCGTCGTAGATGTGGTTGCCCGCGAGCGTGGCCACGTCGAAGCCGGCCTCCCGCAGCGCGGTGAGGGCGGCGGGGTCCGCGGGTGGCGCGGGTACGTCGGTGCTGGCCTGTCCGGTCGCGGTGGAGTGCGGCACCTCGACGTGACCGACCGTCACGTCCGCCTCGCGCGACAGCGCAGCAGCGGGTGCCAGCAGTGACGCGGGGTCCGGCTCGTCCAGGATGAGATCGCCGACCGAAGCTACGGTGATCATGAAGTCGCCTCCAGAACGGACCGGTCCGACGTTGTGTTGTGCCGGGACAGAAACGAGCGCAGCCGCTCGGTCCTCGGGTTGATGAACACTTCGTCCGGCGGTCCGGATTCGACGACGCGACCTGCCTCCATGAACACGCACCGGTCGGCGACCTCCCGCGCGAAGGCCATCTCGTGGGTCACCACGATCATCGTCATGCCTTCGGCCGCGAGATCGCGCATGACCGCGAGTACCTCGCCGACGAGTTCGGGGTCGAGCGCACTCGTCGGTTCGTCGAACAGCAGGATGCGTGGCCGGGTGGCGACGGCACGGGCGATCGCCACCCGCTGCTGCTGGCCGCCGGAGAGCTGCCGGGGATAGTCCCGGGCCCGCTCGCGCAGGCCGACCCGGTCCAGCAGTTCGAACGCGTCCCGCTCGGCCTCGGCTCGGGGGCGGCCGTGCGCCCTGCGGGGCGCCTCCGTGATGTTGCGCAGAACCGTGAAGTGCGGGACCAGGTTGAACTGCTGGAATACCATACTCATCCTGCGCCGCTGGACGGCGACCCTGCGCTCACCGAGTGCCCGCAGCCCACCCCGGCGCCGCTCGTAGCCGAGCAGCTCACCGTCGAGATACACGGCTCCACCGTCGATCGCGTCGAGCTGGTGCATGCAGCGGATCAGCGTCGACTTCCCCGACCCGGACGGGCCCAGTACGACGACGACTTCCCCCTCGTGCACGTCGAGACCGACGTCCGCGATCGCGCGCTCGCCGTCGAACGACTTGCGCACTCCCGCGACACGCAGGATGGGCTTCGCGGACTCAGCTGTCGGCGTCATGCGATACTCCGTCCGAAGTGGTCACTCGCTTGCGGTTCCGGGGAGCGGGCGCGTGCCCGCGGGAGAAGTGTCGTTCGAGCCACCGCTGTCCCGCGGTGAGCACGGTGACGACGGCGAGGTACCACAGGCAGGCCACGATGAGCAGCGGGATGATCTGATAGGTGCGGTTGTAGATGACCTGCACCGAGTGCAGCAGGTCGGCCATCGCGATCACCGACACCAGCGCTGTCCCCTTGAGCACGGTGATGAACTGGCTTCCGGTCGGCGGAATGATCATCCGCATCGCCTGCGGGAGCACCACCCGGACGAAGGTCTGCGCAGGAGTGAGACCCATCGCCCGTCCGGCATCCCGTTGCCCGTGATCGACGCCGAGGATGCCCGCCCTGATGATCTCGCCCATGTAGGCGGACTCCACCAGTGAGAGACCGATGATCGCGGCGGTCAGCGGGGTGATCACCTCGTTCGAGTCCCACGAGGAGAACTCGGGCCCGAAGGGAATGCCGATCGAGATCTCGGGCAGCAGGTAGGCCAGGTTGAACCAGAAGAGCAGCTGCACGAGAGGCGGAATACCCCGGAAGATTCCCACATAGACGGTCGCCGCCCAGCGAAGCGGCACGAAGTCACTCACCTGTGCGGTCGCGAGCAGTCCGCCCACCACGCATGCGATGAGCATGGCGACGACGGCGAGCATCACGGTGGTGCCGAGACCGGACAACACCGTGGGATCGAACAGGTACCGCGCGACGACATCCCACTCGAAGCGGTCGTTGTGCACGAGGAACCACACGATCTGCGCGGTCAGCACTGCCAGCGCGATGCCGGCCACCCAGCGCCACGGGCGAACGGGGCGCCGCGCCGTCGCGATGTCCTCGGTCTCGGCCGGAGGCGCGGTGATCGTTGTCATGAGTCTCTCCGCCTGTGTCCTCGCGGGCTCAACGTTCGCTGGTGGCGACGTTCAGGAGGGGCTTGTCGACCATCACGTCGGTGAGTCCCCACTCCTTCATGATCCGGTCGTATTCCCCGCTGTCGAACAGCTTCTGGAACGCCTTGTGCATCACCGGGCCGAGCCCGCTCTTCTTCGGGACGAACAACGCGAGATTGTCCTTGGTCGCGCCCTGCTCCTCGGTCTGGATCACGTAGGTGAGCTTGTCCTTCTGCTGTTCCACGATGTCGATCGCGGAGGCCTGCGTGGTGGCTGCGGCCTGCGCACGTCCGGACTGGACGGCGAGCACCGTCGTGTTGGTGTCGTCCAGTTCGATCGGGGTGACCTTCGCCTCGCCCTTGCGGGCGCAGTAGTCGGACAGGTGGGCGAGTTGCTCCGCGCTGACGCTGGCCTTCGTGACGGCGACCTTCGTGCCGCACAGGTCACCGGCATCCTCGACCCCGGCCGCCGACTCGCGAGGGAGTACGTAGGAGGTGCGGGTGGTCATCCAGGTGACCGTGTCGAACTGACGCTCGCGTTCCACGGTGGCCTTGACCGGGCCGTTGAACGCGTCGTACCGGTCGCTGAGCATGCCCTGCAACGCGGCCGGAAGGTTGTCCACGATGGCGATTTCGGTTCGGACGCCGAGCACCTTGCCCAGTGCTTTCTGAAAGTCCTTGTCGATCCCGGTGATCGTCTCGCCGTCCGGGCCGACGGTCCGGTACGGCGGATGCGAGTCGCCTGCGAAGGTCAGCACCTTCGACTCCTTGATGGAGTCGGGGAGTGCTTCATGCAGCGCGGGAGCCGACGCGGTCGGCGCGTTGCCGGCACCTTCTTCTTCTCCGGATGTCGCACCGCAGCCTGCGATGGCCAGGCCGAGACTGACTGTCATCGCGAGTAGGTACCGAAGACCGAGTAAGTGGCGCATGGCGATGCTTCTCCCTGCATTGGGTCTGTGCCAGGCGTGGACGTGGATACGTACTGCAGCCCCGCGTCGCGGCGGAACAGCTGTCGATTAACGGGACGAGCGTCGCATGAAGTGTCGCTTATGACAAGACCGGAGTTCCGGAGGGCGTCGCCGTCCCGGTGCGCGTCGGGGAACGGCCACGTGCCGTCGTACGCTTGCCGGGAACGCCGCCGGAACCGACGAGGTGGGGATGAGCGATGACGACAACGGGGGCGCTACCGAGATCACAGAGCGGCCCGGAGCCACAGCTGTTGCTGACCTCGTTGCTGGGCGACTTCTGGTACTGGCGCGACGAACACATCCCGGCGACGGCACTGGTCCGACTGCTCGCCGACTTCGGCGTGACGGCCGACGGCGCGCGGGCCGCCATGCGCAGGCTCGCCGCACGCGGGCTGCTGGTCGTCTCGCGGCATGGCCGCACCACGGCGTACGGCATCCCGCCGAGGACGTCGGAGGTGGTCATCGAGCGGACCCACCAGATGCTGAGCTTCGGGGCGAGCGCGCCGGAATGGGACGGCTGGTGGACGGTGGTCGGCTTCTCCGTGCCGGAACAGGCACGAGGCGTGCGCACCACCTTGCGGTCCCGGCTACGGCTGCTCAGCTTCGCCGCGCTGTACGACGGCTTCTGGGTCTGCCCGCACGACCGCGGCGAGCAGGCTCGCCACATGCTGGCCGAACTCGGAGTGGACACCGCGACCGTGTTGCGCTGTGCCGAGGTTCCCGGGGGCGGTGAGCAGGGCTGCCCCCGATCGGCGTTCGATGTGGCAGGCCTCAACAAGGAGTACCAAACGTTCGCCGAACGCTACGAGCCACTGTTGCGCAACCTGGATGCTGGGCTCATCGATCCGGCGCAGGCACTACGGATGCGGACCGAGCTGCGGATGGACTGGCGCCGGTTCCCGGAGATCGATCCCGGATTACCGGCTCAGCTACTACCGCAGGACTGGCACCGGCCCCATGCCCAGCAGGTTTTCGTACGGATCTACGACCTGCTGGGCCCGCTGGCCGAGGAACGGTTCCGGCAGATCGTCGGTACGGTTACCCCGGAGCTCGCCGACCTCGTCACCCACCACGACTCGGTAAGCGTCGCGAAGCTCTACGCCGAGCTGGGTGACCGCAGGCCACACGGTGACACGCCGTTCGAGCAGGCGGCTGAGGCCCGCAGGTTGGAGGAGGCCAGGCGGTCGTGAGCGACACACCGTTGATTGGCGACCGTGAGGTCGCGGTCCGCTCCGCGGAGATGGCTGCCGTTCCCGTCCCGGTACCTGATCACGACATCCCGCTCGAGCGCGTCGACGAGCAGGACGAGTCCCGCGGTGCTGAGCCGCGCGGCTCAAGGAACTCATGCCCCGGCAGAGCAAGCGGATCCACCCGCTCGCGCACGCCGCCAAGGTCAGCCGGACGTCGCCGTGTCGGCCCGCGGGGTGAGCGGGTTTCAACAGACGCTGGAGGCCGGCCGGACTACCGCGGTGCGGCCGCATACCGGCGGGCGCACCCGGTAGCCGGTCGGCGTGACCGGTGTCAGCTCTGCGGGTATGCCGCCCAGCGCAGGTAGGGCTTGGCCTCCTCGACCTGCTCGAACCGCTGCCTGGCCTCGTCGGTCGCCATCGCGGGACACGATCACCTGGTCGCCGGGCGTCCAGTCCACCGGAGTGGACACCGGGTGCGCGTCGGTCAGCTGCAACGCGTCGCTCACCCGCAGGATCTCGTCGAAGTTGCGGCCGACGGACTTCGGTAGGTCAGCGTGAGCCGCACCGTATTCTGCGGGTCGATGATGAACACCGACCGGACGGTCGAGGTGTCACCCTCGCCCAAGTGGATCTTGTCGTAGAGCTCGGAGGCCCGGCGGTCCGGGTCGGCGATGAGGGGGGAGTTCAGATCGGTGCCACCGACGTCGCGGATGTCCGGCGCCCAACCCCGATGGTCCTCCACCGGGTCCACCGACATCGCGATCGTCTTGACATCGCGCTTCTCGAACTCGCTGTTGATCGTCGCGTGGGGCCCAACTCGGTGCTGCACACCGGGGTGTAGTCGGCGGTGTGGCTGAACAGCACCGCCCACTTGCCGGCCTTTCACTGGTGGAAGTCGATCGAACCTTCGGTGGTCATGGCCGTCCAGGACCGAAACAAGTGGTTCAGAATTGGTCGCTGCCGATCGAACGGTAACCCGGCCACCGCGGGGCAGAGCACCACGGTCCCCGGTACGCTCGGTCCGCGCGCGGACCCGAACGGATCACGTCGCCGGTCGAAAGGAGGACCGTGTGTTCCCTACGCCCGTGCGGCCCGGCGCGACCGGACCCGTCCGATGATCCGACGTGTGCCGCCCCGGCGCCGTGGTGACGATCTGACCGTCCGGCTGGACCGTTGGGTCGCGCACGGGTTGCTCACCCGCGAGCAGGCGGACCGCATTCTCGCCGCAGAGCGGGCGCGGCCCACCGGGATCGGCGAGGAGACGGGCCGAACGCCGTCGCCGGTCGCCGAGGCGCTGGGCTACGTCGGCGGCGTGCTCGTCCTGGTCGCCGCCGGGCTCGTCACCGGCCGTTACTGGGCCGAACTGGGTGTCACGGGCAGGGTCTCGGTCGCCTTCGGGGCCGCCGCACTGCTCCTCGCGGCGGGAGCGAGCCTG
>NZ_KB912564.1:82708-87216 GCF_000383775.1 Saccharomonospora halophila 8
GTCGTGGGGCAGCTCCGGCGCCGCGGTGCCGAGCACGTGCTCGACGGCGTCCGGCCTGGCCGCGCCGGGCAGCGGGGTGATGCCGGTGTCGGGTCGTGCCCGCGGGAGTCTCGGGGACAGGTGCGCCAGGATCGTGCGCCCGATGTCGCGGAACGTCGTCCACTTTCCACCCGCGATGCTGACCATGCCGCCACGGCCGACGCTGACGACGGTCTCCCGCTTGGCGTGCCGGGTGTCGCCGTCGCCGCCGGGGAGCACCCGCAGCCCGGAGAACGAGTAGACCACGTCGCTGCGGCGCAGGTGTTCCTGCCCGATCGACAGCCCCGCCTCGCCGAGGATCTGGTCGACGTCGGCATTTGAGGGCCGCAGCGCCGCCGGGTCACCCGTGTACTCCTCGTCGGTGGTGCCCACCAGCAGCCGGTCCTCCCACGGGATCGCGAACGACACCCGGCCACCGTCGAGCGGGGTGGTCACGGCCGCGTCCCACCGGCCGTGCCTGCGCAGCACGAGGTGCGTGCCCTTGGACAGGCGCATGCTGGGCCGCGCGGCAGGGTCCTCCATCCGCCGCAGGTGGTCGACCCACGGGCCCGCGGCGTTGACGACCACCGCGGCGTCGATCCCGAACTCCGTGCCCTCCGTGCCGTCCCGGACGTCCACACCGGACACGGCACCGTCGACGGTGCGCAGGCCGAGCACCTCGGCGTGGTTGAGCAGCACGGCGCCGGACCCGGTGGCGGCCCGCGCGGTGGTGACCGCGAGCCTCGCGTCGTTCATCTGGTGGTCGTGATAGAGCCCGCACGCCGAGAGACTCCCGTCCCGCAGTGCGGGAACGTACTCGCGTGCGCGTCCCGGCGGGAGGAGCCTGCCGACACCGTCGGCGAACCCGGACAGGGCGGTGTAGGCGAGCATGCCCGCCCCGATGGTCGCGGGCCCGTGCGGGCCGCCACGACGCAACGCCACCAGGAAGGGCAGCGGCCGCACGTGGTGCGGTGCGACGGTCGTGCCGAGCGCCCGCCGCTCCCGGTGGTTCTCGCGGACCAGCTTGATGTTGCCCCTCGCCAGGTAGCGCAGCCCGCCGTGTACGAGCTTGGACGACGCGCTCGACGTGGCCGAGGCGAAATCGCCCTTGTCGACCAACGCGACGCGCAACCCGGCCCTGGCCGCCTCCCACGCGGTGGAAAGGCCGACGATTCCGCCACCGACGACCAGCACGTCGAAGCGGCCGGTGCTGAGCAGGGCCCGCGTGCGGGCCCGCTGCTCGCTGAGTTGTTCGCGCACAGTGACGTTCCTCCGCTTTCGCTCAGTCGGCGTCGATCCAGCCGACGGTCCGGGACACCGCCTTCTGCCACCCCGCGTACCCGGTGGCACGCTGTTCGTCCGTCCAGCCCGGTTCCCACCGCTGGTCCTCCTGCCAGTTCCGTTCCAGCTCGTCGGTGGAGTTCCAGAACCCGACCGACAGGCCGGCGGCGTAGGCGGCGCCCAGCGCGGTGGTTTCGGCGACCACCGGACGCGACACCGGGACGCCGAGGATGTCGGCCTGCAGCTGCATGCACAGCCTGTTGCCGGTGACCCCGCCGTCGACGCGCAGCACCCCGAGCTCCACGCCCGAGTCGGCGGTCATGGCCTCGACCACGTCCCTCGTCTGGTAGCAGATCGCCTCCAGGGTCGCCCGCGCGACGTGGGCGTTGGTGCTGTACCGGGACAGGCCGAGCAGGGCTCCCCGCGCGTCGGACCGCCAGTACGGGGCGAACAGGCCGGAGAACGCCGGGACGAAGTAGACCCCGCCGTTGTCGGACACCTGTGCCGCCAGCGACTCGCTCTGCGCGGCGCCGCTGATGATGCCCAGCTGGTCGCGCAGCCACTGCACGGCCGAGCCGGTCACCGCGATCGACCCTTCCAGCGCGTACACGGGTTTCGCGGCACCGAACTGGTAGGCGAGCGTGGTGAGCAGCCCGTGCTCGGAACGGACGAGCTCGTGCCCGGTGTTGAGCAGCAGGAAGTTTCCGGTGCCGTAGGTGTTCTTGGCCTCGCCGGGGCGGAAACACAGCTGGCCGACGGTGGCGGCCTGCTGGTCGCCCAGCACGCCCGCCAGCTGCACCTCACCCTGGAACGGGCCCTTGGCCCTGGTGACACCGTGGAGCGCGGAGTCTCCCGACGGCCGGATCCGCGGCAGCATCCGCCTCGGAATGTCGAAGAAGGACAGCAGTTCGTCGTCCCAGTCCAGGGTCTCGAGGTCCATCAGCATGGTGCGACTGGCGTTGGTGACGTCCGTGACGTGCACCCCGCCGTCGACTCCCCCGGTCAGGTGCCACAGCAGCCAGGTGTCCATCGTGCCGAACACCGCGTCGCCCGCCTCGGCCGCGGCGCGGACACCGTCGACGTTGTCGAGGATCCACTGGAGCTTGCCCGCGGAGAAGTATGTCGCCGGAGGCAGACCCGCCTTGCGGCGGATGACGTCACCACGGCCGTCCGCGTCCAGCGCGGCGGCGATCCGGTCGGTCCGGGTGTCCTGCCAGACGAGGGCGTTACCGTACGGGCGGCCGGTGTGCCGGTTCCACACGACGGTGGTCTCCCGCTGGTTGGTGATGCCCACCGCGGCCAGGTCGGCGGCCCGCAGGCCCGTCTTCGTGAGCGCGGTCTCGATCACCGCGCGGGTGCGTTCCCAAACCTCGGTCGGGTTGTGCTCGACCCAGCCGGGCCGCGGCATGATCTGCTCGTGCTCCAGCTGATGACGCGCGACCTCGTTGCCGTCGTGGTCGAACACCATGAACCGGGTGCTGGTCGTGCCCTGGTCGATCGCGCCGATGTAGCTGCTCAATGTCGTCACCCTTCCTGGTCAGACCCGGGCCGCGACGGCGTCGGGAACGTGGTCCGGCTCGGGTTCCGCCGGGGGGAGGAACCGGCCGACGAGCAGCCGGTAGAGCCCGGCGCCGAGCACGCCACCGAGGAGCGGGCCGACGAGGGGCACCCAGAAGTACAGGTGGCCGTGCTGGTCCAGCCACGCGGTGTCGTAGCCGGTGAGGTACGAGGCGAGGCGGGGGCCGAAGTCGCGGGCGGGGTTGATCGCGTACCCGGCGTTGGTGCCCCAGGCCATACCGATACCGACGACGCAACCGCCCACGAGCAGCGGTGCCATCCACGGCGGCGGGTTCACGTTGCGCGCATGGGTGATGGCGCACACGACGAACAGCAGGATCGCGGTGCCGATGATCTGGTCGCGCAGGGCACCGAGGTCGCCCACCGGCAGCTCCCCGTTGCCCGGCAACGTGGAGAACACGCCCTGCGTCTTGATCGTGTGCCCGGGGTCGGCCGCGGCGAGGACCTCCGAGTAGTTCCACCGCACCAGCAACGCGCCCACGAACGCACCCGCGGTCTGCGCGAGCGCGTAGGGCAGGACCTTGCGCCAGGGAAACTCGCGGAACACGGCCAGCGCCACGGTGACGGCGGGGTTGATGTGGCCGCCGCTGATCCGCGCGGACACCAGCACACCGAGCACCACGCCGAGCCCCCAGGCCCAGGCGATACTGTTGTGGTCACCGATCCCCGCCGCGACCACCTGCGCCACGACCCCGGCCCCGAACAGGATCAGGATCATGGTTCCGGCGAACTCGGCCGCGAGTTCACCGGCGAGCCCGCGTGCCTTGAGACGCTCCATTGCCACCTCCGGAAAAGCCGTCGTCCCGCGCCATCGCGGAACGGCGGTGACGTTAGGAACGGCCTCCGGTACCGACAACGCCGACCATTCGACATGGCCGAACGGCATGCCGCCGGAGGTGTGGCCCGCGCGCCGAGACGCGCAGGCGGGCGCGATCCGGGCCGTTCGACAATGCCGAATACCCGAGTTCCGAAGGAGGTTCTAACCCTCTAGAGTTTCCCCCCATGCCCGGGTCCATCCAGTCGATCGAACGCGCCGCCGCGGTCCTGCGGTTGCTGGCGCGTGGCTCCGCCCGGATCGCGCTCGCCGACATCGCGACCGGCCTCGGGCTGGCGAAGGCCACGACCCACGGGCTCCTGCGCACGCTGCAGGGCGTGGGTTTCGTGGAGCAGGACCCCGCCACCGGCAAGTACCAGCTGGCCGAGGCCGTGCGCGGCCTCGGCCCCGGTTACCTCGACGGGAACGAGCTGCGCTCGCGGGCCAGCAACTGGGCCGACGCGCTGGCCGCCTCCAGCGGCGAGGCGGTCCGCCTCGGCGTACCCGACGAGGATGCCACCGTGCTGGTGGTGCACCATGTCTTCCGCCCCGACGACACGCAGCAGTCGCTCGACGTGGGTGCGCACCAGCCGATGCACGCCACGGCGCTGGGCAAGGTGCTGCTCGCCTTCGACGCGGACCTGGCCTCCGCCGTGCTGGCCGGCACGCCCGAGGCCTACACCCGGCGGACACTCACCACCGCGCACGCACTGGCACCCGAATTGGCCGGGGTCCGCCGGTCGGGGTGGGCCGCCGAGGCGGAAGAGTTCGTGCCGGGTGAGGCCGGGCTCGCCGCGCCGGTGCGGTCGTTCGGCGG
>NZ_KB912564.1:87316-122078 GCF_000383775.1 Saccharomonospora halophila 8
CGGTGCGGTCGTTCGGCGGGCTCGTGGTCGGCGCGATCAGCATCGCGGGGGCCGTCGACCGGATCTGCGACACCCGGCGGCGTCCCCGGGGCGGCCTGGTTCGCACCGTGCGGGAGGCGGCGCTCGCCGTGAGCCGCGACCTCGAGACCGACCGCTAGGAGTGCCGATGCCCGCCCAGTACGTGATGGCGATCGACCAGGGGACCACGTCCACCCGGTGCCTGGTGTTCGACCAGCGGGCCAGGCTGGTGGCCGTGGTGCAGCGTGAGCACCGCCAGTACTATCCGAAGCCGGGCTGGGTGGAACACGACCCCACCGAGATCTGGCGCAACGTGGACCGCATCGTGCCGCAGGCACTGCGCGAGGCCGGCGTCACCACCGAGCAGGTCGCCGGGCTCGGCATCGCGAACCAGCGGGAGACCACGGTGCTGTGGGACCGCCACACCGGCGCTCCCGTCGGTCATGCGCTGGTGTGGCAGGACACTCGGACCGACGACCTCGTACGGGAACTGGGACGGCGCCCCGATGCCGACCAGGTGCGGAGCAGGAGCGGCCTGCCGCTGGCGACCTATTTCTCGGCCCCGCGCATCCGCTGGCTCCTGGATCACACGCCGGGGCTGCGCGAGCGGGCTGAACGCGGCGACGTCCTGTTCGGCACGATGGAGAGCTGGCTGATCTGGAACCTCACCGGCGGCCCCGACGGCGGCACCCACCTCACCGACGTCACCAACGCCGGCAGAACGCTGCTGATGAACCTGTCCACACTAGACTGGGACGACGGGTTGCTGGCGTTCTTCGGCATACCGCGCGCCATGCTGCCCGAGATCCGGCCCTCCGGTGCGCTCCACGGCACCACCCGCAGGGTCGTGCCGGGGGTGCGGATCGCCGCCGCACTCGGCGACCAGCAATCGGCGCTGCTCGGCCAGACCTGCTTCGATCGCGGCGAGGCGAAGTGCACCTACGGCACCGGCGGCTTCCTGCTCATGAACACCGGGACCGAACCGGTGACCTCGGCGCACGGGCTACTCAGCACCGTGGCCTTCCAGTTCGGCTCCGAACCCGCGCACTACGCACTCGAAGGATCCATCGCGGTCACCGGGTCGCTGGTGCAGTGGTTCCGGGACGCGCTCGGACTGATCCGGACAGCACCGGAGATCGAGACCCTCGCGCGTACCGCCGACGACAACGGCGGGTGCTACATCGTGCCCGCGTTCGCGGGCCTGTTCGCCCCGCACTGGCGCAGCGAGGCGCGGGGCATCGTGGTCGGGCTGACCTCGTATGTGGACAAGGGGCACCTCGCGAGGGCCGTGCTGGAAGCGACGGCGTGGCAGACCCGCGAGGTCGTCGACGCGATGAACGCCGACGCCGGGCTGACCGCCAAAGCGCTCAAGGTGGACGGCGGCATGACCGCCGACCACCTCCTCATGCAGCTCATCGCCGACGTACTGGGCGTGCCGGTGATGCGGCCCATGCACGCCGAAACCGTCTCGGTGGGCGCGGCATACGCCGCCGGCCTCACCGTCGGCCTGTGGCCCGACCTGCAAGGGTTGCGGCGCAACTGGCACCGGGCCGCCCAGTGGTTGCCGCAGATGGCAGCGTCACGGCGCGAGGCCGAGTACGCGAACTGGCAGCACGCGGTGCGGCTCAGCATCGAATGGGGAAACCGCGAGACCGCGCCGGGTGACCACACCTGGGGCGTGTAACGGACACCGACACCACGCCCCAGCCGGTGAGCTTCCGCCGCGATGTGGTGTGCACCGGGCCGGAAGCCCGCCTCGAGAACGAGGTCGGCATCCGAGGGCAGCGGCCATCGAGCGGCCGCAGTCCGGGAACCAGTGCCCGACGGCATCTCGCTCCCCGAGCAGCTCGACATCCACGACACCACCGGCAGCTCCCGGTGTCCTGACAGACAGCGCCGAGCGCCGGATCGCCACCGTGATCGTCGTACACCGGGACATGACGATGACGGCCGCCCCGAAGACGGCCCAGCAGCGTGTGAAGATGGGACCCGGTAGCAGCCCGGATCGGCCGGACGTGCGGCCCGACAGTGAGAGTCACATGGCGCCCGGAAACGAATCCATGGGCTACGACACACCATGCGGACGCCTTCACGACGTTCGTCGGTGATAGGTCGGGCGCAAGGCAATTTGGCGGTACCTCGCTGTCCATCCTCGGCTGCCGACATGATCGTCTGGTCCCGTCAGCCGTCGCCGAATGCCGAAATCTTGCACTTTTGGTCGATTTTCATCTTCTGATCCTCGGACTGCGAACTCCCGCCGGGGCCGTATGTCCACCCGGTGCCGAACGGCTTGGTGGGCCGTACGTCCATTCCGTTGTCGTGCAGGCATTCGATGTAGCTGTGGTAGTCGTCCAGATACTGCGGATTCTTCTCGCGATCCAGCTGGGGCGGCCGCAACGGCTTCTTACCCAAGCATTCCTTTTTCGCCGCCTCATCCTGCGAAGTCAGGTTATCTTGAACCGGGGAACCGCGTCCGGGATACATCCGGTGCCCATGTTCCGCCAAACACGCGTAGTAGGATTTCCGCAGGCGATCCTTCTCCTTCGCCGAGGTATCCAGCCGAATCTGTGGTCTACTCGAGCCGTCCGTCGCGGAGGCGCTGGGAACGGATGTCGAGGGCACGCCGGAGGTTGCCGTGGACAGGCTGGCTACCTGGCGACCGTCGGAGCCGTCGGACCCGCAAGCACTCAGGACCGCGGCTGTCACGAGGGCCGCGCAGCCTGACGACACTCGGCGTGGCGAACGTGTGATTACGGATTTCCTCATGCCGCCCACGGTCGAGGATGAATGTGAAGAACCTGTCAGCATCCCGTTGTCACGCCGTGTCCTCCGCCGCACGTGGCCGCTGGTTCGCCCGCAACGGGAACCGCGGTAGAGTCGCAGTGATGTGTGCCCACATTATGCTGGCCGAGGACGACACGAAACAGGCAGAGCTGATCCGTCAGTATCTGGAGCGCGATCGGCATTCGGTGGTCGTCGTTACGGACGGCCGTGCGGCCCTCGACGAGGCGCGCGGACATGTTCCGGATCTGCTCGTGCTGGACCTGATGCTACCCAAGGTGGACGGTCTGGATGTCTGCCGCATTTTGCGCCGGGAGTCCGACATTCCGGTGCTGATGTTGACTGCGCGGTCCACGGAGGATGACCTGCTACTGGGGCTGGATCTCGGTGCGGATGACTACATGACCAAGCCGTTCAGCCCTCGTGAACTGGCAGCCCGTGTGCGGACACTGCTCAGGCGAACCCGGGCGGCACCCGCAGCGGAGCCCGATCCACGGTTGCGGGTCGGCGCCGTGGTCGTGGACACCGCCCGGCACACGGTGACCAGTGACGGCGAGCCGGTGGACTGCACGGCGGGCGAGTTCCGGCTCTTGCAGGCCCTCGCCAGCCAACCGGAGCGGGTGTTCAACCGGGCGCAGTTGCTCGAACAGCTGCACGGCTTCGACCGCTACATGACCGAGCGCACCATCGATGTGCACGTCATGAATCTCCGCAAGAAGATCGAACCGCAGCCGCGCAAACCGGTGCGCCTGGTGACCGTCTACGGGGTCGGCTACAAAATGGTCGGCGGCACGGACACGGACGGCATGTGCCAATAGGCCACCATGCCGGCGCGGCCGCCGGTGTGGTGGCTGTGACCGGGATCGCGATCCATAGTGGCACGATCACACACTCAAGACGCCGCGAGGGCGGCGGTGGGTGGCAGCCGTGCGGCGCGGATGCTGGGATAAACCCCGGCGAGCGCGCCGACGGCGATCGCGCCGCCCACGCCGGCCAGGACGGCCAGCGGCGAGATGACGACTGGCCAGTTTGCGGCGACAGTGTAACCGATCGTCGCGAGGACACCGAGCAGGGTGCCGGCCAGTCCGCCGAGTCCGGACAGTGCCACCGACTCGGTCAAAAACTGCGCGCGGATCTGGCCCCGGTGCGCTCCGAGTGCGCGGCGTAGTCCGATCTCCCGTCTCCGTTCGAGGACCGAGATCACCATCGTGTTGGCCACCCCGATCGCGCCGACCAGCAGGGCGACTCCGGCCAGCGCAAGGAACAACTCCGAGAACGTGGACTCGGCGGCGCGTTTGGCCGCGAGCGCGGCGGATGGGTCGCTGACCCGGATCATCCCGGGCAGCTTCGGATGGACGGTCTCGGAGAGCACGCCGCGTACCGCGGACACGTGCCCCTCCTGCGCCTGTGTGTAGACCACGGTGGGATGCCCGTCGAAGTCGAGGAACTTCCGGGCGCTGTCCCAGCCGACCAGCACGGCGCGGCCGAGCTGCGGATACAGTTTCAGTTCCGCGAGGATGCCGCTGACGGTGAACCACTGGTTGTCGATCACCACAAGCGGAGCCGGTTCGCCTGAGCGCAGCCGGGATATTCCGAGCCGCTTGGCGGCCACGTGACCGAGGATCACCGTGGGCAGGCCGTCGGTGGTGTTGTCGAGGAACCGGCCTGCCCGCATCGTCCCGTTGACGGTGCGGAGCAGGTTGTTCTTACTGGCCAGCACCGCGAGTCCGGAACCGTAGGCGGGGTTGACGAGGTCTGAACGTCGCACCTTGGCATGGGTGTTCCCGACGGCACTCGCCGTGGTGACCGGGCCGATGCGGCGGACCATGTCCACCGACTGCTTCGGCAGCGTGACCTGTTCCTGCTCGCCGGGAACGGATTGTGCCTGGGCGGTGAGCATGTTGGTGCCAAGCTCGTCGAGCTCGTTGTTCAGCTTCTGCTGGCTGGATGCCGGGATCGCGATCACCGTGATCATGGTGGCGATGCCGATCGAAATCCCCAGCGCCGAGAGGACCGCACGCAGCGGCCGGGTACGAATACCCAACAACCCGAGACCGAGCAGGTCGGACAGTGCCAGACGCGCCGGTCGGTTGTGCTCACGCGTGCGCCCTGAGAGTCGGGTCACTCTGGGCACCCCCTCCTGTGTCGGTGACCACACGGCCGTCGAGGATGTGCACCTGTCTGGGGCATTGGTCCGCGATGGCCAGGTCGTGGGTGATCACCGCGATGGTGGTGCCTTCCTCATTCAGCCGGAACAGCAGCTCCAGCACGGCATGACCGGTCCTGCTGTCCAATGCACCGGTCGGTTCGTCCGCCAACACCAGCGCGGGTTCATTGACCAGGGCCCTGGCGATGGCAACCCGCTGGCACTCCCCACCGGACAGCTCGCCGGGACGGTGCTCACCCCGGTTCGCCAACCCCACCCGGGACAGGGCCGCCCGCGCCCGTTTGTGCCGTTGTCGCCGCCGCACCCCGGCGTAGAGCTGACCGGTGGCGACGTTCTCCACCGCGGACAGTCCCGCGGCGAGGTGGAACTGCTGGAACACGAAACCGAGCCTGCGGGCACGCAACGCGGACAACGCGCGATCGGAGAGCTCGGCGGTGTCCCTTCCCCCGAACTCGACGGTCCCGCTGCTCGGACGATCCAGCGTGCCCATGATGTTGAGCAGTGTGGACTTCCCGGACCCGGAGGGGCCCACGATCGCCAACAGCTCGCCCTGCCGCGCGGTCAGCGACACGTCGGCGAGGGCGGTGGCCCCCGGATAGGTCCTACTCACCTCGCGTACCGCGATCACCGGCGGGTCTTCGGCAGTCACGAGGTCGTCACCACCTTGGTGCCCGGCTCGATGCCGTCCCCTGTGATCTCGATCTTGCCGCGGACGGACATTCCGGTCTGCACCTTGACGAGCCCGCGCTCGGGAACCCGTACGGCATAACCCCCTTCGCGTAAGGTAAGCAGCGCACCGACCGGCACGACCAGTACGTCCTCGTGGGTCTTCGTGGTGAACCGGACCTGCACGGGCCCCGGTTCACCATCCACCTTCTTGTGGTCGGTCAGGGTGACGGTCACCTTCCGCTCGGATTCCCCGGGACCATCCGGTGACCCGCTGCCCGGCGAACCGCCCTTGGTCACCGGTTCGATGGTGGCGACCTTGCCTGGTGCCGTGGTGTCGTCCGGCAGTGTCACCGTGACCTCTTGGCCCTCCGCGATCGCGTCGAGATCGGACACCGGTGCCCGTACGATCACCGCCTTGGCCGTCGACGAGACGGTCAGCACCGTGTCCTCGGCGTTATCGCCGAGTTGGGCCCGCACCGCATCCACCCGCACCTCACCCGGCAGCACAGCCACGTGGCCGAGACCGAGTACCCCGGTCGCAGGCATCCCTACATCCCGCTGCCAGCGTTCGATCGCATCGATCAACGAGGCGGTAAGCACCGCGTCCCCCTCACGCACCGTCACGGTGTCGGCTTCGGCGTCGGAGCCGTCCGAGCTCTCGGTGGATGTGCCCGTGTCCGCGCCGCCGGACGGCGGCGCCGCACTTCTGCCGGAGTCGCCGGACCGCGACTGCTGCCCGGACGAGTCGTCCTGCTGCGGTGTGTCCGGACGCGGCAGAACCGTGCCCACAGGCGGCTGCTGTCCGACGCGATACTCCAGCGTGGCCAAGTTGTTCGCGACCACCCGCACGTCACGACCGACCATGCCCTCGGTGTCCAGTGTGCGGTACAGCGGAGTGTCACCGTAGAACACCGGAACGGGACTATCGTCGACGCGGTAAAGCTGCTCACCCCTGCCCACCGTGTCGCCCACGGCGGGAAGCTCGGTCACGATGCCGCTCGCGGAGCCCGTGAGCGGCCGCTTCGCGGTGTAGTCAAGGTTCCCGGTCAACGTCGCGCTCTCGGAGAGGTCTCCGCGTTGCACCGCGACTGCCTCGACCGGGACACGCTCGCGGCTATTGCTCGATTCGTCGTCACGCTGCGCCCAGAAGGCGGCGAACGCGCCCGTACCGACAACGAGCACGGCGACCAAGCCGAGCACCACCCATCGCTTCTTCCGAGGCCGCTTCTCGGGTGGCTTCTCGGCGTTGTCGGCCTCCTCGCCCGACCGCTGGGCCGAGGTCTCGTCGTCCAGAATCCCGCAGACCGGCATCACCTCGGTCGGATGCGCCGCGTTGTCGGGATCTCCTGCCTGCCGCGGATACGGGTCCGGCACACCTGCGCCCTCGGGATCACCCATATCGTCGATCATCGGCGAGGAATATGAAGATCGTGTCAGCGTGCCGTCATGGTCCGGTCAGGACGTGTCGCAGTGACCTACCGTCGATCGGGTGTCCAAGAAGCGCCCCGGGTCACCACGCCGTAAAAGCCTCCTCGTCCGGCTACTGGTGCTCTCGGCCCTCGTGGCCGCCTGCTCCATCGCGGCCACCACCTGGCTCGCCGTGCAGACCACCACGCGGGCGGTCCTGCACCAGCAAGCCCAACGACCCGCTGCGCAAGTCAAGATCTACCAGAAGCTGACCAGCTACGCCGCCACCCACAACCAGTGGAACGGTGTCGCCGGAACGATCCGCGACCTCGCCGAACGAACCGGGAAGCACATCGTCCTGACCACAACCCAGCGGCGACCCATCGCGTCATCCGGTCCGGCCGCAGCGGCACCGCGGGGAACACCGTCCGCGGTCATCGACCCGCTGCACGTCGATCCGGCACTGGAACCGGACGCCGGACCCGACCGCATCGACCCGCGTGCGATCGGACCGTTCCGACTGACCGAGGCCGAACGCACACACCGAGACCAACTGGCGACCAGAATCGCATCCTGCCTGCACAGCAGAGGGATCCCCGCCACGATCAGCCGCGAACCCAACGGCGGTCCCACCATCGAGATCTCGGGCCACAACCGGCCCAGCTACGAGCGCAGATGCGGCATCAGCAGCCTCACCAGTCACACAGCCACCGAGCAACAGGCACTCCACCAGCTCCACACACTGGTCAATGACTGCCTGCGCACCAAGAACCTCGGCCCGGTTCGCCTCAACATGTCTGCCGACCTGTCCTTCACCTGGATCGGCAACGACCGTGCGAGCGGCGCTGTGCGGACGTGCCTGAACGAGAGCAGGCGCGAGCAACTGCGCCCCCACGTGGCACCCGCGGCTTTGCTGTTCATCACCGCGCCGAGCGGAGATCCCACCCCCGGCTTCACACTCTCGACCGCCGACACGGCCCTGATCGCGGCCGCCGCGGCACTCGTGCTCCTTGTCACGATCGGTGTCACGGTTGTCGTCGGTACCCGACTGACCCGACCGCTGCACGCGCTGACCGCGGCCGCACGCGACCCCGAACGGAACACCCCGGTCCCGGCCACGACGAACGACGAGATCGGCCGGCTGACGAGCGCCTTCAACGACCTCTCCGAACGCAGGCAGGAAGCGGAACGGCAACGCAAAGAGATGGTCAGCGATATCGCCCACGAGCTACGCACCCCGCTGACCAACATCCGGGGCTGGCTCGAGGCCGTCGAGGACGGCGTCACCAGCCCGGGTCCCGCATGGGTGTCCTCCACGATGGAAGACGTTCTGCTACTGCAACACATGATCGACGACTTGGGAGACCTCGCGGCGGCCGACGCGGGAACCCTGCAGGTGCATCCCGAGCCGGTCGCACTCGACGACCTGCTCAACCAGGTGGTTGCCGGACTCGGGAACAAGGCGGACGCCGCGGAGGTCACACTGTCCACTCAGCTCGATGGACCCTCCGAGGTGGTCGTCGACCCGGTTCGACTACGGCAGATCACCGGAAACCTGCTGTCCAACGCCCTCCGGCACACGCCGGCAGGCGGGCACGTCACCGTTGCCACCCGCCAAGACGGCGATACTGCCGTCATCGACATCACCGACACCGGAAGAGGCATCGAGCCAGAGGACCTCCCCCACGTGTTCGACCGATTCTGGCGGGCAGACAAGTCGCGCAGCCGCACCACCGGCGGCAGCGGCCTCGGACTCGCCATCGTCCGGCACCTCGTCCGTGCTCACGACGGGACGGTGACCGTCACCAGCACCCCACACGTCCGAACAACGTTCACCGTTCGGCTTCCGGACGGCCACGGATCCGAGCCGACCCCGGGTTGAGCGAAACGGACTCGCCCTCTGGCGTCACGGTCCTACACCAAGATCGGCGCCGGCGGATGAGGTTGGTGGCGAGGCCGAGGAGGCCGTGATGGATGTCGGTGCGGCGTTCCCACCGGGTGGCCGGGCGGCGGAACTGGTGCATCAGGGCGAGGGTTTGTTCGACGACCCAGCGTGCGGCCTGGTTGGTGTCGCGGGTGCCGCGGCGGCTGATCAGCTCGTTCGGCCTCCCGGCGCCGCCATGGTGAGCTTGCGGGTGTGTCCGGTTCGTGCTCGGACATGCGCCGCTCCGTTCGTGGTTCTCCTCCGGCTCATGCCCGGAGGGGACCAGGGTCGGTCCTCCGGGGCCGAGCCTGCCGACCGCGGCCGCCATCGGTACCGGCGGGGTCACGGTCGGCAGGACAATCGCAACCCGCCCCAGTCGGCGTGGTCGTAATCGACACCGTCCCCGCCGTCGCCGACGTGGAGCCGCAGTAACTCGACGCCGTCGACGGCGACGCGGAACGGGTGCGGACCTTCGGCGCCGTCGAGCACCGGCGACTCCGCCAGCACCGTCCCATCACCGGAGACGGTGAAAGCGGCCGATCCCCGCTCGCCCACCTCGTCGTCCACCCCGACCTCGGCGGTGAGCTGGTCGCAGCGTCCGCCGAGGTAGACCTCCACCGACGAGTGCGCGTGGACGCCGAGTCCCCGGTCGAACGTGGTACCGTCGACGGTCAGCGGACCACCGTCGGCGGCCTCTCGCTCCCCATTCGACCGGTTCCGCTCGACCGGGCCCCACCCGTTGTCGGCGCGGACGAACTCCATCTCACTGACGTAGGTATCGCCGTGCGGGGGCTCGGGCGGAACCAGCGCTGTCACCGCACGCTCGACGTGTACGGGTTCGCGTGTGGCGGGGTCACCGGGCAGGCGGTACTCCGCGGCCACGGGCAGGTCGGTGCGGCCGCGTGCGCCGTCGCGGGGCGCGGTGAGGGTCCAGGTTCCGGTCACCGGCTCACCGGCGGCGAGGGTAGCCTTCCGGACGGGCTCGCCCGTGACCGTCCAACCCCGCGGAGCGTCCGGACGCAGCGTGACGTCGCGGATCCGCTGACCCTCGTCGAGCGTGAACGTGGCCGTCACCTCCACCGACCGGCCGGGCGGCACGGTCGCCGATTCCGGGTCGAGCGCGAGAGTGGTGGCGGGAACGGTACGCACCGGCCGGTCGCAGTGGTCCCGGCCCGGCTCGGCCGGGCAGAGCACGGCGGCGAACCCGCCGTTCTCGGCCACGGGTACCGACATCTCCTCGCCCGCGTGCACGGTCGTCGACTCGCGGACCAGCCCGGAACCGTCGGCGGTGTCGCGGTAGACGTCGGCCCGCCATCGACCGTCGCCGAGGACGTCGAGCGGCGCCGACAGGGTGCGCGCGGAGCCCGCGGCGATCCCGCCCACGAACCAGCGGTCCCCGGAGCGCCGAGCCAGAACGGCCTGCTCACCGGGTTCACCGGAGAGCAGCTCGGTGTCGTCCCACACCGTGGGCACCTGGTCGAGGAACCGGTGCGCGACCGGGTGTTCGGCGTAGACCTCCGGCCGGTCGGCCAGGTGCAGCAGCGCCGACTCGAACACCACGGGCAGCGCCACCTCGTGCCCCGTCGAGGTGTGCCGGGTGTCCTGGGACAGGGTCACCGGGGTGTAGTCCATCGAGCCGACCACGTTCCGGGTGAACGGCAGCGTCGTGTTGTGCGCCGGGGTGACACCGTGGTCGGCGGTGAACGAGTAGTACTCCGCCCCGCGCACGGCCTCGTAGGTCATCAGATGCGGCCAGGTGCGGCTGAGTCCTTTCGGGATGGTCGAGCCGTGGAAGTTGACCATTAGCCGGTGCTCGGCGGTGGCGGCCAGCACCCGCTCGTACCAGTCGTGGCGGTCGGCGCCCTCGCCATGCCCGCCGCCGTTGTTCATGAAATCGATCTTGACCCCGCGTACGCCCCAGTCGGCGAGGCGGCCGAACCAGTGATTCATCTCCTCGGCGGTGTCCACGTCCCACCAGTGGAACCAGAGCAGCACGTCGACGCCGCGTGCGCGGGCGTACCGGGTGATCTCCGGCACCCAGGACGCGTCCCAGCCCTCGTCGATCAGTACGTAGGGCCAGCCGTGCTCGGCGGCGTGGTCGATGTAGTCGCGCTGGCGCTCGGGATCACGCGGACTCTCGTGCTCCGGCAGCCACGACCACGCCACGCTGCCCGGCCGGATCCAGGAGGTGTCGGCGACGCGCGAGTCCGGTGCCAGGTCGTCGACGAGGGTGGATTCGGTCACGGTGCCGAGGTCGCCGACGACGGCCACCCGCCACGGTGTGGTCAGCGGGCCGTCCGAGGCGGGCGGTCGCTCGACCAGGCTGAGGCGGTAGTCACCACCGCCGTCGTGGGTGAGCTTGCCGCCCGGGTAGGCCGAGGTCATCCCCGACTCGGTGAGCAGCACGTGCGGGTCGTCGTGGGTGTCACCGACGCGGAAGAGCGCGGGGTGGCCGTAGTCCCCTTCGGGCGCCGACCCCGCGGTCGTGGTGAAGCGCGGTTGTTCGTACCAGGAATTGTGCTGCAGCATCCAGGCGGTCGAGGAGGCCGGAAGCTCCCAGGAGGAGGCTTCGCGCAACACCGCCGTACCGTCCGGGTCAGGCAGGTGGTAGCGGTACGCGATGCCGTCGCGGGCGACGCGGACGACGAGATCGAGCCGGGTGCCGTCGGCGGCGGCGAAGCTCAACGTGGATTCGCGCAGCACGGCGTGGCGGTCGCGTCGTTTACCGGTGGGCATGCGGTAGTTCTCGACGATGGTGCGGTCCGTACGCCCGGTGAAGGTGAGGTCGTGGGAGAGGTCGGCTTCCTCGGTGACGACGCCGACCTCGGAGGGCGGCAGGACGGCCGATCCGTTCCGGGTCACTCCGAGTTCCGGAGTTCCGTCGACGAGGCGGACCACGGCGGCGAGTTCGGATCCGGGCCCGGTCACGGTCCAGTCGGTTCGCTCGGCGGCTGCCGGTGGCACGGTGAGGGCGGTGCCGGTGAGGCCGGCGACGAGTGTGCCCACCGTGGCGGCATCGCGCACGGTTGACCAGCGCATGTCCACTCCCGTTCGTTATTTGTTGTTTTATGTTCGTGTGTGAACGGTAACGTTCGAATCGAGAGTCCTATAGCGCCGTTCGCACGAAATCCGTCCCGCGCGAGATGACGGAGGGTAGGACCAACGGGCAACAGCGCCGGTGCCCCGGATCCGGTCAACCGCGCGGTACGCGGTGAGCGGGTGCAGCGCCCGATTCGTCCCGGCCGGTCGCGGCTATGTTTCCCGGATGGGCGGGTGACACCTGGCGCGCGATGGTGCGTGTCGGACACGGGAGAGGAGTCATCGCAGAATTCGGCGAGCATGGCACCGGTGGACCACGCCGGACTCCCGATAGACGTGGGTGTCGTTGCGGTTTCCCGGTTGCGGGTCGCCGGTGGCGATGACCGGGCACGTGCCCGCGTCGATGGTGACCGGCGAGTTCCTGAAGTACCGGTGGTTCTTCGACGGCGCGGCCACCAGGCGGTCCCGCGTGGGCACCAGGGTGCCGTCCACGATCGCGACCCTATCCAGACGGCACTCGCGCACCGGAGCGGGTGCCAGCACCGGGCCGAACGAGTCGAGGACCCGGTGCGCGGCCGAGTGACAAAACCCGAACCACGGGCCGATCCGACGCAGGGCCAGGCGCCGGCACACCGACACCAGCAACACCCGGTCCCGCAGTCGCCACTGCCGACCCGGGCGACCATCCGCGACCGCCTCCCCGCCACGGGCCGCGACCGTGCCCACCAACCTCCGGAACTACCCGCGGCTCCCACCCCGGCAACGGGGCAATCCACTCCGACCGCACCGCCGTGATCACCGGCATACCCTCGTGATCACCAACCCGCACCCGGCCACGATCACCGTGTTCCGAACAGAATTCAGGGTTTGCGGGCGACCACGCATCCGACGAGGCGCTGGGCGTCGTTGAGTGGGCGGAGTGCGGGACCGTCGGGCCACCACGAGTCACAGGGCACCACCTCGGGCGGCGATCCGGCAGCGTGCGGGATGACGTCCAGGCCGGGCACCATCTCCAGGATCTGGTCGGCGGTGCGGAACACTCCCGAGCCCATCGGGCTGTCGAGCATGGACCGCTCCATCGCCCGGGCCGTAGCCGAGAGCTCGGGAATTTCGGGGTCGTAGAAGTGGGACACCGCCACGAACGAGCCGGACGGCAGCGGGTCGACGTAGGCGCGCATCACGTCGGCGTAGTCGTCACCGAGGTAATGGTGCATGGTGGAGACATGCAGCAGCCCGATCGGCTTGTCGAAGTCGAGGTGGGCGCGGACGAGGTCATGCTCGTAGACGTCCTTGGCCCGATAGATGTCGGCGTCGGCGATCCCCGTGTGCTCGTTCTCGGCGAGCAGCGCGTTGCCGTGCGCCAGGACCACCGGGTCGTTGTCGACATACACCACTCGGATCCGCTCGTCGATGCGCTGGGCCACCTGGTGGGTGTTCTCCGCGGTCGGCAGGCCCGAACCGCAGTCGAGGAACTGGGTGATGCCCGCCTGGTTGGCCAGGAACCGCACCACGCGAATGAGGAAGTTGCGGTTGCCCCACGCCATGTCACGCACCTCGGGCGCGGCGGTCCTGATCGCGTCGAGCACCTGACGGTCGATGGCGTAATTGTCCTTACCGCCAAGGGCGGCGTCATAGACCCGGGCGATACTGGCCCGGGTCGGGTCCACCCCGACCGGCGTCGAGCTGGGTGCGTTCGCGGGTTCACCCATGGTCGTCTCCCGTGACATGTCGGACGCGGACAGTGACACCATAGCCGGTCTCCCCCCGAATGGGATACCAGCGGGTAAGGTCATCGTCCGGCTCGACGCCAGGGTCCCGGCCTGTGTCCCGCGGAATTCCCGACGGCGACCGGGCACATCGCCGTTCCCATGCGAGACAGCGATCAGGCAGGTCACGAAGGCACTCCGGGCAGGGGCCTGTCGACAAGCCGTGCGCGTGCCTCTTGCAACGCGTGACCTAGGCCGAACAGCCCGGTCACAACCGGGATTCACGCAACCACCGTCGGCCGACCGTTCCGCCGAGCGGTGATATCGGCAGGACGGGTGCTGGTGGACGCCGACGTGGCCTGCGACGTGCTGGTAGTACACCCGCCGTCGGCGGTGGCGGCCATGCTCGCCGACTACCACGCTGACCTCGCCGGAGGTGAGATTCGGTGAGCTCCCAAGAAGCCCCCGGGCGGGCGAGTCGGAGGCGGCGCGGCTGCTGCTGGCCCGCCCGGTCATGACACACCACCCTCCTGCCGCGCAGAGGGGGACACCGGCAGCACGTCCACCGTAACGGACAGGGAGGCTGCCGGAGTGTCGTCGATGCAGGTGAGCGAATCTTTCCCGGAAGGTCGACCCCCGGTGCACGGCGCTGTGGGGCCTCCGTTACGCTATTAACCACGCAAGTCCGAGTGGCGGAATGGCAGACGCGCTAGCTTGAGGTGCTAGTGCCCGATTAAGGGCGTGGGGGTTCAAGTCCCCCCTCGGACACCAGTTCGTAGCAGATCTCACTCAACAGTCCGTGACCACCCGCTCACGCTGGGTGGATCTTCGAGACACCGGTCATCCCTGTCCGTTACGGTGGTTGTGCCGCCGGTGTCCCCCTCTGCGCGGCAGGGGGGTGATGTGTCATGACCGGGCTTGTGCGGGCGGTGTCGATCCCGCCGCGTCTTCCTGTCACCGGACCGGCCGGGGAGCGGTCCGGGGTTCTCGCCGTTGTCGGTGCCGGATCTCAGCTGTCTGGAAGCGGGTTCGGGGCCGTGGGTGTTCGGCGCTGCCCTCGTGGACACCACAGGACGCATCTCCGAACGCCGTGTGGTGCGGGCGCTGGGCTGGCAGTCGGGCGACCGGTTGGCGATCACGGTGGTTCAGCGGTCGGTGCTGTTGCACCGGTGTGCCGAGGGCGCGTTCGTGATGTCGGACACCCCGTATGTGACGGTGCCGTCCTCGGCGCGGGCGCGGTCGGGGGTGCGGGCCGGGCAGCGGGTGCTGGTGGCCGCCGATGTGGCCCACGACGTGCTGGTGGTGCACCCACCGTCGGCGGTGGCGGCCATGCTCGCTGACTACCACCGGGACTTGGCCGGGGGTGAGCCCGAGTGAGCACCCACGAAGCCCCACAGGCAGGCGACCTCGAAGCGGCGCGGCTGCTGCTGGCCCGCCTGGGCGTGAACCCGGCCGACCTGCTCGCCGAGACCGCCGGCTCGACGGAGCGGCCGGTGCCGACGGTGGCCGAGTGGATCCCGGTCGTGAGCGGGCTGGTCTCGCCCAGCACCGCGCGCGCCTACCGGTCCTACTGGGCCCGGGCCGAGGCGGCCTGGGGTGAGCGCCGGTTGGACGAGGTGTCGGCCAGCGACATCCGGGCTCAGGCGGAGAAGGCCAAGGCCACCGCGGTGGTGCGGCGCAACTCCCGCGGCGGGCGCAGCGCCGCGGAGAACTTCGTCGCCGCCCTCCGGTGCCTGTATCGGCATGCCGAGGACGACGGGCTGATCGACGAGCGCCGTAACCCGGCCCGGCGGGTCACCAAGCCCCGCCGGTTGCCGTCGACCCGCCGCGCCTTGCCCGACGAGCGCCTCTCCGAGATCATCGAAGTGGTCTCCGCCACGGGCGATGATCCCGAGTTGGACACGCTGCTGGTGCGGCTGCACATCGAGACCGCCTGCCGCCGCGGCGGCGCCCTGACCCTGCGGCTGCGGGACCTGGACACCGACCAATGCCTGCTGTTCCTCCGGCAGAAGGCCGAAACCGTGCGATGGCAACCGGCCTCACCCACCCTGATGCGCCACCTGGAAACCCACGCCCGCACCCGCGGGGCCACCCACCCCGACACACCGGTACTGCGCTACGCCCGGGGCGGGCCGCTCACCCGACGCCGCTACGACCACCTCTGGAACCGCGTCGCCCGCCACCTGCCCTGGGCGCGGGCCCAGCAGATCTCCACCCACTGGCTACGCCACACCACCCTGACCTGGGTCGAACGCCACTTCGGCTTCGCCACCGCCCACGCCTACGCCGGCCACACCGACTCCCACGACAACGCCACCAGCACCTACGTCAAAGCCGACCTCACCGACATCGCCACCGCCCTGGCCACCCTCACCGGCGAAGACCACCCCCTCGCCCACAACCGGCGACAACACTGAGCCCGCACCGGACCTTCGGGTAGTGCCGAACACGTGGGTCCGAGCGCGAACAGCAGCGTCCGTGGTGGGCTCCCGTGTCGGCAGATTGGTCCGATCGACGAGAGGGGCCGCCCGGACGTCACCGGTCCGCGCCGCGTTCGCCGCGCAACGTGGCTCGGACCAACGCTCGTGTAGTCGCGTTCAGTGATTTTTGTGCTCACTCGTTCGCGTGACGATGAGCTATCGGCTTCGAACTTGATTGCGGAACGTGATGGACGCTCTAGCCTCACCCCTGTCACGCAAGAACAACAGGGGGAGTGATTGTCGTGCGTGTTGCCAAGAGACTGAGCATGGCGATGGTGCCGGTGCTGGCCGTGTTGCTCGGAACAGGGACGAGTGCCGCCCACGCCGACACCGACGGGCAAGAAGCCCCGCAACCGCGGTCCAGTGCCGCGATCCAGCAGGAAGTCCTCCGCAGCGGGACTAACTTCGGGACGGTCACCGTCGGCCGCGGCTTCGACCGCTGCCCCAGCGGATACCTCTGCCTGTTCACCGACCGCAGAGGAGGCGGGCACATGGCCTACTTCAAGTGGGCCTCTCCCAACCTGACCCACCAGAACATCAACAACCGCACCTCCTCCCATTGGAACCGGACACACTACAACTTCCGCTCGTACATGCGCACCCACTACACCGGCGAGTCGATGCTGCTCCCGCCCGGTGCCAACGGCCTCGACCTCAACTGGGGCAGCTACGAAGACATGATCAGCTCAGTGCGCTCAGTGCGACCCCGACGAGATGCGCATGAACAACAGTAGAGGTCGGTGTTGCGGAACCGGACGCAACACCGACCTCAACCATCCGATCAGGGCTCCCGCGCTCCGCACGACCAGACCGCGTGGCTGCAGCATCGAAGCGTCTACGTACTCGCTACGAACGACACGCCGACATCCACTGCGGGCTTCTTCAGCCCGGTTGCTCACTGATCAGCTATGGCCACCTACCAACCTCTTCTGAAACGAGCTGCTATCCGGTTCCGGTTCGCACGTGGCTGGCAAGGTTGTTGCACCGTCCTGCCTCAGTGGACTCTCAAGCTTTCGACGTGCCGACCACTCACGTGCTCACCGGTGCGGTTTCCGCCTCGGCCGTGGGTTCCTCGGCGGCGAGGGCCCGTACCGCGGGCAGGGCGATAAGCGCAGCCAGCACCATCGCGAGCGCACCACCGGCGAACTTGCCCAGCATCAACGGCAGGATGAGATTCGGCTGGAAGTTCGCCGTGAATGCCAGGTGATCCCCCACGAGGAAGGCGGAGCAGACGGCGAACGCGATGCACAGCACCTTGTCCTTCGGGGGCATGTGGCGAATGAGTCGGAACAGGGCCAGCACGTTGGCCGCGGCGGCCAGCAGTCCGGCCGTGCCTTCAGCAGTCATCCCCACCCGGCGGCCGAGTGCGCCCAGGGGCCGGGAGAGTCCCTTGCGCAGCAAGTAGACCATGGGGAAGGCCCCGGCAAGCATGATGCCGATATTGCCTGCGACTTCTAGTGCCCGGTACTGGTCCTCGGCGTCGGCGATGATCGGATCGAAGCCCCAGCTACCGAGCACGGCGGAGAACACGCCCGTGAAGTGCTCGATGATGCTCACCGCCAGCACGAGCTTCAGTGCCGCATCCAAGATTCGCCCGAACCAGATGAACAGCCGAATCATGATCGTCGGCACGAACCACAGAGCCGCCGCGAGCAGTACCACGAACACTGCCAGCGGAAGCAAGTTGAGCAGCATGGCCTCGGTGTCCAGGCCGGATAGCGGCGCGTTCGAGGCACTGTCAGCGGACACCTCGTCACGCACAGTTGTCGAGGTGGCCAGCAAGGTGCCCGTGGTGACCAGCACGCCGATGGGGATCGCGAGTACGCCGGACATCACGCCCAGTGCCATGTAGCGGTGATCGCGGCGGTCCAGCATGGCGAGACCGACCGGGATGGTGAAGATGATGGTGGCCCCGGCCATGTAGCCAACCACGGTGGCCATGATCCAGCCACCAGTACTGCCCGCAGTTTCCTGTGCCAGTTGGTAGCCGCCCATGTCCACCGCGATCAAGCTCGTGGCAGCGATCGCCGGGTCGGCACCGATCGCGTCGAACAGTGGGCCGGCGACCGACTCGACCAGTGCCGACAGGTACGGGATGGAGGCCATGATTCCGGCGACGGGGACGAAGATGGGGCCGATGGAATACAGGCCTTCCTTGAACTCCCGGCCGAGTCCGTGTTCGTCATCGCGGATCGACGCCACAGCACCGATCACAACGAACCCCATCATAAGATAGATGACAAGGTTCCCGAAGGACTCCACGCGCCCTCCTCCTTTCGGTGGTGGACGGTTCAGCCCAGGAGTGGGCGCAGGTGGTCGTTGAGGAACGTGCCGTTCGGGTCGAACTCCCGGCGCACCTCGAGGAAGGTGTCGAACCCGGGGTACAGCTCGCGCAGCCGGTCCCGCGTCATGAAGTGGATCTTGCCCCAGTGCGGTCGGGCCTGATACTGCTGCAGCCGCTGATCCACGGCGCGGAGGAAGGGCCAGTAGTCGGTTCCGGGCGCACCGGACACTGAGATCACCATGGTGTCGCGCTGGTAGTTCGGTGAAAGGTACGCGTCGTCGGCCGCGGTCCAACGCACTTCGATCGGATAGAGCTGGTCCGGGAACTCGTCGAGCATCAGCCGCCGGATCTTGTTGAGGGCCTCCAGGCCGTACTCGGCCGGAACCATGTACTCCATCTCGTGGAAGGGCTCGTCGTACCCGCCGGGGTAGACCCGGTAGGCGCGATCGGTGCGGTTTCCCACGTCGTCGGAGACGAGCCCGTCCGGCTCGATGACCTCGACCTCGTCGTAGATCTTGACGTAGCAGTGGTTGCTCATCGGCTGATCGGGTGGTGCCGGGAGTTGGTAGAGGTCCACGGAGTGGTCCGCGGGGCACCAGAAGAACGAGAAGTGCCGGTGATTGGCGATCAGCTCGTCCCAGGAGTCCTCGATCTCCTGCCACGGTCGGTAGCTGATCTCTTCCTTGATGTAGTAGGCGGGGGAAACGGCCAGTTCGACCTCGAGCATCACGCCGAGCGAGCCGATCGCGACCTGCGCCGCGCGTAGCTCCCGCATCCTGTCCTCGCCGATGTCAACGACCTCGCCGTGCCCGTTGACCAGTCGCACGCGGCGCATCGCTGCGGACATGTTCGGCAGCTCGATGCCGGATCCGTGCGTGGCCGTCCCGAGCGCACCGGCGATGACTTGCTTATCGATGTCGCCCTGGTTCGACAGCGACAGGCCGGCGTTCCACAGTGGTTCGCCCAGCTGGCCGACCGTGGTGCCCGCCAGGGCCGTGGCCCGCAGTCGCTGAGGGTCGGTTGCGGTCACCCCGGTCAGCTGGGTCAGGTCCAGCATGAGCCCACCAGTGGGCACAACCGGCGTGAACGAGTGTCCTGTTCCGGCAACCCGCACGTTCAAGCCTTGTCGGATCGCGTAGCGGACAGCCTCGACGACTTCGGACTCGTCGCGGGGCTGGGCGTACATCGCCGCGGTGACGGTGTGATTTCCGGCCCAGTTGGTCCAGACTCGGTCGTAGCTGGTGGGCGCGGACAGCGAGGGCTCGGTCAAGGGAATGCTCCGATCTTGCGCAACGGATCTCGATCAGTCGTCGGACACGCCTCCCACGTCGGCAGCGCGTGCGGGACAGCGCATGGCACGCAATCAGCACCGGGCGGGACACGTTGACCACGACGTGCTTCGGTAGTCGTCGAGCGCGTGGGCGGCCAGACCCCGCCCACGGCCGGGGATCTCTTAGAACGCTCCGAGCTCGGACGCGGGGACGAGCCCCTGCTGCACACCGGGATAACGGCGGTTCTTCGTCATCAAGCTGCTCCCTGAAGGCTCGGAGAAGGCGCACCCCAGCGGTGACGTTCAACACCGAACCGTGCCAGGGCGCCTCCATGTGGACAGCGGCGCAGAAAACCTAAAACACTCAGCTTTAAATGACAAGTTGCTCGAGCCCCGTAAGCGCTGGTACATCCTTGATGTCGTACCCTGACGGACGGTCGAATCGATCATGCCCGCACGTCGAACCCCGCCCTGACCAGTTGGTGAGCAGAGGAAAGACAACCGTGTCGAGTTTTGCTGCGTACCTGCGGTTGGACTCCACCGAAGGTCCGGGCCTGCCTCACAACGTGGCTCGACAACTGGAAACCGCGATCGCCGTCGGGCTGCTCAGCCACGGCGACCGACTGCCACCGGAGTCCGAACTCGCCGCCGAGATGGGGGTCTCTACCGGGACCCTCCGGCAGGCCTTGGAGACCCTGCGCCAGCGTGGGGCCATTGAAACCCGCCGCGGACGCGGTGGCGGCAGCTTTGTGCGAGACACGGCGAAACCGCCGCCCGCAACGGTGCTGAACCAGCTGCGTGAGCGTAGCGCCGACTCGCTACGCGATCTCGGCGATGCCTGTGCCGCCGTGGTCGGTGGGGCTGCCCATCTGGCCGCACAGCGGGCGGTCCGTGACGATGTGGAACGGCTGCGGCGACTGGCCGATCACTTCAGCTCCGCCGAGACCGCCGATGAGCGGCGCCGAGCGGACAGCCGTTTCCACATCGAGATCGGTGTGATCGCGCACTCGGCCCGGCTCACGCAGGCCATCGTCCACCTGCATGATGAGCTGGCATCGTTGTTCTGGATGGTCGGTGGCGAGGCCGAACATCACCCTGTGACCGAGTCCGCACACAATGCACTCATTGCGGCGGTCGGCAGTGTTGATGCGGATACCGCGCGTGCTGTGGTGATGCAGAACGTGGAAAGCCGTGTGCAGCACCTAATCGACCTGCATCTGGACCTAGCGGTGCGCGGTGAACCATGATGGCGGCGTTGCGCGACCAGAAGGTGGAGAATTTTGAACGACGGAGCTCTCGCGTCGCTGCGCCGTTGCGCGGAACGCATGCGAACACGGGTCGATCGGGTGCTCGATGACCTCGGGTCGGCGCAGGCCGAGGTCGTCCGGATACTCGCGTCGACTCGACGGCCGCTGTGCCGAGCCGACGTCGCGCAGGTGCAGCCGACCCTGTTGAACGTGCTCGACCAGCACCGCGGATTCGTTCAGGGGGTAGGACTCGCGCTCGACAACGGCCACCTCAGCGACGCATCGCGTTGGATGGAGTGGTGGCGCAGCGAGGACGACGAGCCAGCCTGCTTTGTCCGTCACCACCTCGACCCGGAGCACAACTACTTCTACGACTATGTCAACAAAGAGTGGTTCGCGTTGCCCCAGCGGACGAAACGACCGACGGTCACCGGGCCGTTCGTCGACTTCGCCGGGACCAACGAACACACCATCACCCTGGCCGTTCCGGTGGTTCACGATGATGAGTTCGTCGATGTGCTGGGAGCCGACGTCGCGGTCGAGGGCGTCGAGCGGTTGCTCATCGAGTCCCTGCGGTTGCGGTCACCGGACACCGTCCTGCTCAACGAGAACAACCGTGTCGTGGCGTCGACCAGCGCGCGGTGGTGGAGCGGAACCCTACTGCGCGGTGCTCCCGGTGTGGAATGGTCCGAGGAGGTCGACCTCGGCGGTGACCTGCGCTGGCGTCTCGTTGCGGCACACCGCTGACGGCGTTATCCACACGTGAGTCCGCCCGCGTCCCGTACCCTCTTGGGCCGACTGCGGTGACATGACGTCCCCACGACCGATCCAGTGAACGCTGCGGGAACCACTGTGCTGACTGAAATTGTAGTCCGCGGCCGGATTAGACTGCGTCTCAGTAGGTGATCTTTTTGAAGCAGGTGAGGGTGGCGGCGAGGGTGAGGAGGGCGGTGTAGTTGTTGGCGGAGCGTTCCCAGCGCACGGCCAGGCGTCGGTAGGTGAGCAGCCAGGAGATGGTTCGTTCGACGACCCATCGGTGGCGGCCGAGCGTGTGGCTGGGTTCGATGCCGGTGCGGGCGATGCGTGGGGTGATGCGCCGGGTGCGGAGCCAGGTTCGGAGCTGGTCGTAGTCGTAGCCCTTGTCGGCGTGCAGTCGGAGTGGTTTGCGCCGGCGGTGCCCCCCGCGGTGAGCGCACCGCGGGGATGGCCTGCACCAGCGGTCGGAGCGCGTTCCTGTCGTGGACGTTGGCTGCCGAAATCGCCACCGACAGAGGTACTCCCGCCGCGTCGGTCAAGACGTGCAGCTTGGAGCCGGCTTTGCCGCGGTCAACCGGAAGACCAAATACGAGACACGCTCTTCGCGCCTGCCGGAGCACGTACTCCAGCTCGTGGACACAGTAGGCCGGGTTGATGGTGACCAGCACCGCGCCGATCCGTGCCGTCGCGTACTGCACGATCGTCCACTCCGCACAGTCGAGGGCCCAGATTCCCACCCGGTCGCCCTTGGCGACGCCGAGATCGGCGAGTCCCAGCGCGACCACGTCGACCTCGTCGGCGAACTCCCGGTAGGTCCAGCGCCGTCCGGTCGCCACGTCCACCACGGCCTCCCGCCCGCCGTGCGCGGCGACCGTGCGCGCGAGATCATCACCGACCGTGTCCCCGAGCAACGGCACCGCCGACGACCCGGACGCGTAACTCGGCAACACGGGTGAGTCCACGGTGACCTCCACGCATGTCGACGTCGACGACCGCCCGTCGAGTCGTCCGAAGGGACCCGACGACCTCGTGAGCGGACCGTCCCCTCGCCGTGCGCTACCCCCGGGATAGCTACCGAGCCGGGGACGCGTGCTCGGCGAAGTCGGCGCGTTCGAGCGCGAGTGAGGTGAGCACGCCCGCCAGTAGACCCCAGAACGCCGCGTTGATGTTCAGCGGCTGCACTCCGGAAACGGTCACGAGGAAGGCGAGCAACGAGTCGAGGGTGAAGTTCGTGCGGAAGGCGGTGACGAACGCGCTCCGCAGCGCGCAGCATCGCCAGGCCGCCGAGCACGGCGTCGCGAGCATGAAGCGCACCAGGGCGGGGGCGAGGAGTCCGACGACGATCGCGCCGAGGCCACAGACGATGCCCGCGGTGTACTGGCGGGACCGCTCGGTGGAGGCCACCAGCAGCGCGTTCGTCGGGCCGGTCAGAGAGGTCGACACGGCCCCGACCGCGGCCGCGGGCAGTGACCACGTCCCGCCCGCACAGCAGTGCCGCCATGTTCGTGGGTGGGCGCCTGTCCCGCCTGTTTGAGGACGGCGACGCCCTGGCCGTCCTGGACCACGAGCACGGTGAATCGCCAGTGGCACGACGAGTTCCGCGATCGCGCGCCAGGTGAACTCAGGCGCCTGCGGCATCGGCTGGGCGAGCCAGCCCGCACCGGCGGGTTCGAAGCGGCCGGACACCGCCACGGCGAGCGCGCCGGCGATCAGCGCACCCAGGATGGACGGCACCGCCCTGCCTGCTCGGGGAAGCACACTCGGTAGCACGAACGTCGCGATCATGGGAACCGCGAGGATCGCGTCCGATCCGGTCGCCGTGACGGGATCGAGGCCGAAACTCAGGAACACGCCCACCACCATCGCCATCACGATCGGCATCGGCAGGGCGGCCATGACCGCGCGGACCCAGCCGGTCAGGCCGATCGCGACGATCAGCAGCGCGGTCACGAGGAACGCTCCGAGCTCCGCCCACCGCAGGTGGTTCAGCGAGGCACCGATCATGACGGTCCCGGGAATGGTCCAGAAGAAGGCCAGCGGCTGCCGGTATACCCAGGAGGCGATCGCGGTGAGCACGCCGTTGAGGAAGAACACCCCGAACACCCAGGAGGCGAGCTGCCCGGAGCTGAGTCCGCCGCCGGTGCCGGCGGAGAGAATTACTGCGATGTGTCCGATCGCCGAGAACACCAGACCGACGACGCCACCCGCGACCGAGGATCCGCGGAGGTCCCGCAGCACCCGGCGTGGACCCGGACGCCGGGGAGGCGGGGCGTTCGAATCTCGGCTGGTCGACCGTCTCGTCGTGGTCGACCTCGTCGAGCGTGCCGGACGCGGTGCCACCGGACGCCGGGACCCGCGTCGTCGGGACCCGGCGGCCAGTGGCTCGGCCGCGCGTCCGGAAGGGGCTCGTCGTCAGTCCTCGATCTTGGACGGGTGCACCGCCAGCGGGGTGACCTCGACGTCCATGTAGGGGAACAGCGGCAGGCCGGACAGCAGCGTGTGCAGCTCGTCGTGGTCGGTGGCGTCGAGCACGGACACGTTGGCGTACTCGCCCGCGATCCGCCACAGGTGCGGCCACTTGCCCGCACGCTGCAACTGCTGGCTGTACTCCTTCTCGCGCGCGAGGAGGTCGGCGCGCTGGTCCGGGTCGAGGTCCGCGGGCAGATGCACGTCCATGCGGATGTGGTAAAGCACGGGTGCGTCTCCTTCCGGACTGGTCGCCTCAGGCGGGGTCGAGGACGAAGTCGTACCGGACGGTCTCATCGTCGGGGCCGGACTTCGGGTCGAGCATCAGCTCCGGCTTGACCGCCGAGGCGATGTCGTCGTCGTTGTGCTCGTCGCCGGGGAAGTACAGCTGGGCGGTGAGCAGTTCGTGGCCCGGGGCGGAGACCTTGACGTGCAGGTGTGCCGGGCGCCAGGCGTGCCAGCCTGCCGCGGCGATGAGCCTGCCGCAGGCGCCGTCGGTGGGGATCCGGTACGGGGCCGGGCGCACCGTGCGGATCCGGAAGCGCCCCTCGGTGTCGGTGGTGAAACCGGCGCGCAGGTTCCACTCCGGGATGTCCGGCGCGAACTGGGAGTAGTAGCCGTCGGCGTCGGCGTGCCACACCTCCACCGTCGCCCCGGCCAGCGCCGAGCCGTCGGTCGAGGTGACCCGGCCGGTCCAGGTCAGCGGCGTGCCGGGCTCGTCGTCGCGCATCGGCACGGCACCGTCCGATCCCTGCTCGGGGGCGTGGGGCGCGTAGTAGGGGCCCTCGATGGTTCCCTTGTTGCCCTCGCGGTGCTCGGTGGCGACCTCCTCGACGACGTGTTCGACCCACACGTCGAGGAACAGCGGCCACTCGCCGTCCTCGCCGACGCTGATCAACCACGCCTTGAGCGCGTTGTACTCGTCGTAGGTCACCTTGTGCCTGCGGATGGCCCCGTGCACCGCGTCGAGGACCTCACGGGCCAGCAGGCTGACGCGCTCGGGCGGGGTGCCCGCCACACCGTCGAGTTTGTCGCTCTTGAACCGTTCGGTCGCGTTGGCACCGGACGCCGCGGCGGTGGCCGTGTCGTGGGCGTTGGCCGTGTCGTGTTGAGTCATCGGAATCCTCCTTGATTCGGGATGGCGAGGGTCAGCGATCCCGGCGGTAGTGCCGGAGCTTGTCGGGATCGAGCTCGGCGCCGAGTCCGGCGCCGGGCGGCACGACCAGTTCGCCGTCGCTGATCCGCAGCGGTTCGGCGAGCAGGTCGTCGCGCATGTCGAGAAAGTTGGACAACTCGCCGGCCCGGCGCGAGGTCAGCGGGTAGGCGGCGCCGAAGGCCACGGTGCACAGCGAACCGAGCTGCCCGTCGATCTGATTGCCCATCACGACCTCCAGGCCTAGCCCCTCGGCGAGGTGGTGGGTGCGCTGTGAGCGGATGAACCCGGTGCGCGCGGTCTTGATGCTCACCGCCGTGGCCGACCCGCCGAGGACCTCGCGGGTGACGTCGGCGGCGGTGACCGCGGACTCGTCGGCGATGAACGGCACGTCGAGCTGCCGCACCAGCCAGCGCCTGCCGAGCACGTCGTCGGCCGGGCACAACTCCTCGGCGAACAGCAGGTCGAGGTCGGCCATTTCGCTCATGGCGCGCGCGGACTCGGCGGCGGTCCAGCCCCGGTTGCCGTCGACGTAGAGCTCCACCGCGTCGCCGAGCGCCTCGCGCAGCGCGCGCACCACGGCGGTGTCCAGCGACACCGGGCGACGCCCGACCTTGACCTTGAACGTCGTGATGCCGTAGGTGTCCCGCATCCGCTCGGCTTCGGCGACCATCGCGGCCGGTTCGTCGAAGCCGAGCATGTGCGACACCCGCATCCGGTCGGTGTAGCCGCCGAGCAGCTCGGTGACCGACACGTCCAGGCCACGCCCGAGCGCGTCCCACATCGCCATGTCGAGCGCCGACTTCGCGGCCGGGTTGCCCACGGTGCGCCCCAGCCGGACGTGCGCGGTCTCGCGGTCGAGCAGGCTCAGTCCGACCAGTTGCGGGGCGAACACGGAGTCGACGGCCGCGACGATGCCGGCCTGGGTCTCGCCGTAGGTGAACGGTCGGGGCGGCGCCTCGGCGACGCCGATGATTCCGTCTTCGGTGTGCACCCGCACCAGGACGTGTTCGGCCGCGGACACCTCACCGGAGGCGAAGCGCAGCGGTTTGCGGTACGGGATGGCGAACGGGATCGCCTCCACCCGGGTGATCTTCATGTTCGAGGTGTCGACCGTCCTTTCCGTACTGATCGGCTCAGCACCGCACCCCGCCGATCAGTAGAGTTCGATGACGAGTCTGTCGGTGAGCGCGCGGGAGACGCACAGCGCCATCTGGTCGCCCGCCGATCTGTCGGCCGCCGACAGGCACTGGTCCCGGTGGTCCGGCGTGCCTTCCAGAACCCCGGACACGCACGATCCGCAGATCCCTTCCTCGCACGACTTGAACACCTCGATGTCGTTCTCGGCGAGCACGCCGAGGATCGACCGTTCCGCCGGGATCTCGAAGACCTCCCCCGTGTCCAGTTCGACCGTGAACGGCTGGTCCCCACTCGTGTCGGTCTCGGCGGCGACGAAACGTTCGAGGTGGACCCGTTCGTTCCCGACCACCGGGGAAAAGGCCTTGATCACCTCCGCCATGAATCCCTCGGGCCCGCACGTGTAGAGGTGGCTGTGCGGTGTCAGCTCCGGCACCAGATCCGCCAGCACCGCGGGCAGCTCGTCGCGCGGGGTGCCGAACCGCGAATGGATCCGGCTCCGGAACTCGGGCAGGCTCTCCAGGCGGTCGACGAACGCGGCCTCCTCGCGGGAACGCGCGAAGTAGTGGAGCTCGAAGTCCGCATCCCGCTCGGCGAGTTCGTGGGCCATGCCGAGCAATGGCGTGATGCCGATGCCTGCCGCGACGAGCAGGTGCCGGTCGGCATCCGGCGCGAGGGTCAACAGGTTGCGCGGCTGCCCGATCTCCAGGGTGTCCCCGGCCGACACGGTGTGCAACGCCTGCGATCCACCGCGCGACTCCGGTTCCCGCTTGACCGCGATGAGCAACGCCGAGCGGTCGCTCGGTCGTCCGCACAGCGAGTACTGCCGGGTCATTCCGGTGGGGCCGACGACGTCGATGTGCGCGCCCGCCTCGTACTCGGGCAGTGGGGCGGCATCCGTCCGGACCAGCCGCAGTGTGCGGACCTCCGCCGTTTCGTCGACGACCTCCGCCACCCGTACGGGGATTGTCTTCATCGCTTTCTCACCTCCAATCCCGCGAGACCGGCGTCAACGCCGCCGATCAGCGCAGACGATCAGCGCAGATAAAGCCCGCCGTTGACGTCCCAACACGCCCCGGTGACCGAAGCCGCTCCCGGGGACACGAGCAGCGCGACCGTTTCCCCGATGAACGCCGGGTCTCCGAGTCGCCCCACCGGAATCGCCGACGTGAAGGAATCGAGGTTCTGCTCACCGACGACCGATCGAACCGTCGGACTGTCCTGCGGTCCCGGCGATACCGCGTTCACGGTCACGCCGCGGGGAGCCAGTTCCCGGGCGAACACCTTCGTCGCCGACAGGATCGCGCCTTTCGAGGACGCGTAGTGTCCCCCGGTCGCCGTCCCACCGTTCTGCCCTGCCAACGAGGCCATGTTGACGATCCGGCCGTAGCCCTGTTCGGCGAAGTGCGTCCCGAAGATCTGGCAGGCCTGGAAGGTCCCCGTGACGTTGACCGCCAGCACGTCGTCGAGTTCCTCGGAGGTGATCTCGAGCAGCGGAGTCGTCCGGGTGTGCGCCGCGTTGTTCACGAGAACTTCCACGCCGCCGAAGTCGGCCGGCACGCGGGCCAGCAGGGTCTCCAACGCGGCGCGGTCCCGGACGTCCACCCCGTAACCCCTGGCCGTGGCGCCCGAGTCGTCGAGCTCCGTGGCGAGGGCGTCGGCGGCCGGGCCGTCGAGATCGGCGATCGCGACGCCGTACCCCCGGCCGTGCAGACACCGCGCGATGGCAGCGCCGAGTCCGGCGGCTCCGCCGGTCACCACCGCCGTGTACGCCGCACTCATAGCAGGAACCCCGCCGCGGGCACCGCGCCCTCGCTGTCGACCAGCCGCACCACCTTCAACGTGATGCGGTCACCGGCCGGACCGTCTTCGGCCAGCCGCACCCGGTGCGTCACGTCCGAGGCCCAGATGTCGTGCCGTCCCCGTTTGTAGGCGATCAGCACCTGGGCCGAGCGCAGGACGACCTCGGTGTCGGAGACCGATTCCGGCACGAACCTGGACACCGTGCGGACGGTGCGGGCGGCATCGACCGCGGCGATGGCGTAGCCTTCGGTCATCCGTGTCACGCGCATCTCCCGCATCCGCGCGTCGTCGTAGATCATGTTCAGCGTGCCCGCGAAGTCGTCCGTCTCCGGGTCGATCGGGACCACGTAGAAGCCGTCCTCGGTGAACAACTCGTTCCACCGGACGTAGTCCGGGCGGTCGAGCAGCTCGGCCTCGCGCCACACCAGCTCGATCGCTCTGGCGACTCGCGCGTCGGTCGTCCGCACGGCATCGGACGCGGCCTCCACTCCGGTGGGTTCAGTCATCGCGCATCATCCGCTTCCACTGGTTGTACGCCGCGCGCATGCCGGTCTCGTCCGTCACGTGCGACGTCGGCCATCCCTCGGCACTCCTCTCCTCCCGTGCCAGACCACGGTTGATCAGAATCGGCATCGCCGGTTCGGCACGCGCACCCCGCTGAACCCGGTCCCAGCCCTCGGCGTCGTCCGGTGTGCCGAACCCGAACGGGCCCTGGAAGTGTTCGTGGATCCGCAGCCGCTCCCGGTTCACGGGTTCCACTTCGGCCGGTCCGTCCGGTCCGATGGCGACGTGCTCGATCAGCGTCTCGTCGACGGCGATCGGCCGCAGCACGCGGAGGAACGCGGAGGACATCGCCACGTTCGGGAAGAGGTTGAGATTGAAGCCGGTGCCGTGCATGGCACGCAGCAACCGGCGCACCTCCGTGTCGGAGAAGGAGGCCGACAGTTCCCGGGCGAGGTGGTCGAATCTGCCCTGCAGCGGCTCGGTGCCGTCGTCGACGTCGAGGTCGGCGTGTTCCGGCACCATCCGCATGACGCTGTGACCGTGACCCAGATCGTGCGTGGTCGCCTCGGGGTCGTTCATGAACGACATCATGTCCGCGGTCTCGGCGTCCACGGACGCCATCCACGACCGGTGCACGATCGGGAAGTGATAGCCGTCCGTGGTGTTCTCGAGCTGGATCTTCCAGTTCCCCTTGAACCGGAACTGATGCTTGCCGAGAACCTTGATCGGGTAACCCCCGCCCTGCTTCAGGAACCGGTCGATCCACAGCCGCGCGTCACCGAGGTGGTCGGCCAGCGGTTCCGCGTCGTCGTTGAAGGTCGCGAAGACCATCCCGCCGTAGCTCTCGGTGCGCAGCTTCCGCAGCGACAGGTCGCGCTTCTCGACGACCCCTTCGTAGCCGTCCGGATACGGGATGCCGCGCAGCGTTCCGTCGAGGCCGTACGACCAGGCGTGATACGGACAAGTGAACCCGTTCGCCCGACCCTGCGGCTTCTCGCACACGCTCGCGCCGCGATGCCGACACCGGTTGAGCATCGTGTGCAGAGTGTTCTTCCGGTCGCGGGTCACGATCACCGGCTGCCTGCCGACATGGGTCGACTTGAAGCTCCCCGGCGTGGCCAGTTCGCTCTCGTGGGCGACCCAGACCCAGGTGTTCTCGAAGACGGCCGTCATCTCGCGTTCGAAGATCGCGGGGTCGGTGTAGAGGCGGCCGGCCACCCGGTCCTCCGCGACCATATCCGCGGGTGCGAGGTCATCGATGTGCTGGTTCATCCGGCTTCTCCGTACGTGTCATTCGGGGAGCGTGACGTCCTCGCGGACGGTGAGCGCACGGCCCATCCGGGCCTCGATCTTGGCGAACCGCCAGAGCTTGGCGTCGCCGTCGCCGACCGGCGTCGTGCGGAACAGGTCGCACGCGGCCTTGACGGTGTACTGGGAGTCGACGTCGGCCAGGATGTAGCAGGTCCACGGCCAACCGCCGGACGGGCCGACCATGTGCGCGTCGTCGTCGATGTCGCCGATGAAGTCGACTCCCGGCAGTTCCTTGATACCGTCCATCATGGACACAAAGGACTTCCAGACGTCGCCGGGCGCGATCCCGTCCCGGGGTAGATCGAAGAAGTTCTGGTTGATTCCGATGCAGAAGAGAACACGAAGTGGCTGCGCGGTCACGCCGGCCTCCTAGTCGCAGTTTTTGTGGTGTCGATGTCGGGTATCACCGGAAGCCGGGAGTCGTCGGCTCCAGTCCCATCAGGGCCGCACCGGCCGAGTCGTACAGGGCGGGCCCCAGAAAAGCGTGCTGCTTCGGCACGAGGGCGTCTCCGAGCAGCCGCTGCAGCGGGTGGCTCCGGTTGATCGGCGCCGTTCCGGATATCTCCACCAGTCCGCTGACGACGTCGGAGGCGGTCTTCGCGAGATGCGCCGAGGCCAGCCTCAGGTGCGCGTTCTGCTCATCGGTGGCCACATCACCGGAGACGACCGTCTCCCATACTTCGTGGCTGAGCTCGTAGAACCACGACCGGGCCGAACGCAGCGCAGCTTCGGCGGAGGCGACCTGCGTCCGGTAGTACGGCCGGTCGGCGAGTCTCGGTGCCCCGGTGACGCCCGCGTACCCGCTGCCGACCCGCTTCGCGTGATCGAGGGCAGCCCGCGCCACCCCCGAGGCGACCACCGCGAGTACCTGCGAGGCGTACGCGATGACCGGATACCGGTACAGCGGCTCGTCCACGGTGGGCTCCCCGCCGCGGATGAAGGTCCATTCGTGCGGCACCTCGGTGTCGTGCACGACCAGGTCGAACGATCCGGTCCCGCGCATCCCGACGACGTCCCATTCCCGGACGATCTCCACCTGTTCGGGATTCAGCAGCGCCGTCCGCGGTTTCCCCCCGGTCGACGAGTCACCGGGGATGCCGACCCCGAGGACGTCGGCGCCCATGCATCCGCTGGCGAACTTCCACCGTCCGTCGACCCGGAAACCGCGGTCGGTGGTTTCGCCGGATTGAACGGGGAAGAGGCCCGCGGCGAACGTGACGTCCGGACCGTCCCGGTAGAGCTCGGCCTGGGTTTCCAGCGGCAGGGCGGCGAGGTAGATGAGGGCGGAACCGAAACTGGCGACCCAGCCCGTGGATCCGTCGACAGCGGAGATCCGCTCGATCCGATCCAGGAACTCGGCCGGCGGCAGCGGCTCACCACCGAATTTCGCCGGTGTCGCCGCGCGGTAGATCCCGACCTGTTTGAGCCGCTCGATGAAGTCCTTCGGTACGTACCGTTGCTCGTCGAATTCCGCTTTGCGGTGTTCGAGCTCCGCCAGCACGTCGGCGAAGGTGGCGGCGTCGCCGGCACGTCCCCATCTCCCGGCGGCTTCGGCCACCCGCGTCTGCACCATTGCTCCTCCTCGTTCGACCGACTCCGACGCTACGAAGCGGCAGCGCTGTGCGGTATCGGGTCTTGCCGATGCCGCCCTAGGGGATTCCTTCAGAACCGGCCCCGGCGGCGAACGTCCTATCCTCGCGGGATGCACGTCGATCCTCAGGCACCCGAGATCACGATGAACGACTTCGTGGCGATGATGCGGGCCACGAAACTCTGCGTGCTGTTGCACGACGCGGACACCAAAAGCATCCTCTGGGCGAACCCGGCCGCGTGCGAGATGCTCGGCTGGAGCGTGACCGAGCTGCGCCCGCTCAAGGCCAACCACATGAGCAGCTCGGCGCAGCAGTACGATCGCGTGATCGGCAGGGCGTGGCTGCAGGAGGCGGCCGACAAGGGCGCCAGCCGGATGGAGTGGCACTACCGCTCCAGGAGCGGCCGGGTCATCCCCACCGACGCGGTCGCCGCGCGGGTGGAGCTGGACCGGGGTACCGCGGTCATGGTGCAGTTCCGCGACATCGAGCGGGAACAGCAGATCGAGCGCGAACTGCGCCTCACGACGTCCTACGTCGATGCGCTGGGCCGGCACACCTCGACCATCGCGCTCATGGTCGACGCTGCCGGAACGCTGCGGTTCGCGACGGACACGGCCGTGAGCCGCATCGGCGCGGTCCCGAACGAGCCTCTGGGGGCACTGTCCACGTACGGTCGGCTGTGGCTCGGCGGACGAAGCGTCACCTGGGAAGAGGCACTCGCCCGCGCGACCCCGTCGACCGCGATCCAGCTGGAGATCCCGCAGGACGACAGCAGTCCGGTGTGGCTCGAGGGAACCCTCGAATCGGTACAGGACGTCGGTGACCACACACTGCTGATGATCCTGCACGACGTCTCCGACCGTGTGGAGGACGAAGTGCACCGGGAGCGCGAGCTGCACCGCGAGAACTACCTGGCACGGTACAACGCGATGGGCGACATGGCGATGGCGATCGCGCACGAGCTCGGTCAACCACTCGCGGCCGCGGGGAACTTCCTCGCCGGTGTCCGGACGCGGAGCAGATCACTGGCCGACGCGGGCGAGCTCCCGACCGAAACCGCGTCCCAGCTCTCGTTCGGCATCGACAGGGCGGTCCGCCAGATCGAACGCGCCAGCACGATCGTCGACGCGGTACGCGAGTTCGTCGGCCACCTGGAGCGGGTGGATCAGGTCGTGGATCTCAACGACGTGCTCGACCAGTGCCTGCACTTCGTCGGGCTCCGCGCGGTACCGAACGGCGTCACGGTCGCGGTGCACCGTCACCCCGAACCGGTGGTGGTGCGCTGCGAGCGGGTGCTGACAGGACAGGTGCTGCTCAACTTCTGTATCAACGCGATCGACGAAATGTCGTCGTGTGATGCCGAACACCGACGGCTCACGATCACTATCCGCCCCGGCGACGGGGTCGGCGTTCTCACCGTGGACGACCAGGGGCGCGGTTTGCAGCACGACCCGTTCGAGGAATCGTTCACGTCGAAAGCCCAGGGAAGCGGCATCGGACTGGCACTGAGCTACCGAGTCATCACCCGCCAGCACGGCCGGATCTGGGCCGAGCCGCGGAAGGAAGGCGGGTCACGGTTCGGCTTCGCCCTGCCGCTCGCGAGCGACGGCGACGGCACGGACAGCGACGGCACGGACGGCGACGACCGGAACGGCGACGGACAGTAGGGAAAACCCTCAACCGAGCCGGTGGAAGTCTCGATATGACCTCGTCGATCCGCGTCGTACCGTCGCAGCGGAAGCAGACGACGGCGCTCGGCCCACGCGCTCGCAGGAGGAATCGTGTCAGAGCTGCCCAATGCCCAGCGGGAGTTCCGCTCCGCGATGGCCAGACTGCCCGCGGCCGTGAACGTGATCACGACCGACGGAGCACTCGGTCCGGCCGGGATGACCGTGAGCGCGACCTGCTCGGTGACCGACACTCCGCCGACGATGCTGGTGTGCGTGAACCGGTCGAGTCGCTCGCACGACATCGTCACCGCGAACGGGCGCGTCGCGGTCAACGTGCTCGGCGCGGACCACGACGAACTCGCGCTCCACTTCGCCGGTGCGACACAGGTTCCGACCGCGGAACGGTTCGCCGAAGGGGCCTGGGATTTCGACACGCACGGTGTTCCGGTGCTGCAGGACGCGCTCGTCTCCGTGGTCGGCCGGATCGTGGCCGACCGTACGCTCGGCTCCCATTCGGTGCTGTTCGTCGAGGTCGATGCGGTGCACACGCACGAGAACACCGGAGCGCTGGTCTATTTCCACCATCGGTTCCACAGCCTCGCCACGCCTTCGCTCAGCGCGTAGGCACCGGATGCGTGACCACGGTGCGAAGGAGGACCGCGTGAACGAGCAGGACGACGGCATCCGGATGACACTGACCTGCTACACCGACACCCACGGCTACGGCTGGCGGCACGTCGACCTCTTCGAGCACTACCGGGACGGCCGGGAGCGGAGCTGGGTGCACTGGCAGGTACCCGAGGACGGGCCCGAGGCGGCCGACGCCGTGACCGCGGCGGTGGAACCGCTGCTTCGGCGCACCTCGGAGTGGCGACACGGGGTGAGCGCGAGCGGCATGGATTTCTGGGTCGCCGACGCGGCCTGGGACGAACTGTGACAGGCCCGGCAGCACCTCAGCGGCCGTGGTCACTGCGCGAGCTGCACGACGACCTCCGGGCCGGGCGGACGACCACCGCGGACGCGCTGGCGCGCACGCATGCCGCCACGGACGAGACCGACTCCGACGTACGCGCCTGGGTGGCACGGCACCCGCAGCCCGAAGCGGACGACACCGGCCCGCTCGGTGGCGTTCCGCTCGGCGTGAAGGACATCATCGACGTCGCGGGCTTCCCGACGAAATGCGGCACGACACTGCGGCAGGACGCCGCCCCGGCCGACACGGACGCGGCGATCGTCACGTCGTGGCGGCAGGCAGGCGCGATTCCGATCGGCAAGACCGTCACCACCGAGTTCGCCTACTTCGCGCCAGGGCCCACGCGCAACCCTCGCGCGCCCGGTCACACGCCGGGCGGCTCGTCGAGCGGGTCCGCCGCCGCCG
>NZ_KB912564.1:122178-127206 GCF_000383775.1 Saccharomonospora halophila 8
GTGGTCACGGTGCCGGGGCCCGCCGATGCCGCCGGGCTGTCGCTCGGCGTGCAGCTCATCGGGCGGGCGCGGGACGAGCGCGGATTGCTGACCACGGGTTGTTGGGTCGACCGTGCCGTGCACGGCCACCCGGGGTGCGCGGACGCCGCGGCCTCAGCGCACCCCGGCCGAGACTCCACTCCGTGACCGATTCAAACCGTGATTCGGTGCAGCAGGACGTCCCGCACGAGCGCACCGAGCGTCTCCGACCCGGTCTTCGATTTGATCCGGGCGCGATGAACATCGACCGTCTTCACGCTCATCTCCAGCCGCCTCGCGATGAGCTGACTGGATAGACCGTCGATGACCAGCCGGAGGACCTCGCGCTCACGTTCGGTCAGCGTGTCGATCCGCCGGGTGATCTCGCGACGCCCGGCGTGCTCGGCGAACCGCTCGCGTGCCTCGAGCAGATGCTTCTGGACGACCTCGAGCATCCGCTGCGTCTGGTAAGGCTTCTCCAGGAAGTCGACCGCTCCGTGTTTGAGCGCTCGCACCGACATGGGGATGTCACCGTGCGCCGAGCAGAATATCACCGGCGCCGGGTATCCGTCGGAGAGCAGACGCTCCTGCAGCTGGAATCCGCTCATCTCGGGCATACGGATGTCCAGGATGACGACCGCGGGTTCGTCGGCGTCGAACTCGTCCAGGAACGAGGTCGCATCCGGGTAGCTCAGCGCCTGGATCCCCACGCTCTCGAGCAGGAAGACCAGCGACTGCCGCAGGTCCTCGTCGTCATCCACGATGTGCACGACCGGGTCCTGGTGAGCCGGTTCGGTCGAAGTCATCGGGTTGTCCTCCGAGCTTCGTGCGGGGTGCCGTCTCCGGCGCGTGCCTACGGCTTCATGAGCACCGAGATTGCAGGGTAATCGCTCGCCCAGTCCTTGCCCAACGGTGCGACGAACACGTTCTCGGTGCGGGTCCGGCTGATCCTCCACGAACCGCCTTCGTTCCGGAAGGAGTTGTTCAAGCGGCTCGACCGCAGCAGGCCCGTGCCGTCGGAGAAAAGCCACGGCTGCATGTGGATCCATTGTCCGGTCGCCGTGTCCCCGTCGATGTGGATCTGTTCGGACGTCAGGTAGTGCGCATTGAGCACCAGGGTGGGCGTGCGGTCGGGCGCGAAGAAGCGCTCGAAGTGTGCGCGGATCGCGGCCGCGCCGTCGGCCCGGCCGAACTGGTTGTCGTAGTACTCACCCACGCCCTCCCAGACCGCGTCCTCGGTGTAGAGCTCCATGATGAGGTCGATTCTGTGCTGATCGTCGCGGGCCCCGAACTCGGGATTCGGGGTGTCGCACAGGAACATGTAGCGTGCCTGCAGCCGGCGGATCTCCGCCTCCGCCTCCAGCGCCTCGATCCGTGCGACGAGCGCGTCGAACGTCCGGTCCTGGCTCATCGGTCGCCTCTCCCCTTCGTCACTGAGCTGTCCGGTGATCCGGTCAACGCACGCCCTCGGGCTGTCCTCCGTCCTCGACGTCACCACGCCCGGTGACGGCCTTCGTACGGAGCATGCGGAAGACTGCCCGGTCGCGCCCGGCCTCCGCACCTCGTGTGGGCGCCGCCACTGCCACGGCGATCGACACGAGCAGGCTCAGCGGCACGGTCACCAGGGCGGGGTTGCTGAAGCCCAGGACCGCGGACGAGCCGAGGACGGCCGGGCTGAGCAGGATGATCCCCATCGAGCTCACGAGTCCCACGCCCATGCCCCACAGCACGGCCCGCGCGGTCATCCTCCGCCAGTAGATCGTGAGCAGCAGGGCGGGCAGGTTGGCGCTCGCGGCGACCGCGAACGCGAGCGACGCGAGGAAGGCGACGTTCTGATCCGCGGCGGCCAACGCCAGCGAGACACCGACCGCGCAGGTCGCGAACGTCGCGATCCGCGCGGACACCAGCTGCGCCCGCGGGCTCACCGAACCGCGCTTGATCACCTGCGCGTACAGGTCGTGGGCGATGGCGCCGGACGCGGCGATCACCAGGCCGGACAGCACCGCGAGGATGGTCACGAACGCGACCGCGGACACGAGCGCGAGCAGCGCCCCTCCCCCGACGGTCTCGGCCAACTGCGCGACGGCGAGGTTGCCCGCAGAGTTCTGGGCCGTGATCGCATCCCGACCGACGAGCAGCGCGGCACCGTAGCCGATCACCGGGATCATCAGGTAGAACGCCGTGAAGACCCAGATCGCGGTAATCGCCGACGATCGTGCCGCGCGGGCGTCGGGCACGGTGAAGAACCGGATCATGACGTGCGGCAGCCCCAACACGCCGAGCACGAGGCCGAACACCTGGGACAGTTGGTCGAAGCCGGCCATGCCCGACTCGGGATCCGGCCCGACCGCGCCCGATCCGAACGTCTCGAGCGCGTCCTGGAACACGCCCAACGGGTTGCCGCCGTACTCGACGAGGACGAGCACGAACAATGTGACCGCGCAGGCCAGCATCAGGGTCGTTTTCACGATCTGGATCCAGCTCGTGGCGAGCATGCCGCCGAGCATCGTGTACACGGTCGTCAAGCCGCCGATCACCAGCACGGCCACCGTGTAGTCGATTCCGAACAGGAGCCGCACGAGCAGCGCCGCGCCCACGAACTGCGCCACCAGGTAGAGGGTGCTCACGATCAACGTGCTGCCCGCCATGACGGCCCGGACGCTGCGGCCTTCGAACCGGATGGCGAGCACGTCGGCGAGGGTGAACCGGCCGAGGTTCCGCAACGGTTCGGCCACCAGCAGCAACGCGAGGACGTAGGCCACTGGGACGAACACGGCGAGATAGAAACCGGTGAATCCGGACAGCGCGATCGCCCCGGTCACACCGAGGAACGACGCCGCCGAGACGTAGTCTCCGGCGATGGCCAGGCCGTTCTGCCTACCGGTCAGCTGGCCGTCGGCGACGAAATGGTCCGCGGCCGACTTGCCCCGCCGCGCCGCGACGTAAGTGATCACCAGAGTGAGGCCGACCAGAACGGAGAAGATGATCGCGGAGTAGAAGTTCATGCCCGCTCCCTCCATGCGTGCTCGGCGACCCGGTCGAGTTCACGTGCGCGCACGGAGTACCAGGCGGCCACGAGCAGCGCGACGGGGAACTGCACGAACGCATAGATCCACGCCCAGGTCAGCCCGCTGCCGACCACGCCGCCGAGCACGGTCGTGAACTGTCCGAGGATGGGGAGCGGGAAGAAGCACAGGCACGTCACCACGGCGAGTGTCCCGACGAGTCGGTTCCGTTCCCTCACGAGGTCGTCGAATACGCTTCTTTCCGGTTCTGCCGGCTCGGGTCCGGGCACGTCGGGATCGTCGTGCGGCATATCCGCGCCCTTCTGTATGCGGTCGCGACCACGGTCGTCGACCGGTACTTCGAAGCCTGTCACCATGACCACCAGCTCGTCGTCGAGCTTTCACGGACGCAGCCGGTTCGGGTACGGAGAGACTACGAACCCGCTTTCGACGGCGACAATGAGCGTTAGACCCCTTCGCGGTCAAAGGAACCCCGTCGCCAGCTGAAGGAATTCCCTATACCGCCGAACGATGTGGTGTGCTGATCCGCTCACCCGCGATTCCGGAAATCGACGAGCGACTCGACCGCGGAAGTCAGGGCGACGGCGGCTGCGTCGTCGACACGGGAGAAGTATCCGGTGCGCCGTGCGTGTGCGGTATGGCTGTCCTCGGGAGGCGGAGCCCGGCCCGCGGACAGCCCACCCGGAGCGCACACGTCGTGGCGGACTCGCACCCGCCCGGGTCGTGCCCGGACGGGTGCCCCCTGACGGGCCGACACCCGCCACACCGCCTCCGCATTCGCCGTCACATCCGACCGCCTCTTCGCGACCTTTGCGAGTGCAGGGATACTCCGCGCCCGTGGGAGGCGATGATGCTCGCGACAGCGTTCACCGAACTGGTCGGATGTGACGTTCCGATCCAGCAGGCGCCCATGGGGCCGATCTCGCCTCCCGAACTGGCGCGGGCGGTCGCACGCGCGGGCGGGGTCGGCACGGTGTCGGTGACGGGAATGACCGCCGACGAGATCGTGGGCGGATTCGACGGGGGGCCGCCCGACGGCGCGATGGCCGCGAACTTCGTCACCGCGGACATCGACCCGGCCGCCGTCGAGGCCGCCGCACAACGATTCCGGATCCTCGATTTCTTCTGGCGCGACCCCGAACCGCGACTCGTCACGCTCGCCCATACCGGCGGAGCGTTGGCACTGTGGCAAGTGGGGTCGGTCGCCGAGGCACACCGGGCGGTGGAGGCCGGCGCCGACATCATCGCGGTCCAGGGCAGCGAGGCCGGCGGCCACGTCCGCGGCCGAACGGCACTGCTCCCGTTGCTGGAATCCGTACTGGACGACGTCCGGGTGCCGGTCCTGGCCGCCGGTGGTATCGCGAGCGCCCGCGGCGTGGCCGCGATGCTGGCTGCGGGAGCCGCAGGGGTCCGTATGGGCACACGCTTCATCGCCAGCGCCGAGTCCGGCGCCCACCCTGAGTACGTCTCCGCCCTGCTCGCCGCCGGTCCGGAGGCGACGCAGATCAGCGACGGATTCGCCGAGTGCCCGTTGTGCGCCACGATGCCTCGTGCCCGAGTGCTACGCAGCGCGGTCGCCGCGGTGGACGACCTGGACACGGACGTCGTGGGCAGCACGACCATGGCCGGCACGTCGCGCTCCGTGCCCAAGCGTGCGGGCCTCCCCCCGCACCGGGGTGTGCGGGGATACGTCGAGGCGATGGCACTGTACGCGGGCGAGTGCGTCACCGCTGTGAACGACGTCCCGACCGCGGGCGCCCTGGTCCGCGAGTTGGCCGCGAACACGCGTGACCTGCTCGACCGGAGCCTGCCGGCGATGTCCACCGACCTGCCGGTGCCGCAGCGTGGTGTCCCGGGCGTGCCGTGACTTCTCCGCGCTCCGGCCGAGGCCACGTCCGGCGCGGCGGGGTCCTCGGGCATCCGGTCCGGGCCCGGGATGGCGTCCAGCTCCGCCGAACGCCCCGGAGTGCGGGCGTCGGGCATG
>NZ_KB912564.1:127306-131202 GCF_000383775.1 Saccharomonospora halophila 8
CGGCTGGTCGGTCGGCCGAGGCCGTGCGCACTCCGGGGGCGTCCGCCCTCAGCCGACCTCGCCGCGCCGCGCCCGGTGCGGCTCATCGTCACCGGTGGTGGTGAGGCCGAGCAGCTCGACGGCCCGTTCGCGCATCGCCACCTTGACGGATACGTCGCCGTCACCGGGCGCGGCAAGGACATGGTCATCCGCGGCGGCGAGAACATCTACCCCCGCGAGATCGAGGAGTTCCTGCACACCCACCCGGACATCCTCGACGCGCAGGTCATCGGCGTGCCCGACGAACGCTACGGAGAGGAACTCATGGCCTGGGTCCAGCTCCGGGACACGGCGCCCACCCTGACCGCGGAAGCACTGCGCGAGTTCTGCACCGGCCGCCTCGCCCACTACAAGATCCCCCGCTACGTACGCGTGGTGGACGAGTTCCCGATGACCGTCACCGGGAACGTCCGCAGATCCTGCCAGGCTCGCTCACCGAGCAACGAGTGTCGCGGCGGGTCGTCGAGGACGCTGATCCGATCGCGCCCCACTCGCCGGAGCGACAGCCGCTGCGGGTTTCGGTGGTCACCGGCTTCCACCCAGCGAGAACATTTGACCGTCGTCGGCGACCGTTATCGTCCCGCCGAAGGACTCGCGCGCCGGGTCGGCCCACTGTTCGTAGGTGGCGACCCCGCCCAGGTGGCTGAACACCAGGTGGCGTGCCCCCGCGGCGGCGGCGACACGACCGGCCCCGGCGGGATCGGTGTGGCTGTTCGCCAGGTGCTGCAGGTACTCGGGAGTGAAGCCCTTATCCCGGTAGTAGTCCAAGTACATCGCCTCGTGCACGAGCACGTCCGCGCCTCGGGCCAGCCGCACGACGTTCGGGTGTTCCGTGGTGTCACCCGACAACGCCACCACCCCGTGCGGTGTTTCGATACGGAACCCGAAACAGGGAAACACCGGTGGATGCTCCACCAGTGCCGCGAGTACCCGCACCTGCTCGTCCCGGTACACCTCCAGCGGCGACATCTCGGGCGCGAGCTCCGCTCGCGGCCCCGCGGCCACTCCCTCCGGCAACCGGATGTCCCGCGGCTGGACGAGCTGGTCCAGTTCGGTACGACCCTCGTCGTGGACCCGGATGTTGACGTCGTAGGCGTATCCCGACAGTGTGCTGCCGACCAGATCCTCGGTTCCCGGGGTGGGCGGCGCGACCGCCGGTCGCGCGCCCTGCGGGAGAGCACCGGCCCGCCCCGGGCCGACGATCGGAAAGGGTTCATCGAACCCGCCCACGTTCGGCCCCCAGTTGTAGAGGAGAACCCCGGGCAGCTCACAGATGTGATCGGAATGCAGGTGCGTAAGCAGGATCGCGCGCAGCCGGTCCACCGGCATCCCGGTCTCGGACAACTGGCGCGTGACCCCCAGGCCGACATCCACCAGATACAGGGCACCGTCGACCACGATCGCCGTCGCGATGCCCTGGCGTGGCCCGCGCACCACCGGACCGGCGGCCGTGCCGAGTGTGACCACATGCGTACCGGTGTCGGGCACCGAGCTCGCGGACTCCGCTGCCGTGGCGGACCCCACCCCGAGAGCCGATACGGTCGCCAACCCCGCGGACGCACCGAGGACACTCCTGCGGGTGAGTCCATGATGTTCCGTTCCCATTGCTCCTTCTCCCGATAGGTGAACTGTGTACCGCACAGCACGGAGCCGCGATGGTGGCAGCCTGCGTGAGTTGGGTGACGACCGATCGTCACCATGCCGTACCGCTCCGCTCGTCGGCGAACGGACCGGAAGTTGCAGCGCCCGCCGGATCAGTCGAGGACGTCGACGGATCCGGCGCCGACTTCAGTCCCGTCGCGATCCCACCTCACCAACGAGCCGGATTAGGCCACCACCGGCACCGGTGCCGGGGAACGCAGGTGAACCAGGCCGTAGTTCTGCCCAAGCCGGCGTTCGTCACCGTGGACAACTCCGCGATGAGCGGCACACGAAATCACTCCGGTACCGGAGTGATTGTGGAGGAGGCGCCATCCGGGCAGGACTGCTGCTATTGTGTGCTCGCGTGCTGGTCCTCCAGCCCCCGAGCGGCCGGTCACTCCACAGTCATCGGCCGATGGGGTCCGCCAGGGTTTCGGCATGCTCCCTCTCCGGGATCGAGGCGAGGACGTGCGCGGGCACCCCAAAGGCCGTTCGGCGACGGACATCCATATCGATGCTCCTCATCGAGCCGGTCGGATCTCGGATCACCATAGTGCGCCGGGTTTCACGCGGACACGGTCTCTTGACTCGGGAACCCCCGGACGATCAGCACAGCTCGCCCGGGACAAATGACGTAGCGACCGGGTCCGGGTTCACGGAACGCTACGGCGCGGGTCCGCTCCCCGAGATCACACCAGGAGCGGTAGACACTGCTTCAAGGCGACCGTCCTCTTCGACGGGATCGGCGGCTCCGGAGGGGGACGTCACGCGGGCCCGAGCGTGCTCGACGAGTACCCCAGACGAAGGCCGTGGGGTGAAGACGACTCCACCGCCTTCGCCGTCCCCTTCCGGAAAGGCCGTGACCCGCCCACGCTGACGGTCACGCGCAGCGGCCCCGTCCGAGCCCGTGCGGCGGGCGATACCGCACCGGCAATGGACGATACCCCGCCGCTTTACCTACCGTCGTCGGGCCAGAGCCGACTGACCCCGAAGGGCACTGATGACGACACGTGTGGTGGTGGTAGGAACCTTGCGCCCGGCCCTCGTCCAGGCGCTGCGGGACTGCTACGCCGCGCCGACGCTCGAGGAGCTCTCGCCCGAGGACACCGACGACGTCGAGATCGCCGTCACCAGCGGCACCTGGGGCGTGCGCGCCGAGCACATGAACCGACTGCCGAAGCTGCGCGCGATCGTCAACTTCGGTGTCGGCTACGACGCCACCGACGTCGCCGAGGCCACCCGGCGCGGCATCGTCGTCTCCAACACGCCCGACGTGCTGACCGACTGTGTGGCCGATGCGGCCGTCGGTCTGATCATCGACGTGATGCGGGGACTGTCCGCCTCGGACCGATTCGTGCGGCGGGGCGAATGGGCCCGCGGCGCCGTGCCGCCACCGGCACGCCGGGTCACCGGCGTCCGGGCGGGCATTCTCGGTCTGGGCCGCATCGGCCTCGCGATCGCCCACCGGCTGACGGCCTTCGACGCGACGATCAGCTACCACAACCGCAGGCCGCGCACCGACGTCGACTACGCCTACGCCGCGAGCCCCCGTGAGCTCGCCGCGAACTGCGACCTGCTGGTGATCGCCGCCGCAGGCGGCGACGACTCGCGGGGTCTGGTCGACACCACCGTGCTCGACGCACTGGGACCGCGCGGTTTCCTCGTCAATGTCGCCCGCGGGTCGGTCGTCGACGAACCGGCCGTGGCGGCGGCGCTGGAGGAGAAGCGGCTGGCCGGCGCCGGACTCGACGTCTTCGCCGACGAACCCCACGTGCCCGCGGCGCTGCGGGAGCGCGACGACGTCGTGCTGCTGCCGCACCTGGGCAGCGCCACCGTCGAGACGCGCACCGCGATGACCGACCTGACCCTCGCCAACGTCGCGCGCTTCCTCGACGAGGGCACGCTGGTGACTCCTGTTCCGGGCTGACTGTACGGCCTACCGCCTCACGAATCGCGCAGCCGCACGTGCGCGGAGGTGAGGTCGGCGATCCGGGGTGTGCCGAGCAGACACATCGCCCGGCGCAACTCGGCGGTGAGGATGTCCAGCGTCGCGGTGACACCCCGCTGCCCGCCCACCATGAGGCCGTAGAGGTACGCGCGGCCGAGCAGCACGCCGGTGGCGCCCAGCCCGACCGCGGCGGCGATGTCGCCGCCGGACCGCACTCCGGAGTCGACGTACACCTCGGCGCGGTCGCCGATCGCCGCGACGACGTCGG
>NZ_KB912564.1:131302-148326 GCF_000383775.1 Saccharomonospora halophila 8
CCGGCGCCCGGTCGAGCTGGCGGCCGCCGTGGTTGGACAGCACCACCGCGTCCGCGCCGGCGTCGACGGCCGCCACCGCGTCGGCGACCGAGAGCACGCCCTTGACCACCACCGGGCCCTGCCACCGTTTTTTGAGCCAGGTCACGTCCTCCGGCCGCAGCGCCTGCTCGCGCAGCTGGTTGGACATCCCCCAGCGGCCGTACACCGAACCCTCGGGGAATGTCGCGAACCGCAGCGGCTCGGTCGTCAGGATGTTGGCGACCCAACCGGGGTGTCGCGCCATCCCGGCGAACGTCCGCGCGGTCAACTGCGGCGGGATCGCGAACCCGTTGCGCACGTCCTTGCGCTTGAGGCCGGTGACCGTGGTGTCGATGGTGAGGACGGCCGTCTCGTAGCCCTGCGCCCGCGCCTCGGCCAGGTGCGCGAGGCTCACCTCACGGTCCTTCATCAAATAGAACTGGAACCAGTTGCGCCCACCCGGCGCGGCATCGGCGGTGTCGGTGATCGAGGTCGTGGCGTACGTCGACAACGTGTAGGGCAGGCCGGCAGCGGCCGCCGCGGCGGCGACCGCGGATTCACCGGTGTGGTGGCTCAGTCGGGTGTAGCCGGTCGGCGCCAGCACGATCGGCGCTGCCGCCGATCTGCCGAGGAGGTGGGTCGTGATGTCGGGCTCGGCGACCTGGCCGAACGCCGTCGGACGCAGCTCGACCCGGTCGAAGGCGGCGCGGTTGCGGGCCATCGCGAGTTCGCCGTCGGAGCCGCCGGCCACGTAATCCCACACCGCCGGCGGCACACGGCGCCGCGCCGCGTGCTCCAGGTCCGCCACGCTCAGGCAGCGAGCCAGTCGTCGTGCTGTCGGGTCGTGCTGCACCGGCCGGATCTTCAGGAACGGCTCGAGATCGCGCCAGCGGGGCATTCGGCGCGGCGGTCGCACCGCCGGCGGGGCCGCCCCGGCAGGCCGATCGGTGCGCTCCCGCGGCTGGACGGGTGGGGTGGTCGCCGTGCTCATCGCCCTGGACTCCGCCCTACTCGTAGGATAACTTTGCAACTCATCATACAAGTAGCGTCTCGCGCTGTCACCACCGTCGCCGGAGGAGCTCACCGAATGACCACCAGCTACACCAACGACCGGATCCGCAGCCTCACGCTGTCCCACGTCGTGCTGCCGCTGCCCACTCCGGTGAGCGATGCCAAGGTGCTCACCGGCAGGCAGAAACCTCTGACCGAAACGGTGCTGCTGTTCGTCGAGGTGCTGACCGAGCAGGGCCACGAGGGAATGGGTTTCAGCTACTCCAAGCGCGCGGGCGGCCCGGCGCAGTACGCCCACCTGAAAGAGATCGCCGAGGTCGCGCTCGGTCAGGATCCCTCCGACATCGACCGGATCTACCAGTCGCTGCTGTGGGCGGGCGCGTCCGTGGGCCGCTCCGGTGTCGCCACCCAGGCGATCGCCGCGCTCGACGTCGCCCTGTGGGACCTCAAGGCACGGCGGGCCCGCCTGCCGCTGGCGAAGCTCATCGGTGCCCATCGCGACTCCTGCCAGGTCTACAACACCTCCGGCGGCTTCTTGCAGGCCTCGGTCGAAGAGATCAAGGAGAAGGCGAACGCCGCCCTGGAGTCCGGGATCGGCGGCATCAAGATCAAGGTGGGACAGCCCGACTGGCGCACCGACCTCGCCCGGGTCGCCGCGATGCGCAAGCACCTCGGCGACACCCCGTTGATGGTCGACGCCAACCAGCAGTGGGACCGGGCACGGGCGCGCCGGATGTGCCGCGAGCTCGAACGGTTCGACCTCATCTGGATCGAGGAGCCGCTCGACGCCTGGGACGCCGTCGGCCACACCGACCTCAGTCACACCTTCGACACCGCCATCGCCACCGGCGAGATGCTGACCTCGGTGCCGGAGCACCTGGCGCTCCTCGATGCGGGCTACCGCGGCATCGTGCAGCCCGACGCGCCGCGGATCGGCGGGATCACGCCGTTCCTGCGATTCGCCACGCTCGCGTCCCACGCCGGGCTGGCACTCGCGCCGCACTACGCGATGGAGATCCACCTGCACCTGGCGGCGGCGTACCCGACCGAACCGTGGGTGGAGCACTTCGAATGGCTCAACCCCCTCTTCGAGGAGCGCATCGAGATCCGCGACGGCCGGATGTTCGTCCCGGACCGGCCGGGCCTCGGGTTCACGCTCAGCGAGCGGATGCGGTCACTCACCGTGGAGACCGCCACGTTCGGTGCGCGATGATGGGCCGTTGACGTCCTCTCGGCCTCAAGGACCGAGATTCCCATCGACCTCGCGGCCGATAGTTCCTGCTTCTTCACTCTCGAAAGGAGGTTCCGACAGATGCCTCGCCGACTACCGTCGGGTCGGTCTTACTCCGTCTCCACAGGCTGCAACCGCCCGCCCGGCGGAGAGCGTCGCCAGCGCGTCGATACCGGCGTCGATTCCCACGGCGTTCGTCGTGGGCGCGTGATGCTCGACAGTGGTTTCGACCAGCATCGACACGAACCACCGACCCGCGCTGTCACGGGACACGTTGACGGTGGACGGCTCCGTACCGTCGGGAAGCGGCCGGGACCACACAATGGTGAGTGGTTCGGACATCTTCGCCAGCGTCAACGTGCCGTCGCGCCAGGTGAACCCGGAGCGGGTGTACTCGGCCGATGGGCGGGACTTCTTGCGGGACTTGAACCGCGGGTACTTCGCCCGCTTGCCGAAGAAGTTCGTGAATGCGCCTTGCAAGTGCCGCAGCGTTTGCTGGAGCGGCACGGACGACACTTCGCCGAGGAAGGAGAGTTCGTCAGTTTTCTTCCACGCGGTGAGCTTCGCCGACGTTTGGGCGTAGTTCACGCGCCGTTGCTCGACGTACCAGGCGCGGGTGCGTTCTTCAAGCGCCTTGTTGTAGACGAATCGCACGCAGCCGAACGTGCGCAGAAGCTCCTGCTCCTGCTGTCCGGTTGGGTAAAAGCGGTACTTGTACGCCCGCTTCACCAGCGACTTCGACATTCCTCACATATTAATAGCCCAGTTTGTGAGTCGACGGCAGTGGGGCGCCCTCAGGGGCGCGGCACCGCGGGATCGTCTCCTCCCGGCCCCGAAGGACCGGGTTTGCGCCGATTGGAGTTCAGATGACCACGACACTGGCCGGGCGGGTCGTCGCCGGGATCAAGGAGCGCATCCTGGCGGGCGACCTCGCCCCCGGCGAACAGCTGCCGTCGGAGAACACCCTCATCGCCGAGTACGGCGTCTCGCGGACCGTGATCCGCGAAGCCGTGACCCGGCTACGGGCCGAGGGGCTCGTGGAGACCTTCCAGGGGCGCGGCTCGTTCGTGCTGGCGCTCCCGGAGCCCACGTCGTTCCGGGTCGAGGCGTCCACCGTCCGCAGCCACCGTGACGTGCTCGACGTCGTCGACTTCCGGCTGGGCATCGAGTGCGAGGCGGCATCCCTCGCGGCGGGGCGGCTCACCGACGCCATGGCCGCAGACCTGCGCGCGGCGATGGCGGCGTTCGCCGCCGCCGGACCCGAGGAGGCCGTCGAGGCCGACTTCGCTTTCCATCGCGCCGTCGCGGCGGCCAGCGGCAACCGCTTCTACCTCGACCTCCTCGAATCGCTCGGACCGATGATGATCATGTTGCCGCGCACCCGGCTCGGCGACGCCTACTCGCTCACCGACGCCACCCACGTCGAACGGGTGCGCCACGAGCACGAGAGTGTCGCGGCCGCGGTGCTGGCCGGGGACGCGGAGACCGCCCGTGCCGCGATGCGTGTCCACTTGGCAGGCACCCGGCGGCGGCTGAGCTGAAACGGCTCACCGGCACGGAGCCCGTTCGGACCCTGCCGGGGCTTCCCGGTGAGCGGGTTCGATTGCTGTCGACCGTGCGGGCGTCGACACCTCTCTCCCGCCACCGGCGTGCCACTCACTCTCACCGGAGCTCGGAGGCGTCGGCCCTCTCCACGCTCTCGTCCTCTCCGCTTCCTTCGATCTCTCCGGTTTCTTCGGTCTCTCCGGTTCCTTCGGCCTCTTCGGCCTTCCTCTTCCTGCGGTTGCTCAGCATCCCGAAGATCACGGATCCGACGATCATCGCCCAGATCACCCAGTCGATCGAACTGTTGGTGAAGAAGACGAGCAGGTCACCGTCATGGGCCTGCATGCTGTCGAGGAAGTTGGTCTCCAGCAACGGACCCAGGATGAACCCGATGAGGAACGTGGTGAGCTGGATCCCGATCTTCATGAAGACGAAGCCCAGGACGCCGAAGATCAGCGCCGTCCACACGTCGAACATCACACCGTTGTTGATGGTGTACGAACCGAGCACGCACATCACCAGGATGATCGGGTACAGCACGTACTTCGGGATCTCGATGATCCGGGCGAAGTAGCGGATCGACGTGAACATCAGCACGAACATCACGATGTTGGCGAACAGCAGCGCGTAGATGATCGCCGACCACATGTCCGGGTTCTCCGTGATGAACAGCGGACCCACGTGGATGCCCTGCAGGACGAACGCTCCCAGCAGCACCGCGGTCGTGCTGTCGCCCGGGATCCCCAGGGACAGCAGCGGCACCATGGCGCCACCGGTCAGGCCGTTGTTGGAGCCCTCGCTGGCGATGATGCCCTCGGGCGATCCCTTGCCGAGCTCGCCCGGATCCTTGGAGAAGTTCTTCGCCTGGGTGTAGGACATGAGCGACGCCGCGCTGCCGCCGACTCCGGGGAGGATCCCCAGGAATGTGCCGATGAACGACGAGCGGACCACATTGACGCCCTGCCCCTTGAACACACTGAGCTTGAACCTCGCCTCATCGCTCCGTTCGGCGTTCTGGAGCTTGGCCTTCTTGTCCCCGCCGATGTCCTTGAGGCCGAGCTCGGAATTTCGCAGGATCTCGGAGATCCCGAACAGACCGATGAGCACCGGCAGCAGGGAGAAACCGTCGTAGAGCTGGTCCTCGAAAAAGCCCGGCGTGAGCCGGAGCTCGTTGTTCCCGGTGTACACGCCGACCAGACTCAGGAAAACGCCGAGCAGACCGCTGAAGATTCCGGCCAACAGGCTCTTCTCCGAGATCGAGGCGATGATCGTCAGAGCGAAGACGATGATCAGAAACTTCTCCACCGGCCCGAACTCGATGGCCACCGAGCTCAAGAGCGGAGCGAAGAAGTACAGCACGGCCAGACTGATGAGGCCTCCGATGAGGGAGGCGGCGATGCCGATCTTCAGCGCCTTCTCCGCGAACCCTTTCTGCGCCATCGGGTACGAGTCGAAGGTGGTGGCCACCGACGACGGCGTGCCCGGGAGCTTCAGCAGCGCCGCCGGGATCATTCCTCCGCTGATGCCGCCCACATAGAGCCCGATCAGCATGGCGAGGCCCTGTGCGAGGTCCATGGAGAAGGTCAGGGGCAGGAACACGGCCAGTGCCATGGTCGCCGTCAGCCCGGGGATCGATCCGAAGATGATTCCGATAAAGACGCCGCAGGCGGTGAGCAGGAACGTCATGGGCGAGAGAATCTCGAAGATCTCCATGAGTTGCCCCTTTACGGAAGAGTGATGTAGAACAGCTGGCCGAACACCAGCCAGATCGCCAGCGGCGTGCAGATGGCGGTCGTGGCCATTCCGAGCAGGACACGCGTGTTCTTCGTCGGATGGAACACCAACGAGATGGCCACGACGAACAGGATGCTCGCCGGCAGGAACCCCAGGGGCTTCAGCAGCAGGACATAGGCGAACATGCATGCCAGCGCCCCGAACAGCTTCTTCCAGTCGAATCCCCGGTCGAAGAAACGCCACCTCGGCCGTGCCGGCCTGGGCGCGCTCCGGAACCTTTTGATCAGCGACTTGGCGCCCATGATCACCAGGAGCGCGCCCAGGATGGTCCCGATCGCCACCGGGAAGACGAGATGATAGTCGCTGAATTCCACATCCAGCGTGAAGAAGTCATTCATACGTATATGCCAACCCCTGAGGTCGAGCTGCAGCGCGGAAAGGATCAGCCGACCAGGTCGGAGAACTCGGGCGCCTGATCGATGATCGACTCGAGACGCTCGCGCTTCTGCTCGATGTACTCCCGGCTCTGCTCGATCGGCACATAGTTGGGAACGAATTTGTTCTTCTTCAGCTCCTCGACATAGGCGTCGGTCTTGATGGCCTTGGCCGTCGCCTCGTCCAGGGCCTGCCGGAAGCCCTTGTCGATGTCCTTCGGCATCAGCAGGAAGAACTCCTTGTCGAAGGTGAAGGGCGCACCGTCGATCTTGATGCCCTGCTGCTTGAAGGTCGGGATGTCGTAGCCCTCGACCGGCTTGCTCGCCGTGATGCCGAGGAACTTCTCCTTGACCTTGTCCTTCACGTCGCCCTTGGTGTACTGCTCGTTGCCGGCGATGGAGCCGTAGATGATGTCCACGTTGCCGGCCCACAGGGCCTGGTTCTTCTTCTCGTCGGAGCCCGTCGCGAGGATCTTGATCCGCTCCGCGATCTTCGTGCCGTACTTGTCCTTCACCCAGATGTAGAAGGCGTCGAGCGAGAGCTCGGAGGTGCCGCCGGCCTCGACGGCGAAGGTGAGATCCTCGCCGGGGTTGTCCTTCAGCCACGTGGCCGCCTGGGCCAGGGTGTCGTACGGAGCCTCGTCGGCGGCGAGGAACGCGGCACCCGGGTTGGTGGAGACCATCGGGCCGACCTTCCAGTTCTCCAAGGCGAACTTCTCGGGCTGCGCGCCGTACTTCACGGACAGGTACGCCATGTCGTGGAAGAACATGATCGTGCTGCCGTCCGTCTTGGCCGAGTCCAGCGCCTGAAAGGCCTTGTTGGCGCCGATCGCGTCGGCCTTCATGCCGACGCCGAGTTCGTCGCCGACGTGCGTGGTAAAGGCATGCGAGTTCTGGTAGGTGTCCGCCGTGGTCGAGCTCGAGCCGAGCACGACGCGGACGCGGTTGACGTCGAGACCTCCCTCGGAGCCCGATCCGCTCTGCAAGCCGCATCCGGCTAGGCCCGCGGCCAAGACGGGCACGGTGGTGAGTGCTGCCAACTCTGCCAGCTTCTTGTGCATGTCAATCCCTCGTTTTTGTGCGCGCGCGGCCCGAAATACGCCGCGGTGTGGTAGCGATCACTGGACTATAAACACGCCCATGATGCATGTCTAAGTTCGATCGGGCATAGCTTGATACTCTCACGGCATGAGCTCCGTTACCCTGGACAAGGTCCATTGCTTCATCGCCGTCGCCGAGGAGCTCCATTTCGGCCGGGCAGCCGAGCGGCTCTCGATGACCCAGCCGCCGCTGAGCCGCCAGATCCAGAAGCTGGAACGGTCGGTGGGCGCTTCGCTGCTCGAGCGCGACAGCCGCCGCGTGCGGTTGACTCCGGCCGGTAAAAGCTTCCTGGAGGAGTGCTACCGGATGGTCACCACCCTCGAGCAAGCGGTAGCGCACGCTCAACGAATCGAAGCCGGGTCGGCCGGGACACTGCACCTGGGGTTCACGGCCGTCTCGGCGATCGGGGTCCTCGGCCCCCTGCTCCGGCTCCTCGGTGAGGAACTTCCCAATGTCGAGGTGGTACTGCACGAGGGGGTCACCGCCGCCCAGGTCGACGGCGTCCGGCGCGGTGAACTCGACATCGGGCTTGCGCGCCCCCCGTTCGACACTGCGGCGCTTTCCTCGCAGATCGTCGCGCGGGAGCCGCTGCGCGCCGTGGTGCCGGTCGGGCACCCGCTTGCGTCGGCCAGTGGTCCGCTCGGCCCGGAGGACTTCGACGGCCTACCGGTGATCACCTATCACCCGCTGTTGGCGCGATACTTCCACGAGCTCACGGTCCGGTTCCTGGTCAACGGGCAAGCCCACATCGTGCAGCGGGTGCAGCAGATCCTCACCGCCGTGCTGCTGGTCGCGGCCGGGGAGGGTGTCGCGCTCGTGCCGGCCAGCGCGACCGCGCTCGGCGTCGACGGGGTGGTATACCTGCCGATCGCCGACCTCGAGGGCGGTCACCGCGACCGTGACCCGTCCCGACCGGTCGAGCTGCACGCGATCTGGGCACGCGGCGGGCTGACGCCTTTGGTGCGTCAGGCGCTCGGGCTGGTGCAGCGCTCGGGCGAGCGCCTCCATGACCAGTTCGGGTGAGAGCGAGCCACCCTACTGCGGCAGGGCGATGCATCTAGGGCATTCATGAATGCCTTATTCGTGTTGGACGGGAATCTTCGGGCTTCGTAATGTTTGTGCGTGCCGGTCCGTCCCGGGTCCGTCACGGATCCGACATTCCCAGCGTGACGAAGGAGCCCCGTGGTATCCGTCTCCCCGACCGAGTTGGCCTCCGCTCTCGGCAGTGGCCTGTTGTCCTTCCCGGTTACCCATTTCACCGAGGACTTCGAGTTCGACGAGAGTGCCTACCGCGAGCACCTCGCCTGGTTGGGCAGCTATCCCGTTGCCGCGCTCTTCGCGGCCGGCGGCACCGGTGAGGGATTCTCACTGGCTCTGGAGGAGACCGACCGAGTGGTGCGCACGGCGGTCTCAGCCGTCGGCGGTGCGGTGCCAGTGCTCGCGCCCGCGACCGGGTCGACCCGCAACGCGATCGCGCAGGCGCGGGCGGCCGAGGCCGCCGGGGCCGACGGCATCCTGTTGATGCCGCCCTACCTCACCGAGGCCGGTCAGCAGGGCCTCGTCGAACACATTTCAGCCGTCTGCTCCGCCAGCTCGCTGGGCGTGGTGTTCTACAACCGCGCCAACGCGATCCTCGGCGACGAGGCACTGGAGCAGGTGAGTGACCGCAACCCCACGCTGGTCGGATTCAAGGACGGCGTCGGGCAGATCGAGCCGATGACCCGCGCCTACGCTCGGCTGGGTGATCGGCTGACCTACATCGGCGGGCTTCCGACGGCCGAGGTGTTCGCGCTGCCGCTGCTCCAGCTCGGCGTGACGACCTACTCCTCCGCCCTGTTCAACTTCGTCCCGCGGTTCGCCCTCGAGTTCTACGCCGCAGTGCAGGCGCGGGACCAGATGGAGGTCTACCGGATGCTGCGGGACTTCGTGATTCCCTACACACGACTGCGTGATCGGGAGCGGGGGTACGCCGTGTCCATCGTCAAGGCGGGCTTGGAGATCGTCGGGCGTCCGGCCGGTCCGGTGCGGGCGCCGCTGACCGACCTGACGCCGCCGGAATCGGAAGAACTGCGGATCCTGATCGAGCGAGTCGAAGGAGGCACAGCATGAGCACGACGCGCACGGACCACACCACGCAGGTTCGCGGCGTCAGCTTCGTCGCGGGTGACGAGGTGACCGGCGACGCGGGCGTGATGCGCGCGGTCGCGGCCGCGACCGGCGAGGCCATCGCGCCGGGATACCCGCTCCTGAATACCGCCGACCTCTCTCGCGCGACAGAGGCGGCGGCTGCGGCATTCCCCATCCTGCGGGCCACGACGCCCGACGCCCGCGCCGGCCTCCTCGCGGCGATCGCGGACGAGATCGAGCGCGACAGGGACGTCATCATCGCCCGGGCGATGGTCGAGAGCGGCCTCCCTGAGGCCCGGTTGACCGGCGAGGTCGGTCGCACCACTGGACAGCTCCGGCTCTTCGCTGACGTGGTTCGGCAGGGGGACCACCTCGGTGTCCGTGTCGATCCGGCACTGCCGGACCGCACCCCGCTCCCGCGGCCCGATTTGCGGCAACGGATGGTGCCACTCGGCCCGGTGGCGGTGTTCGGCGCGAGCAACTTCCCGCTGGCCTTTTCCACCGCCGGTGGCGACACCGCGTCCGCGCTGGCCGCCGGCTGCCCGGTCGTGGTCAAGGGCCACCCGGCCCACCCCGGCACGGGCGAACTGGTCGCAAGGGCGGTGACCCGCGCGGTCGCGGCAGCCGACCTCCCCGGCGGTATTTTCTCCTTCGTGCTGGGCGAGGGCCACGAGTTCGGCCGGACCTTGGTCACCGATGCGCGGATCAAGGCGGTCGGATTCACCGGTTCGCGCGGCGGCGGCCTCGCCCTCACTGCGGCCGCGGCCGATCGGCCCGAACCGATCCCGGTGTATGCCGAGATGTCCTCGGTCAACCCCGTCGTGATCCTGCCCGGTGCGCTGGCCGAGCACGGTGCGGACGGGGCGCGCGAGCTGGCCGAGGGCTTCGTCGGCTCGCTGACCCTCGGTGCCGGACAGTTCTGCACCAATCCGGGGTTGGTCTTCGTTCCCACGGGCGCCGACGGTGATGCCTTCGTGGCGGCCGCGGGCCAGGCCGTGGCCGCCACGACCGGTCAGCCGATGCTGACCCCCGCCATCGCCGAGGCCTACCGCACCGGTGTGGACCGACTCGCCGCGACCGCCGGTGTCGACCGGATCGCGGAAGGGTCCCCGGGCGACGGCGCCGGGCGGCCGGCGCCGTCGCTCAGTAGCGCGAGCTCGCCGACCGGTGAAGCGGTCGCCGAGGTATTCGGCTCCTCCGCCGTGGTGATCCGGTACGACGATCCCGCGGCGTTGGCCGACCAGCTGGCTAATTTGGAGGGTCAGCTCACCGTGACCGTCTGCTATGCCCCGGCCGACGCGGACGCGGCCCGGCAGTTGCTGCCGGTACTGGAGGACCGGGCCGGCCGAATCCTCTTCAACGGCTGGCCGACGGGCGTCGAAGTGAGCCACGCCATGGTCCACGGCGGTCCGTACCCGGCGACGTCCGACTCGCGGACCACCTCGGTCGGCACCCGCGCGATCGAGCGGTTCCAACGGCCGGTCTGCTACCAGGACGTGCCGGACGAGCTGCTCCCCGAGGCGGTCCGAAAGGACAACCCGTGGGGCCTGGTCCGCCGCATCGACGGTCGGCTGGAGCTGTCATGACGGCCACCATCGAGCGCGTCGAGGTCGTGCCGGTCGCCGGCCGGGACTCGATGCTGCTGAACCTCAGTGGCGCGCACGCGCCGTACTTCACGCGCAACATCGCGATCCTCACCGACTCCGACGGCCGGACCGGGCTCGGTGAGGTGCCCGGTGGCGAGGCGATCCGCGCCACCATCGCCGAGGCGAGCGACCTCCTCGTCGGGAAGCCGGTGGCGCGGTACCGCTCGCTGCTGCGCAGTGTCGCCGCCCGGTTCGCGGGCCGCGACGCCGGCGGTCGCGGCGAGCAGACCTTCGATCTGCGCACGACCGTGCACGCCGTCACCGCCCTCGAATCCTCCCTTCTCGACCTGGCAGGCCAGGCACAGGGCGTGCCGGTGGCCGAATTGCTCGGCGACGGCCAGCAGCGTGACAGGGTGCCGATGCTCGGCTACCTCTTCTACGTCGGCGATCCCGACGGTTGCGACCTGCCCTACCTGCGCGAGCCGAACGGCGACGTCTGGGAGGGGCGCCGCCGCGAGGTCGCGCTCACCCCGGAGGCGATCGTCGAGCTCGCCGAGGCGGCGCAGGCCCGCTACGGCTTCACCGACTTCAAGCTCAAGGGTGGCGTACTCGCGGGCGAGGAGGAGATCGCGGCGGTCACGGAGCTGGCCCGCCGGTTCCCCGACGCCCGGATCACCCTCGATCCGAACGGTGGGTGGCTGCTCGCGGACGCCGTACGCCTGCTCGCCGGGCGCGAGGACGTGCTCGCCTACGCCGAGGACCCCTGCGGCGCGGAGGGTGGCTTCTCCGGCCGCGAGGTGATGGCGGAGTTCAAGCGCGCCACCGGCCTGCGCACCGCCACGAACATGATCGCCACTGATTGGCGGCAGATGGCTCACGCGGTCCGCGAGCATGCGGTCGACATCCCGCTCGCGGACCCGCATTTCTGGACGATGGCGGGCTCGGTCCGTGTCGCGCAGTTGTGCCACGACTTCGGACTGACGTGGGGTTCGCACTCCAACAACCATTTCGACGTGTCGTTGGCGATGTTCACCCACACGGGCGCCGCGGCGCCGGGGGAGATCACCGCACTGGACACGCATTGGATCTGGCAGGACGGACAGGGACTGACCAGAGATCCGTTGCGGATTCGGAACGGTCACATCGCGGTGCCGGCCGCGCCGGGGCTGGGAATCGAACTGGACCGCGACCGGGTCGCGGCTGCGCACGAGCTCTACCTCCACCACGGACTCGGTGCTCGCGACGACAGCGTCGCCATGCAGTACCTGGTACCGGGCTGGACGTTCGATCCGAAGCGGCCCTGCCTGGTGCGCTGACCGTCTCCAGCGGGTCTTCGCCGTTCCGCCGCCCCACGTTTACGGCGCGACGGCCCTGACGGGTCAACCGAGAGGTCTCCCGGCCGCAGAAGCAGGCCGAACCATCGGGCGACGACCCCGGTCGCCGTCGAGCTGGTGGCGGCCGGGTGGGACTGCTCGTCGTCCCGCAGTCGCTCGCCCGCCTGCACCACCGTCGGGATCCCATCTACCGACCACTCACGGAGACCCCGCAGTCGCGCGGCGCACTGGCGTAGCTGGAGGACGAAACCAGGCGCGCCACGTCCGGCGCGTCGTCGTCCGGAGCCATCCGTCTCCCGTACGTCGCCATTGGTGTCGTCGGCCAACGCGTCTACCCTTGCGCGCCGAAGGCACGCGGGTGCCGCGCGGTGGTCAAGCTCGCCGGGGGGGCGTACCTGATCGTGCTCGGTGTCCGGGCACTGCTCCAGGCCCGCCACGACGTGTCGGAGGCGACGACCTCGACCGTGGCGTCCCCGCCCGGGAGTCCGTGGCGAATTGGGCTGGTCAGCAACCTCCTCAATCCGAAGATCGCGGTCTTCTACACCGGGCTGCTGCCGACGCTGGCGCCGTCAGGACTGCCCCCGCAACTGGGCATGGCGCTACTGGTGCTCGCGCACGCGGCGCTCACACTCGGCTGGCTCGGCGGATACGTACTCGTGCTGGCCCGGTCGCGTGCGTTCTTCGACCGGCCCGCCGTGCGGCGTGCCATGAACCGCATCGCCGGGGTCGTACCGATCGGCTTCGGCCTCAGGGTGGCGACCTCCCAGCCGTGACACTCCGACGACGGGCCCCGACACCCCCGGCCCACCGGTCCTCCGGCGGTCACGGCCCGCCGCCGGGTCGCCGTCTGCGCCCGTGGCCGCGGCGATGATAGGAATACCGGGTGACCGAACCGAACCCGATCGACGCCGCCGCCGACGAGGCGGTGACGCTGACCAGCGAGCTGATCCGGATCGACACCACCAACACCGGTGATCCGGCGACACTCACCGGCGAGCGGGAGGCCGCCGAGTACGTGGCGGCCAAGCTCACCGAGGTCGGCTACGAGATCACCTATGTCGAGTCCGGCGGGGCGAACCGGCACAACGTGATCGCCCGGCTGCCCGGCGCCGACCCGGACCGGGGCGCGCTGCTCGTGCACGGGCACCTCGACGTCGTGCCCGCCGACCCGGCCGAGTGGTCGGTGCACCCGTTCTCCGGCGCGGTGCGGGACGGGTACGTGTGGGGCCGGGGCGCGGTCGACATGAAGGACATGCTCGGCATGTCGCTGGCGCTGGCCCGGCACTACAAGCGGGAGGGCATCGTCCCTCCCCGCGACCTGATCTTCGCGTTCCTCGCCGACGAGGAGGCGGGCGGCAAATACGGCGCGCAGTGGCTGGTGGACAACCGGCCCGAGCTGTTCGACGGCGCCACCGAGGCGATCAGCGAGGTCGGCGGGTTCTCCGTCACGCTGCGCGACAACGTGCGGGCCTATCTGGTGGAGACGGCGGAGAAGGGCATCCGGTGGATGACCCTGCGCGTGCGGGGCACGGCCGGGCACGGGTCGATGCTGCACCACGACAACGCGGTCACCAAACTCTCCGAGGCGGTGGCCAAGCTCGGCAACCACCGGTTCCCGCTGGTGCTCAGCGACTCGGTGCGGGAGTTCCTGGCCGGGGTCACCGAGATCACCGGGTGGGACTTCCCGGAGGACGACCTCGACGGCGCCGTGGCCAAGCTGGGCAACATCTCCCGCATGATCGGCGCCACGTTGCGGGACACGGCGAACCCGACGATGCTCAACGCCGGGTACAAGGCCAACGTCATCCCGTCCACCGCGGAGGCGGCCGTCGACTGCCGCATCCTGCCCGGGCGGGTCGAGGCGTTCGACCGGGAGCTCGACGAACTGCTCGGCCCGGACATCGAACGCGAGTGGATGGAACTGCCCCCGGTGGAGACCACCTTCGACGGGGCGCTGGTGGACGCGATGAGCGCCTCGGTACTCGCCGAGGACCCGGACGCGCGCACGCTTCCCTACATGCTCTCCGGCGGTACCGACGCGAAGTCCTTCCAGCGGCTCGGCATCCGCAACTTCGGCTTCGCCCCGCTGAAGCTGCCCGCCGATCTGGACTTCTCGGCGCTGTTCCACGGGGTGGACGAACGGGTCCCGGTCGACGCCCTGCGCTTCGGCACCCGCGTGCTGGACCGCTTCTTCCGCAGCTGCTGAACCCGGGCTCCGTCTCCCTGGCGTCACCTCCTCGGCCCGACGGCATCCGTCGGGCCTTCCCGGTGACGGATCCACCCCGGGAGGTCAGCCCATCGCCGCCAGCTCACGGCACAGGCGCGCGATCTCGTCCGACGTGTTGTAGTAGTGCACCGAGGCGCGCACGAGCTCATCCAGCCGCCGGTCGGCCATGTCCCAGGGGGTCGACGGCGCGCGGGACACGCTGACGTGCACGCCCCGCTCCCGTAACCTGCTCACGAGTTCCGGGGCGGGAACCCGCTCCGAGGAGAACGACACGATGCCGGAACGGTGTCTGCCGAGGTCGGTCACCGTGATCCCCGGGATCCGGCCCAGCTCGACGCGCAGGTGTTCGGCGAGCGCGGTGATCCGGTCGTGTGCCCACTCCGGGCCGACCGCGCGGTAGTAGCGCGCCGCTTCCCCCAGACCGAGCACGGCGGCGACGTTGTGCTCGAACAGCTCGAACCGCCGCGCGTCGTCCCGCGGGCGCACCGATCCGTCCTCGATCCGCGCGGACGTCAGGTCCAGGTGCGCGGGGTGGAGGGTGTCCAGCACACCCCGCCGCACGGCGAGGAATCCGGTCCCCCGTGGTGCGCGCAGGTACTTGCGGCCGGTGGCGGAGAGCGCGTCGGCACCGAGCGTCCGCAGGTCGATCGGCACCTGGCCCACGCTCTGACAGGCGTCGACCAGGTAGAACGCGGGACTGTCCGCGACCACGGCACCGATCCGTTCGACGGGTTGCAGCAGCCCCCCGTTGGTCGGCGCGTGGGTCACCGCCACCATGCGCACGTCGTCGTCGAGCGTCGCGGCGAGCGCGTCGACGTCGAGCTCGCCCTCGGGCGTGCTCGGCACGACCTCCACCCGGACGCCGCGGCGGTGCGCGAGGTCCAGCATCGCGATGATGTTGCTCGAATACTCGGCGGCGCCGGTGAGAATGCGGTCCCCCTCGGCCCAGCCGACAGCAGTGAACACCGAGAGCCACGAACGGGAGGCGCTGTCGGTGACCGCGATCTCGTCCGGTCCGGCACCCACGAGCGCACCGAGTGTCCCGCGGACGTCGTCGAGTTCGGCGGAGACCTCGTCGGCCGCCTCGTAACCGCCGATCCTCTCCTCCGTGCGGAGATGCCGTACCATCCGGTCCACCACCCGTTTCGGGGGCAACGAGGAACCCGCGTTGTTGAAATGCACGACGCTCTCGCAGCCCGCCGTGTCGGCACGCAGCGCGGTGACCGCCTCCGGTGTTTCGGGCGGGTGAATCACGGTGGTCCTCCTCCGGTCCCCGTGTCCGACGGGGGTGGGTTATTACCCGGGCAATGCCATCCTGCCCGAGCCCGGGACTCCCCCGCCACCACCGGACGGCGATATTCCCGACCCGCCCGATCCGGCGATCCTTCTCGAATCGGGTGAAAGGAAGCCGACCCGGGCGGACGGCTCCGTCCGACATCGCCGAAGTGCACCGCCTTCTCCCCGGATGTTCCGGCACAGCAACGGTTTTCGACCCTCCGGTTGCGACACGGGGCCCGGCCGCCGCGCCGGCGGAGGCACCCTCACCAGGCATGAATACGTATGGTTGACCCACCGTCGCACCACGCATTCCCGGCGGACGGAGGGGGAGCGCACGCCCTTTCCCCGATCACCACTCCGGCGCAATGCCACGTGTTCCCGGCCGGACGCGGTCGGGTACACTTCTGGCCGAACAGACCGCAATTCACGCCCGAGCGGCCCATAGCAGGAGGAACCGGTGGCACAACAGATTCTCGTCTCTCTCGTGGATGATCTCGACGGCTCGGAGGCCGAGGAGACCGTCCAGTTCGCCCTCGACGGGGTGACGTACGAGATCGACCTGTCCTCGGAAAACGCGGAAGAACTGCGGGACGCACTCGCCCAGTACGTCGAACACGCGCGCAAGGCGGGCGGCCGCAAGCGACAGACGGGACGCGGTCGCCGCAACGGTCAGAAGGCCACCCGCTCGTCCTCCGCCGACCGTGAGCAGAACAAGGCGATCCGGGCGTGGGCGAAAGAGAACGGGTACGAGATCTCCGAACGGGGACGAATTCCCTCCGAAGTCGCGGAAGCGTACCACAAGAGCAAGTGACCGTTCACCCGCCCGTGTCCTGTGAGTCGGGACACGGCACCGTTACCGCGATGTCGCGGACACGTGGGCGTGGGCGCATTACAGTGAGTCCGTGAGCACCGACTGCCTGTTCTGCCGGATCGTCGAGCGCGCCGTGCCCGCCACCGTGGTGTACGAGACCGACACCGTGCTCGCGTTCCGCGACATCGACCCGCAGGCCCCCACGCACGTCCTGGTCATCCCCAAGGAGCACCACCCGGACGCCGCGACGATGGCCGCGGCCGATCCCGGCCTGGCGGGCGACCTGCTCGCCGTGGTCGGTGAGGTCGCCAAGGCCGACGGGGTCGACGACTCCGGCTATCGGCTGGTGTTCAACACCGGCGCCGACGCGAACCAGACCGTCTTCCACGTGCACTGTCACGTTCTCGGTGGTAGGCACCTGTCCTGGCCTCCGGGCTGACCCGACGACGCCCCGGCGTCGCCGGTCCCCAGGTGTTGCGAAGGGACGTGCCGTGATCGACATAGCCGACCAGCTCACGACCACCTACCGCGAGGTCCGCACCGGTCCGCGTGCCGCGGGCCTGCCCGGGTCGCACGGTGCGCCCACC
>NZ_KB912565.1:0-2143 GCF_000383775.1 Saccharomonospora halophila 8
CACCCCGGCGGGCCCCGGCGAAGCCACGGCGGGTGGCGGGAGCCTGTTCGAGCCCGCGCCCGTCCGGAGCACGCCTCCCAGGCCGGAACGGGTCGTGATGTCCCCGGGCCCCCCGCCGGACGACGTCCGCGGGCCCGACGATCCCGACTCCGACCCCGAGGATTCGACCGCGCACCGGCTGCGCGCCCGCCCGTACGTGTTGACCAAGGGCCGCACGCACGCCCGGCCCGACCTCGCGGTGGAGACACTGGTCTCGACGGACCCGGCCGCGCCCTGGCACCGCCATCTCGGTGCCCAGCACCAAGCGGTCCGTCGGTTGTGTGCGCAGCCGAGGTCGGTCGCCGAAATCGCCGCGACCCTGTCGGTACCGCTCGGCGTGGCCCGCGTTTTGGTCAGCGACCTCGCCGACACGGGGTTCGTGCGGGTGCACGACGCACCCCCCACGTCCGGAGGCCGTCCCAGCCCCGAGCTGATGAACCGGGTGCTGGTCGGGCTGCAACGGTTGTGACCCGCGGGCGACGGTCGGTCCGGGTGCCGATTCGCGCCTCTTGCTGAAGCGGTGAATCAGTGCTTCACTTCTCGGCGTGGCCTACCGTCGCACCCCCGCCGTGCAGGCGCGGCTCGACGCACAACGGGCGGCGATCCTGGACGCCGCCGTCGACCTGCTGTCCGAGTGCGGTTACGCCGGATGCGCGATGACGTCGGTCGCCTCCCGGGCGGGGGTCGCCACCGGCACGCTCTACCGGCACTTCCCCGCCAAGGCGGACCTGGTCGCGGAGTTGTTCGGGCATGTCGTCGGCCGGGAGGTGGACGCCGTGCGCCGGGCGTCGGACACGCCCGAGGACGCGGCCGAGCGGGTGGTCGCGGTGGTGCGCACCTTCGCCACCCGGGCCCTCAAATCGCCACGCCTGGCCTACGCGCTGCTGGCCGAGCCGGTCGACGCGCCGGTGGAACAGCGCCGCCTGGTGTTCCGCCGGGCCTTCCGCGACGTGATCGCCGGCTGCGTCCGCGACGGGGTCCGCGCCGGAACACTTCCCGCCCAGGACGCGGAACTGACCGCCGCGGCGGTCGTCGGTGCCGCGGCCGAAATCCTGGTGGGCCCGCTCACCGGTGGTACGGCCACCTCCCTGGACGGTCTGTCCGCCTTCACCCTCCGCGCGTTAGGAGTACGCCATGCCACCGACCCATGAGGTGACCAACCAGGTCCCCGCCCTCGCCGACCACGACGTCGCCGAGGATCCCGCGCTGCTCGAAGGCCTGCACCGGGAGGGCGCGGGCTGGGCGGAGAGCGAGGTCCGCGAGCTCGGCGTGCTGGCGGGCGGCGAGCGCGCCCAGGAGTGGGGCAGGATCGTCAACGAGAATCCGCCCGTGCTGCGTACGCACGACCGAGTGGGGCACCGCATCGACGAGGTCGAGTTCCACCCGCACTGGCACGACCTGATGACGGTGGCCGTCTCGCACGGCCTGCACGCCACGCCGTGGAGCAGGGAGCAGCCCGGTGCGCACGTGGCGCGCACGGCGAAGTTCTACGTCTGGAGTCAGGTGGAGGCGGGCCACACCTGCCCGATCTCGATGACCTACTCGGCCGTGCCCGCCCTGCGGCACAGCCCCGACCTGGCCGCGACCCTCGAACCGCTGCTGGCGGCCCCCGAGTACGACTACGGGCTGCGCACGCCGACCGGCAAGCGGGGCCTGATCGCGGGCATGTCGATGACCGAGAAGCAGGGTGGTTCGGACGTCCGCGCGAACACCACGCGCGCCGAGCCGACCGGCGACGGCGCCTACCGACTCACCGGGCACAAGTGGTTCACCTCGGCCCCGATGTCGGACGTGTTCCTGACGCTGGCGCAGGCGCCCGGCGGCGTGACGTGCCTGCTCGTCCCCCGCGTGCTGCCGGACGGCACCCGCAACCGCCTGCACCTGCAACGCCTGAAGGACAAGCTGGGCAACCGGTCCAACGCCTCCGCCGAGATCGAGTACGACGGTGCGCTCGGCTGGCCGGTCGGCGAGGAGGGCCGCGGGGTGCGCACCATCATCGAGATGGTGAACAACACCCGACTGGACTGTGTGACCGGCACGGCCGCGGCCATGCGCCACGGCACCGTCCGGGCCGCGCACCACGCCCGGCACCGCGCGGCGTTCG
>NZ_KB912565.1:2243-7993 GCF_000383775.1 Saccharomonospora halophila 8
GCAGCGCGAGCGCACCGAGGCGTTCCTGGACCGCGGTCGCTCCCGGCAGCCGCCGACGCACCGTCTCGGCGGCGAAGTTCGCCGCCGAGACGGCCAGCACCGCCGTCCGGGCGAGCGGGTCGTCGGGCAGCTCCAGGTAGTCGGCGTTCGTCCGGCCCAGCACGAGCCTGCTGATCGCCGTGTGCACCCGCACCGAGAGCTCGGAGGCGAACCTCCCCAGCCGCCCCCGCCCCGCGCCGACCTCCGCGTGCGAGCGCACCAGGGCGGCGGCGAGGCGCCGGGAGTCCTCGTCCGGGATGAACTCGGTGGCCGCGAGCAGCCACAACAGCCGCCAGGCGTCGTCCTCGTCCGCGGGCAGCAGCGTTTCGTCCACGCCCATCAGCCAGCCGACGTAGCGCCACAGATGCAGGATGTCGGCGCGTTCGGCCTCGGTGTAGCGGACGCCGAGCAGCCGCATCCCCACCAGGTAGACCAGGGAGAACAGCAGGAGCGTGCCCACCGTCTGCACCTGGTTGATCGGCCGGTCCCAGGCGGCGTAGTCCCAGTCGGGCCTGCGGTTCATCGCGGCACGGACGTGGGCGTGCACCAGCCGTACCCGCAGCGCGGAGGCCCAGCCCCGTTCACCCCGGTGCAGCGCACCCGGGGTGGTGACGTCGAGCCACCAGTGCGTCGTCTCGATGAGCCTGCGGCCCGCCGCGTACTCGATCGCCCCGGTGCCGACCAGCGGCTTCGTGGCCCGCGAGGCGAGGTAGCCACCCATCAGCGCCATATCGCCGAGCGGAAACAGGCTCAGCACGCCCGTCCGCACGATCGCGCGGGCGCCCCGGTCGATCCGCTCGTGGTCGACCCAGTACGGCGTCGCCTCGACGGAGGCGAAGAAGTCCACCAGCGGCCGTGGCGGATCGTCCAGGCTGTCGATCCCGTGCTCCAGGGCCTGCCCGAACAGCGCCCGTCCGCGACCCTTCGGCAGGTCGTCGAACAGCGCGACGACGGCGTCGGCGAGGGGATCCTCCGCCTGGGCGAACTCGCGCAGACGTTCCCGCTGCCGCTCGGTCCCCCGGATGTCCCGAGGGGCGAAGAACCTGGTGGCGAGGCGGAGTCCGCCCTGCCGGAGCAGTTCCGGGTCCGGCAGCCGCGCGTCGGGCTCGTCCGGCTTCATGCGCTCTCACCTGCCCTGCGAATACGCTCGGACAACAAGTGTTGTCACTTCGTGGCGCGGCCGTCAAGCGCGGCACCCGGAGCGGGCCGGTATCGTGGACGGCGACGAGGCGGGAGGACCCCCACCTGTCGCCGGACGATCACGGCGTTGTAGGATGGAGCCTCACATGCGGATGTAGTTCAATGGTAGAACATCAGCTTCCCAAGCTGAGAACGCGGGTTCGATTCCCGTCATCCGCTCCACGGAAGTTTCCGCAGTGCAGAGGGCCGCTACCCGATCTTGGGAAGCGACCCTCTCGCTTGTGTCGAGCTTCGTCAGCAACATCACTCGTTCGGTTCCGAGCCGTCGTCCTCGTCTCCCGGTGCTCCTCCACGCGCTCTGAAAACCGATCAGCGATCGTCCGGTGCGGGACGGGGTCAGTCCTCGGGAAGATCGGCGAAGGCTTTCTGCATATCGCGGTACCAGGCCAGCGACTTCTTCGGCCGCCGCCAGCGGCCCTTCATCGCGTCGCGCGCGTCCTGATGGGATGCGTCACCGGCCTTCTCGGCTTCCTTGAGGTATCGGTCCTGGGCGTTGATGACGTCGTCGGCCGTCTCGCCGCGATACGCGAGGCCGCAGGGTCCCCCAGTTGGCGACATGTCATGGTCTTCACGGTCGTCTCCTTCCAATGCTGTGGTCCGGTTGTGTCGGCCTCCACCTGATTGACGATCGGCACACGGCGAGTGTGACCGGCTGCGCGATCAACCGTGTCGTTGCTTCCCTCGCGTCGCGACACCCGCGCGAGCACCTCCGGCTCCGCGCGGAACGTGATGCCGACGACGACGCCGTCAACGACAGTGAAACAGCTGTCGTGCAGCACGAACGCGACCGCTCCCGGGGCGAGAGTCGATTCAACACCACCTGCATCGCAACACCGACGCTGTCGACGAGGGAGACCTCGTTCGCCACATCGGGCGCGACCTCAGCCACCTCGATCTCAGCCGTCGGGACCGGTGTCCGGGACCGCAGCCGGTCCAGGCACAGTCGGGTCGTCACGGTCGTCAGCCAGGCAGGCAAGCTCTCGAGGTCGGTGCTCGTCCGGTGCAGCCGGAGCCAGGCCTGCTGCACGACGTCCTCGGCCTCAGCACGGTCAGCCAGCACACGGGTGGCGATGCCGACCAGACGTTGCCGCTCCGCCTCGAAGATCTCCGTACGGTCCACGGCGCTCAACTCTTCCCTCTCCGATCCGGGCAACTCAGCTAGAGCCATAATGAGGGCCGAACGCGACATACTCGCCCCGGTTCCCGAGCTGAGAACGCGAGTTCGAGTCCCGTCAGCCACTCCAGAGCGGGTCAGCACAGCGCACAGGGCCGGTTCCCGAACGTGGAAGCGGCCCTGTTGCTTTCGTCGACGGTCGCTGTCCGGCGGGTCGGTGACGAGGCCCAGTGTGCGATGGACCCTGGCACATCGCTTTCTCCGGTCACAGCTCCTCGCCTAGAGTTCCTACGGAGCGGACATGCCGGGGACCTGGGGGAGTTGATGACCGACGGAGGATTCTTCGACGAGAGCCAACCGACGGACACACGCGGAGACCCGGCGCAAGCCGGTCTCGCCGGCGCCGTGGCTGCGGGCGTGACCATGGGCACCAACCTGAACGCCGATGCGCTGAACCGGATGAACGACGGCGCACGCGAGATGCTCGACTCGGTGAAGAACGACGGCTTCCAGATCACCGATCGGGGCGTGGAGCCCCTTCTGAAAGCGGTGCGCAACGCCCGCGACCGATTCGACCGCCTCAGCAGAAAAGTACAGGTCATTGCCCAGGATCCTCCCCTCGGGAGCAGCCCGTACGCGAGGCAGGTCGCTTCGGATGTTCGACAAGGGGCCGACGGCCCGAACGGTATCGTCCCGGTAATGGATTCGCTGCAGACGACCCTTCGGACGTTGGAGGAGACTTTGCTGCGGGCGTCGGAACAGTATCGCGAAGCCGAGACGAAGGCCGCGACGTCGTGGCGTCAGACGTGAACTCGAGCGAGAAGCAGGTGTCCAACGCGAAGACGGCTTGGGCAGGGTTGCTCGCCATACTGGCCGTCTCAGTCACAGCGTGTACCCCTACCCAGCATGGGCAGGCACAACCACCCACCGACAGCCCGTCCTCCGCCAACCATGCGCCATCGGCGGACCCTTCCACGGACACGACCGGTGCAGAAGATCAACTCGCTCGAACAGACCCGTGTTCCCTGCTTTCTGCGGACGAGTTGCACGAGTACGGCTCTTTCCGAGACTCCAACCCAGCAGAAATCGGCGAGGCGCGAGCCTGCGAGTTCGTGCGCGACCGTAGCGGATCCCAGATCGAGAGTCTCGCGTTCGTCACAGGAATCCGGGAAACGACAGGTGTCTCTGAGGCGATCGACCAAGGGATGGGTATCCGCAACACCGAGACTAATGGGCGAAAGCTCGCACAAATTCCGGATTCACTCGGGTGCACGATCGCCATCGGGGTGACCGATTCGTCCCGTGTGGACGTCGTCGTCAATACGACCCTGACGACCGAACAGGCGTGCGAGATCGCGGACGAGCTCGCTGCTGTCGTGGAGCCGAAGCTGCCGAAGGGTTGACCGTGCCGGACATCATCGCCGCCATCGACGAGGCGCTCGGTTGTCACGAGTGTGGTGGTCCGCTCGACGGGTCGGTGGATCAGGACTTCTGTTCGGAACGGTGCCACCGTGCGTGGCACGGCCGCAGAGTCGGCATCACGCCGGAGCCGTCACTGGGCGAAATCGTCCACGACATCCGCACCCAGCTCGGCGCCGAAGACGTCGAGGTGCCCGCCGAGCGGCGCGAGGAGATCGGCCGGGCCCTCGACGCGGCCCGGCGGCACCTGCCGGAGGACGTCCTCAGCACACTGCGGTCGATCATGGAAGCCGCGCTCCGGGTCGACACCGCGATCGACGACTACGAGCAGCGTCAACAGCATTCACGGCGCTGACCGCTACTCCGTGGGCGCGGCCGGGACACCATCCGGCGGCGCGGGCGATCGCCGCCTTGACCTCCAGCGCGCTCGAATTCCTACCGTTCTCCCCAGGCTGACCGAAGCGTTTCCAGGGGAGGACGGACACATGAGGAAGATCAGTGACGATCTGTGGGAGACGGATCCGGAATACCCGATGCCGGGGCTGAGCACGCACGCCTACCTGTGGCAGGCGCCGAGCGGCAATGTGCTGTTCTACAACACCACTTACGAACACGAACTCGACCATATGGCCGATCTGGGTGGCGTGGCCCGACACTATCTGAGCCACCAGGACGAGATAGCACCGTCCCTGCGCGCGATCAAGCAGCGGTTCGGTTCGACCCTGCACGTCAGCGCGGCCGAAGCCGACCTCGTGCGCGAGACGGCCACGGTCGACGAGGCCTTCGAACGACGGCATGCCGTCGCCGACGGTCTCGAAGTGATCCCCACCCCGGGCCACACGCCGGGCAGCGCGTGCTTCGTCGTCCGTTCACCCGGCGGAACGACATACCTGTTCACCGGCGATTCGATCTTCCGCAGTGCGGAAGGACACTGGACCGCCGGATATATCGAGGGCATGAGCCACCGGGACACACTGACCGCCAGCCTGACCGACATCGCCTCGTTGACACCCGACGTGGTGCTCTCCAGCGCCTTCGCCGGCGATTCCGGGGTGACCGAACTCGGGGACCGTGCGTGGTCCGACTGCGTCGCCGAAGCGTTGCGGCAACTGACCCCGGAACCCAGCACGGGCTGATGCTCGAAGTAACAGATGACTGACAGTTCGCGCCTTCAGAACGGCGGCTGATCCAACACGGGTTCGGGGTCGGTGGTGTGGGTGCGGCCGCTCGGGGTGTGGACGGTGAGGCGGTGGGTGGCGCGGTCGAGGTGGTAACTCCAGCCCGGGGCGTCCTTGAGTCGGTGGTGTCGTCGGCAGAGGCCGACGAGGTTGTCGGGGTCGGTGCGGCCGGTGTGTCCGTTGCCCCAGTCGGTGGCGTGGTCGAGGTCGGTGAAGTGGCTGGGTCGGTGGCAGCCGGGGAATCGGCACTCCCGGTCGCGCACGCGGACGTGGTCGTCGGTGACCCTCGGCGGGCGGTAGCGGTGCCGTCCCGCGTCGATCGGTGCCCCGGTGTGTGGGTCGGTGATGATCCGCCGCCACGTCGAGCGCGGGTCGAAGGCGATCTCGCGGGCGATGTGGGCGGGGAGGGGGCCGTGACCGGCCAGGTCGGCGGGGTGGTCGGTGAGCCCGGTGAGCGTGTGCAGGTCGACATGGACGAACACCTCCGCCCGCCTCGGCGCACCCGACGTCGCTGCCGCGGTACGAGCAGCGCCGAGGAGGAGGTCGGTCAGCACGTCGGCCCGCAACTGGTCGGTGCTGCGCTGCTCACCCGGGCCCCGAACTCAGTGGAACGAGTCGCCGCAGGCGCAGGAGCCGCCCGCGTTCGGGTTGTCGATGGTGAAGCCCTGCTTCTCGATGGAATCCACGAAGTCGATCTCCGCGCCCTGGACGTACGGGGCGGCTCATCCGGTCGACCGCGACCTGCAGGCCGTTGAAGTCCCGGAACAGGTCCCCGTCGAGCGTGCGCTCGTCGAAGAACA
>NZ_KB912565.1:8093-13557 GCF_000383775.1 Saccharomonospora halophila 8
GCACGGTCGGCGGCGCCGTGCGGGTCGAGCCGGGCCACCACCCGGTGCACCCTCCGCCGGATCGTCCCCGGATCCCGGCCTGCGAGGTGGCCGGCCACCAGTCGGTCCACCGCGCGTGCCGTTTCGTCCGGCAGGCACGCGGTCGGCTCGGCGACCTTCGAGGCCTTGTACTCGTCGACGGTCCCCGCCTCCATCGCGGCCAGGGTGTGCGGCAGGCGCGTCACCAGTGTGATCGCCAGGTCGAGCCTGCGCCGCGCATGGTGCTCACTGATCGACAACAGCAGGGCCAGCTCGGCCGCCGCCTCCCGCACTCCCGTACACCCCCGGTACCAGGTCGCGATCTGCCGGAGCTGCTCCGCTTCGATCCGGGCACGTTGCTCACCCAGCTCCCGCACACGAACCAGCGGCCCCTCGTCCGCATCAACCTCTCCACTTTCGACCATGTGTTCGATTCTACGGAGTACAGGCTGGTCACACAGTCGCCGAAGAGGGTGAGAAGAAGGTCCAACGGCTCCGCTCGTCCGTTCATCGGCCCGCCCGCGCGGGCGACGACGGGCCCTGCCCGGACGCGACGATCGCCCCTCGACGGGCGGCGCGGGGCATCCGAGGCTGAAAGTGCAGGGCGGCCCCGGACTCGGGTCTGGCGAAGGCACCGTTCCGGGTCGCAGGAAGTGAGGAGAGAAGATGATCTGAAATGACCGATCAGACGGACGACAAGCCCGTCCGGAAGCGTCGGCGGAAGTGGCCGTGGGTGCTCGCGCTCGTGGCGGTGCTGGGCATCATCATCGCCGTGGTCACGAACAGGGACGGGGACGACACCGACACCGCGAACGTCCCGGACCAGGAACCTCCCGCCGGACCGGAGGTGCAGACCGCGGGCATCGGGCAGCCGGTACGCGACGGGACGTTCGAGTTCACCGTGACCGGGGTCGAGCACCGCGACTCGGTCGGCGATCCCTACCTGACCCAGCAGGCCCAGGGACAGTACGTCGTCGTCACCGTGCGGGTGAGCAACATCGGTGACCAGCAGGGCTTCTTCGCCGACAGCGATCAGTACCTGCTCGACGCGAACGACCGGCAGTACTCGGCCGATTCGGCCGCCGGCACGTCGATCTCCGGCAACGACGTGCTCTACAACCCGATCAATCCGGGCAACAACGTGGAGGGACAGCTCGTCTTCGACGTTCCTCCCGACACGGCCACCGACCGGATCGAACTGCACGATTCGTTCGCGAGCGAGGGAGCCGTGGTCGATCTGCGCTGACGGGCGACGGGCGGGCGGAACCGCACCGGTCCTGTTCGCCCGTGCTCACTCACCCTCCACCCGATGGCTACGGCCCCGTCGGCCCACGGGAATCGACCTCCCCGAGAGCGGCCAGCCGCGCGTGCCGGCGCCGGGACCGGCGACGGCTCTCCCGCTGGTCCTCGTACACCACCGTCACCGCCGCGGCGACCAGGACCAACCCGACGAGACCGAGCACCAGAGCCAGTGGCACGCCATCCCCCTTGATGCCGTCGTGTGTGGCCGGTCACATCCTACGCCTTCCCCGGCCCGGACACGAGTCGTGGCCGCTCCGGGCCCCCGGGTGAACGCTGCCGGGCCCGCGTGGGGAGTGCCGCAAACCTCCCTTGACGGAGGGTCCGGTGTGGTTGCGTGTGGTCTGTTCGGCTCAACCGGGAACCCCCGTACAGGGGACGGGTCCACCGGCCGGGCGCGGAGGGGACCGAGGACGGGCGTCGCCCGGCGTGGAGGAGGACACCGATGGCGCACACCGACCACAGCGGCAACGCCGGACCCAGCGGCAACACCGGACACGGTGGTCACACCGGGCACAACGGCCCGGGCATCGCCCGGACCGTGGAGCGGGGCACCAGGACGCTCTCGGTGGCCGCCGTGGACCCGGTGCCGATCTTCCGCGAGGGGCTGCACACGGTGATCGACCACACGCCGGGGCTGCGCTGGGCGGGCCACGCCGCCAGCCACCACGCCGCCATCCAGCTGTGTGAACAGGCGCGTCCCGACGTCGTCCTGCTCGACGCCGCGTTCGACCCCCGCTGCCACCTCACCACGATGCTCACCGAGAGCCACCCCGCGCTCGTGGTGGTCGTGCTGGTGGGCCCGGAGCAGCGCACCCCGCTCCACCTCGCCACCGCACTCGCCGCGGGCGCCCACGGTCTCCTCCCCCGTGCGGCCGAGCCCCGCAGGCTCACCGACGGCATCCGCCGCACCTACGTCGAACGCGGGCACACCGACCCGGCGCTCGCTCCACTGCTGGACACACCGGGCACGGGCCCGGGTGTCGGCGGCGGGCCACCGCAGACGCCGCTGTCCCGGCGGGAGTACCAGGTGCTGCATCTGATCGCCGAGGGGATGGAGAACTCGGCGGTGGCCGAGTCGCTGTTCCTCTCCGTGGAGACGGTGCGTACCCACGTCAAGAGCATCCTGCGCAAGATGTCCGCACACGACCGGACACATGCCGTGACGAAGGCCTTCCGCGAGGGGCTGCTCGTGCTCGGCCCGGAGGAACCGGCACATCCGGCCCGGTCGACGCCCGAGCAGCAGGCCCGCGAGCAGCCTCCGCACCCGCAGCCGAGCTGAGCCGGCACACGCGACACGACGTCGCCGACACGACGTCGCCGACACGTCTTCCCCCGACACCGGCGCGGGACCCGCCACCCCGGCCCGCCCCGACGGTCCGGGGCGTGGCGTGCAGCGAAACACAGCGGTTCCGCCCGAACAGCCCTCGCCCACGATTACCGATGGGTAGTATCCTGATGTTACCGGTCAGTAGGGCAGTTGCAGTGCGTGTCCGCCAGAGCGCCCACGCCGGAATGCCGAACAACCCGTACGGAGTGACGACATGGGCCACTACAAGAGCAACGTGCGAGACCTCGAATTCAACCTGTTCGAGATGCTCGGCGTGCAGGAACGTCTCGGTAAGGGCGTGCTGAGCGACTCCGACGAGGAGACCGCCCGCGGGGTGCTGACCGAGCTGAACAACCTCGCCGTCGGCCCGCTCGCCGAGTCCTTCGCCGACGCCGACCGGAACCCGCCGGTCTACGACCCGAAGACCTTCTCCGCCACGCTGCCGGAGTCGTTCAAGGAGAGCTACCGCGCGCTGTGGGACGGCGAGTGGTACCGGATCGGGCTGACCAACAACCTCGGCGGGTTCGGGCTGCCCCCGACGGTGCAGTGGGCCGCCGCCGAGCTGATGCTCGGCTCCAATCCCGCGCTGTACATGTACATGGCGGGCCCGAACTTCGCGATGATCCTCGACCGCAACGGCACCGAGGAGCAGCAGCGCTGGGCGCAGCTCATGATCGACCGCGCGTGGGGCGCCACGATGGTGCTCACCGAGCCGGACGCCGGGTCCGACGTGGGCGCGGGCCGCACCAAGGCCGTGCAGCAGGAGGACGGCTCCTGGCACCTGGAGGGCGTCAAGCGCTTCATCACCTCCGGCGACCAGGACATGACCGAGAACATCATGCACCTGGTGCTGGCCCGTCCCGAAGGTCCGGGCATCGAGCCGAAGCCCGGCACCAAGGGTCTCTCGCTGTTCCTGGTGCCGAAGTACCACTTCGACACGCACACCGGCGAGCCCGGCGAGCGCAACGGCGCCTACGTCACCAACGTCGAGCACAAGATGGGCCTGAAGGTCTCCACCACGTGTGAGCTCACCTTCGGCCAGCACGACGTCCCGGCGAAGGGCTGGCTGCTCGGCGAGGTGCACGACGGCATCGCGCAGATGTTCCAGGTGATCGAGTACGCCCGGATGATGGTCGGGACCAAGGCCATCGCGACGCTGTCCACCGGCTACCTGAACGCGCTGGAGTACGCCAAGGAGCGGGTGCAGGGTGCCGACCTGACCCGGCAGACGGACAAGACCGCCCCGCGCGTGACCATCACGCACCACCCGGACGTGCGCCGCTCGCTGATGCTGCAGAAGGCCTACGCCGAGGGGCTGCGCGCGGTGTACCTGTACACGGCGTCGTACCAGGACCAGATCTGGGTCGCCGAGGACGGCGGCGTCGACGCCGACAGCCAGTCCCTGGCCGAGCGGGTGAACGACCTGCTGCTGCCGATCGTCAAGGGCGTCGGCTCCGAGCGGGCCACCGAACAGCTCGTGCAGTCGCTGCAGACGCTCGGCGGGTCCGGCTTCCTGCAGGACTACCCGATCGAGCAGTACATCCGCGACGCGAAGATCGACTCGCTGTACGAGGGCACCACGGCGATCCAGTCGCAGGACTTCTTCTTCCGCAAGATCGTCCGGGACAAGGGTCAGGCGCTGGGCCACCTCGCCAACGAGATCACCGCCACGATCGAGTCCGACGGGGGCAACGGCCGGCTCAAGAACGAGCGGGCGCTACTCAGGACGGCCCTCGACGACGTGCAGGGCATGGTCGGCACGATGATCGGCCACCTGACGTCGAGCCAGGAGGACGTGCGCAACGTCTACAAGGTCGGCCAGCACACCGTACGGCTGCTCATGTCCGCGGGTGACCTGCTCGTGGGCTGGCAGCTGGTCAAGCAGGCCGAGGTGGCCATCGAGAAGCTGGACAACGGCCCCTCCGGCCGGGACGCCGCGTTCTACCAGGGCAAGATCGCCGTCGCGTCGTTCTTCGCCAAGCAGGTGCTGCCGGAGCTCACCGCCCGTCGCGCCGTCGTCGATGCCGCGGACAACGACCTGATGGAGGTCGACGAAGCCGCCTTCTGAGGTGGTCGGGTCCAGGGGCCACGTCGGGCATCCGGTGCGCGGCGTGGCCCTTTCCGTCCGGCGGGGTCCTTTCCGTCCGGCGGGTTCAGCGGCGGGTGCCCCAGATCTCGACCGTGACGGTCGAGTCGCCGACCCACGCCCGGAGGAACACCGCCGTCCGGGCGTCGTTGGTGAACGTGAAATCCACGGTCGACCCGTCACCCGCCAGCGACACCGCGTCCCGACCCGCCGGGTACCGGTCCAGCGAAGGCGGTTGCGGGGTCCGTTCGAGGTCGGTGATCCCGGCACGACGGACCGCGGTGGCGAGGGTGCTGGTGAACTGGTTGACCCCGCCTCCGATCGTCTCGGGGCCGGTGCCGTCCTCGCGCAACGGGGCGGGCACGTAGCCGCGGGAGCGGGTGCGCGGGCCGGTGTGCTCCTCCAGGTCGAACGTCGCACCGGGCCGAACCAGTGTCCCGTCGACGGCACGGGCGAGGGCGCGCAGGTTCGGCCGCACCGCGTCGACGAAACCCCCGGTGGTGAACCGTGCGACGACCTCGCGCACCCCCAGGGCCCGCACGTCCGCCGTGGACACCGACGGTGGGACGGGCGCGTAGGCGACGGGGATCACCCGCCGTCCGGGCGTGGCGGCGGCCCGGACCAGCCGGTCGAGTGTGCGGGGCCAGTCGACCCGGGTGCCCGCCACCGAGGGTTGCACCGACGGCGCCCCGTCGACGACGGTGAGTCGCGCGTCCCGCGCGGGGCGCTGC
>NZ_KB912565.1:13657-23781 GCF_000383775.1 Saccharomonospora halophila 8
GGCGAGCGGATCACCCCCACGGCGCAGCGTCCCGGCGGCCGCGTGCCCGGCCACCAGGTCCCTGATCACCGTGCGCAGCGCGTCGGCGTGCCCCTCGCCGGCCGCGACGTGCGCCACGTACCCCTCGGGGTCCACCACGACCAGTGTCGGCCACGCCTTCACCGCGTACTCCTGCCACAGCCGCATGTCCGGGTCGCTGACGACGGGGTGGTCGACACCGTGGCGGGCGACGGCCGCGGCCACCGACTCCGCCTCGCCCTCGCGGGCGAACTTCGGGGAGTGGACCCCGATCGTGACGAGCACGTCGGCGAACTCCCGCTCCAGCGGGCGCAGTTCGTCGAGGACGTGCAGACAGTTCACACAGCCCGAGGTCCAGAAGTCCAGCAGCACGACACGGCCGCGCAGCGCGGCCAACGTCAGCGGCCTGCCGTCGGTGTTGAACCAGACGTCACCGGTCAACTCGGGCGCCCGCACCGGGGCGCGGTTCTTCGCAGCACTCACACCGCCAGTGAACACGACCGGGGTGACGGGAATCCCGCCCGACACGTGAGAGTCCCGCCACCCCGCGGTCTCCCCGCGCGGCCGTTGTGCGGTCTGGCGTGCTCGCCCGTGCGGTCATGGCGTACTCGCTGTGCCGTCACCGCGTGCCGGGCTCTGTCCCGGACGCCGTCAGTTGGTGTCGCGGCGCAGCGTGCGGGTGGCGCCCGCGGCGACCGTGGTGATCAGCACCCAGCCCGTCGCGGTGAACCCCGCCGAGACCCACTTGTCCGTGCCCGCCATGTGCCACCGGCCGGTGTTGCCCAGGTCGGCGATGGGAACGAGCAGGTCGAGGGTGTAGAAGACCGGGTTCCACTCCAGCCCGGTGTCGTCGGCGTTGACCGCGCACCGGGGGCCGGAGACGGTGTAGCGGTCACTGTCGACGCAGTCGTCCTCCCCGAGGCCGAACCACAGGCTCCCCGCGACGAGCAACCCCAGCAGACACGCCAGCGCCCGCACCGGCCGGTAGCCGTAGCCGACGATCCACCGCTGCAGCCGGCTCCACAGCCGCACCCCGGCCCCGAACCTGCCGTACCCGCGGGCCAGCGACTCGTAGCGGAACTGCTGCTTACGCAACAGCACCGTGTCCGCGTGCTCCTCGTTCCCGCTCTCCCGCAGCATGGTGGCGAGCTGGTCGTACGGGCCGGGCCGGTAACCGTCCATCGCCGCGCGCAGGAGCCGCAACCGCCGCGCGACCGCCCTGTCGTCGGTCAGCCCGATCGGTGCGGCGAGTGCGTCGTAGCGGAAGTCGTCCGCGTCGACCCGGCCCGTGGCCTGCCAGAACGCGGTGTCGTCGTCGAGTGTGCCGCAGTGTGCGTTGCGCAGGGACACCCGGCCCTGCGGGGCGGTCCCGGGCGTGAGCGCGAACTCGTCGGCACCCGCGTCCCCGACGTCCAGCGCGAGCGGGTTGTCCCGGGCCGCGGCGAGCTCCGCACCGCTGATCCGGATCGTCCTGCTGACGGTCGCGCCGTCCAGGGTCACGCCACCGGAGGCCCGGAAGTTCCGGCCGTCCTCCGCGGCGAGCAGGACGTTGCGGGCCACGCGCACCGAGCGCAGGTCGACGGCCCAGGGCGCCGATTCCTCCCGCTCCGGCACCGACGTGGCCTGTTCCGGTTCCGCCACGTGCAGCCCGCTCATGTCGATGCTGCCGCCGACGGTCATCCCCTGCAGCCGCAGGGTGCCCAGCACCGAGCACCGGGTCAGCGCGACGTTGCCGGACACCTCGCTGCGCCGCGCGGAGACCACGTCGTGCCGCCCGTACCGGAACGTCGCCCCGTGCAGCACGACGTTGCCCCGCACCCGCACGTCCGCCATCCGGAACTGCCCGACCGTGCGGAGGCCGCTGCCGTCCAGACCACCGTCGATCTCGCTCCCGTCCAGGTGGATCGACCGGTCGGGATGGGGCCGGTTGGTCGCCCCGCCGACGGTCACCGTCGCCCCCGCCAGCCGCAGCGACCCCCCGAAGTGCGCGTTCACCATCCGCAGTGTTCCGGTGACCTCGAAGTTCCTGCTGAACTCGGCGTTGCCGTCCACGTGCATCCGGTCGGCGATCAGGGCGGGATGCGGGTCCTCGAACCGGTCGCCGGTGCGCCAGGCGTCCGCGGTCACCTCGCTGTGCAGGTCGACGGCCAGCCGGGCGCCCTCGAACACCAGGTCGCCGGAGACCCGCAGGCTGGGGAGGAACACCATGCCGTCCGCGGTGAACGGACGCTTGTCGTTCGGCCCGCCGTAGGTGTCCCGCTCACACAGCAGGCTCCCCCCGACGTGCAGGCCGTTGCCGTTGAGGGCGAATCCCGCCCGGTTGGCCAGGGAGGCCCCGGAGAAGTTCACGTTGCCGCCGGTGCGCAGCCCTGGGATGCGCACCTCGCCGTCGGCCTCCAACCGGTAGCCCAGCAGCGCGCCGGTGACCACGAGCCGGTCGGCCTGGATCGCCTTGCCCCGCGGGTGGGTGATCCGGGTGCGGGTGAGCACCACCGACCCCTCGACCACGGCATCGGTGAGGTTCACGGCCGCGTCGGGGATCCCGCGTTCCACCCCGACGGCCTGCCGCACCGTGGTCTCGGTGTCGTCGGCGTCGGCGTCCACCTCGACCACACAGCGGATCAGCCGGACGTCGTTGCGGCCGCGGAAGTTGCGCGCCTTGAGGCCGGGCAGCAGGCACCGGCGGAACGAGAGCCCGAGCAGCGAGGCCTCCCGCACGTCCGGCGGATACTCGAAGCGGCACCGCTCGAACCGGAACAGCACGCCCAGCTCCAGCGCACGCAGGTCGAGCCTGCCGGTGATCTCGGCATCGGTGATCTCGACGATCGGTGCGCCGGTGGTCTGCCTGCGCCAGCGCAGCAGCCCGCTGGAGCCGGACTCGACGTCGGCACGCAGGTCGGCGGCGCGCAGTGTGCGGCTCGGGCGGGAGGCGGGGTCGAACGGGTCGTACCGGTCCGTTGCCGCCGTCGACGGGTCGGTGACGTGCCCGTCGTCGAGCCGTCCGGACTCCCGCCCCCGTCGTATCCCCGGCATGGCCTGCCCTCCCCGCTCACCGTCGATCCCGGTGGTGCGGGCGCGCCCGCGCACACCACAGGGTCGGACGGTGACACGGGGTGGGCGGTTCCGGCCACCACCGTCGTGGTTACTCGCGGGCGTGCACCGGATTGAGCACGCGGGAGAGGAAGGTCCGGGTGCGCTCGTGGTGCGGGTCGGCGATGACGCGGGCGGGCGGGCCCTGCTCGACCACCATGCCGTCGTCCATGAACAGCACCGTGTCGGCGACCTCGCGGGCGAACTGCATCTCGTGGGTGACCACGAGCATCGTCATGCCCTCCTCGGCGAGCCTGCGCATCACCGAGAGCACGTCCCCGACGAGTTCCGGGTCCAGTGCCGACGTCGGTTCGTCGAACAGCATGACGGCCGGGTCCATCGACAGCGCCCGGGCGATCGCCACCCGCTGCTGCTGACCGCCGGAGAGCTGGTCCGGCATGGCGCCGACCTTCTCCGAGAGCCCCACCCGGGCGAGGTTGTCCCGGGCGACGCGCTCGGCCTCGGCCTTGTCCCGCCCCAGCACCTTGCGCTGGGCCACGGTCAGGTTCTCCAGCACGGACATGTGGGTGAACAGATTGAATCCCTGGAACACCATGCCGATCGAGCGGCGCGCGTCGTCGATGTAGACGTCCGGGTCGGTCATGTCGAACCCGTTCACCACGACGGTGCCGGACGTCGGCTGCTCCAGCAGATTGACGCAGCGCAGCAGCGTCGACTTGCCGGAACCGGACGGCCCGACGATGCACACCACCTCGCCGCGCCGCACCCGCATGTCGATGCCCTTGAGCACCTCGACCCGGCCGAACGACTTGTGCAGCTCGGAGATCTCCACGATCGCGTCGCCGGTGCCCGCACCGGCCGTGGACGGCGAGCCCATCAGGCCGTCACCTCCAGCCCCTTGTCCGCCTTCTTCCCGCGCCGGCGTTCGAGACGCCGGGACAGGTACCCGAGCGGCACCGTGATGATCAGATAGCAGAGTCCCGCCAACAGGATCGGGGTGAACGACTTGGTGGCGTTCAACCCTTCCCGGCCGAACTTCGCCAATTCGTACTCGTCACGCATCAGACCCAGAAGATAGATCAACGACGAGTCCTTGGTGAGCAGAATGAGCTCGTTCGTCAGCGGCGGGAGAATGATGCGGAACGCCTGGGGAATCACCACGGTCATCGTGGTGCGGCCCTGCGACATGCCGAGTGACCGGGACGCCTCGATCTGCCCGTTCGGCACGGCCTGGATCCCGGCCCGCAGCGTCTCGGCGATGTAGGCGGACCCGACCAGTCCCAGCGCGATCGCGGCCGTGGAGTAGACGTCGAACCGGAGTTCGAAGGCCAGCGGCACCCCGAAGCCGAGCGCGATGAACACCAGCAGTGCCGGAACACCGCGGAAGAACTCGATGTAGACGGTGGCCAGCCAGCGATACGGGCCGACCGACGACAACTTCATCAGCGCGAGCACGAGGCCGATGCCGAGACCCAGTCCGAACCCGAGCGCGGTGTAGACGATGGTGTTGACCAGAGCGAGCGTGAACACCTCGGGCAGCTGGGTCGCCGCGGCGTCCGGATTGAAGAACGACTCCCGGATCCTTCCCCAGTCGGCCAGAACGCCCAGCACCACGAGGGCGACGACCAGCACGAGGTACTGGACACCGCGGAATACCTGCGCGCGTTTGCGCGGCGACATCGCCATACGGACTCCTCGACACGGGACACGCGGGTCCCGGCGGAGGATCGCCCCGCCGGGACCCGTCGTTCACCCGACTAGTTGCTCTCCGGTGCCTTGCCGAACCACTTCTCGTAGATCGCGTCGTAGCGGCCGTCCGCCTTGGCGGCCTTCAGCACCTCGTTGACCTTCGACAGCATCGCGGCGTCGCCCTCGCGCACGGCGATGCCGTACTCCTCGCCGGTCTCGAACTCCGTGGTGACCTGGACGTCGTCGTTCTTGTTCGCGAAGTCCAGCAACACCGAGTTGTCGTTGATCGCCGCGGCGACCTGGCCGGTCTGCACGGCGGTCTGCAGCAGGGCGAGGTCCTCGAACTGGCGCAGTTCGTAGCCGTGCTCGTCCTTGTGCTCCCGGGCGTACTTCTCCCCGGTGGTACCGAGCTGCATCCCGAGGACCTTGCCCTCGAGGTCGGACAGCTCCGCGACATCCGAGTCGGTGCCGACCAGCAGCGCCTGGTTGGCGTCGAAGTAGCCGTCCGAGAAGTCCATCACCTTCTCGCGTTCCTCGGTGATGGTCATGGCGGCCGCGGCCACGTCGCACTGGCCGGTGTCGAACGCGGCGCCCGACTCGATGCCCTCGAACGAGGTGTCGAAGATCTCCTGCTCGACGCCCAGGTCCTCGGCGACGAGGTCGACCAGGTCGACGTCGAAGCCGACCGTCTCGCCGTCCTGACTGAACTGGAACGGTTCGTAGGGCAGGTGGGTGCAGGTGGTCAGCTTGCCTTCGTTGATCAGCGAGATCTCCCCGCCGGCTTCGGTGTCGCCGCCGGAGTTCACCTCCTCCGCACAACTCACCGCGGTGACGGCGAGCGCGGCCGCGGGAAGCAGGGTCAACACTCTGGTGAGTCGACGCGCCACGGTGTCACTCCTCGTGGTTAATACCGGCTAACCCGCGCATCCTGCCACCCCGGTACCCCCGAACGCACCACCCGGCGACGTTACGGGCCGGTTTCGACGGGCACGTCACTGCTCCGCATGGGCGTGCAACACGCGCGCGATCGCCTCGGTCACCCGCTGCGCCTGGTCGAGGTGCAGCCACTCGTCCGGTACGTGGGCGTTCGAGTCCGGCCCGAGCGCCCCGGTGACCAGGAACTGCGCCTGAGGGTAGGTCCGGCCGAGCAGTCCCATGAACGGGATCGACCCGCCGAGCCCGGTGCTGCGCCACGGGTTGCCGAACACCTCGTCGCTGACCCGCTGCAGCGCGGAGGCCAGCCACGGGGCGAGTTCCGGGGCGTTCCAGCCGTCCGCCGCCTCGGTCCCGGTGACCTCCACCGTGGCGCCGTAGGGGACATCGGTGGTCAACGTCTTCTCGATCGCGGCGAGCGCGGCGGCGGAGTCCGCGGTCGGCGGGAGCCGGAAACTCAACGCCAACGTCGTGGCGGCGCGCAGCACGTTGCCCGCCTCGGCCGGTTCCGGCATCCCGGACGCGCCGATCACCGACAGGGTCGGCCGCCAGCTGTTGTTCAGCAGCAGTTCCACCTCGTCGTCGACGACGGTGCGGGTGGAGCCGTGCCGCGGGAACGCGCCCGCCACCGACCCCGGGGCGGCTTCGGCGGTGGCCCGGGTCTCCGCCAGCCGGTCGGCGGGGATCTCGACGTTGCACTCGGGCAGCGGGATCGCGCCGGTGGCGCTGTCCTCGATGCGGTCGAGCAGGGTGCGCAGAACACGGAAGGAGCTCGGCACGACGCCACTGGCGAGTCCGGAGTGCTGGGCCGAGTCGAGCACCCGCGCGGTGACGTGCACCTGGGCCATCCCGCGCAGGCTGGTGGTCAGCCACAGCCGGTCGTAGTCGTTGCCGCCCGAGTCCAGGCAGATCACCAGAGACACCCGCCCGAGCCGCCCGGTCAGGTGTTCCAGGTAGGCGGGCAGGTCGGGGCTGCCGGATTCCTCCCCGGTCTCCAGCAGCACCACGGTCCGGGCGTGCGCGCCGCCTGCCGCACGCACGGCCTCGATCGCGGTGGTCGCGGCGTAGCCGGCGTAGCCGTCGTCGGCCGAGCCGCGGCCGTACAGCCGACCGTCGCGCACCACCGGTGTCCACGGGCCGAGTCCGTCGGACCAGCCGCCGACGGGGGGCTGTTTGTCCAGGTGCCCGTACATGAGCACGGTGCCGGCGTCCTCGCCGCCCGGGGTGGCGGGGACGTCGAGCAGCAGGACGGGGCTACGGCCGGGCAGACGGACGACGTTGACGGCGGCGCCGGGGATCTCCCGGCTCGCCAGCCAGGCGCGGACGTGCTCCACGGCGGCGTCCAGGTGGCCGGACGCGGCCCACTCCGGATCGAAGCCGGGGGACAGCGCGGGGATCGCCACGAGCTCGGACAGGCTGGGCAGGACGTCGTCGGCCCACCTGGCCCGGACGGTGTCGGTCACGGTTGCGGTTTCCACGCGGACCATCGTGCCACCCGGGGGGAGATGTGTCCGGCGTCACACCGCGCGTGTTCTCGCGGACGGGGGCCGCACACACCCGGTGCCCGTCCGGCGACAGCGCGGCGCGCGGGCTGGTCAGCCGGTGCTCGCCGAACCGACTTTCGGCGGTTGCATCGTCGGCCGTCCAAGCGTTTCCGCAGCTCACAACCCCGCCGGAGAAAACGAATCGACATCGGGACCTCTCCACGGGGCCGGGGTTCGTGCCAGGATGACGGCGTGAACCGTCACCGCCGACGGGCACCGAGCGCTGGAGATCCGGATGCGCCACGGTGACCGGCGGCGCGTCGCGGGGGTCGTCACAAGCGGCCACGCGGCACGACACCAAGGAGAAGCGCATGTCGTCCCCAGAACAGTGGACGCGCCCCGAACCCGGCGCCGGACCGGCCGCCACCGCGGCGCAACCGTCCCCGGAGCAGGTGATCGCGGGATTGCGGGCCACAGCCGAAGGCGGAACCGAGCTCACGCAGCTACTCACTCCCGAGGGTGAACGCCTGCCCTCGTCCCGGTTCGATCCGTACCTCGACGACGTCGACGACGAGGCGCTGCGGAACCTCTACCGCGACATGGTCCTCGTGCGGCGGGCCGACCGGGAATCCAATGCCATGCAGCGCCAGGGCCAGCTCGGCATCTGGGTGCCCCTGCTCGGCCAGGAAGCCGCCCAGATCGGCTCGGGGCGGGCGCTGAAGCCGCAGGACATGGCGTTTCCCAGCTACCGCGAACACGGCGTCGCCTACACCCGCGGCGTCGACTTCAAGGAGCTGCTGGGCATCTTCCGGTGCACCGACCACAGCGAATGGGACTTCGCGGGCCACGGTATCCACCCCTACACCATCGTGATCGGCAACCAGGTGCTCAACGCCGCGGGCTACGCGATGGGGCAGCGGTTCGAGGGCAAGGTCGGGGACGACGACAACGCCGAGGCCACGATCTGCTACTTCGGCGACGGCGCCACCAGTCAGGGCGACGTCCACGAGGGGTTCGTCTGGGCGTCGGTCTACGACGCGCCGCTGGTGTTCTTCTGCCAGAACAACCAGTGGGCCATCTCCGAGCCCACCGAACGGCAGTCGCGACTGCCGCTGTACCAGCGCGCCCGCGGGTACGGCTTCCCCGGCATCCGCGTCGACGGCAACGACGTCCTCGGCTGCCTGGCGGTGACCCGGTGGGCGCTGGAGGAGTGCCGGCGCGGCAACGGCCCGGTGCTCATCGAGGCGTTCACCTACCGCATGGACGCGCACACCACCACCGACGACCCCACCCGGTACCGGCTCTCCGACGAGCTGGAGGTGTGGAAGCACAAGGATCCGATCGAGCGGGTGCGGGTGCATCTCGCCCGGACGGGCGCGGCCGAACAGGAGTTCTTCGACGAGGTCGACGCCGAGGCCGACCGGTTCGCGGCCGAACTGCGCGAGTACTGCTTCGCCATGCCCGACCCACCACCGGAACGGATCTTCTCCGAGGTCTACGCCGACCCCTCCCCGGTGCTCGACGCGCAGCGCGAGGAGTACCTCGCCTACCTCGGCGGGTTCGCGGACGGGGGTGAGCGCTGATGGCGGCCCCGGTGCAGTCCCCGGTCCGGACCGAGACCGAGATCCAGAAGCTCACCATCGGCAAGGCGCTCAACCTCGGCCTGCGCGCGGCCATGGAGGCCGACGACAAGGTCCTGATGATGGGCGAGGACATCGGCAGGCTCGGCGGTGTCTTCCGCATCACCGACGGCCTGCAGAAGGACTTCGGTGAGCACCGCGTGCTGGACACGCCGCTGGCCGAGTCCGGCATCATCGGCACCGCCGTCGGTCTCGCCGTGCGCGGCTTCCGGCCGGTGTGCGAGATCCAGTTCGAGGGGTTCATCTTCCCCGGCTTCGACCAGATCGTCAGCCAGCTCGCCAAGTTGCACTACCGCACCCAGGGCCGGATCACGGTCCCCGTGGTGATCCGCGTGCCGTTCGGCGGCGGGATCGGCGCGGTCGAGCACCACTCGGAGTCGCCGGAGTCGCTGTTCGCGCACGTGCCGGGGCTGAAGGTGGTGTCCTGCTCGAACCCGGTGGACGCGTACTGGATGATCCAGCAGGCGATCTCGTGCGACGACCCGGTGCTGTTCTTCGAACCGAAGAAGCTGTACCACTCCGGCGCACTGAAGCAGCCGGTGGACACGACCTCGACACCGGACCCGCTGTTCGCCTCGCGCAGCCTGCGCAGCGGCACGGCGGCCACCCTGGTCACCTACGGACCGTCGGTGAAGGTGTGTCTGGACGCGGCGACGGCCGCGGCCGAGGAGGGCACCGAGCTGGAGGTCATCGACCTGCGCAGCCTGTCCCCACTGGATCTGGGGCCGGTGTTCGAGTCGGTGCGTCGCACCGGCCGGCTGGTCGCGGTGAGTGAGGCCCAGTCGGAGTCCTCGGTCACCGCGGAGATCGCGGCCCGGGTCCAGCAGGAATGCTTCTACTCGCTGGAGGCCCCGGTGCAGCGGGTGACCGGGTTCGACACCCCGTATCCCCCGGCGAAGCTGGAGGAGCACTTCCTGCCCGACCTCGACCGGGTGCTGCACGCCGTCGACAACGCGCTGGCCTGGTGAGGGGGTAGGACACGATGCCGGAGTACAGGCAGTTCCCCCTCGCCGACACCGCCGAGGGGCTGACCGAGGCCGAGATCATCGGCTGGCGCGTCCAGCCGGGCGACGAGGTCGCGGTGAACCAGATCGTCGTGGAGGTCGAGACCGCGAAGGCGGCCGTCGAGCTGCCCATCCCGTGGGCCGGGGTGGTCACCGAGCTGCTGGTGGAGCCGGGGCAGACGGTCGAGGTCGGCACGCCGATCCTCACCGTGGACGTCGACCCGCAGGGCACCTCCGCGCCGCAGGCCGCGACGACACCCCAGGCCGCGAACAACGGTGCCGCGCCGTCCGCGGAGGCGGCGGCC
>NZ_KB912565.1:23881-26815 GCF_000383775.1 Saccharomonospora halophila 8
CGGGGCACCCACGGCGCCCGCGGCCACCCCGTCGGGTGCCGGTGCGGGCGGCGGTACCGGTGGTGACCGGGCCGACTGCGAGACCCGGGTCCCGATCCGGGGGGTGCGCAAGGCGACCGCGCAGGCCATGGTGGAGAGCGCGTTCACCGCCCCGCACGTCACGGAGTTCCTGACCGTGGACGTGACGCCGATGATGGAGCTGCGCGAGCGGCTGAAGGGCGATCCCGACTTCAGCGGGGTGAAGCTCACCCCGCTGGCGTTCGCGGCCCGCGCGGTGTGCCTGGCGAAACGGCGCACCCCCGACGTGAACGCGGTCTGGGACGAACGTGCGGGTGAGATCGTCTACAAGGACTACGTGCACCTGGGCATCGCGGCGGCCACGCCGCGCGGCCTGGTGGTGCCCAAGGTCCGCGACGCCGACGCCCTGTCGCTGGCCGACCTGGCCGGCGCGCTGGACGAGCTGACCGCCACCGCACGGGACGGCAAAACCGCGCCGGAGGCGATGCTCGACGGCACGTTCACCATCACCAACGTCGGCGTGTTCGGTGTCGACACCGGCACCCCGATCATCAACCCGGGCGAGTCGGCGATCCTCGCGCTCGGGGCGATCCGGGACACGCCGTGGGTGGTGGACGGCGAACTCGCCGTCCGCAAGGTGATGCAGTTGTCGCTGAGCTTCGATCACCGCGTCGTCGACGGCCAGCAGGGCTCACGCTTCCTGGCCGACGTCGGCGCCCTCCTCGCGGACCCGGCCAAGGCCATCACCTACTGACCCCCGCGGGTGGGAGGGCCACCCCTCCCACCCGCGAGTCGCCACTCCACACCCGCGAGTCGCCACTCCATGCCGGTGAGTTGCCATTCCATGCCCGCGAGTCGACCTCCGAGGGCCGCGCGATGGTCGCGAGAGTCCGCCCGGGGCATGCCCGCCCGGCGACACGTCGTCATCGGGCGCCAGTTCACGGACACAGGCGTCAATTCGCGGATACAGAACGTCAACTCGGGGACACAGCGCGCCAACTCGCGGACACATGGCGTCAACTCGCGGGCATGGGGTGGCGACTCGCGGGATCAAACGGGCGCCTTCGTGCGTTGTTCCGGGTATGGCCGTCCTGTTCCTGCTGTACGTGATCACCGAGGTGGCCGCCGTGTGGGCGGTCGCCTCGCAGATCGGCGTGCTCGGCACGCTCGGACTGCTGCTCGCCGGTGCGCTCGTCGGGTCGTGGCTGGCCCGCCGGGAGGGCGGCAAGGCCGCCCGCGCGGTGATGGCGACGGCGCGGTCCGGCCGTTCCCCGCACAACGAGATCACCGACGGGATGCTCGTGGGGCTGGGCGGACTGCTCATTTTCCTGCCCGGCTTCGTCAGCGACGTCGCCGGCCTGCTGTTGCTGTTGCCGAGCCGGGCGCTGTTCCGGCGTGCGTGGATGCGGCGGGTGCAACGCCGGGGACCGGCCCGTAGCACCTCCGGCGCACCGTTCGGCCCGGGAATGCGGACCCGGACGATCGTGGTGGACAGTGAGGTCGTCTCGGACGACCGCCGCCGGGACGACGGCGAGGGCGGCCCCCGGCCGAACGGACGTCCGGTCATCGACTCCGAGTAGCACGACCGCGCCCACGGAGTTCGCACCGTGAGACGGCCGTTTCCCATCCGGGGCGCACCCCGAACGGGGCACCGGGCGTGCCGACACCGAATCTCCTGGTCAGGTAGCGTGCGGGGGACACAGGAGGTTGCTGGTGGCGCAGGACGTGCAGCGCTCGCCCGAACGGGCTAAACGACTCCCCCGGGAGGTCCGGGAGAAGCAGATTCTCGACGCCGCGGTGACCGTGTTCTCCCGGCACGGCTACCACGCGGCGGCGATGGACGAGGTCTCGGACGTGGCGGGCGTGTCCAAGCCGATGATTTACAGCTACCTCGGGGCGAAGGAGGACCTGTTCGCGCACTGCGTCCGGCGTGAGTCGAACCGCCTGCTCGACGCCGTGCGCGACGGCATCCGGTCGGATGTTCCCTCGGACATGCAACTCTGGCACGGCCTGCGCGCGTTCTACGGCTTCGTCGCCGACCACCGCGAATCGTGGATCGTGCTGCACCGGCACGCGCTCACCGCCGGACAGCCGTTCGCCGCCGAGATCACCACGCTGCGCAGCACCGCGGTGGAGCTGGTCAGCACGCTCGTGGTGTCGGCCGGGGTCCGCAAGGGGCTGGGCGAGCAGGTCGAGTTCTCCGGCGAGGGGATGGCCGCCGCCCTGGTCGGCGCCGCCGAATCCCTCGCCGACTGGTGGCTGGACCACCCCGACGTGCCCGTGAGTGTGCTCGCCTCGTGGCTGATGAACCTCACCTGGCTCGGTTTCAACGACCTCGTCGAGGGCGCCGTCTGGCGTCCGACCGAGTGAGCCGGCGCCGCGGTCGCCCCGAACGCCGGTGACGCCACGCCGCATCTCGGTACACTCACCGCGGCACGGCAGGCGGACGACACGCACGGCTACTTCACGAGCCTGGGCACCTGGGCGGACGGTAACTCGCGCAACGCCGAACTGGCCTCTCAAACCATGAACGAGCAGGCCGCGTCCGCGGGCGCCGCCCGCAACAACATGCCCGAGAAGGTCCCGTTCGACTGGAAGACCGAAGTCGGCAAGTGGGCGGAGAATCCGCTCGACCTTCTCGACAACGTCGAGAAGACGACCGAGCGCTACCAGCAGAGCCGACAGGCGCACGACGAGGCCGCCCGGGTGATGGGGCAGTACGACGGCGAGCTCCACGGGGCCGCCTCGAAGCAGCCCGCGTTCGCCGAGCCCCCGGAGTTCAACGGTGGGACCGGGACGACACCGAGTTCGGTGATGTCGATCGGCTCGCCGGGGACCACCGCGTCGGGTGCCGCGGGTACCGCCCCGGTCGGCGGGGCACCGGGCGGGGTGGGCCCCGCCGGGTCGGGTACGTCG
>NZ_KB912565.1:26915-41454 GCF_000383775.1 Saccharomonospora halophila 8
GGCGGAGCGGGCGCGGCCGCGGCGGCCGGTCGTGGCGGGTCCATGGGGGGCGCCGGAATGGGAGCCGGAGCCAACCGCGGCGGTCAGGGTGGCGAGGACGAGGAACACCAACGTCCGAGCTACCTGGTCGAGGCCGATCCGGACGACCTCTTCGGCACGGAGGAACGCACGGCGCCGCCCGTCATCGGCGAGTGCCGCCCGTCATCGGCGAGTAACGCCCGTTCCCGCCCCGCCGGGAGCGTGTGCCAACCCGGGACGACAGCCCAACGTCGGTCCTACTCCGGCGTGATCGTGCCGGACAGGTGCGGCTTCGGCTTGCGTGCGTGCCACAGCTCGAACGCCCACCCGTCGCGGTCGGTGCCGTCGGTGCCGTCGGTGCCGTCGGTGCGCCACGACGTGAAGGCGACCTTCGCGGGCAGCAGCACCGGCAGCTTGAACCGCACGTCCACCGAGTACGCCCCGGGCAACCGGCCCTCGAACGCGGCCAGTGCGCGTGCCTTGCTCCACATGCCGTGCGCGATCGCGGACGGGAACCCGAACGCCTTCGCCGTCAACTTGTGCAGGTGGATCGGGTTGCGGTCGCCGGAGACCTCGGCGTAGCGGCGGCCGATGTCGCCGGGCACCGTCCACACCGCGTCCGGCGTGGGCGCGGCCAGCTCGGTCTTCCTCGCCTGTTCCGGCCCGGACCCACCGGCCTCCCCGGAGGTGCCGGAGCCGTCCGAACCCCGGCGCAGGTAGGTGCTGACGTCGGTCCACACGGCCTCGTCCGAGGATCCGCCCTCCGGGACCAGTTCGCTGACGACGTCGAACTGCCTGCCCTTCTCGTGCGGCCGCAGGTCGCGGACCCGCACCCGCAGACTGAAGGTCTCCCCGACCCGCACGGGCCGCCGCTGGGTGATCCGGTTGGCGACGTGCACCATGCCGAGCAGCGGGAACGGGAAGTCCGGCTCGGTCATCAGCGCGACCTGCGTCCCGAACACCAGCACGTGCGGGTAGGTCGCGGGCACCTCGTCGTCGAGCCGGAACCCGCACACCCGGTCGTAGGCGGCCAGGTGCGCCGGGTCGATCGTGACACCCGTGCGCACGTACTCGGTGTCCGGCAGCGCGTCGCCGCCGTTCTTGCGCAGTCCGCCGAGCACGGCCTTCGGGTAGAGGGTGCCGAGGCCGGGGGCGGTGTCGAGTTGCTTGACGGTCATCTCAGGCCCCCAAAAAGCCCTGGCCGCACACGCGGACGACGTTGCCGTTCACGGCGGTCGAGGCGGGGTTGGCGTACCAGGCGACGGTCTCGGCGACGTCCACCGGCAGTCCGCCCTGCGACAGGCTGGACAGACGGCGGCCGAACTCCCGGATCATCAACGGTACGGCGGCGGTCATCTGCGTCTCGATGAATCCGGGCGCGACGGCGTTGATCGTGGCGCCGCGCTCGGCCATCCGCGGGGCGTAGTCGTCGACCATGCCGATCACGCCCGCCTTGCTGGTGGCGTAGTTGGCCTGGCCGACGTTGCCGGAGATGCCCGCGATGGAGGACACGCCCACGATCCGGCCGTTGTTTCGCAGGACGTCGTCGGCGAGCAGCTTGTCGTTCACGGCGAGCTGGGCGGCGAGGTTGACGGTGAGCACCGAGTCCCACTGGGCCTCGCTGAGCTTGGCCAGGGTCCTGTCCCGGGTGATGCCCGCGTTGTGCACGACGACGTCGACCCCGCCGTGCCGCTCGGTGAGGTACTCGGCGAGGCGGTCGGGCGCGTCGGCGGCGGTGATGTCCAGCTGCAACGCCGACCCGCCGGTGCGGTTGGCCACGGCGGAGAGGTCCGCCCCCTGTGCCGGGATGTCGAGTGCCACCACGTGCGCGCCGTCGCGGGCGAGCACCTCGGCGATGGAGGCGCCGATGCCCCGGGAGGCGCCGGTGACCAGGGCGGTCTTCCCGTCCAGGGGCTTCTCCCAGCTCTCCGGCGCGGACACCGTCGTGGTGCCGGTGGCGCCGACCCGGATCACCTGGCCGTCGACGAACGCCGACTTCGCCGACAGCAGGAACCGCAGGGTCGACTCGGCGACCTCCTCGGCACCGGCGGCGACGTAGAGGAGCTGCGCGGTTGCGCCGCGCTTGAGCTCCTTGCCGACCGTGCGGGTGAAGCCTTCGAGCGCGCGTTGGGCGATGCGCTCCCGGCCGGAGACCTGCTCGGGCGGCGTGCCGAGGACGACCACCCGGCCGGAGTGCCCGATGTTGCGGATCACGGGGTGGAAGAAGGCGTGCAGCTCGCGCAGTTCGGACGGGTCGGTGATGCCCGTGGCGTCGAACACCAGCGCGCCGTAGCGGGAGCTCTCGGACGCCGAGCGCAGCACCTGGATGCCGGCGTTGCCGAGCTGGGTCGCCAGCGTCTTCTCCAGCCGCCCGTTCGGGGCGGCCCCCAGCAGTGCCGGCCCTTCGAGCGGGGGCTGGCCCGGTGAGTAGCGCCGCAGCACCGGCGGCTCGGGGAGCCCGAGCTTCGAGGTCAGGAACTTGCCCACGGGTGTCGTGGTGAACTGCTGGTACTTGTCAGCCATCGGTCTGCCTCCCGTGCCGAGTATGCACTCCACAGCTTAACCTACTAGCGAGTAGGTTACCCTTGAGACGGGTGCGAAAATACGCTGACCAGGAGGAGCCATGACCTCAGCGCAGAAATCCGGCCGCGGCCGGGGACGGAGCGGCCGCAGCAGGGCGGCGGAGACCGGCGTGCGGAAGGTCGCGATCGTCGGCGCCAACCGCATTCCGTTCGCCCGCTCGAACGGCCCCTACACCGACGCCTCGAACCAGGACATGCTCACCGCCGCGCTGGACGGCCTGGTCAGCCGGTTCTCGCTGCAGGGCGAACAGCTCGGCGAGGTCGCCGCCGGGGCGGTGCTCAAGCATTCGCGCGACTTCAATCTCGCGCGGGAGACCGTGCTGGGCAGCGCGCTCTCGCCCACCACGCCCGCCTCGGACGTCCAGATGGCCTGCGGCACGGGCCTCCAGTCGATCGTCAACGTGGCCAACAAGATCGCCCTCGGGCAGCTCGACTCGGCGATCGCGGGCGGGGTGGACACCACCTCGGACGCACCGCTGGCGGTGAACGACTCGCTGCGCAAGCTGCTGGTGCGGTTCAACGCGGCGAAGAGCGTGGGTGAACGGGCCAAGCTGCTCGGCAGGATCCGCCCGGGGCACCTCGTCCCGGAGATCCCGCGCAACGCCGAGCCGCGCACCGGCCTGTCGATGGGTGAGCATGCCGCGCGTACGGCGAAGGCGTGGGAGATCGGCCGCACCGAGCAGGACGAACTCACCGCCACCAGCCACCAGCGGCTGGCCGCCGCCTACGACCGGGGCTTCTTCGACGATCTGCTGACCCCGTACCTGGGGCTGACCCGCGACCAGAACCTGCGCCCGGACTCGTCGGCGGAGAAACTGGGCAAGCTCAAGCCGGTGTTCGGCGGGCGGGACGGCACGATGACGGCGGGCAACTCGACGCCGCTGTCCGACGGCGCGTCGATGGTGCTGCTGGCCACCGAGGAGTGGGCCAAGGAGCGCAACCTGCCGGTGCTGGCGTACCTGACGCTCGCGCAGACGGCGGCCGTGGATTACGTGCACGGCGACGAGGGCCTGCTGATGGCCCCGGCCTACGCCGTGCCGCGGATGCTGGACAAGGCGGGCCACTCGCTGGGCGACTTCGACTACTACGAGATCCACGAGGCGTTCGCCTCGCAGGTGCTGGCCACACTGAAGGCCTGGGAGGACCCGGAGTTCGCCAAGCAGCGCCTCGGCCGCGACCAGCCGCTCGGCGCGATCGACCGGGACCGGCTCAACGTCAACGGCTCATCCCTGGCGGCGGGCCACCCGTTCGCCGCCACCGGCGGCCGGATCGTGGCCGGCCTGGCCAAGCAGCTCGCCGAGAAGGGCTCGGGCAAGGGCCTGATCTCCGTCTGCGCCGCCGGCGGCCAGGGCATCACCGCGATCCTGGAACGCTGACCGGGCGGTGTCACCCCGGGTGTTGCCGTGAGGGGCACTTTCCCTGCGTCTGGCGCAGCGAATGTGCCCCTCACAGCACCTGGCGCAGGGAATGTGCCCTTCACGGTCACCGGTGACGCACACGGGAGAGCCACGCCCGGCGCACGTCAGAGGTCGAACTCGCCGTCCTTCACTCCGGCGATGAAGGCCGCCCATTCGGCCTCGGGTAGTGGATCGTGGCCGCGTCCGGGTGCTTCGAGTGGCCCACCTCGACACCGCCCCCGACAGCGGACCGAACCTCGACACAGTCCCCCTGATTCCCGCTGTGGCTCGACACGCGCCACCGGCCGTCAGTCCACATCCGCTGCCTCCAGATCGTCGGCCAACTTCGTGATGAGCACCTCGGTCGCCGCCGGGCTCATCGCCTGCTCCCGCAGCGTATCGGCGGCGGCCCGGTAGTCCCGCACGTCTCTGCCCTCGGTCAGCGTTGCTGGAACTGGGCTTCACCGTCGCCGAAGAGGGTGGCATCGACTGCACCGGGGTCGAGAACGCCATCTCCGTGGGCTACGACCTCCCGCACGCCCGGTGATCCGGCACGTCGAAACGTCCGTACCGGTGGTCACTTTCGCTCACACCAAGCCCATGGTCAGAATGTAACCTCCCCTGACCCGTCGGCGAGCGTGTGGAGAATCGACCCGATGGTGGACAGAACGAGTGGCGTGCCGGTGCACCGCCAGGTCGCCGCGGACGTCCGCGACCGCATCGCCGCCGGTGAGTACGGCCCGGGTGACCGGCTGCCGAGCGAGCGGGAGATGGTCGAGTCGTACGGCGCCTCGCGGCTGACCGTCCGGGAGGCGCTGAACCTGCTCCGGGCCGAGGGGGTCGTGGTCACCGAGCAGGGCCGCGGAGTGTTCGTCCGCGACTGGACGACCATCCACCGACTCGCCCGGTCCCGGCTGTCCCGCTCCGCCCGGGAACAGGACAAGGGTGCGTTCCGCGGCGACGCGGCATCCGAGGGATTCACCCCGTCGGTGGCGGTCACGGTGCGGTTCGAGCCCGCCGACGAGCGCACCGCGCGGCACCTCGACCTCACCCCCGGCGACGAGGTCACCGTGCGGGAGCGGGTGATGTGTGCCGACGGGGAGGTGGTGCAACTCGCCGTCTCCCGGCTGTCGCGCGCGCTGACCCGCGACACCGCGATCGAACGGGACGACGCCGGGCCGGGCGGGTCGTACGCGCGGCTGGAGGAGGCCGGACACCGACTCGGCCACTACGCCGAACACGTCGGTTCCCGGATGCCCACCCCCGACGAGGTCTCCACACTGCAACTCGGCCAGGGCATCCCCGTCCTCACGGTCACCCGCATCGCCCACGGCCGGGACGGGAGACCGCTGGAGATGAACGACATGGTGCTGCCCGCCCACCGCTACCAGCTCTCCTACGAATGGGCGGCCGACTGACGGGACCGTCCCGGCCGGAAATCCGGCCGACATCTGTCGGTGGTCGCTTCTACTCTGGCCCTATGTCCCAGACCGAGAGACCGATCGCGGTGCGCGCCCGCGGTCTCGTCAAGACCTACGGTGCGACCCGCGCGCTGGACGGCGTCGACCTCGACGTGCCCACCGGCCGGGTGCTCGGCCTGCTCGGGCCGAACGGCGCGGGCAAGACGACGACCGTGCGTATCTTGACCACCCTGCTCAAACCCGACTCCGGCGAAGCGGCGGTGGCTGGGCACGACGTGCTCGGTGACCCGAACGCCGTGCGCGCCGCCATCGGGGTGTCCGGGCAGTACGCCGCCGTCGACGAGAATCTCACCGGTTTCGAGAACCTCTACATGGTCGGCAGGCTCTACGGTCTGAGCAAACGGGACGCGAAGAGACGTGCCCGCGAACTGCTCAGCCGTTTCCGGTTGGACGAGGCCGCCGACCGTGCCGCCAAGGGCTACTCCGGCGGGATGCGCAGGCGACTCGACCTCGCGGGCGCCCTCGTCGTCAACCCCGAGGTCGTGGTGCTCGACGAACCGACCACGGGGCTGGACCCGCGCGGGCGCCTGGACATGTGGGAGGTGATCGAGCAACTCGTCGCCACCGGCGCCACGGTGCTGCTGACGACGCAGTACCTGGAGGAGGCCGATCGCCTGGCCGACACGATCGTCGTCATCGACAAGGGCCGCGTCATCGCCCGCGGCACGGCCGACGAGCTCAAGGACCACATCGGCGGGGAACGGCTCGAACTCGTGGTGGCCGATCCCGGGAACCTGCACACGGCCGAGCGGGTGCTCAAGGAGGTCGGCACGAGCGAGCCCGTGGTCACCGAATCCACCCGCACGGTCACCGTCCACGTGGACACCGGCGCGACGGCGCTGATGGAGGCGCTGCGCAAGCTGGACGCCGAGGACGTGACCGTGCAGGACGTCGCGCTGCAACGTCCGACGCTCGACGACGTCTTCCTGTCCCTGACCGGCCACGCCACCGAGGAGGAGACCCCGTGACCGGGTTCGCCAAGGTCCTGTCCGACAGCGGGACCATCACCTGGCGCAACGTGATGAACGTGCGGCGCAACCCCGACTGGCTGCTCGGGGCGACCGCGTTCCCGATCATGTTCGTGTTGTTGTTCGCCTACGTCTTCGGGGACGCGATCGGTGGTCCCGGCGGGGGCGGCGCGCAGTACCGGGAGTTCCTGATCGCGGGCATCTTCGCCCAGACGGTCGCGTTCAACTCCTCTTACACCGTGATCGGCTTCGCCAACGACCTGCAGAAGGGCATCATCGACCGGTTCCGCTCGCTGCCGATGTCCCGGCTTGCCGTGCTGGTCGGCCGCACCACCGCCGACCAGGTGCTCAGCATCGTGGTGCTGGTGGTCATGTCGGTGTGTGGACTGCTGATCGGCTGGCGGATCAACAGCAGCGTCGGCGAGGCGGCGCTGGGCTACCTGATGATCCTGCTGTTCGCCCTGGCGATGTCCTGGGTCGGCGCCTACATCGGCCTCGTCGCCCGCAGCGTCGAGGTCGCCAACAGTGCGGGGCTGATCTGGATGTTCCCGCTGACGTTCGTCTCGTCGGCGTTCGTCCCGCAGGAGAGCCTGCCCGGCGTGCTGGGCACGATCGCCGACTGGAACCCGTTCACCGCCGCGGTCAACGCCACCCGCGACCTCTTCGGCAACACCAGCCCGGCAGGCTGGCCCGAGGCGTCCGGATGGCCGGCCGAGAACGCGGCCCTGTACGCGATCCTCAGCTGCATCGTGATCATCGGCATTTTCGCGCCACTGGCGACCGCCCGCTACCGCCGGGTGGCCAGCCGCTGACGCGGGACCGCGGGCGGCGGCGGCCGACGAACGAGGCGTGACCGCCGTCGCGGTGCGGGAACGGAGCCGCGGTACGGGAACGGAGCCGCGGTACGGGAACGGAGCCGGGTCAGTGCCGGTGCGTCGCGGCGGACTTCGCCCGCCCGGCTCCCTTCTTCGCCGCCTTCAGAGCCTTGCCCTTCCCCTTGGCCATGCCAGCGGCCCGGCCCTGCCGCTTCGCCGCCCCGGCCGTCGCCATCTCGGAGACCTTGGTGGCCTTCGCCGCCGCCAGGCCGGCCTTGCCCTGCACCGCCCCCATCCTGCGCTGTGCCGCCCCGGCCTTGCCCTGCACCTGGTGCCCGACCTCCTCGGCCGCGTGCCGGGTCCGCCAGCCCAGTGACGGCTTGCCACCCGTGTCGGCCGCCGAGATGAGCAGGCCGCCCGCGAGGCTCGCGTTCTTCAGGAACTCGGTCAGCTCCTGCTGACGCTTCTGCGGGTCCTGTTCCTCCCAGAACGCGTGACCGACCACGGTCGTGGGTACCAGGCTGCCCAGCAGCAGCACCGAGGAGAGCCGCGGAAGCACCCCCACGGTCAGCATCGTGCCCGCGGCGATCTTCAAGGCCGCGTCCACCTGGACGAGCGTGACCGGGTCGCTCGGCAGTTCACCGGCCTTCTCCCCGACGGTCTTGTCGAGCAACGGCTTGGCCGCCTCGGCGTGGGCCTCCTTCTGCCGCAGTGCGTTGATGCCGCCCGCGAGGAAGATGGAGGCGAGCAGTGGGCGGGCCACCCGGCGGAGAATCATGCGACCTCCCTGGTCGAAATGTTCGGACAGGTTCACCGACGACCGGGCTACCCGTTTCCCGCCGACTTCACCCGTGCCGCCCGCGTCGCCACGGACGGCACCGGAGACGTCGTCGCACACTGGTCCGAACGTGTGACCTGGATGACATCCTCGAACGGGTGTAACGCACCCGGGTAAGCCGGCGATATTCCAGATGCCCCCGTGGTGCTGGCGGACCCCCGACCTGGCAGCATCACGGGGTTTCCACTGTCCGGCCCCGGTCGGACTCTCCCTGCCCGGGGAGCGCTGCGCCGTCCGGGGAGCTCTGCGCCGCCCGGGGAGCGCTGCGCCGTCCGGGGAGCTCTGCGCCGCCCGGGGATGCGCCGCCCGGCTCCGGGGTGTTCCCCCGTCGGCCCGATTGCCGTGCGCCCGCGATGTCGAGCCGTCAACATTGAGTGGTTCGCACCTCCACTCGGTAGGGTCTGATCGATGTCGAGACAGGGTTACGCGCTCGGGGTAGTGACGTTGGCGGCCGCCGTGACACTGACCGGGTGTGTCAGCGAGGTCGGCGGATCGCCCGCGCCGCCCTCGACCGACCATCGCGCCGCGGGGGCCACCGAGGACCCCGGTGCCACGGACACCACCGCGGCACCGTCCACGGTTCGGCCGGTTCCCGGCACCGATTCCGGTGAAATCCCTCCGGACCTCGCCGAGGCCGGTGACTGTGTCTCCACCGACGCCACCACGGTCGTCGACTGTGCCGGACCGCACACCGTCGAGATCGTCGACACCGGCACCCTCGACGGGGCCGACGGCGCCGCCCCGCCGCCCGAACAGGCGGTGTACGAGGCGGCGCTGCCGGACTGCCGGGCCGCGGTCGCGGACTTCCTGGGCAGTGCCGACTACGACGTCACCACTCTCGGCGCGTGGTTGTTCTGGGCGGACGCGGACCGGTGGGACCGGGGTCAGCGCTGGTACCGCTGCGGGGTCGTGCGGGTGAACGCGGACGGGGAACCACGCACCCGGGAGGGGTCGCTGCACCGCGCCCTGACCGGCGACGACGGTCTCGACGGGTTCCGGCTGTGTTCCCGGGAGCGTCCCGCGGACGAACGTCCCCGGGCGGCGCCGTGCGACGGACCGCACCGGAGCGAGGCCGTCGCCGCGATACCGCTGGGCACGCCGGACGGTGCGCTCCCGGACGTGGAGAAGATCAACGCACTGGGACGGCAGGAGTGTGGGCGGGCCGTGCGCGACTACCTCGGCACCGACCGGGACGACATCGGCGCGGCCTGGCGCTGGCCCCGGGAGGCGTCCTGGCGTCAGGGATTCACGAACCTGCTCTGTTTCGCCGAGACCGAGCAGCCGGTCGACACGCTCCTGCGCGGCATCGGCACGAAACCACTCCCGACCGTGTGACCGTGCGTAGGCGGTGCGCACCGCCGACGTGACCCGATTCTCCGGTTCCCCCCGGGCCGGTCGCGCACTACCGTGCCGCCATGGCGAACGAGGTCCGCGACGACGGCGTGCCCGACCGGACCGGCCCGACGGCCGTGCCGACACCGGGACCCACGGGACCCACGGGATCCGCGGGGTCCACAGGGCCCACCGGACCCGAGGTGCCCACGACGTGGCGGGCGCGGGTACGCCAGCTCGGGCCGGGGATCATGGCCGCGGCGACCGGCGTGGGCGCCGGCGATCTCGTGGCCACGATGGTGGCGGGCTCCCGCTACGGATACACCCTGCTCTGGGCGGTGCTGCTCGGCACGATCTTCAAGATCGCGCTCGCGGAGGCGGTCGGGCGCTGGCACCTGACCTCCGGACGGACCCTGCTGGCGGGCTGGCGCACGCTGGGCCGGTGGGTACTGGTCTACTTCGGCGCCTACACCGTCGTCTGGGGATTCGTCTACGGGGCCACCGCCATGTCGGCCTCCGGCCTGCCGCTCAACGCGCTCGTCCCCGGCGTGTCCGTGCGGTACTGGGCCATCCTCTGTGGCCTGCTCGGGTTCGCGCTCGTATGGTTCGGGCGGTACGCGGTGCTGGAAAAGATCATGACGGTGTTCGTCGGCGTCATGTTCGTGACCGTGGTCGCCACGGCCGTGCTGGTGGCCCCGAACCTGGTCGAGGCGGCGGGCGGGCTCGTGCCCCGGCTGCCGGACGGGTCACTCGTGTACGCGCTGGGTCTCGTGGGCGGGGTCGGCGGGACCATCACCATGGCCGCCTACGGCTACTGGACGCTGGCGAAGGGCTGGCGGTCGTCGCGCTGGCTGCCGATGATGCGGTTCGACAACCTCGTCGGCTACGTGACCACCGGCGTCTTCGTGGTCGCCATGCTCGTGGTCGGCGCCGGGATGCTGGCCGGGACGGACGTCGTCGCCGGTGACGTCGGCCTGCTGATGCTCGGCGACCGGCTCGCCGCCGGGTACGGCGAATGGGCCCGCGTGCCGTTCCTGGTCGGGTTCTTCGCCGTGTCGTTCACCTCGCTGATCGGCGTGTGGAACGGGGTGAGCCTGCTGTTCGCCGACTGGTGGCGGACCTGGCGCCTGCCCGCACACCCGGCCGACACCGGCGCCGACACGGACGCCGCCACGGACGCCGACACCGACTACGAACGGCGGGCGGGCGTGCGCAGCAGGCCCTACCGCGCCTACGTGCTGTGGCTGACGTTCCCGCCGATGGCGCTGCTGTTCCTGGACCGGCCGTTCCAGCTCACCGTGGCCTACGGGGTGCTGGGGGCGTTGTTCATGCCCTTCCTCGCGGGCACGCTCCTGGTCCTGCTCAACTCCGCACGGCTGCCCCGCGAGTTCCGCTCCCGTTCGGTGTCCAACACACTCCTGGTGATTTGCCTGGCACTGTTCGCCTACCTCGCGGTCGACCAGATCGTCGGCCTGTTCGAGTGAGCCGTGAAGGACTCCTTCCCTGCATCGCACGCAGGGAAGGAGTCCTTCACGGCAAACGCGGCACTCAGGCCAGGCGCTGCTTCATGGTGTCCAGTTCGTCGAGGAGGGCGGACGGGATCTTGTCCCGGCCGATCTTGTCGAACCACTCCTCGATGAGCGGGATCTCCTGACGCCACTCGTCCGGGTCGACGTCCAGGGCGGCCTGGATGTCGGCCAGCGGCTCGGTCAGACCCGCGATGTCCAGGTCGTCGGCGGTCGGCACGTTGCCCACCGGCGTCTCCGTCGCCGACGCCGTGCCCTCGATGCGCTCCACGATCCACTTGAGCACGCGCGAGTTCTCGGAGAAGCCCGGCCACAGGATCCGGCGGTCGTCCCCGCGGCGGAACCAGTTGACGTAGAAGATCTTCGGCAGCCTGAGCTCGTCCGAGTTCTTGCCGATGTCCAGCCAGTGCTGGAAGTAGTCGCCCGCGTGGTAGCCGAGGAACGGCAGCATCGCCATCGGGTCGCGGCGCACCTCGCCGACCTTGCCCGCCGCGGCGGCCGTCTTCTCCGACGACATCGTGGCGCCCATGAACACGCCGTGCTGCCAGTCGCGCGCCTCGTTGACCAGCGGGACCGTGCTCGCACGGCGGCCGCCGAACAGGATCGCCGAGATCGGTACACCCTGCGGGTCGTCCCACTCCGGGGCGAGGATCGGGCACTGCGACATCGGCGTGCAGTAGCGCGAGTTCGGGTGCGCGGCGGGCTCCCCGGCCTCGCCGTCGGCGGGTGTCCAGTCCTCCTTCTTCCAGGAGGTCAGGTGCGCGGGCTTCTCGCCCGCCATGCCCTCCCACCACACATCGCCGTCGTCGGTGAGGGCGGTGTTGGTGAACACCGTGTTGCCCTTCTCGATCGTGCGCATGGCGTTCGGGTTGGTGTGCTCGTCGGTGCCCGGAGCCACGCCGAAGAAACCGAACTCGGGGTTGATGGCGTAGAGCCTGCCGTCGGAGCCGAAGCGCATCCACGCGATGTCGTCACCGAGCGTCTCGGCACGCCAACCCGGCAGCGTCGGCTGCAACATCGCCAGGTTGGTCTTGCCGCAGGCGCTGGGGAACGCCGCCGCGACGTAGTACACCTTGTCCTCGGGCGAGATGAGCTTGAGGATCAGCATGTGCTCGGCCAGCCAACCCTCGTCCCGCGCCATCACCGAGGCGATGCGCAGCGAGTAGCACTTCTTGCCGAGCAGCGAATTGCCGCCGTAGCCGGAGCCGTAGCTCCAGATGGTGCGGCTCTCCGGGAAGTGGCTGATGTACTTCGTGTCGTTGCACGGCCAGGGGACGTCCTCCTCACCGGGTTCGAGGGGGGCGCCCACGGAGTGCAACGCCGGGACGAACTCGCGCTCCGTGCCGTCCCCGGTCACGAACTTGTCCAGCGCGGCCTGCCCCATCCGGGTCATCACGCGCATGGAGGCCACGACGTAGGCGAAGTCGGTGATCTCGATGCCGAGCTTGGGGTTCTCGTCGCCGAGCGGGCCCATGCAGAACGGGATGACATACATCGTCCGACCACGCATGCAGCCCCGGTAGAGCTCGGTCATGGTGGCCTTCATCTCGTCCGGGTGCTTCCAGTTGTTGGTCGGCCCGGCATCGGCCTCGCGTTCGGAGCAGATGAAGGTCCGCTCCTCCACGCGGGCCACGTCGGAGGGGTCCGAGGCGGCCCAGTACGAGTTGGGCCTGGCCTTCAGCGGGACGAGGGTGCCCGCCTCGACCAGCTCGTGGTTAATGCGCTCGGCCTCTTCGTCGGAGCCGTCCACCCAGACGACCCGGTCCGGGGTGGTGAGTTCGGCGACGTCGCGCACCCACGAGAGCACACCGCTGTGCGTCGTTGGCGCTTTGTCGAGACCGGGGATGGCCACTGCAGTCATCTCTAACTCCTGTCTTCGACGACAAGAGCCCACACACGGACGCCAGTGTCCGGATGCGGGCTCCGTTGCCGGCGACCGAATGGCTACAAGCGCACCGTCGCGCGGTGTGCTCACGTTCTTGGATGCCCTGAGAGTAGCGGCCCGACACAGCCTGAACCGACCCATGACCTGTCGGTTCTCTCACAAGAACGATAAGGGAATCGATTCAGATTCCGGCTGAATCGGGTCAGCGCGAAAGGGTTTCCGCGTGCTCGGCGACCCGACGGTGGCGCCCGCCCGCCGTAACTTGCCGGTACCCCGGTCGCCTCTGTCCGTTTCGCCCGTGTTCACCGCGACGTCGACCGACCGTGTGCGGAGTGTGTCGACGCGAGCCGGGGTCCGGTGCCAGTCGTGTTCGGTCGTGTCAGTTCGGGCTGATCCACTGGCCGGTGGCCGCGTCGATCCACGCCACGCCCTCGACGCGTCGGGTATCCGTGTCCCAGCCGGACCCGTCCCAGTCGGCCCCGTCCCCGGGCGCGTCCGCGCGCACGCCGTCGTGGTCGGCACCGGTGTCCACCTCGGTCCACTCACCGTCCCCGGTGTGCTCGTAGGTGGTCGCGGTGCCGGTGTCGTCGATCACCACCGCCACGTCGGCGGACCCGTCGCCGTCCACGTCGGTGTAGGTGACGGTGTTGCCCTCGGCATCGGTGACGACGGCGGTGTCGTTCACGCCGTCGTGGTCGGTGTCCGTCGTCGCGGGGCCGACCTCGACGTCGCCACCGGGCAGGTCGGCGACGATCGTGCCGCCGCCACTGGTCCGGGTCTCGGGATCCGGGTCGCCGTCGGGGTGCGGCCCGTCCGGGACGGCCACCCACTCCCCGGTCGCCTCGTCGTAGTCCGCGTGTGCGGTCACCCGGTCCCGCGCGTCCCAGCGGACGTACTCGTCGGCCGCGCCGTCCCCGTCGTTGTCGACGAACGCCTGGGCGCTGCCGTCGGCGCGGTCCACCACCGCGGTGTCGGCCACACCGTCCCCGTCGAGGTCCAGATTCGTCTCGGCGGTGTACTCCTCGCCCTCGACGGTCACCAGCATGTCGTCCGGCGTGCCCGTCGCGCCGGTGTCGGTGCCGCCGCCCGTCTCATCCGCCCACACGGTCACTCCCCCTCACGGTCGCGAGCCGGTCCGGAATTCCGGAAACGCTGCTCACTGAGACCCACGGTAAGCCCGTCGGGTTCGGGGACCAAGTGTTTCCCCGACTTCGCCGTGTTTCCCCGACTCCGCTGTCTCCGCACACCCCGCTTGTCTCCGCACACCCCGCTTGTCTCCGCACACCCCGCTTGTCTCCGCCCACTCCGCGTGTCTCCGCACACTCCGCCGGGGACCGGCCCCACCCCGCCCGCGGGCTCACACCCGCTTCGGCCCGTCCCGCAGTTCCCGGATACGGCCCAGCAGAGCCTCGGCACGCTCCCGCCCCTCGGCCACCCGCCGTGCCCGGTCGGCGACCGACGAGAGCTGCCGGGACCGTTCCCTCCCGTCCAGCCTGATCGCCGTGTCGACGGCTCTCAACTCGGCGTCGATCGCCTCGATGCGGCGGCTCAGTGCGTCATCGAGCGCCAGGGACACCTGTTGCTCGGCCTCGATGAGCTGTTCGGCGACGAGCTGGTCGAGAGTCGAGCGGGCGTCGGCGATCGACTCGACCAGCCACTGCCGGAGGTGCTGCCGGTCGGCCGCGTGCCTGCGGGTT
>NZ_KB912565.1:41554-44360 GCF_000383775.1 Saccharomonospora halophila 8
GCCTCGGTCAACGCCACCAGCAGGCCGTGCCGGGAGCCGAACCGCCCCGCCACGCTGCCCACCGACACGCCGGCCTCCTCGGCCACCGCCGCGAGCGTGAAGCCCGGACCGACCCGGCCGATGACCGCACCGGCCGCCTCCAGCAGCCGTTCGGCACTGATCCTCCGCGGTCGCCCCACCGGGTTATTGAACCACCATTCAGTAACCCGTGCAACCGGCACCCGGACTCCGGGCGGGATCAGGGTCGGAATCAGGGTGATCACCGACGTCGCGACCGGCCGGGTCCGGCATCCTGGTTCGAGGGGAGGCGGGGTGGTCCACCCCGGCGCGCCGTGGACGCGGCCCCGCCCGGGGCCGGACGACCGGGGTGGCCCACCCTCGCCGAGACAGGCATCTCTGCGGCACGGGCCGCACTGGAGGACACAGATGATCGAGGCACGGGGCCTCACCAAGCGCTACGGCAACACCCTCGCGGTGAACGACCTCTCGTTCGACGTGAAACCGGGTAAGGTCACCGGGTTCCTCGGGCCGAACGGAGCGGGCAAGTCCACCACGATGCGGATGATGCTCGGGCTGGACAACCCCACCTCCGGGGAGGTGCGGATCGCGGGCGAGCGTTACCGCGACCTGCGCCACCCGCTGCGGACCGTGGGGGCACTGCTGGAGGCACGGTGGGTCCACCCGAACCGCTCCGCGCGGGCGCACCTGCGCTGGCTGGCGAAGTCGAACCGCATCCCGGAGCGCCGGATCGACGAGGTGCTCGACGCGGTGGGGCTCACCGACGTCGCGGGCAAACGGGCCGGTGGCTTTTCGCTCGGCATGTCCCAACGGCTCGGTCTCGCGACGGCGCTGCTGGGCGATCCCGGGGTGCTGTTGTTCGACGAACCGGTCAACGGCCTCGACCCGGAGGGCATCCTCTGGATCCGCCGGTTCATGCAGCGCCTCGCCGAGGAGGGACGCACGGTTCTCGTGTCCAGCCACCTGCTGTCCGAGATGGCGCAGACCGCGAGCGAGCTCATCGTGATCGGCAAGGGCGAGCTGATCGCGCAGAGCGGGACCGACGAGTTCGTAGCCCGTGCGTCCGCACTGACCGTCAAGGTGCGCAGCCCGGAGATCGGCCGGTTGCGGAGCACGCTGGCCGGGGCGGGCGCCGAGTGCACGGAGGCCGACGACGGCGTCCTGGTCACCGGCATGGACAGCGACCGGATCGGTGAGATCGCCGCACGTGAACAGGTCGTGCTGCACGAGCTGAGCCCGCAACGCGGCTCACTGGAGCAGGCGTTCATGCAGATCACGGGGGACTCGGTGGAGTACCACGCCGACCTCGGCGTCGACGACGCAACGGCACCCGCCCCCGCCGGGGCCTGACCCCACCCGGACGACCCCACAGCCCACCGAGACCGACCGAGGAAATCATGACTCTGCTCGCCGTCGAACGCATCAAACTCCTCACCACCCGCTCACCCTGGTGGTGCGCGATCGCAGGCATCGTGCTCACCGCGGGCTTCACCGCGCTCGTGGTCGGCAACGCGGGTGAGCGTTTCCCCGCCACCGTCGCGAGCACCCAGTTCGGCTACACCTTCGGGCTCGCCGTGATCATGGTGCTCGCCACGCTCGCCGTGACGACCGAGTACCGGTTCAGCACCATCCGCACCACCTTCCAGGCCGTGCCGAACCGCACGAACGCGCTCCTGGCGAAAACCACCGTCGTCGCGATGATTTCGCTGATCCTCGGCGAGATCATCGCCTTCACGTGCTGGGGACTGGCCCTTCTCCTGGCGCCCGGAAGCGACCTCGCGCTGAACAGCACCGCCGACTGGATCAATGTCGCGGGGGTCGGGGTGGTCTTCGCGATCTCCGCCGTCATCGCGGTGGCGGTCGGCATTCTGGTGCGGCACAGCGCCGGGGCGATCTCGTTATTGATGATCTACAGCCTCGCCGTGGAAGGCCTGGTCCAGCTCATCCCGACCATCGGGGACGACATCTACGCGTGGATGCCGTTCAACGTGGCCCACAAGTTCCTCACCGGAAACGGCGAGGCGAACGGGGACCGCATGGTCGAGGCGGGAATGCCATTGTCCACCTCGACGCTGAGCCAGGGCGCGGCACTGGTCTACTTCGCCGCGGTCGCGGCCGTACTGCTCGCCGTGTCCCTCGTGGTCGCCAACCGGCGGGACGCCTGAACCACGGTCCGTGCGGAACGAAAGGCGGGTTTCGGGAACGGTTCCGTGACCCGCTTTACACCTCCACCCGCGCCGGGAATGGTTTAATGACGGTCAACCCACCGCGGGTCGTCTCGCTCGGAAGGGTCTCCGAATGTGCACCGGCGCGACGGTGGGTATTCCGGCGTCAGGAAACTCCACGGAGGTGACCCCTTGGCGGCGACACGGAACCCGGCGGCGGTGGACGCGGGCCCGGGAACGGCACGACACCCGGACACGGCCGCGGAAACGGCCCCGTACCCGGTGCTGCCGTCCCCGCGGCTGGAACCGATGGTGGAACTGGAATGGGCCGGTGCGATCGAACAGCCGTTCGGGATCACCGACGCCTCCCGGCCCGCCGACCTCCGGGTGGCCTGGCTCCACCGTGCGCCCGAGGACGAGGTGCTGGCGCTGTACCGCGCGGCGTGCGCGGTGAGCGGGCCGGTGCCGTCGCCGTGGTGGTTGCGGGCGGTGGCCGCGGGCACACTGGCCTCCCGCGCGGACGGTTTCCGCGTGGAGGACCGGATCGACCGGCTGCTGGCGACCCGGCCCGGGTGGGAGTACGTGCCGTGGGCCGCCGACGGCGAGTCCGGGTACTGGGAGTT
>NZ_KB912565.1:44460-48248 GCF_000383775.1 Saccharomonospora halophila 8
GCCGGGCCTCCCGGCGCGCCGCGGTCAGCCGGGCGGCCGAGGCGACCAGCACGAGGCTGGGCACCACCAGCACCACCACACCGACCCCGGCGAGAACGTCCAGCGTCCCGTCCCGCACCCGCGCCGAGGTGGCGAAGCCGTCCTGCTCGGCCATGAACGGGGGAATGTCGGTGGCGGAGTGGCCCACCACCGCGACGAGCTGCCCGGGATCGGTCAGCGCCTCGGAGCCGAGCGTGCCGACGACCTCACCGCCGAACCGGTCACCGAGCCTCCGGTCGGGCGTGTCGGCCACCAGCCCGGCCAGTCCGGGTGAGAACAGCATCTCCCCGGGCCCGGGTAACCGTCCGACACCGTCGGGCAGGGCGATGCGGGCCGGATCGACGAGGGCGGCGACGTCCACGCGCACGATGCGCCGCCCCTCGAAGTGGTCCTGGTCCGCGGCCAGCGCCAGGGTCGCGTCCTCCTGCGCCGGCCCGTACACCGGCTGCTGCCACGCGATCCGGTCGGCGCGCGCGTCGGTGGCGCCCGAAAACGACGCCTTAGCAGCAGCGTGAGCGCCGTGGCCACCGCGACACCGGCCGCGGTGAGGATCGCCGACGTCCGTGTGCGCCGGTCCACGCGCAGCACCCGCAGGGCGAGGCGGAACGCGTTCACGACACCACCCCGGCCACACCGTCCCGCACCCCGTCGATCCGGCCGTCGCGCATGGTCACCGTCCGCGGCAGCGCGGCGGCGAGGTCGCGGTCGTGGGTCACCACCACCACGGCCGCGCCGGTCTCGGCCGCGGAGTCGAGCAGTGCGCGCATCGTCTCCCGTCCGGTACGCGAGTCCAGCGCACCGGTCGGCTCGTCGGCGAAGATCACGCTCGGCCGGTGCCCGAGCGCCCGGGCGATGGCCACCCGCTGGGCCTCGCCACCGGAGAGCTCGCCGGGCCTGCGCTTCTCCTTACCCACGAGCCCCAGCCCACCCAGCCGGTCGCGGGCGGTGGCCAGTGCCGTGCCCCGCGTGGCCCCGCCCAGCAGCTGCGGCAGGGCCGCGTTCTCCTCGGCGGTCAGCTCGGCCACGAGCATGCCGGACTGGAAGACGAACCCGAACCGGGTGCGGCGGAGCTCGCTGCGCGCGGCCTCGGACGCGTCGTCGATCCGCGTCCCGCCGGCGAACACCTCGCCCGCGTCGGCGGGCAGGATGCCCGCGAGCACGTGCAGCAACGTCGACTTCCCCGACCCCGACGGACCGACCACGGCCACCGCCTCACCCGCGGCGACCTCGATGTCGACCCCGTCGAGCGCCCGTTGGGTGCCGTAGGTCTTGACCAGTCCCCGTCCGGCCAGTGCCGGTGCGGACACCCCGGTCCGCACCGGTGATCGGCCCGTGTCCACACCGGGGTCCGCTCCGCCCACCGAAAGCGCCTCGTCTCTTCCGAAAACCATGGCAGGCAGCCTCGCGTGGGAACCGGGCCGACCGCGTCGGACGGACGGCCCGGAACCCGACGCGGGGAATCGGCCGATCGGCCGAGCCGCCCTCGGTCCGACGGCCGCTGGGCCGCACGCAAGCCTGAACTACCGTCGTCGGACGTGGCAGCGACCCGGAGCACGCGGCTCAGCACGGCCCTGTCCCGCCTCGGCCCGCCGGGGGCGGTGCTGGTGGCCGCGCTGTTCACCGACTTCCTGATCATCAGCACCGCCGGGTTCGACCGGAGCGGACCGCGCGGTTCCGAGTTGTGGCTGCTGCCCGGGATCGCCGGGCTCACCGCGTGCGCACTCGCCGCCCCGGCACGGCCCGCACGGTCCGCGTGGACCGGATCGGCCGTTCTGGTGGCCTCCAGCGCGCTCGTCGCCGGCGTGCAGGCGGCCTCCTACACCGCCCTGCTCTCCGGGATCACCTTCACCGAGACGGTCGCCGGACTCGTGCTGCTTTACCACGGCGTTCGCGTGCTCCCCACGCGCGGCGCGGTGTTCGCGGGCGGCGCACTGGTGCTGGGCACGCTTGTCGCCGTGAGGTTGCGCCAGGGGGCGGTGCCGGGCTCCTCCCTCGACGAAGCCCTGCTGACTGGTCCGGCACTGCTGGTGCTCACCGTGACCGCCGGCCTGGTGGGACGCGATCACACGACGGAGCGGCCGGGTCGGTTCGGTCGGTTCGGTCGGTTCGTCCTCCGGCTGCGCGGACAGTGGCCCGCCGCGGGGGTGCTCGCGGGAGGTCTGTTCTTCGAACTGGTGTCCGTCTCGGCGCAGGTGCGGCTCACCGCGTTGCTGTTCCTGTTCTCGCTGGCGGGAGCGGTGGGCGCACTCACCGCGGTCCGGCGTCCGGTCCGTGCCGCGGTGGTGTTCGGCGCCGTGCTGACGACAACCACCGTCGTCGCGTGGGTCCTCGGCGGTCCGGGAGTCAGCGGCTCCGTGCTCTACCCGAGCACCGGTGGTGTACCGCTCGGGCAGGTCGCGAGCGGGGTTGTCGTGGTGGTCGCGCTGGTCCGCCAGGTACCGCCCCGGCGGGCGGGGGTGCTCGTCGGCGGGATGAGCGCCGTGGTGGCCGCGGTGGCCGTGTTCCACACGGCGTTCGGCCACGCCACACCGTTGCGCACGTTGTTCGTCGGCGCGTCGCTGCTGCTCGGCATCGCCGTGGCGACCGGCCTGTTCCTGCGCGCCCGGGACGCGGACCGCGCCCGGACCCTGGCCACCGCGGTCCACGACGCCCAGACCGCCGAGCGGATGGCGCTGGCCCGGGAACTGCACGACGTCGTCGCGCACCATGTCACCGGGATCGTGGTGCAGGCCCAGGCGGCCCGGATGGTCGCCGCGCGCAACCCGCACGCCGCGGTGGACGCGCTGGAGGGGATCGAACAGGCGGGTACCGACGCGATGAGCGCCATGCGCCGGCTCGTGCGGAGCATGCGCGAACAGGCGCAGGCGGGCGCGGGCGAGTTCAGCGCGCGGGCCACCACGGATCCGGCGGCGGATCTGCGCACCCTGATCGACTCGGCGAACCACGGCGTGCCCACCACCGCCGAACTCGACCTTCCGGCGGACCTCCCCGGCGAGGTGGCGCGGTCGGTGCTGCGGCTGGTGCAGGAGTCACTGACGAACGTGGGCAAACACGCCACCGGGGCCACCGCGGTGCGGGTGCGCGCGTGCACGACCGCCGACGCCCTGCACGTCGAGATCTCCGACGACGGCACCGGACTCGTCGGCGGGCCCACCGACGAGTCCGGATACGGTCTCGTTGGGATGCGTGAGCGCGTGGAGCTGATGCGCGGCAGCCTGTCCGCGGGACCCGCCGACGACGGCGGATGGCGGGTGCGGGCGTGGATTCCACTCGCGGCGGGATCCGCCGGGGCCGGGACGGAGGAGGGGCAGTGATCCGGGTACTGATCGCCGACGATCAGGACATGGTCCGCGCGGGTTTCCGGATGATCCTGGACGCCCAGGACGACATCGAGGTGGTCGCGGACGTCGCCGACGGGGTCGGGGCCGTCCGCCGGGCCCGGGAACTACGGCCCGACGTGTGCCTGCTCGACATCCGGATGCCCGGCATCGACGGGCTGGAGGCCACCGGGCGGCTCGCCGGGCCGGACGTCGCCGACCCGCTCAAGGTCGTCGTGGTCACCACGTTCGACCTCGACGAGTACGTCCACTCCGCGCTGGACAACGGCGCCTCGGGCTTCCTGCTCAAGGACGCGGGACCGGCCCTGCTGGTGGAGGCGGTGCGCGCGGCGGCACGCGGGGACGCCCTCGTCTCCCCGCAGGTGACCGTCCGGTTGCTGCGGCACTTCGCGGGCGGCGCCGGTGGCCCGG
>NZ_KB912565.1:48348-51185 GCF_000383775.1 Saccharomonospora halophila 8
CCGCGACACGTGCGGGGAGGAGGCCCTCGGCGCCGGGCGGGTCCCGCTCCGGGCGGCCGTGGCCGCCCGGCACGACGCCCTCAGCGCTCGATCTCGCCCGCGATGAAACGCTCCACCGAGTCACGGGCGGTGGAGTCGTCGTACTGCACCGGCGGGGACTTCATGAAGTACGAGGAGGCCGACAGCAGCGGCCCGCCGATCCCGCGGTCCTTGGCGATCTTCGCGGCGCGCACCGCGTCGATGATGATGCCCGCGGAGTTCGGCGAGTCCCACACTTCGAGCTTGTACTCCATGTTGAGCGGCACGTCACCGAACGCGCGTCCCTCCAGGCGCACGTACGCCCACTTGCGGTCGTCCAGCCACTGCACGTAGTCGGAGGGGCCGACGTGGACGTTGCCCTTGCCGAGGTCGCGCTCGATCTGTGAGGTCACCGACTGGGTCTTGGAGATCTTCTTCGACTCCAGCCGCTCCAGCTCCTTCATGTTCTTGAAGTCCATGTTGCCGCCCACGTTCAGCTGCATGGTGCGGTCGAGCTGGACACCGCGGTCCTCGAAGAGCTTCGCGAGCACCCGGTGCGTGATCGTGGCACCGACCTGCGACTTGATGTCGTCGCCGACGATCGGCACACCCGCCTGCTCGAACTTCGCGGCCCACTCCGGCTCCGAGGCGATGAACACCGGGATCGCGTTGACGAAGGCGACCCCGGCCTCAAGGGCGGCCCGCGCGTAGAACTCCGAGGCGTCGGTGGACCCGACCGGCAGGTAGGACACCAGGACGTCGACGTCCGCCGCCTTCAGCGCCGCCACGACGTCGACCGGCTCGTCGTCGGCCTCCTGGATGGTCTCCTGGTAGAAGCGGCCGAGCCCGTCGAGGGTGGGCCCGCGCTGCACGGTGACCCCGAGCGGCGGGACGTCGCAGATCTTGATGGTGTTGTTCTCGCTGGCGAGCGTGGCCTCGGCCAGGTCGTGCCCGACCTTCTTGGCATCCACGTCGAACGCGGCGACGAACTCCACATCACCCACGTGGTATCCGCCGAACCGCGCGTGCATCAGTCCGGGGATACGCGCGGCCGGGTCGGTGTCGCGGTAGTAGTGCACCCCCTGGACAAGCGACGCCGCGCAGTTGCCGACGCCCGCGATGGCCACTCTCACGCGGCGATTGTCGCCCATGCCGGTCTCCTTACTCGTGTTCTCTCGTCTTCGGCTCCCGCCGAGCCGGGCGCGAACCGCTCCCCGTCAGGACTGCTGCCCTCGTTGCTCGGCCTGTTCGTGCGCGATCAGCTCGTTGAGCCAGCGCACCTCCCGCTCACTGGTCTCCAGTCCGAGCTGGTGCAGTTCACGGGTGTAGCGGTCGATCTTCTCCTCGGCCCTGGCCAACGCTGCCCGGAGACCTTCCCGGCGTTCCTCGACCCGGCGACGCCTGCCCTCCAGAATGCGCATCCGGACGTCGGCCGGCGTCCTGGAGAAGAAGGTGAGGTGGACGCCGAAACCCTCGTCGTCCCAGGTCTGCGGACCCGCGTCGGCGACCAGCTCGGCGAACCTCTCCTTGCCGTCCGCCGTGAGCTTGTAGACGCGCTTGGCCCGCCGGTTCCAGCCGGTGGTGGGTTCGGCCACCTCCTCGGCGATCAGCCCAGCCCGCAGCAGCCGGCGCAGGGTCGGGTAGACGGAACCGTACGAGAAGGTGCGGAACATACCGAGCGTCTCGTGCAGACGCTTGCGCAGTACGTACCCGTGCATGGGGGCCTCGTGCAGCAGCCCGAGGATCGCGAACTCCAACACAGTGCACCCCCTTCCGGGAATCGACGACTCACCACCGGCGTTGTCGGTTCGGGCCCGGCCCGGCCGGGCATCGCCCCACCGCGGGTATCGCCCCACTCCGGTCCGCGAACCGAACTCCAACATACCGCGTCATTATATCGCGTCGATACATCGACGTGGCGGACGTAACGCGGTAGACCTTTCGAGTGACTACTCGGAGGTGTGAACTTCACCGAACGGTTATCGGGATGTCGGCGTGTCGGATGGGTGACCCGTCACGTCCTGCGCGACGCACGGGCGTCGGGGATGCGATTACCCGTACTCTGTTGGCGTGCGGAACCAGCGGCAGGTCGTCGATTACGCGCTCGCGCGTCGTGCTGCCCTGGCCGAGTACCACTCGGGCAGGGCCAGCACGCTCGACGTCTGCGATGCCGATCCCTATCTGCTCCGGGCGGCCGAGTTCCACGGCAGGCCGAGCACTTCCCCGTGCCCGGTCTGCCGCAGGGACCGCCTGCACGAGGTGTCCTGGGTGTTCGGCGACGAGCTCCGGCACGCCTCGAACTCGGCGCGCTCGCCCGAGGAACTGGACCGGATGGCGGGGTTGTTCGGCGAGTTCACCGTGTACGTGGTCGAGGTGTGCCGCGGATGCGGGTGGAACCACGTGGTGCTCTCGTACGTCCTCGGCACCGGGGAACCCCGCCCCCGTTCCCGGAGGGCAGCAGGCCGGTGAGCACAGCAGGGGACGGCCGCGGCCGGCACGGGCCCGAGGGTCCACGGCCCCGACGAACTCGGCGGCCTCCGCGCCCACGACGGGTACGGGGGCCGTTTGCGACGGCGGGTATCGGCACCGGGCCGCACCCGCGCGTCGCGGCGCACGTAGTTTCGCCGGACGCACGGAACGGCGTGCCGGCAGAGCGCCGATCTGGGAGGTCTTGAGTGAGCGACCGGGGAAACAATCACCGGCCGGACCCTGAGCCGGGCAACGAGCCGCGATGGCCGGGACAGGACGCCGCATCGGGCGACCCCCGGTGGCCCACGGGCGACGAACCCGCGGACGGGCCGCCCCGCCGCCGACCGGAC
>NZ_KB912565.1:51285-54620 GCF_000383775.1 Saccharomonospora halophila 8
TGCGGCCGCGAAGATGTACCCGCTGCTGCTGCTCGGCCCCCTGTTCGTGCTGTGCCTGCGCGCGGGCCGGCTGCGCGCCTGGACGGTCACGGCCGCGACCACCGCGGGCGCCTGGGCCGCCCTGAACCTGCCGTTCTCGCTGTTCCTGCACGAGGGTTGGGCCGAGTTCTTCCGGCTGAACACCGAACGCGACATGGACCCGGACTCGCTCTACAACGTCGTCGCCCACTTCACCGGTTGGGCGGGCTTCGACGGGCCGGTCGGGCCGGGGGAGACGCCCGTCTGGCTGAACGCGGTCAGCGGTGCGCTGTTCCTCGCCCTGTGCGTGGGCATCGCCTCCGTCGCCCTCACGGCCTCCCGCAGACCCCGCCTGGCCCAGCTGTGCTTCCTCGTGGTCGCCGCGTTCCTGCTGACGAACAAGGTCTGGTCCCCGCAGTACTCGCTGTGGCTGGTGCCGCTCGCGGTGCTCGCCCTGCCGCGCTGGAGACCGCTGCTCGGCTGGATGCTCGTGGACGCCCTCGTGTGGGTCCCCCGCATGTACTACTACCTCGGGGTCGACGACAAGGGGCTGCCCGCGGAGTGGTTCCTGGGCACCGTGATCGTCCGCGACCTCGTGGTGGTCCTGCTGTGCGTGGTGATCCTGCGCGACATCCGTAGCCCCGACCGGGACCCGGTGCGCGCCGGTGGCGAGGACGACCCGGCGGGTGGCGTCCTGGACGGCAGTCGCGACGTCGTGGTCCTGCCCCGTCCGCGTATCCCACGGCCGGGTGGTCAGAGCCGTTGGCGCAGGAAGGCGATGTCCTCGGCCTGACCCGGTCCTGGTGTCTCCACCAGGACCGGTGCGGCCGCGGCCCGCGCCACCTCGACGAGCACGTCCGGGTCGATCGTCCCGTCCCCGCCGAGGAGATTGGCGTGCCGGTCGCGCTGGGACCCCTTCCCGTCCCGGGAGTTGTTCAGGTGCACCAGGTCGATCCGGCCGGTGACCGCCAGCACCCGGTCAACAACACCGTCCAGATCCCACCCCGCGGCGTGGGCGTGGCAGGTGTCCAGGCAGAAGCCGGGGGAGAAGTCGCCGACCTCCGCCCACAACCGCTCCAGCATGTCGAGGTCACGGGCCATCGCACCCTCCCCGCCCGCGGTGTTCTCGATCAGGATCGGCACGTCGAATCCCCCGTGCTGCGCCTGCCGCTCGAACAGCTTCCGCCAGTTCCCCAACCCCTCGGCCGGGTCCTCCCCGCCGCGGACGTGTCCGCCGTGGACGATCAGTCCCCGCGCCCCGGTCTCCGCCGCCGCGGCGGCGTGCGCGGTCACCGTCTTCCGGGAGGGAATGCGGATCCGGTTGTTCAGCGACGCGACGTTGAGCACGTACGGCGCGTGGATGTACACGGCGACTCCCGCGTCGGCCTGCGGGTGCCGCCGGGGCGCCGCCCAGCCCTGGGGGTCGGCCAGGAAGAACTGCACGACGTCGGCGCCCCGCTCACGGGCCACGGACAACGGATCCTCATCGGGGACGTGCGCACCGACCGGTTGAGACCAAGGCATGGAACGAGGGTAACGATGCGTCGCGGGACCGATCGAGTACGGTGACGAGGTCCCGCGAATCCGACACGATCGGCGACCACCGACATCAGACGAATTGCGGAACGGGGACCGCATCCGAAAGCGAAGGCGAAGCTGATGGAAAACGGGTCTCGACACGAGCTCACACGAGATTTCCGGCGCCTCGGCACCACGGGGGCGGCGCTGGCCGTCCTGGTGCTGGGCTGGTCCGGAACCGCCGCCGCGGCCACCGGCCCCGTGGTCTCCGGCCCCGTGGTCTCCGGCGACTGTCCCGCCACCGTGTCCGGCGAGGACGGGTCCCCGCTCACGGTCGACGTGGGGGCGTTGCTCAACGCGGACGGGACACTCGCGGTCGGGCTGGGGGCACGTTCGGAGGCCCCCGTCGCGCTCCCGGTCGCGGACGCCGTCTCGGAACTCGATCTCGACGATCTCGGCGTCGCCTCGGACGCGGTGGAAGATCTGTGCGGGACGGGACAGGACACGGTCAACGCGGTGACCGAACCGGTCCAGGAAACGCTCCCCGGTCACCAGCCGGAGAATCCCGAAACGGAGGACCCACCTCCGGGTGAATCTGACGAAGATCAGCCGAATTCACCCGGAGGAACTAATCCGCCGACCGACGAGGAGGATCCGGCCGGCGGTGCCGGCGATCCGGACGGGGCGGACGACGGCGGGACCACCACCGGGACTCCCCAGGGCGCGGGCGCACTGGTCCTGGCGGACGGCTGGGGCGGCGCGACCGAGTGGGACATGCCGGACGCGCCCGGAACGGGCCGGGACGTCGCCGTCCCGCCGCCCGCAACCGTCCCGCCGAACGATGCCGGCCGAGGCCACGTGACCGACCGTGCGAGTGCTGCGGACGAGGCCGACGCACTCGACCGGCTGCCGCTGCTCGTCGCGGTGGCCGCGGTCGCCTTCGTCGGCACCACCCTGGCCCAGACCTGGGTCCGCCGGCGGCGGTCGGAGGTGTGACGCGCGTACCCGGGCCGACCCGGGCCCCGCGACGACGGCGCGGGGCCCGGTTTTCCGCCGTGGGCGTCACCGACGCCGACGCACCGTCGTTACCGTGTCGACAGCTCGCCAATTCGGGAGGGACAGCCCGTGCGACTCAGCCCCACCGCCCTGACCAGGGTGACCCGCAAGGCATTCACCGCGACCACGGTCGCGGTGGTGGCGGGCGGCATGAGCCTTCTCGCCGCGGGGTCGGCCTCGGCCGCCACCGCGACCGCCGACTCGTGCACCGGCACGGTCTCCGGCGGGGTCGGTGACACGGTGACGCTCGACGGCGCCGCGGTGTCGAGCCTCGTCGAACAGGGGGCCCGGGACGCCAAAACGATCATCGTCGTCCACGACGTGACGATCTGGCCCAACCACCTCGCCAACAAGATCGCCGACGAGCGGCTGTCCGTCGGCACGGTGCCGCGGGCACGATCCGGAGCGATCGGCGGCGACGCCATCGGCGAGGCGGTCCGTGCGGCGCTCGACGGTTCGGCGGGACTGGGCGCACTGCCCTCGACCCAGGACAAGACACTCGACACCATCGCCTCCGAGGTCGCCGACAACTGCGGCCTGACCCTGACGGCGACCGACCACACCGCCCCCACCTCCTCCGGGCAGGACACCGGGGGCACCTCCGGTCCGCGGACCGGGAACGGCGGGTCCGAGAACGGATCCGGCCCGTCCGGCGGCTCCGCCGATCCCACCGGCACCTCCGGCACGACCGGCGAACCCGCGGCCGACGGCGGCTACCAGGGCACCGGCGACGCGCGGGTGGC
>NZ_KB912565.1:54720-61818 GCF_000383775.1 Saccharomonospora halophila 8
CGCCGCGGGCCGCACGGCCATGGGTGGTGCCGCCGCGGCGGGTGGTACACGCGGTACGGGAGGCATGCCGATGGGGGCCGGCGGCGGCGCAGGTCGTGGCGGCCAGGGCTCCGAGGACGAGGAGCACGAGACGAAGTACCTCCTCAAGGAGGACGGCGACTCGCTCTTCGGCAGCGACGAGATGACCGCACCGCCCGTGATCGGTGAGTGACGCCGCTCTCGGGACAAGCGAAGAAGGACCGACGACCGTGCTGAGACAGCAGGTGACCCTGTCCACCCCCACCGTGCTCAATCTGATCCGGCGGCGGGGTGCCGAACCCCCGACGGTGCTGGCGACCACGCCGGTCTGGGAGGACGAGCGCGCGCGGCGGCAGGCCGCCGAGCGGGCCGACGGCGAGTTGGCCCGCCTCGGGCTGCACGGACCGTCGGGCCCGGACCGGGAGTTCGATGCCACGATGACAGCCGTCGCCAGGCCCGCCGTCGAGTATTTCGGATGGGTCAACGGCGGCTACGAGAACCAGCCGCTGAACTACACCGTGCTCGTCGGGGCCGCGAACGGTGAGGGGTTCGTCCTGGCGCACAACACCGACAACGACGTCGTGGTGCTCGCCTCCGTGCCACCGAACGACCTGCTGGACAACCTCGTCGCCCAGCTCCCTCCCTACACACCCGGCCGCGGCCGGGCGATACAGGTGCCGAAGAGCCGGGTGGTCGGCGGTGCGCGACAGCCCGAACCCGAGGAGCGGGAGATCTCGGTGATGCGCCGGGGCGGAAGCGGTCCCGCCGATCCCCAGGCCGCCGAGGCACGTCGCGTCCTCGGACTTTCCCGGATCGGCGGCGGCAACCTCTACGCCGCGGCCCGGGACCGCACCGGCCGCCGGATGCGGGCCGAACGCCCCGTCAACTACATCGACACCGTCGAGGGTCGCTGGCTGACGGAAGAGGTTCCCGGCCACGGCGAGCCGTTGGTGACGCTGCACCCGGCGACCGCGGCGTTGCTCGCCGACCGGTTACGCACCGCGATGAGCGCCCTCCCCACCCACTGACGACCGCGCGCTCGGAACGCTCGTTCAGCGCAGTGGGGTCGTACCCGGAGGCGACCGGTTCTCCACAGGCCGGGCCGGAGCGAGCGGGCGGGGCACGGTGCGCGACACGCCGGCAGAGCATCTCGGCGCGACACGCCGAAATCTCCGCCACAAAGTTCTCCACAGTTCATCCACAGGGTTTGACCAGGGGTTTCAGCGAGGCCGACCTGAGTCTTCCCCAGGTTGTACACAGGCTGAGCCGAGCTTGTGATTCGTTGGGGCCGGTCATCAACAGGTTGTCCACAGTTCTGTCCACAGGCGGAATTGCGTTGCTCCGTCCGAGCGATCTAGCGTTCCGCGGCGGTGGTGCGAAAGCGCCGCTGCCGCGGCGGTGGTGCGAACGCCGCTACCGCGGCACGGCACGTTGCGGAGACACCGGGCACGGACGCCCGGGGAGCGCCGCCCGAACGCCTACACTCGTCGAACGGATGTTCGACTTTCGACGGTGTTCCGCGGGAGGGCCGCCCGCACACCGCCGACCCACGTCCGCCGACCGAGGGGGTGCCAGTACAGGTGGCCATCACCGACGACCGCAGCCCTGCGCCCGCGGGGGAACACGGCGGGTTCGAGCGCCAGCCGCCACAGGACAACACGGCGGAGCAGTCGGTGCTCGGCGGCATGTTGCTGTCCAAGGACGCCATCGCCGACGTGGTCGAGGTGCTGCGGCCCGGCGACTTCTACCGGCCCGCACACCAGGCCGTCTACGACTGCATCCTCGACCTCTACGGCCGGGGCGAACCCGCCGACCCGATCACCGTTTCCGCGGAACTGGAGCGGCGCGGGGAACTCGGCAGAGCCGGTGGTGCCCCGTACCTGCACACGCTGATCGCCACCGTGCCGACGGCCGCCAACGCCGGCTACTACGCCCAGATCGTGGCCGAGAAGGCCGTTCTGCGCAGGCTCGTCGAGGCGGGTACCCGGATCGTGCAGTACGGCTACGGGGCCGACAGCAACGACGGTGGGGACATCAACGAGGTCGTCGACCGCGCGCAGGCGGCCATCTACGACGTCACCGAGCGACGCACGAGCGAGGATTACGTGGCGCTGGAGGAGCTCCTCCAGCCGACGATGGACGAGATCGACGCGATCGCCTCCCGAGGTGGCACCTCACAGGGTGTGCCCACCGGGTTCGCCGATCTCGACGAGGTCACCAACGGCCTGCACCCCGGACAGATGATCATCGTCGCGGCCCGGCCCGGTGTCGGCAAGTCGACACTCGGGCTCGACTTCGCCCGGGCGTGCTCCATCCGGAACGGACTGAGCAGCGTCATCTTCTCGCTGGAGATGAGCCGCGTCGAGATCGTGATGCGGATGCTCTCGGCCGAGGCACGGATCCGTCTGGCGGACATGCGCGGCGGCCGGATGTCGGACGACGACTGGACCCGGCTCGCCCGGCGGATGAGTGAGATCAGTGAGGCACCGCTGTTCATCGACGACTCCCCGAATCTCACGATGATGGAGATCCGCGCGAAGGCCCGGCGCCTCAAGCAGCGCAACGATCTCCAGCTCATCGTCGTCGACTACATGCAGCTGATGACGTCGGGCAAACGGGTCGAGTCCCGGCAACAGGAGGTTTCCGAGTTCTCCCGCCAGCTCAAGCTGCTCGCCAAGGAACTGGAGGTTCCGGTGGTGGCGATCAGCCAGCTCAACCGCGGTCCGGAGCAGCGCACGGACAAGCGCCCGATGCTGGCCGACCTGCGTGAGTCCGGCTCCCTGGAACAGGACGCCGACATGGTCATGCTGATCCACCGGCCGGACGCCTTCGAACTCGACGACCCGAGGGCGGGGGAGGCGGACCTGATCCTGGCCAAGCACCGTGCGGGGCCGACGAGCACGATCAGCGTCGCCCACCAGCTGCACTACAGCCGGTTCGCCGACCTCGCCCAGGACTGACCGCCGCGGCCCGGCCCGTCCGGCACTGTCGGTAGTGCCGATGTCACACTCGGGTTGCCCACGCGGAGCCCACGGACCCGATACGGTGAACCGGTGAGCGAGCAGATCGGCGAAGGCGCAGGGGCGCCACCGCAGGCGGGTACGGACGGTGGCCGGGGGAAGCGGCGGATCGCGATGCTGTCCGAGGATCCGGACGTCACGGGCTGGGTGCCGACGGGACTGCGGGTGGCCGCGGCCCTGTCGTGGCGCTTCCTCATGGTCGTGGCCGCGTTGTACGTGGTGCTGTGGCTGATCGGGTACCTCTCGGTCGTCGTCATCCCGATGTCGATCGCGCTGCTGCTCGCCGCGCTCATGGCACCCGCGGTACGCAGGCTGGTCCTCTGGCGCGTACCGCGGCCGGTCTCCGCGGTCATCGTGCTGATCCTCGGCCTGGGAGTGGTCGGGGGACTGCTCACCTTCGTGATCACCCAGTTCACCTCCGGGCTGCCCGCGTTGCAGGAGCAGCTGAACCGGAGTCTGGAACAGGTGGAGAACTGGCTGATCAACGGCCCCCTGCATCTGCGCGAGACGCAGATCGAGGACTTCATCAACAACGCGGTGCAGTTGATCCAGCAGAACCAGGCCTCGATCACCGCGGGGGCGCTCACGACGGCAGGGGCGGTCGGGGAGATCCTCACCGGCTTCCTGTTGACCCTGTTCGTGCTGATCTTCTTCCTGGTCGGCGGGGAACAGATCTGGACCTTCCTCGTCCGGGCCGTCCCGCGGCAGATCCGCCACCGCGCGGACACCGCGGGGCGCCGTGGCTTCGCCTCGCTGGTGAGCTACGTCCGGGCCACCGCGGCGGTGGCGGTCGTCGACGGCGTCGGGATCGGGATCGGACTGTGGATCATGAGCGTCCCCCTGGTGGTTCCGTTGGCGACGCTGGTGTTCCTCGGCGCCTTCGTCCCGATCATCGGCGCCGTGGTCGCCGGCGCGGTCGCGGTGCTCGTCGCACTGGTGACGAACGGCTTCGTCACGGCGCTGATCGTGCTCGCCATCGTGGTCGGCGTGATGCAGCTCGAAGGGAACGTGCTGCAGCCGCTGCTGTTGGGCCGTGCCGTCCGACTGCACCCGCTCGCCGTCGTCCTGGCGATCACCGCGGGACTCGTCGCGGCGGGCATCCCCGGGGCACTGCTGTCGGTTCCGCTGCTCGCGGTGCTCAACGCCGCCGTGAAGTCCCTCGTCAACGAGGAACTTCCGGACCCGGGGGCCGTCGACGTGCTCTCGAACAAGGGGGCGCTGCCGCACCCGGCCGAGGGACCCGGAGCGACCGGGGGCACCGGCACCGCGTCGGTGACCGCACCCGACGACGGGGCGGATTCCGCCCCCGCACGCGCGACCGGTCCGGACTCCGCGGCCGACGACGAACGGAGGGAACACGATCCGGCATGACGACGGCTCCGGCGCTGCGCGACCCCGCGGCCCCGTTGTGGTGGGGCTCCATCGTCCTGCGGTGGATGACGCTCGGCTTCGCCCTCGGAGCGGTCGTCGTACACCACGACGGCTACGTCCGCGCCTGGCTGGCGTGGACCGGGTTCGCCGCGATGGTGGTGTGGACCGTGGTGACCACGCTCGTCTACGCGCGGCACTCCGGACGCACGGCGACGTTCGTCGTGCTCGACGTCGCCGTCACCTGCGCGATCATGCTGACGTCCCCGTTCGTGCTCTCCGCGGCGCAGTACGCCGTCGTGGCTCCGCTGGTCACCACGGTGTGGGCGGCGGCCCCGCCGGTCGCGGCGGGGGCCCGGTTCGGCCCCGTGGGCGGGATGCTCGGCGGGCTCACCCTGACCGTCTCCACCACGGTCGCGCAGCTGGGCTTCGACCTCGACGTCGCCCGGGACGGCGTCCTGTTGGTCGCGAGCGGCCTGCTCGTCGGTGTCACGGCGACGACGGCACGCCGGTCACAGGACGCGCTCGCCCGGGCCCTGCGCACCGAGGCCGCGACGGCCGAACGGGAGCGGTTGGCCCGCTCGATCCACGACAGTGTGCTGCAGGTGCTGGCCCGGGTGCGCCGACGGGGATCCGAACTCGGTGGCGAGGCGGCGGACCTCGCCCGACTGGCGGGCGAACAGGAGATCGCGTTGCGCGCGCTGGTCAGCACCGGACCGGGCGGGTCGGGCGGTGACGACCGGGCCGACCTGCGCGCGGCACTACAGGTCCTGAGCACCTCGCGGGTGCAGGTCTCGGCGCCCGCCGGGGAGGTACCGATGCCCGGCACGGCGGTGGAGGAACTCGTGGCGTCCGTCCGGGAAGCACTGTCCAATGTCGACAAGCATGTCGGTCCCGAGGCGAAGGCCTGGGTACTGCTGGAGGATCTCGGGGAGGAAGTCGTGTTGACGGTGAGGGACGACGGTTCCGGCATCCCGCACGGGCGGCTGGAGCAGGCGGCCGGCGAAGGACATCTGGGGGTGGCCAAGTCGATCCGCGGGCGGGTCGCCGCACTCGGTGGCACCTGCACCCTCCAGACCGCACCGGGTCAGGGGACGGAATGGGAGATGCGCGTCCCGCGCCCCGCTCCGGGAGGGAGAGGCAGATGACGGTGTCGGTCATGATCGTCGACGACCACCCGATCTGGCGGGACGGCGTCGCCCGGGATCTCACCGAGCACGGGTTCGAGGTCCGGGCGACGGCCTCGGACGGTACGGCGGCGACCCGGATCGCCCGTGCCGTACGGCCGGACGTCGTGCTGATGGACCTCAACCTCGGCAGCTCCTCCGGTGTCGACGCCACCCGCACGATCACCGGGGAACTGCCGGACACGCGGGTGCTCGTGCTCTCGGCCAGCGGGGAACACGACGACGTGCTCCAGGCGGTGAAGGCGGGGGCCTCGGGATACCTGGTCAAGTCGGCCTCGGTCGACGAACTCGTGGACGCGGTCCGCCGCACGGCCGAGGGCGACCCGGTGTTCACCGCCGGACTCGCGGGCATGGTCCTCGGCGAGTACCGGAGGATGGCCGACGCACCCGCGCCGGGCGAACCGCCACCACAACTGACCGACCGGGAGACCGATGTGCTGCGGCTGGTCGCCAAGGGGCTGACCGCACGCCAGATCGCGGACCGGCTGGTGATCTCTCATCGGACCGTGGAGAACCACGTCCAGTCGACGCTGCGCAAGCTCCAACTGCACAACCGGGTCGAACTCGCCCGCTACGCCATCGAGCACGGACTCGACCTGGAGTCCTGAGCGGGAGGCGTGCGGGAGGCGGTCGGCGGGTCGGCGAACCGGGCGCGTCTTCTCAGGGTTCTCCCGGATCCGCCCGGACGCGCACCCGGCTAGCATCGGCGGACATGGGAGCCGAGAAGGGCGACGAACATCCCCCGGCAGATGCCCCGGCGGAGGGGCACGCGGCGGAGGGGGAGGCGGCGTCGGGGGAGGCGTCCCTGTCGGCCGAGCATCGTCGGCAGCGGGACCTGCGCGTGTCGGACGCCGAACGCGAGCACGTCGTCGGACTGTTGCAACAGGCCATCGGGCGGGGCATGTTGACACTGGACGAGTTCACCGAACGGACCGACACCGCCCTGGCCGCCCGCACCAGGGGTGAGCTCAACACCGTGCTCGTGGATCTGCCCGGACTCGGCCACCCGGACGTGCCGGGACCCGCCCCGACCACGCCGACCACCCCGGCCGCCGCCGCGGCACCCTCCGGTGTCGCCGGCTCCGCGCCGACGGAACTCCGCGCGCACGGGGCGCAGCTGGTGCGCAAGGGACGGTGGTTCGTGCCCGCCGAACTGTCCGTGCGCAACCGCTACGCCGACACGCGGATCGACTTCAGTGAGGCCGAGTTCGCCGGCCCGGAGGTCCACGTGCGGCTGGACACCAAGTGGTGCTCGGTGAAGTTCCTCGTCCCCGAGGGGTCGGTCGTGGATCTGAACGGGCTGGACGAGCTGAAGTGGGCGACGATCCACGACCGCACCCACACCGCACACGCGACGAACGGGCCGCGGTTCGTGATCACCGGCAGGCTCTACGGCGGCTCCCTGACGCTGCGGCACCCGCGCCGGAACTGGTTCGCGGGCTGACACCCACGCCGGGTCCGGGGCCCGGCTCAGCCGGCGGCGACCGCCTCCCTGGCCGCCCACG
>NZ_KB912565.1:61918-67524 GCF_000383775.1 Saccharomonospora halophila 8
CGAGCGTGGCGGCGAGCGCACCTGCGAAGGCGTCCCCCGCCCCGGTGGTGTCCACCGGCCGCACCGGGAGCGCGGGCACCCGTGTGTCCCCCGCGGACGTCAGCACCAGCGCCCCGCCCGCACCGGAGGTCACCACGGCTGCCCGGGGTCCGAGGTCGAGGAGTCCGCGGGGATCGGTCTCGCGCTCCTCCGACGCCCCCGGCGCCCGGTCACCCGTGGCGGAACCGAGCAGCCACGCGGCCTCGTGCTCGTTGACCAGCAGGACGTCGACCGCGCCCAGTGCCGCACCACTCACACCCGTGACGGGGGAGAGGTTGAGCACCGTTCCGACACCCGCCCGCGCGGCCGCGCGGAGCGCGTGCTCGACGGTTTCGAGGGGGATCTCCATCGACACCACCATCAGCTGCGCGCCGGGGAGCGCCTCGTCGACGTCGGCGGGACGCAGTGCCTCGTTGGCTCCCGGGGAGACCAGGATCGAGTTCTCCCCGTCCGGCGTCACTGTGATGTACGCCACTCCGGTGGGGCGGTCGCGGACGTGGCGGACGGCCGAGACGTCCACCCCGGAGCGCTCCAGGGACGTGCGCACCCGCCGGCCGTGCTCGTCGGCACCGATCGCCCCGAGCAGCGCGACGTCCGCCCCCAGGCGCGCGGCGGCGACGGCCGTGTTGGCGCCCTTTCCCCCGGGATGGATCACCGTGTCCCCACCGAGCACGGTCTCCCCGGCCCCGGGACGGCGCCGGGCCGGGACGACGAGATCGATGTTGGCCGAACCGACGACCAGCACGTGCGCTTCCACGTCCGCCAGACTGCCACGGACCGGGCGAGAGCACCGGGGTCCGCGGCGGGCGGGACCGGCGGGTCTCGCACTCGGTGTGCGCCCGTGTGCGTTCCGAGTTGTGCGGACGTGAAATCCTTTGTAGCTTTCATCACTACGCGAACAAGACCCGATGATGCTCGCGTGGATTTCACTCATTAGGGTGAGAGTTGGTGGAAGGCGTCACCGTGGCGACACGGAGAGCTCTTCACTGGGAGCACCGCCTGTGTGCGGCTGTGTCCACCGGTCACCGCACCGGTCGGGCATCGAGTCGCCGGCATCGGTCACGTAGCCCCCCGAGTGATCGGTGCCGGCGGCGCCCGGCCCGTTCCGCGCGCGCCGACCATCACCCGTGTGTGCGTGCTCACAGTGCGGAAAGCGCCGTTCGCGTACTCTCTCCGAGTTCACCTCGGAGCCGAACGGATGCGGCGGCGACGAAACGGGAGACGACGACGTCGGATGAGCAGTCCTGCACGGCGGAACCGGGAACGCGCGGCCACCGACCGGGAGATCCGCCGGACCGCGCGGACGCTGCTCGTCGAACACGGCCCGGAAGCCGTCACTCTCCGCGCCATCGCCCGCGAACTGGGCCTCACGGCTCCGGCGCTCTACCGCTACTACGGCTCCCGCGACGATCTCGTCGAACACCTGCGGCGCGACATCGTCACCGACCTCGGCGCCGAGCTCGCCTCGGACAGCGCGGGCCTGCCCGGCGACGGCCCACGCCAGTTGTTCTCCATCTGCCGGGGGTTCCGGCAGTGGGCGCTGACCCACATGAACGAGTTCACCCTGGTCTTCGCCTCACCCACCGGTGAGATCGGGACCGGGCGGAGCAGTGTGGCGACGTTGAACCACGTCAGCGAACCGCTCGGGCACGCCTTCCTCGTCGCCGCCGGCCGGGTGCTCACCACACACCGGATCGCCGCCCCCGGCGACGACATCGTGCCGCCCGAGCTGCGTGACGACCTCGCCGCCTACCGCGACTCCCTGCTGTCGGTACTGTCCGACTCGGGGCTGGCCGTGACCGCCGACCGGTTCACCCTCGGCACCACCTACCTGATGATGCAGTTCTGGGCGCGTATCTACGGCCACGTCACCCTCGAGGTCTTCGGCAACTACCCGATCCCCGTCGCCAAACCCGACGCCCTCTTCGACGCCGTCCTCGCCGACCTCGCCCGCGAGATCGGCCTCGACGTCGACCTCCCCTGACCCGGTGCTCACCGGCGTGTTGCCGTGAGGGGCACATTTCCTGCGTCTGATGCAGGGAATGTGCCCCTCACGGCCCCGAGCGCAGCGAAAGTGCCCTTCACGGCAACACCCGGGTGCGGGGGTCGGGTCACTTCACGATGTTGACCAGGCGGTTCGGGACGACGATGACCTTGCGGGGTTCGGCGTCGCCGAGGAGTGCGGCGATCTTCTCGTCGGCCAGCGCGGCCTTGCGGATCGCCTCCTGGTCGGCGTCGGTGGCGACCACGACCCGGGAACGGACCTTGCCGTTGACCTGGATCGGGTACTCCACCGTCTCGTCGACCAGGTACTTCTCGTCCGGCACCGGGAACGGCCCGTGCACCAGCGAGTCCGGGTGGCCCAGCCGGTCCCACAGCTCCTCGGCCAGATGCGGGCACATCGGGGCCAGCATCAGCACCAGCGGCTCCGCCAGCGCCCGCGGCGTCGCGGCCGCCGACCCGTACGTCTTGGTGACGTAGTTGTTCAGCTCGATCAGCTTGGCGCCCGCGGTGTTGAACCGCAGCTCGGCGTAGTCCTCCCGCACCCCGGCGATCGTGCGGTGCAGCTGACGCAGGTCCTGCTCGGTGAGCTCCGACCCGTCGACCCGGACCTCACCGGTCGTCTCGTCCACGACCAGCCGCCACAGCCGCTGCAGGAACCGCTGTGCGCCGACGACGTCCTTGGTCGCCCACGGGCGGGAGTCCTCCAGCGGCCCCATCGCCATCTCGTAGAAGCGGAAGGTGTCGGCGCCGTAGTCCCGCGCCATGTCGTCCGGCGTGACGACGTTCTTGAGGCTCTTGCCCATCTTGCCGTACTCCTGGGTGACCTCCTCGCCGTTGTGGAGGAACCGGCCGTTCTCCTCGGTCACCTCGTCCGCGGGCACGTAGAACCCACGGGAGTCGGTGTAGGCGTAGGCCTGGATGTAGCCCTGGTTCACCAGCCTGCGGTACGGCTCCTCGGAGGAGACGTGGCCCAGGTCGTACAGCACCTTGTGCCAGAACCGCGCGTACAGCAGGTGCAGCACCGCGTGCTCCACACCGCCCATGTACAGGTCCAGCCCGCCCGGATCGTCCACGCCGTGCTCGGCGGGACGCGGGCCCATCCAGTACCGCTCGTTCTCCGCGTCGACGAACCGCTCGGTGTTCGTCGGGTCGATGTAGCGCAGCTGATACCAGCACGATCCCGCCCACTGCGGCATCACGTTGGTGTCCCGGCGGTAGGTCTTCGGGCCGTCGCCCAGGTCGAGGGTGACGGTGACCCAGTCGGTCGCCTTGGACAGCGGCGGCTCCGGTTCGCTGTCGGCGTCCTCCGGATCGAACGTGGTCGGCGAGTAGTCCGGCACGTCCGGCAGCTCGACGGGCAGCCGGTCCTCGGGCAGCGGGATCGGCGTCCCGGCCTCGTCGTAGACGATCGGGAACGGCTCGCCCCAGTAGCGCTGGCGCGCGAACAGCCAGTCCCGCAGCTTGTACTGCACACTGCCCTCGCCGTGGCCGTGTTCCTCCAGCCATTGGATCATCGTCTTCTTGGCGTCCTCGACGTCCATCCCGTTCAGCGTGAGGTCCGCGTTCGACGAGTTGATCGCCGGGCCGTCGGCGGTGTAGGCCTGCCCGTCGAAGTCCTCGGGCGGCCGCACCGTCCGCACGATGTCCAGTCCGAAGGCCGTCGCGAAGTCCCAGTCGCGCTGGTCCTGGCCGGGCACCGCCATGATGGCGCCGGTGCCGTAGCCCATCAGCACGTAGTCGGCCACGAACACCGGGATACGCGCGTCGTTGGCCGGATTGACGGCGTACGACCCGGTGAACACCCCGGTCTTGTCCCTGCTCTCCTGCCGGTCCAGCTCGGATTTGCGGGCAGCCTGCTCCCGGTAGGCGGCGATCGCCTCCGGCGGGGTCGCCGCCCCACCGGTCCAGCGCCCGTCCACGCCCTCCGGCCACTCGGCGGGGGTCAGCTCGTCCACCAGCGGGTGTTCCGGCGCCAGCACCATGTAGGTGGCACCGAACAGGGTGTCCGGGCGGGTGGTGAAGACCTCGAGGGCGTGCGCACCCGCGCGGAACCGGACGTTGGCGCCCCGCGACCGGCCGATCCAGTTCCGCTGCATCGACTTGATCTTGTCCGGCCAGTCCAGCCGGTCCAGGTCGTCGACGAGCCGGTCCGCGTAAGAGGTGATCCGCATCATCCACTGCTTCAGGTTCTTGCGGAACACCGGGAAATTGCCGCGCTCGCTGCGTCCGTCGGCGGTGACCTCCTCGTTCGCCACCACCGTGCCCAGTCCGGGAGCCCAGTTGACCGGCGCGTCCGAGAGATACACCAGCCGATGCGAGTCGATGATTTCCCGCTGCTCGGCCTCGGAGAGTTCGCTCCAGGCACGGCCGTCCGGCGTGGCCCGCTCACCCTCGGCGTAGGCACGCTCCAGCTCGGCGATCGGACGGGCCCGGTCCTGTTCGGTGTCGTACCAGGAGTTGAAGATCTGCAGGAAGATCCACTGGGTCCACCGGTAGTACTCGACGTCGGTGGTGGCGATCCGCCTGCGCTCGTCGTGGCCGAACCCGAGCCGCTGGATCTGGCTCAGGTAACGCTCGATGTTCGCCTCGGTGGTGGTGCGGGGGTGCGTGCCCGTCTGTGCGGCGTACTGCTCGGCGGGCAGCCCGAAGGCGTCGAAGCCCATCGTGTGCAGCACGTTGCGGCCGATCATCCGGTGGTACCGGGCGAACACGTCGGTGCCGATGAATCCGAGCGGATGACCGACGTGCAGGCCCGCACCCGACGGGTACGGGAACATGTCCTGCACGAAGAGCTTGTCCGAGGGCAACGGACCGCTGTCGTCGGCGAGCGGGCCGGCCGGGTTCACCGCGTGGTAGGTCCCGTGCGCGGACCAGTGCTCCTGCCAGCGCTTCTCGATCCGCTCCGCCAGCTCCGCCGTGTAGCGGTGCGCCGGAGTCGTCTCCGTGCCGTCCGTCATCGCCGATCCTCCTGTGTCCTGCCGCAGAGACAACGCGACCCCTCAGCCCGTGGGCGTGAGGGGTCTCGCCGCGCTGTCCGGGAGTCCCGTCTCAGCGCGGCCAACCAAGGAGCGGGTCGACCGTCGTCGCTCTGGTCAGCGTCGTCATTGACACCCATGGTATCCCGTCCGACCACGGTGTTCGCCGAAGGCCCTCGTCGGCCGGGAGGCCGGACGTGGCCGACGGCACCCGACTGCGGAACCGTCGCCCCGGCACCGGAACGTATCCTCAACGGCGTGTTCGCGCTCGCCCTGATCCCCGCGCTCCTCGGTGTCCTCGTCGGCTGGGGTGGTTACCTCGGCTGGCGGGAGAAGCTGCCCCGCTCCCGCCGTGCGGGCGTGCGCACCGACGCCACGATGCGCAGTGACGAGGCGTTCCGGGTGGCCAACCGGGTCGCGGGGTTGCCCACGATGGTCGGCGGCGCGGTCGGTGTGCTGGCGGGTGTCGCCACACTCGCGATGCCCGGCACGCCGGGCGCCCTCATCGCGGCGGTGGTCGGTGTGCTGGGCGTGTTCGTCCTGCTCGCCGGGGGTGGCCTTCTCGGCCACCGTGCGGCGGCCGCCGTG
>NZ_KB912565.1:67624-73056 GCF_000383775.1 Saccharomonospora halophila 8
CGGTCGACCCCCGCTACTTCCCCCGCGTCCACGCCGCGGCGGAAGCGCTGCTCGGCGCCCTGCTGCTGTTCCCCGGCCGGGCGTGGACCGGCACGTCACCCGGGGCGGAGTCGGCCGAACCGCCCGGGCAGGCGACGGACTGGCCGATCCTGCCGTCGTCCGGCGAACCACCGCTGACGTTCTACGCGGGCAAACGTTTGCTCACCCTTCCGGGTGGCACGGTGCTCGACCGTTACGGCAATGAGCAGGGAAACCTGACCCACCCGCCGGACACGCCGTTCCCCGAGACGTCCCTGACGACCGACCGCGAGTACGAACGGCACCGCTACCGGGTGCTGCGTCCCCTGCGCGTGCTCAGCGGGGTGACCCGGCCGTGGGGGGTGTCCCCGGGAGGCGCGGTGGCGTATCTGCTGCCCCGGGCACTGACTCACCACCTGGAGACGGGCGCCCTGGAACGGGTGTCCTGAACCTTTACCGGTCGACATACCGCCCGTTCGCGGTACCGGGTCCGGCGCCCGAGCCCTGTAGCCTGTTCCCATGTTGACCAGGTTGGAGGTTCAGGGCTTCAAGAACCTCCTCGATGTACACGTCGACTTCGGTCCATTCACGTGCATCGCCGGCGCGAACGGGATCGGCAAGTCGAACGTGTTCGACGTGATCGAACTGCTGTCACACCTGGCATCCGGCACCCTGATGGAAGCGGCACAGCAGGTCCGCAGTGTCGCACAGGGGCACAGCGGCGATCCTCGTGATCTGTTCTGGGACGGTCACCGGGAGCGCGCGGACCCCATGGAGATCCGTCTCGCGGCCGAAATGATCGTACCCGGCACGGTCGAGGACGATCTGGGATCACCCGCCGAGGCGACCACGACCTTCCTCCGCTACGAGATCGGGTTGGGTTACGAACACGCCGACGGTGCCGGCAGCATCGGCCGCCTCGTCCTCCGCCACGAAGAGCTGCATCACATCACCCGACGGGAGGCCGCCAAGAGGATCCGGTTTCCCCACTCCGCGAAGCACTTCCGCAGTTCCGTGCTGGTCGGGCAACGTCGGGGAGGTCCCTTCCTCTCCACCGAAGAACGCGAGGGTGGACTCGTCGTCAACGTGCACGGTGACGGCGGCAGTTTCGGTCGACCGCAGCCGCGAGCGGCCGAACGTGCGGGCCGCACGGTACTCAGCACGATCACCACAAACGATCATCCGACCATCCTGGCCGCGCGGAGGGAGATGCAGAGCTGGCGTCGGCTCGCGCTCGAACCGTCCGCGCTCCGGGCTCCGGACAGCTTCGCGGACCCACGTTCACTCGGCTCGGACGGGCGGCACCTGGCGGCCACACTCTTCCGCATCGCCCGAACCGGCGGTACGAGCGGGGCACCTGATCCGGAAGCCGTCTATGCCGAAGTGGCGGGACGGCTGTCCGACCTCGGCGACGTCGGCGTCCGTGGCCTCGAGGTTGAACCGGACGACAAGCGCGAGGTCCTCACGTTGTTCCTCGACGAACAGAACGGACTGCGGCTCCCCGCACGTGCTCTCTCGGAGGGAACACTCCGCTTCCTCGCGCTCTGTGTGCTGCTCGAGGATCCGACGGTCAAGGGCGTCATCTGTATGGAGGAACCGGAGAACGGCATACACCCGGCCAACCTGGAGTCCATGCTCGACCTCGTTCGCGACCTCGCGGTGAATCCAGCCGAAGCACCGGACACCGAGAACCCGTTTCGACAGGTCATCGTCAATACACATTCACCAGGCGTCGTGCAACTGTGCGACCGCGGTGACATCCTTGTGGCCGACGCTCAGCTCCGGACGGCTCCCGACGGGTCCGTCACCCGCGCCCTGTCCCTGCTGCCCCTGGCCGACACCTGGCGTGCGAAACACAGCGCGGACTCGGCGACCGAGGCGGACCTCCTCGCATACCTGGCCGCACCGGCGGGTGCACAGCTCCGCGTACCTTTCGGCCTGGTGGGCTGATCGTCGGATGGTCTTCAACGGTCTGTTCGTCGCCGAGGGAACCTCGGACATGCCCCTTTCCGCACTGGTCGAGGATCTGTTCGGGGAATGCGGGGTGCGGCTGCGGCTCACCTCGCCCGACTTCAACCAACTCCGAACGAAGGTCAACAAGGACGTCCGGTCCCGTGTCGAGGCAGGTATCACGCTGATGGGACGCACACCGGACATCGTGGTCGTACACCGGGACGCCGACAATGTCGGGGCGGACACGCGCAGGCGCGAGATCACCGAGGCGCTCGGTCGGATCGATCCCTGCCTCGTGTGCTGCCCGGTGATTCCGGTACGCATGACCGAAGCCTGGTTACTGTTGGACGAACCGACGATCCGGCAGGTAGCAGGCAACCCCCGGGGACGGAACGACCTCCGCCTCCCCTCGGTCCGGGAAGTCGAACGGGTGACGGACCCGAAACAGCGGCTGCACGAATGTCTCCTTGCCGCGTCCGCGGCGACGGGACGACGTCGGGAGAAGAACGCGACCCGATTCGCCAACCACCGACGGCAACTGCTCGAGCGGATCGATCGCCACGGCCCGGTCACCCGGCTGCCGAGTTGGCAGCAGCTGGTCGACGATGTGGAGAAGATCGCGGCCGGCTGGCACGGGTGAGTGCCACGCACCAGCTCACTCCGGCAGCTCGATGCCCTGCTCGGCCGCCCAGCGGTGGAGTTCGGCCACGGCCTCGTCCCGGTCGAGCGGGCCACGGTCGAGGCGGATCTCCTTCAGGTGTTTCCACGCCTGGCCGACGAGCGGCCCGGGTTTCAGGCCGAGGATCCGCATGATCTCGTTGCCGTCGAGGTCGGGACGGACCCTGGCGAGGTCCTCCTCCTCGGCGATCCGGGCGATGCGCTGCTCCAGGTCGTCGTAGGAGCGTTGCAGGGCGGCGGCCTTGCGCCGGTTGCGGGTGGTGCAGTCGGCACGGACGAGCTTGTGCAGCCGCGGCAGCAGGTCTCCGGCGTCGGTGACGTAGCGGCGCACCGCCGAGTCGGTCCACTCGCCCCGGCCGTAGCCGTGGAAACGCAGGTGCAGGAACACGAGCTGGGAGACGTCGCTGATGACGTCCTTGGGGTAACGCAGGGCGCGCAAACGCTTGCGTACCATCTTCGCGCCCACGACCTCGTGGTGGTGGAAGCTCACGCCGCCCCCCGGCTCGAACCGCCGCGTGGCCGGTTTGCCGATGTCGTGCAGCAGGGCGGCCAGTCGCAGCACCAGATCGGGTCCACTGGTCGGCTCGTGCGAGGTCTCCAGGTCGATCGCCTGGTCGAGCACGGTGAGCGAGTGCTGGTAGACGTCCTTGTGCTGGTGGTGCTCGTCGATCGCGAGCCGCATCCCGGGCACCTCGGGCAGCATGTGCTCGGCCAGGCCGGTGTCCACCATGAGTTCCACGCCGCGCCGCGGGGCGATGCCGGTCAGCATCTTGGAGAGCTCGACCTGCACCCGTTCCGCCGTGATCCGCTTCAGCTCGTCGGCCATGTCCGTCATGGCGGTCACCACGCGCCCGGCGGGGGTGAAGCCGAGCTGGGCGACGAACCGCGCCGCCCGCAGCATCCGCAACGGGTCGTCGGCGAACGACTCCTCCGGGGTGGCCGGGGTGTCGAGCGTGCGGCGGGCCAGCGCCTCCAGACCGCCGTACGGGTCGACGAACGTTTTCGTCGACACCTCCACCGCCATCGCGTTCACGGTGAAGTCCCGGCGCACGAGGTCACCCTCGATGGTGTCGCCGAAGGCGACCTCCGGGTTGCGCCCGACACGGTCGTAACTGTCCGCCCGGAAGGTGGTGATCTCCAGCGTCGTGCCGTTCTTCGCGGCGCCGACCGTGCCGAACTCGATGCCGGTGTCCCACACCGCCTCCGCCCAGCCCGCGACCAGACGCTGCACCTGCCCGGGACGCGCGTCGGTGGTGAAGTCGAGGTCGGTGGACAACCTGCCCAGCAGTGCGTCGCGCACGCTGCCCCCGACGAGGTAGAGCCGGTGCCCGGCCGCGGCGAAGCGTGCCGCGAGGTCGTCGGCGATCGGCGAGACGCGCATCAGCTCGGCGACCGCGTTCCGTTTGGCCTCGGTCAGCCGCTTCGCGGTCGCCGCACCGTCCGCCCCGCTCGTGCGCTCGTTCACGCTGCTCCCACTGCCCAAAAGTTCCCCTTACTACACGGCCGGACCGACACGGACACGCCCGAGCCAGGGTACCGACGGCGCCCGGTGCTCTAGCATCGCAGCATGCCTGGATCGGCCGGTCGCTCCGGTGGCCCGAAACCGGGACGCCGGTCCCGGCGCCGCCGTAACCGACGGCTGACCACGGTGCACGAGACCTCGGCCGGGGGCCTCGTGGTGGACCCCGGCCGACGGCACGCCGTGTTGATCGGCAGACTCGACCGGCGGGGTCGGTTGCTGTGGTCGCTGCCGAAGGGGCACATCGAGGACGACGAGACCACCGAACAGACCGCGGTGCGCGAGGTGAAGGAGGAGACCGGGATTTCCGCGCACGTGCTGCGAGAGCTCGGAACGATCGACTACTGGTTCGTCGCCGAGCGTCGCCGGGTCCACAAGACGGTGCACCACTTCCTGCTCGAAGCGGACGGCGGCGAGCTCTCCGACGCCGACGTCGAGGTCACCGAGGTGGCCTGGGTGCCGCTGACCGAGCTCGACCGGACCCTGGCCTACGCCGACGAACGGAAGTTGGTGCGCAAGGCCGGGCCGTTGATCCCGCGTGACCGGACGGGGGAGTCGTGAGCAGGCTCGCCGGCTTCGCGCTGACGCTCGTGCTGGTGCTCGGGCAGACCCTGCTCGGCATGCCGCCCCCGGCGTCCGGTGCGGCGGACCCGCGACCGGCGGGTCGACACGCCCGGGAGGCCGCCGACACCTCCTCCGGGGCGATCCGGCTGCACCTCGACCGCATGACGCCGCGCCAGGTGCGACCGGATGACACGACCGTCACCCTCGGAGCCACCATCACCAACACGGGCGACCGGCCGATCTCCGACCTCGTCGCGCGGGTCCAGGCAGGCCCGCGGCAGACCTCTGCCGGGACGCTCGGCAGGACACTGGCCGATCCGCCCCCCGCGGGCGCCGGGTGGTCCGACTGGGTCGGTGTCGCCGACCGGCTGGAGATCGGCGACAGCGCCGAACTGTCGATCACCGCGGACCTCGCCACGCTCGGGGTCACCGACCCGGGCGTGTACCCGTTGCTGCTCAACGTCAACGGAACCCCGGCATACGGTGGCCCCGCCCGGCTCGCGGTGGCCAACCTCCTGCTGCCCGTCCTGGGCGACCCCGGCACGTCGGACGGCGCGGCGGGCAGACCGGTGTCGTTGCTGTGGCCCTTCGCCGCGCGGGAGCCGAAGGTGATCTCCGACCCGTACGGCGGTCCGGTGGTGCTCTCCGACGACGCGCTCGCGGCCGCGCTGGCCCCGGGCGGCCGGCTCGACGCGCTGGT
>NZ_KB912565.1:73156-77612 GCF_000383775.1 Saccharomonospora halophila 8
GCGCCGGGGGAGGCCGCCGCAGAACCGCGGACGTCCCGTCCGGCCGTGGCGGCAGGAGGCCCACGACGGCGACCGCACCGTCTACATCCCCCGCGATCCGGGCGTGCGGTGGCCCTCGGCCGACCCGGACGTGCTGCGGCCGTACGACGAGCTCGCCACGCGGATGATGCCGAGGATCACTTCGGAGCCGATCGGGGAGCGGCTGCCGGAGGTCCAGCTCGACGAGCCGGAGGGCGAGGACGACCAGAAGAAGTCCCCGTCACTGGCGAAGGCGGGCGGCCGGATGGCCATCGCCACGCTGACCAGCCGCATCACCGGCTTCGCCTGGAAGGTGATGCTGGCCTGGGTGGCCACGCTCGGCGTGCTCTACGACTCGTTCACCGTCGCCAACACGCTCCCGCTGATCATCAACGAGCTGCTGCTCGGCGGTGTGCTGACGAGTGTCGTCGTGCCGCTGCTCGTCCGGTCACAGGACGACGAGGACGGCGGTGAGTCCTACACGCAACGCCTGATCACGCTGGCGGTGACCGTGCTCGGTGCCGGTGCGGTGCTCTCCACCGCGCTCGCGCCGTGGCTGACCGGGCTGCTGATGGAGGACGACGGCGACGCCAACCAGCAGTTGGCCACCTGGTTCGCGTACCTGCTGCTCCCGGGACTGCTGTTCTACGGGCTGTTCGCGGTGCTGTCGGCGATCCTGAACGCCAAACAGATCTTCGGCCCCGCCCAGTGGGCGCCGGTGATCAACAATCTGGTCATCTTCGCGACCATCGGCGCGTTCGCGCTGGTCCCCGGCGACCCGACGATCGTGCCGACGAACATGAGCGACCCGCAGGTGCTCGTCCTCGGTATCGGTGTGCTCACCGCGATGGTGGCCCAGGCCACCTTCCTGATCCCGCCGCTGCTGCGGTCCGGCTTCCGGTTCCGCTGGCGCTGGGGGATCGACGAGCGGCTGAAGGAGTTCGGCGGACTGGCCGCCTGGATCCTGGGGTACGTCGCCGTCAGCCAGATCGGCATGGTGGTGAACACCCGGGTGCTCACCGGCGGTGCCGACGGCGGCCCTTCGATCTACTCGAACGCGTGGCTGTTGTTCCAGCTGCCCTACGGCGTGATCGGCGTGTCCCTGCTGACCGCGCTGATGCCGCGGATGAGCCGCGCCGCGGCGGAGGACGAACGGGACAAGCTGGTCGGCGACCTCTCCTACGGGTCCCGGCTCACGACGCTGATGCTCATGCCCGTCTCGGCGGTCATGGCCGTGGCGGGGCCGTCGATCGGGGTGGCGCTGTTCGCACTCGGCCGTGGCTCGGTCGAGGATGCCGAGCGGCTGGGGCAGGCGCTGGCGGTGTCGGTGTTCGGACTGGTGCCGTACGCGCTGGTGATGTTGCAGATGCGGGTGTTCTACGCGATGAAGGACTCGCGCACCCCGACGTTGATCATGGTCGTGATGACGGCGGTGAAGATCCCGCTGTTGTACCTGGCCTCCGCGGTGCTGCACCCGCTCAACGTCGTGCTCGGCGTGATGCTGGTGAACTCGATGGTGTTCGTCGTGGGCGCGGTCATGGGGCAGGTGTGGCTGTGGGTCAAGCTCGGCAACCTGCGCAGCAGACGGGTGCTCGGGGTCATCCTGTTCACCGTCGCGGCCAGCGGGCTCGGCGCGCTCACCGCCGTACTGGCCGGGTTCCTCGTGCCGGACCTGGGAGCGATCGGCACGGCCTGGGTGAAACTCGTCGTCCAGGGCATCGTGGGGCTGGCGGTGTCGTTCGGGGTGCTGATCGCACTGCGGATCGACGAGCTCGCGCCGGTCACCCGGCGGGTGGCCGGCATGATCCGCCGCGGGTAACCCGGCCGGGCACCGATACCGCACGGGGGCGCGGCACGGTCACGTACCCTCGTGCGAGGAGTAAGGGGCGGCAGCGCCGGTCGGGGCCGACGGGAGTCGGCGGTGACCGGATCAGCTCGCGGGGTGACCGGTCACGGAACCCGGCGCGGGCCGCTCGCGTCCGGGCACTGATTCGGTAGGGGAGGCGACCCGAGTGGGCTTCCGTACGCGCGGTGGATCACTGGCGCCCGGCGGGGTCGTCGGCGACGGCCGCTACCGGTTGCTCGCCCAGTTCGGCATCGACGAACGCGGTGGGGCCCACCTGTGGCGTGCCCGGGACGGGCAGCTCAAACGCGACGTCGCGCTGACCGTACTCGTGGGTGACCCCGCCGACGTCGAGGCGGCGCGGCAGGGCAGGCGGACACTGGAGCGCGCCGCGCACGTGGCCAAGTTCGAGCACCCGAGCGTGGCGCGGGTGCTGGACGTGCTCACGCTCGGCAACGGCATCAGTTCCAGCGAGGGCATCCTGGGGATCGTGGTCGCCGAGTGGACCAAGGGCACCGACCTCGTCGACGTCCTCACCCAGCAGCGGGTCGAGCCCGGCGACGCCGTCCGGATGGTGCGCGGCCTCGCCGAGCCGGTCGAGGCCGCGCACCAGTCCGGCCTGGTGCTCGGCATCGACCATCCGCAGCGGCTGCGGGTCACCCAGGACGGGCGCCTGCGCCTCGCGTTCCCCGGGGCCCTGCCGGACACCACGCTGCGGGACGACGTCAAGGCGCTCGGGGCGGTGCTGTATCTGCTGCTCACCGGCCGGTGGGCACTGCCGGGTGGGCCACCGGCCATCCCCTCGGCACCCCGCAACCAGGCCGGAGCCCTGGTGCCGCCGCACTCGCTGATGTCCGGGGTGCCGCCCGAGCTGTCCTCCGTCGCCGTGCGCACCGTCGCCGACGAGGGGCACGGCGGTGTGCGCACCAGCTCCGCGATGCTGCGGATGCTCGACCAGGCGGCCGAGGCCGAGGAACACGCCCACCGCCCGCCGGAGAACGTCGACCCCGACGGCGGCGTGTGGACGACGTCGAAACCGGTGCGCGACGCCACCCGGCGGCGCAAGCTGGCGCTCGGGGTGAGCGTCGTCGTGATCGGCGCGATCGTGGTGCTCGCGTGGCTCGGGATGATGGCGATCAGCTTCTTCCGGGACGATCCACCGTCCGGTCCGCCGGTCAACCTGGCCGACGGGACGTCCTCGCGACAGGAGCCCGAACCGACGGACGACCGTGCCGGGGCCGGTGACGGCGAGGGCTCCGGGCTCGGCGATCCGGTCGACCCGTCCGGCATCGACGTCTTCAACCCCGAGGGGGAGGGCGACGGGGTGGACCAGGCGCCGCACGCCGTCGACGGCGACCCTTCGACGGTGTGGGACACCGACGAGTACCGCGAGCAGTTCCCCGCGTTCAAGTCCGGTGTCGGCCTGATCACCGAGTTCGACGAGCCGGTCGACCTGGCCGCGGTGCGGGTCGTGGCCGACAGTCCCGGGACCGAGCTGGAGATCCGGGTCGCCGACTCGGCCGACCCCGAACCGGCCGACACCGAGGTGGTGGCCTCCGGCACGCTCGACGGCGAGCGCACCGAGTTCCGGCTGTCCGAACCGACGTCCACCCGGCACGTCCTCGTGTGGATCACGACCCTCTCGGGGGAGGCACCGGAGTACCAGTCGCAACTGTCGGAACTGGTATTTCTCCCACAGGGATAGCCTGATCGAGACATCGAGACGCAGGCCTGTCACACTGTGAGGTGATCCCCACTGCGGGTGGCAGCCTTAGTACTCTCTGCCGGGTGACCGCAGCAGCGCCCACGGACGCCGATCTCGTCGCCGCGCACGCGGCCGGGGATCCGCACGCCTTCGACGAACTGGTCAGACGGCACCGGGACCGCATGTGGGCGGTCGCCCTCCGCACCGTCCGCGACCCCGAGGAGGCGGCCGACGCGCTGCAGGACGCGTTCGTCTCCGCCTTCCGCGCCGCGGCGACCTTCCGTGCCGAGTCACGGGTGACGACCTGGCTGCACCGGATCGTGGTGAACGCCTGCCTCGACCGGATCCGCAGACGCCAGGCCAGACCCACGGTCCCGTTGCCGGAGACCAACCAGGACGAACCGGCCGTACCGGGGGACGCGATGGCCGAGCGGGAGACCCGGATGCTGGTCTCCGAGGCGCTCGACCGGTTGCCCGAGGATCAGCGGATCCCGATCGTGCTGGTGGACGTGGAGGGGTACCCGGTGTCCGAGGCGGCACGGTTACTGGAGATCGCGGAGGGAACGGTGAAGAGCCGGTGCGCGCGGGGACGCGCCAAGCTCGCGAAACTTCTCGGGCATCTGCGGAACCCCGTGGGGGAGGGGGACGTCCCAACTCACGAAAGCAAATACGGGGAGGGACGATGACCGACGAGAGCAGCGGGCGGGGCGACCTCGCCGGCCCCCCGTGGTCCGTCGATCTGCTCGCCGACCTGCACGCGGGGGTGCTCGACGAGCGGGAGGCGGCCCTGCTCCGGCCGCGCGTGGATGCCGACCCCGAGGCCACCGCGATTCTCGACGCCCTGGACAGCACCGCCGACGACCTCGCCGGGCTCGCCGCCGGGGATCCCG
>NZ_KB912565.1:77712-95178 GCF_000383775.1 Saccharomonospora halophila 8
ACGGCGTCCGCGACTTCGGCCCGCTCGGCAGCGAGGCGCGGTTGGACGCCTGCCTCGCGGCGAACGGCCTCGACCCGGACCGGGACACGGCGGGCGTGCGGCCCGCCACCGTGGACGGCCGGGAGTCCGTCCTCGTGCTCTACACCACCGGCGAGCTCGCACAGTTCCGCCTGGTCGCGCTCCCGGCCGACTGCGGATCCGGCGAATCCGGCCTGCTCATGGACACCACGGTGGGCGGCACGGGCGGCTGACCGGCGCTTCTGCCCGCCGGGAACACCCGCGCCTACGATCGTGTTGGGACGGGGTGACGCAGGTTTTCGTCGAAGCGGAGGTCGCTGGTGGCAGGAGAGGATATTCGGAACCTCATCATCGTGGGGTCGGGGCCGGCCGGGTACACGGCCGCGGTGTACGCCGCGCGGGCCCAGCTCGCCCCGCTGGTGTTCGAGGGCACCCAGTTCGGTGGTGCGCTGATGACCACCACGGAGGTGGAGAACTACCCGGGGTTTCGGTCGGGCATCCAGGGCCCCGAGCTGATGGACGAGATGCGCGAGCAGGCCAAGGCCTTCGGCGGCGAACTGCAGCAGGCCGACGTCGAGGCGCTCGACCTGACCGGCCCGGTCAAGTACGTGACCGCGCACGGGCAGCGTTACGCGGCGCACGCGGTCGTGCTCGCGATGGGGGCCTCGCCCCGCTACCTCGGCGTGCCCGGCGAGCAGGAACTGCTCGGCCACGGCGTGTCGTCCTGCGCCACCTGCGACGGCTTCTTCTTCCGCGACCAGGACATCGCCGTGGTCGGTGGGGGCGACTCCGCGATGGAGGAGGCGACCTTCCTGACGAAGTTCGCCCGCACCGTCACCATCATCCACCGCCGCGAGGAGTTCCGCGCCTCGAAGATCATGCTGCGCCGGGCGCAGCAGAACGAGAAGATACGGTGGCAGCTGAACTCGCAGGTCACCGAGGTGCTCGGGGACAACGGCAAGGTGAGCGGCCTCAAGCTGGTCGACACCGTGACCGGCGAGGAGTCGACGAAGGACGTCACCGGCTTCTTCCTCGCGATCGGGCACGACCCCCGCAGTGAACTGGTGCGCGGCCAGGTGGACCTGGACGACGAGGGGTACGTGCTGACCTCCGGGCGCGGCACCCACACCAACATCGAGGGGGTCTTCGCCGCGGGCGACCTCGTGGACCGGACCTACCGTCAGGCCGTCACCGCGGCGGGCACGGGCTGCTCGGCGGCGATCGACGCCGAACGCTGGCTGGCCGAACACGAGGACGTCGCCGAGGCCAGCGAGGACCCGGCGCTGGTCGGCGGTGGGTACGGCCCGAGCCACTGACCTCCGTACCGGACCGGCCGGACAATCCCACCCAGACCGACGGTGCCGACCGACGGTAACCGTGTCGAGTGACGAGACAGGAGTGACAATGACCGACACCGTGCAGGTGACCGACAACAACTTCACCGACGAGGTCCTCGGGGCCGACAAGCCCGTGCTCGTGGACTTCTGGGCCACCTGGTGCGGACCGTGCAAGATGGTCGCGCCCGTGCTGGAGGAGATCGCCTCGGAGTACGGCGACAAGCTGCGCGTGGCCAAGCTCGACGTCGACCAGAACCCCAACACGGCCCGGGACTACCAGGTCATGTCGATCCCGACGCTGATCCTGTTCCGGGACGGCAAGGCCGTGAAGCAGATCCAGGGCGCCAAGCCGAAGGCGGCACTGCTCTCGGACCTCTCGGACGTCCTCTGAGCCTCGTGCTCTGAACCCGTCCGGTCCTTCGGACCGGGTCGCGAAGAACCCGGAAGCGCAGGTCACCCGCGCTTCCGGGTTTTTTCGTCCCGATACCTCCTTGTGGGTGACAAACGGGAGCAGCCCTCCGCATCGGTACGGACCCGGCAGGGCACAATAGGGACCGCAGGCCTACGCACCGGCCCTCACGCACAGTCCCCACACGAACGCACCTGGTGCCCGAGGAAAAGCGAGGGGTGCATGCGGGTACTCCGCCGCGGCGACACCGGACCGGAGGTCGCCGAGATCAAATCAATGCTCTCGGCACTGGACCTGCTCACGTCCGGTGGCGAGACCAACGGACACGGAGCCTCCTTCGACCTGGACGTCGAACACGCCGTCCGGGCCTTCCAGCAGCGCCGCGGCCTGATCACCGACGGGGTCGTCGGCCCGGCCACCTACCGTGCGCTGCGGGGCTCGACCTACCACCTGGGCAGCAGGCCGCTCGCCTATCTCGTGTCGTCCCCGGTCCACGGGGACGACGTCTTCGCCCTCCAGGAGCGGCTCACCGAGCTGGGCTTCGACGCGGGCCGCCCGGACGGCGGCTTCGGCCCGCAGACCGAGCGGGCACTGAAGAACTTCCAGCGGGACTACGGACTCGTGGTGGACGGGATCTGCGGTCCGGCGACTGTGCGGGCGTTGCGGCAGCTGTCGCCGCGTGCGCGTGGTGGCCGGCCGGTGTTCCTGCGGGAGCGGGAACAGGTGCGGCGTTCCGGTCCCCGCCTGCGCGGCAAGCGCATCGTCATCGACCCCGGCCACGGTGGCCCGGACCTGGGCGTGTCCGCCCACGGGGTGAGCGAGTCCGAGGTCGCCTGGGACCTGGCGCGCAGGCTGGAGGGCCGGATGAAGGCCACCGGGATGGAGGCGCTCATCTCCCGCGGGCCCGCGCACAGTCCGTCGGAGAGCCAGCGGGCGCAGTTCGCCAACGACGCGGGCGCGGACCTGTTCCTGTCGCTGCACTCGGACGGCAACCGCTCCGCCCAGGCGGAGGGCGTGGCGAGCTTCCACTTCGGCACCGGCAACGGCACCACCTCGACGGTGGGGGAACTGCTGGCCGGTTACATCCAGCGCGAACTGGCCGTGCGCACCGGGATGCGGGACTGCCACACCCACCCGAGGACGTGGGACATCTTCACCCGCACCCGCTGCCCCGCGGTGCGGGTGGAGATCGGCTACCTCACCAACGCCGGGGACCGCGCCCGGCTCTCCGACCCCGGGTTCCGCGACGTGGTGGCGGAGGGTCTGCTCGTGGCGGTCAAGCGGTTGTACCTGCTCGGCGAGAACGACCAGCCCACGGGCACATTCACCTTCGCCGACGTCCTGGCCCACGAACTCACCGAGGTCTCCGCCGGCCACGACTGAGCACGGGCGGAGGGCCCCGCCGCACGCCTGCGCCGTGCGACCCGGTCCGATCCGGACGTGGCACCAACGGAGTAGGGCCGGACCCATAGCCGAGCCGGTACGCTGCGGAAATGACCCCGACTCTCGGGCAGACGTTGCGTCGATTACGGCATGCGCGGGGCAAGTCCCTCGCCGTCGTGGCCGGGCTCGCGGGCATCTCACCGTCGTACCTGTCCCGTCTGGAGTCCGGTGACCGTGCGCTCGACCGGCGGTCGCTCATCGTGGCCCTCGCGGATGCGCTGGACGTCGCACCCAGCGAACTCGCCCAGAACACGGTCGCCGAGATCGGACCGGCCGGGGAGGAACGGGCACTCATCGAGGTGCGACTCGCGTTGCTGTCGGTCGGGATGCAGGCGCCGAACGGAGTCCGGCAACCGGTCGAAGCGCTCCGGACGAGAGTCGCCGAGGTGCTCACCGCACAGCGGAACTGCGACCACGCGCTCGTCGGTGACCACCTCCCGGGGCTGATCCACGACCTGCACGCCAGCCTCCGGGCCGGCCGGGACGAGTGGGAGCTCCTGCGACTCGCCGTGCTGACCCACGTGCAGGGAACGCAGGCGTGGTTGTGTGATGTGGGGGCACAACAGGACCTCGCCTGGCAGGCCGCCACGCTCGCCCGGGTCGCCGCCGAGCGTCTGGACGAGCCGACCTTTACGGCGATCAGCGCGTTCGGCAACGCCTTCGCGCTGCTCGGCGCGGGTGGTCTCGACCTCATGGAGCAGGTCCTGACCTCGTCGGATCCGGGCACGGCCACATCCGGTGCCCGGCAGATGTCCGGGATGCTCACCCTGGCCTCGTCACTGCTCGCGGCCACCCAAGGCCGGGACGCGCAACAGCAGGCCGCCCTCGACCGGGCCACCGACCTCGCCGCGTTCACCGGTGAGGGCAATGCGTTCTGGTTCGGCTTCGGTCCGGCCAATGTGGGAGTGTGGCAACTGTCGGTCGCGCTGGAATGCGGTGAGCACGCCCGGGCCGTCCGTATCGCCGAGCAAATCGACCCTTCGGCGCTCCCGGCGACGACCCGCAGGGCCGCCTACTACCGGGACTACGGCCGTGCGCTGGCTCGCGTCCCGCGCCACCGGGATACCGCGGTGCGCATGCTGCGTGAAGCGGAACGCCTTTCTCCCGCCCGCATTCAGCGACAGCCCTCCCTGCGAACGGTCCTCACCGAACTGCTCACGAAGACCAGGAGCGAGAGTGCCCGCCGTGAACTCCACGGCATGGCCTACCGCTCCGGGTTGCCGGTGTAAGCGGGCTTCCGCTTCGACGTCATGGAGTCGATCACTTTCTCTCGGTAATCTCGCGGGCCGAAGCCGGAGGTTGGCTCCGTGTCCGAGCAGAGGAGTGGGCGATGACCGCGCGATCCGAACCCGACTTTGTCGTCGGTCAGCGTGTCCGCTACGCCCGCGAGCGTGCGGGAATGTCGCGCCCGGTTCTGGGGGGACTCGTCGGCCGCTCCGCCGACTGGGTCAAGGCGGTCGAAACCGGACGGCTCCGAACCCCGAAACTGGCGATGCTGCTCAAGATCGCCTGGGCCCTGGAGATCTCCGATCTTTCCCAGCTCACCGGGAACGGGCACGGTGTGTCGGTGGACATGTTCGCGGGTGCCTCGCATCCCGCACTCCCCGAGGTTCAGACCGCGTTGACCGAGTATCCGCTCGGACCAACGGAACAACCGCAGAGTCTCGACCACCTCGAAGTGCGGCTCACGCAGGCCTGGCAGGTGCGGCACTCGTCCCCGGACCACCGCACCCGGCTCGGGCAGTTGTTGCCCGCGCTGATCCGGGATGCGCGGAACACCGCACGGGCGGCCTCGGACGACCGGCGACGGCACGCACGCCGACTGCTGTCCGGCGTCTACCAGCTCGCGGATTTCTACGTCGCCCATCTGCCGGCACCGGAGCTTGTCTGGCTCGTCGCCGATCGGGCGGTCACCGAGGGCCAGGAGGCCGACGACCCGTACGTGACCGCGGGCGGGGTCTGGACAATGGTCCAGGTTCTCCGGGAGACGGGACGCTGGGACGAGGCGCTGCACCTCGCCCACAGCGCGATCGCGCTGCTGGCACCGCATCTCGACACGGCCCCGCCGGACTGGCACGGAATCACGGGAGCGTTGGAGGCCGAGATCGCATACCTGCACGCCCGCCGCGGTCGACACGGCGAGGCATGGGCGCACTGGGAGCGCGCGGAGCACATCGTCCACACGCTCGAACCCGGCTACCGGCATCTGCAGTCCAGCTTCTCCCGTGCCGTCCTGGGTGCCCACGCGGTGACGTTGCACGTCGAACTCGGTCGCCCCGGCGAAGCGCTCCGCGCGGCCGACCGCGTACACGCGCAGGACATCCCGTCGCTTCCCCGCAGGAGCCGACACCTCATCGAGGTCGCACGGGCACACCGACAACGGGACGAACGGCACGCGGCCTGGGCGCTTCTGCACCGATCCGAACGCACGGCACCGGAGACGATCCGGTACAACGGCTTCGCCCGCGACATGCTGCTCGACCTCAACCGACGACCGCCCACCGGTCTGGCCGACGACGTACGCGACCTGTCCCACCGCGTCGGCGTTGCGGGTTGAGCTACCGAGCAACCCGTTTACTCCAACGGGTGAGGGGACGAGCTGTCCCCGGCAGTTCGATTCGACGACTCTAGCGTCTCCGCCATGTCGAACAGAGCGAACGGCCGCGCCGCCGGGGAGGCGACGCGATGATCGAACGTGACCGTGAGCTGCTCGCCCGTGCCGCGCGGGTGAACCGGGGGCTCGGTGCGGTGGTCTGCGAGCTCATGGCGGAACAGGACGGCGGACAGTTGCCTGCGACAAGGCTGAGTGAGATCGGGTCGCTGTTGTCCGAGCTGGCCGGTGCATTCCGGGACAGGGCGGCGGAGCTGGGCGGACCTCCGGTGCTGCCGGGCGGCAGCGGTGGCCACGCCGCGCGGACACCTCCGCCCGGCAGGCTCGCCCCCGGTCACTGGGCCGTGCTGGAGGAGTGTCTCGCCGAGATGTGCGGCGGGGAGGCGGGTGAGGTCGTCCACGATCGCGGCCGGGGTGTCCTGGAATGCTGCCGGGCGGACGGCGCCGAAGGCACGGACGACGCCGGGACGAACCTGCGGAGGCGCTGGTACGAGGTGATCGGTGCGCTCGTGCATCTCGACGAGGCGGCGCCGGAAGACCGGCGTGCGATCCGCCGGGTCGGGCTGGACGTGTGCGAACTGGGGCGGCGGATGACGGCCGACGATCCCGGGGACGGTGGCGGAGCGTGAGCGCAACCGATTGCGGGGGCCGGTTCCCGCTCCGTACCGACCGGCCGGAGTACCTCTGGCGCCGGGTCGCCGACCACCTCGCCGCGCGCATCGACCGGGGCGAGTTCGGCCGGCAGCTGCCCAACCGGGGACACCTGGCGCGGGACTACGGCGTCTCGGTCGCCACCGTCGACCGCGCGGTGCGCCTGCTGACCGAGCGCGGTACCACCCGCACCCTCCCCGGCAAAGGCACCTACCTCCGCTGAGGATCAGCGCCTCACCAGCGGTCCGTCCCCCACCGGCGCCATGCTGTGGACAACCCACCCGCCTGTGCACAGGCCTGTGGACAACCAGACCAAGTTGTCCACAGCACCCTGTGGACGTCGCGGCGCCCCTGGCGTTCCCGGTGTGCCGTGAAGGACCCCTTCACTGCGCGCAATGCAGGGAAGGAGTCCTTCACGGCAACACCCCCACGCACCTCAGGCGCGGGTGACGCTCGGGGTGGCGGTGACGGCGACCTCGTCGAGGAGGCGTTCCAGGGCGGCTTCGACGTCGGCCTTCCAGGACAGGCCGGAACGCAGCTCCATACGCAGGCGGGGCCACCGGGTGTGCGGGGCGACGGTCTTGAACCCGACAGCGCGCAGGAACGCGGCGGGGACCACGCAGACATGCTGCTCGTCGTCGGTGTCCGGCTGCGCGTCGCCGAACGCCTCCACGGCCCGCACCCCACGGCGGGTGAGGTCCTGCACCGTGGCCTGCACCAGGGCACGGCCGATCCCGGATCCGCGGAACTCCTGTTGCACGTGAAACGCCGTGAGCAGGATCGCGTCGGCGCCCGGGGGAGAGGTGGGGAACGCGCCGGCCCGGGGCACCGCGTTCGGCGGGGCGTAGAGGACGAAGCCGACGGGGTCGTCCCCGTGGAACACCACCCGTCCACAGGAGCCCCACTCCAGCAGCACGGACGAGATCCAGGCCTCCTTCTCGACCTCGGTCTCGCCGAACTGCTCGGCCTCCTCCCGCAGGTGTGGGGCCAACTCCCAGTACACGCACCGACGACAACCGAGCGGCAGCCGCTCCAGGTTGTCCAGGGTGATGCCCTCGACGCTTCGTGACACCGAACCTCCCCGACACACGTCATCCCGCCTGTGGTGGAACCGGCGCGCATCTCGGGCGCGGCGGCCGGAAAGCCACATTTCGATCTTATGGCGGTGTGATAAGCCCCGCCAAGAGCGGGAATGCCCGCGGGGACGGACGTTACACTCGGGTGGGTCCCACTGCCGGTACACCCGGCCACGGCCTCCCTCGACACGGGTCTGACGACACCATCGACCAGGACACGCGAGGAACCCGGCAACAGCAAGCGCCGCCCAGTGGGCGCCGAAGCAGACGAGAGCGTGTGCGATGACTGCATCCGAGCCTCCCGAGCATCGACCAGGGTCCGAGCCGGGCCGCCAGAACCTCGATCCGCACCTCGACCGTTACGCCGCGCGCACCTCGGGCATGACGGCCTCGGAGATCCGGGCGTTGTTCGCGGTCGCGAGCAGGCCCGAAGTGGTCTCGCTCGCGGGCGGGATGCCGAACCTCGCCGCGCTGCCGCTGGAGTCGCTGTCCGAGCAGATGGCCGAGGTCATCTCGCAGGAGGGCATGGTGGCTCTCCAGTACGGCTCCGCACAGGGCGTGCCCACGCTGCGTGAGCAGATCTGCGACGTCATGGCGGTGGAGGGGATCTCCGCGCACCCCGACGACATCGTCGTCACCGTCGGCTCGCAGATGGCGCTGGACATGGTGACCCGGCTGTTCTGCGACCCCGGCGACGTCGTCCTCGCCGAGGGGCCGTCGTACGTCGGTGCGCTCGGCTCGTTCTCCGCCTACGAGGCGAACGTGCTCCACGTGACGATGGACGACGACGGGCTCGTCCCGGACGCGCTCCGCGAGGCGCTCGCCGAGTGCGGGCGGCGGGGTCGCACGGTGAAGTTCCTCTACACGATCCCGAACTTCCACAATCCCGCGGGCGTCACCCTGGCCACCGAGCGGCGCGCGGAGATCCTGGAGATCTGCCGCGCCCACGACGTCATGGTGGTCGAGGACAATCCCTACGGTCTGCTCGCCTTCGACGGCCAGACCTACCCGCCGCTGCGGTCGATGGACCCGGACAACGTCATCTACCTGGGCTCGTTCTCCAAGACCTTCGCCTCCGGGTTGCGCGTCGGCTGGGTGCTCGCGCCGCACGCGGTGCGCGAGAAGCTGGTGCTCGCCGCCGAGTCCGCCACCCTGTGCCCGCCCACGCTGAACCAGCTCGTCGTCTCCAAGTATCTGTCCACCCACGACTGGAAGGGCCAGATCAAGAGCTTCCGGGAGAACTACCGGGAACGCCGGGACGCGATGATCTCCGCGCTCCGGCAGCACATGCCCCCCGGGGTCACGTGGACGCACCCGGAGGGCGGCTTCTTCGTGTGGGTGACGGTGCCGGACGGGATCGACACGAAGGCGATGCTCCCGAGAGCCGTCGCCGCCCGCGTCGCCTACGCCTCGGGCACCGGCTTCTACACCGACGGGCTCGGCAGCCGCCAGATGCGGCTGTCGTTCTGCTACCCGACACCGGACCGCATCCACGAGGGGGTGCGCAGGCTCACCGGGGTGATGGAATCGGAACGGGAGCTGCAGCGCACCTTCGGCAGCGTCACCACGCGCACGGTGTCCGGGCCGCAGTCACCCGGGCCGAACACGGCCTGAGTCCGGACCCACCGGGCCGGGCGCCACACCAGCATCACGACTTCGAGGAGACCCGCGTTGGCCGAAGGTACTGTCGCCGTGCTCGCCGGCGGCCTGTCGCACGAACGGGACATCTCGCTGCGGTCGGGCCGCAGGTTGTCCGTCGCGCTGCGCGAGCAGGGACTGACGGTGCAGGAGTGGGACACCGACGCGAGCCTGCTGTCCCGCCTCCGGGACGAACGCCCCGACGCGGCGATCATCGCCCTGCACGGCGGTGAAGGCGAGAACGGGTCGGTGCAGACGGTGCTGGAGATGCTGGGCGTGCCGTTCGTCGGCACCAGCTCCGAGGGCTGCCGGCGGGCGTGGGACAAACCGATCGCCAAGGCGCTCGTGGCCGAGCACGACCACACCACGCCGGACTGGGTGGCACTGCCGCACAGCACGTTCCGCGAACTCGGCGCACAGACGGTGCTCGACGCGATGGTGGACACGCTGGGCCTGCCGCTCATCCTCAAGCCCGACCAGGGCGGATCGGCACTCGGCGCACAGGTGGTGCGCGAGGCCGGCGGGCTGCCCGCCGCGATGGTCGGCAGCTTCGCGTACGGGGACGCCGTGCTCGCCGAGCGGTTCGTCGACGGCGTGGAGGTCGCGGTGACCGTCGTCGAGCGGGACGGCGGACCGGAGGCGCTGCCCGCGGTCGAGATCGTGCCGGAGGGCGGCGTCTACGACTACACCGCCCGCTACACCGCCGGGCTCACCGACTTCTTCGCCCCGGCGCGACTGAGCGACGAGACGGCGAAGGCGGTCGGCGACCTCGCCGTCGGCGCGCACCGGTTGCTCGGGCTGCGCGACATCTCGCGCACCGACGCAATCGTGGCGGCCGACGGCAGCGTGCACTTCCTCGAAGTGAACTCGTCGCCCGGGCTGACCGAGACCTCCACCGTGCCGATGGCGATGGAGGCCGCGGGCACATCACTGGGCGTGGTGTTCACCGACCTCGTCGAGCGCGCGGTGCGGCGGGGGACCTGACCGGCCGCCACCGGCCTGATCCGTCGGCCCGGTCGGCGGCCGCACCTACGTGCGCGGACCGTCACCGTGACGAATCAGGCCGGTGTCATCGGTCGTCGTCTTCGGTGTCCGAAATGCCCTGTTTGGCCGCCCGGATCCGCTGGGCGTGACCGGGGGCCATCATCGTGACGATCCGCTCCAGGTCGTCCGGGGAGCCGAACTCGACCACGATCCGCCCCTTGCGCTTGCCGACGTCGACCTTGACCCGGGTGTCGAACGCGTCCGACAGGCGTTCGGCCAGTCCGTCGACGCCCGGCATCGTCATCGGCTTGCGTTCGGTCTGCTTCGGCTTCGGCTTCGAGTCACCCTTCGAGAGCGTCACTGCCTCCTCGGTCGCGCGGACCGACAACCCCTCGGCGACGATCCGGGTGGCGAGCTCCTCCTGGCGATCCGGGTCGTCCACCGACAGGAGGGCACGGGCGTGCCCCGCGGAGAGGACGTTCGCCGCGACCCGCCGCTGCACCGGCAGGGGGAGGCGGAGCAGGCGGATCGTGTTCGTGATCACCGGGCGGCTCCGCCCGATGCGGGAGGCGAGTTCGTCGTGGGTGACGCCGAACTCGTCGAGCAACTGCTGGTATGCGGCCGCCTCTTCGAGCGGGTTGAGCTGGACCCGGTGGATGTTCTCCAGCAGGGCGTCCCGCAGCATCGCCTCGTCGGAGGTGTTGCGCACGATGGCGGGGATGAGTTCCAGCTCGGCCTGCTGCGCCGCACGCAACCGACGCTCACCCATGACGAGTTCGAACTCGTTGTCCCCGAGCACGCGCACGACGATGGGTTGCATCAGCCCGAACTCACGGATCGAGTGCTCCAACTCCGCAAGCGCGTCCTCGTCGAAGACCTGACGCGGCTGTTTCGGGTTGGACTTGATGGCCTCGACCGGGATCTCGCGGTAGACGGCACCGGCGACCTCGCCGCCGTGCGGGGTCACCGTGTCGTTCGCCGCGAACCATCCCGTGTCGCCGTCCGAACCGGCTCGCGCGGCCACCGTCCCGCCACGCCCGTTCGTGCGGACGCCCCCGGATCCCGTCCCTCCGGCGTCTCCGCGATCCGCTCCGCCCGGACGGTCCTGCTGCGGCTCCGTGCCGTCGGCGGGCTCGACCGGTCCGGTCGGGATCAGCGCGGCCAGACCCCGGCCGAGGCCACCTCTCCGCTCGCTCATTGTCGCTCCTTCGCTCCGCGGTCGGCGATCTCCCGAGCCGCGTCCACATAACTCATCGCGCCGCGCGATCCCGGGTCGTAGCCGAGTACCGTCTGGCCGTAGCCCGGCGCCTCCGAGACCTTCACGCTGCGCGGGATGATCGTGTCGAGCACGACGTCCCCGAAGTGCCTGCGAACCTCCTGGGTCACCTGATCGGCCAGCTTCGTCCGGCCGTCGTACATGGTGAGCAGGATCGTGGACACGGTCAGCTCCTGGTTCAGGTGCCGCTGGACCAGCTCGATGTTGTTGAGCAGTTGCCCCAGCCCTTCCAGCGCGTAGTACTCGCACTGGATCGGGATGAGCACCTCGTGCGCCGCCACGAGGGCGTTCACCGTGAGCAATCCGAGGGACGGGGGACAGTCCACGAAGACGTAGTCGATGCCGAGCTGATCGAGCCCCTCGCCCGTCAGCGCCTCCTTGAGCCGCGCCTCGCGCGACGCCATCGACACCAGCTCGATCTCCGAACCGGCCAGGTCGATCGTCGCGGGGACACAGAGCAGGTGGTCGGACTGCCCGCTCGTCTGTGCCGCGTCCACGACCGACGCCTCGCCCAGGAGCATCTCGTACACCGAGGGCGTGCCGGAGCGGTGATCGACGTCCAGCGCGGTGCTGGCGTTGCCCTGCGGGTCGAGATCCACCACGAGTGTCCGCACCCCGTAGAGCGCGAGACCGGCGGCGAGGTTGACCGTGCTGGTCGTCTTGCCGACGCCGCCCTTCTGGTTCGCCACGGTGAGCACACGACGTCGGGTCGGCCTGGGCATGAGGTTCGCGTCGGGATGCAGTACGCGCGCGGCCCGGAGCGCTTCCTCGGCGATCGGGGTGCCGCCGACACCGGTCTCGGGAGTGGTGTTCACCGCTGGCCACCCTTCCTCGTCGTCACGAATTCACCGCCCTGTCCCGCACCGGAGCGCGTCCCCGACCCCCGCTGTTTCACGTGGAACAAGGAACGCTGCGCCTCGGGCGAGCCCACTGCGCCCGCCGCGTCGGTCGTGCTGGTCGTGCTCATTCGTTCGGCCAATCCTCTCAGTGCCGTCTCGAATTGCGTCTCCGCGCAACTCCCGATTTCCGCGACTCCACCCGTTCGGTCTCCGCCTGCGTCGTCCGGTCCCGCTTCGGCGCACGTCGTGTCGTCCGGGCCGGAGCGACCCGCTCGATGGCGACGACGGTCGTCGGCGTGTCCAGAACGCCCGCACCGCACTCCACGATCCGTGGCTCACCCCCACCTGCCCGACATACCGCGTCCCGGTCCCGCTCGATCTCGTCGGCCGCGCTGCGTCCCTTCAGTGCCAGCAGCGTGCCACCCTCGCGCACGAGCGGCAGACACCACGCCGCCAGCCGCGCCAAAGGCGCCACCGCCCGCGCGGTCACGACCTCCGCGACGCCGAGCCGCGCCCGTACCGCCTTCTCCTCGGCGCGTCCCCGTTCGACCGTGACGGACAGGCCGAGCCGCTCCGCGACCTCCTCCAGCCAGTCCACCCGCCGCGCCATCGGTTCGAGGAGCACGATATCGATATCCGGCCGGGCGAGGGCGAGCGGCACACCGGGCAAGCCCGCCCCGGACCCGACGTCGATCACGCGCGGCCCGGCGTCCTCGCCACCGGCGGGGCTCGGCATCTCCGGGACGGCCTCCGCGAGCACCGCCGAGTTGAGGACATGCCGTTCCCAGAGGCGGTCCAGCTCGCGTGGGCCGATCAAGCCACGCTCGACACCGTGGGTGCTGAGGAGCCCCACGAAACGCTCGGCGAGCGCGAGTCGGTCACCGAAGACCGCCCGCGCCGACTCCGGTGTGTCGAGTCGCGGGGGAGTCCCGTCACCGGGCTCCCTCGGCGTCGGCTCGCCCTCGGGCGGTTGCGAGTTCACTGCCACTCCTCCCACGCCGTTTCACGTGAAACCCGGCCTGCCCGATTCTCCCCGATCACGGTCCGCGTCCGGGACGGCACTCCCTCCGGCCGACTCGGGCCGGCCCGTGCCGCGCCTACCGTCTCGCACAGGGAACGGCCCTACGCCGTTTCACGTGGAACAGCCATACGACGACGAGCGGCCCGCCGGGTCGCCGGCGGGCCGCTCGTCCGATTCCGTCCGTGTTCTGATGTGGCGCCGTCCTGATGCGGCGCCGTCCTGAGGTGGCCGTACCCGCCGTTCAGTCGGGCAGGACGACGACCCTCCGTTTCGGCTCCTCGCCTTCGCTCTCGCTCGTGACGCCCTCCACCTCGGCGACCGCATCGTGCACGATCTTGCGCTCGAAGGGCGTCATCGGCTGCAGGCGGGTCCGTTCGCCCGATTCCGCGACCGACTCGGCGGTCTTCCTGCCGAGCTCGCGCAGTTCCTCCCGGCGGTCGGACCGCCAGCCCGCCACGTCGAGCATCAACCTGCTCCGGGTGCCGGTCTCCTGTTGCACGGCCAGCCGGGTCAGCTCCTGGAGCGCTTCGAGCGCCGTTCCCCGGGGACCGACCAGGCGTTCGAGATCGTCTCCGCCGTCGATGCTGACGATCGCCCGGCCCGCCTCGACGTCCAGATCGATGTCACCGTCGTAGTCGAGGATGTCGAGCAACCGCTCCAGATAGTCCCCGGCGATGTCCCCCTCGCGCACGAGGAGATCCTCACCGTCGTCGTCGGGAGCCTGCTCCCCGTCACCCTCGGTCGAACCGTCGTCGCTGTCGGCCCCTCCGGTGTCCGCGGTGTCCTCCGCCGTCCGCTCCGCGGCACCGTTCTCAGGGGCGTCCGCGGAGTCGTCGACGACATCCTCCGTGTTCTCGTCCTGTGCTCCCGCTCCGGAGGTTTCCTCCGGTTGCCCCGGCGTGGGGTCGTTCTCCTCGGCGCCGAGCACCCCGGCCGTATCGGACATGTCCGTCTCCTCTCAACCCGCGTCAGCTGTGCTGCGGCGCCGGCCCCGGCCCTCGCGCCACGCCGTCTCCGCCGGTCCGGTGCGGGACCGGGGGAGACGACCCGGCCGCGTCGGGCCGATCCGGTCGACTCCGCGTGAGGATCGACTCCCGTCTCGCCGGGTGGTCCGTGGACGCACCCACCGCGCACGGTGCCGGCCCCGTCGGGTCAGCGCCGCTTCCGTCCCTGTGTCTTCTTGCCCTGGCCGGACGGGCGTGGCTGGTTCCCGCCGTTCTTCGCCCAGGCGCCGCCACGGACACCGCTGTCACCCTTCGGCGAGGTGCCGTTGGATCCGCCCCCGCCCGATTTGCCCTCGCCGGACTGTCCGCCCTGCTTGCTCTGCTTCTTGCCGGAGCCCTGCGCCGGCTTCTGGCCCGGCTGCGGCTTCTGCTGCTGGGGCTTCTGACCGGGCTGGGGCTTCTGACCGGGCTTGGGAGCGAGCGTGTCCCGCTTCTCCTTCTCCTCGGCCTTCTTCGCCTCTTCCTCCTTGTCGATCCGGCCGTAGACGAACCGCTGCTGGCCCAGGGTCCAGACGTTGTTGGCGAGGAAGTAGATCAACATACCGACCGGCAGGAAGGCACCGAAGACCAACAGACCCACCGGGAAGATGTACAGCGTCAGCTTGTTCATCACCGCGGTCTGCTGGGTGGCCGAGGACGGGTTCTGCCGCGCCACCGAGTGCCGGGCGGTGAAGTGCGTCGCGATACTCGCGACGATCAGCAACGGGAAGGCCACCGGGGCCACGGACCAGTTCCAGCCCTCCGGGCCGATGTCCGGCCCGCCCATCATGGCGACGTGCCGGATGGCCTCGCCGAGGTTGACACCGAAGAGCTCGGCGTTGGTGTAGGACGCGACACCCGCGGCGTCGAAGTAGTAGTTCGAATCCGCCCCGGGCGCGAAGTTCCGCAGGACGTTGACCAGACCGATGAACACCGGGATCTGCAGCAGAATCGGCAGGCAGCTGCCCAACGGGTTCACCCCGTGCTCGCGCTGGAGCTTCTGCATCTCCTGCGCCTGGCGCTGCTTGTCGTTGCCGTACTTCTTCTGGATCTTCTTGATCTCCGGCGCGAAGTCCTGCATCTTCTTCATCGACCGGACCTGGTTCACGAACGGCTTGAACAGGATGCCGCGGACGGTGAAGGTCAGGAAGACGATGCCGAGGACCCAGGCGATGGCATTGTCGTCACCGAAGACGAAACCGAAGACCTTGTGCCACATCCAGAGGATGAACGACACCGGGTAGTAGATGAAGTCGAGCACTGAGCTACTCCTCGGTAGACATACCAGGGCCTTGGTGCCGGAAACTGAACGTCTCGGGCACGGGGTCTCGTCCCGGAGGTGTCCACGGGCCACAGCGCAGCAACCTGCGCACCGCGAGGTATCCGCCGCGGGCGGCGCCGTGGCGCGTCAACGCCTCGGCCGCGTAGGCGCTACAGCTCGGATAGAACCGACACATCGGGGGAAGATAGGGGGAGATGAATCGCCGGTAGAACCGGATGGGCAGCAACACGACCCACGCGACCCGCGTCGGTCCGCCGGCCCCGGTGGACGGTGTCGGGTCGTGGCTCTCGGCCGGGTTGACGTCGGCCGTGTCGTGTTCGTTCACGCCGGTGATCCATCGTTGGTTCGGACTGGCCGGCCACGCCCGCCCGGCGGGCCGGAGGTGGCGCGCCCACCCAACCGTCGCAGCGCCGCGTCGAGATCGACACCCAGTTCGGCACTGCTCGCCGACGAGGCCGGCGGGAGCGCCCGCACGACCAACGCACTGCCCGCGGGCAGGGTTCCGAGCCGCGCCGCCACCAGATGCCGCAGCCGCCGGATCACCCGGTGCCGCACGACCGAGTTGCCCACGGCCTTGCTCACGACGAAACCCGCGCGGGTGCGCTCGCCGTACCCGGGAAGCAGATGCACGACCAGCCGGCGGCGTCCGGCGCGGACGCCGCCCCGCATCACGGCGCGGAACTGGTCACCGTGTCGGAGACGAGCGTCCGCGGGAAGCACGCAGCGCCTCGTCGTACTCGTCGTCGCAGCCGGACGCGAGCGTCAGGCGGCGAGCCGGTTGCGGCCCTTACGCCGACGGGCGGCCAGAACGGCCCGCCCCGCCCGCGTACGCATCCGCAGCCGGAACCCGTGGGTCCGCGCGCGTCGACGGTTGTTCGGCTGGAAGGTGCGCTTGCCCTTGCTCACGGCTGTCGCTCTCCTGGTCTCGGGCGTCCGGTCTTCGGTCTGGTGTGCTCAGGTGCTCGGCGGAAGCCGGGCAGGCTGAACGGCGCCGCTGTCAGCGGTAGACCCTTCGAGGGTACGCATCGGCCCCGGCGGGACCGACACCGACCCCCGGCACCGGACCCGCCCGGACGCCGCCCGATCACCCGTGTGACCGGGCAGATCACGGTGTGTCACCCCACCGGGCACAGGACCTCACTCCTGCGGGGGCCATCGATGGCGAGGTCCGTTCCGGGATGGCACCCTCACCGTCGAGGCCGCCTTGTGGCACCCCGTGCGGCTTGCTAGCGTGCCTCTTCTCGCGTGACCGGCCGGGGAGGCGAGGGACGTTCCCGGCGGGTGGGAGACTTCGATCGGCGAACCGTGATCCCACGGGATGGGGGGCCCGCGGGGCGCGCGTACATTGATGCACACTTGTGGACAACCATGTGGATACCTGCTGCGCAGGTAATCACGCCGACCTGCCGGGACGCTCCACCGGGCCGTCGCCGGGACCCTCGCCGTCCCCGGACCCGCCGGGCGACGCCGTCCCGCCGGCCGCGGCCGTCGGCATCGGTGTCGTGGTGTCGGGGCCGTGACGGTGACGACGTCGAGGGGAGGGGAGCGAGAGCAGCGTGTCTGAGCACCAACTCAACCTGGCGGTCGTCTGGGAACAGGTTGTCGCCGAGCTCTCGGACGGAACGCTATCCCCTCAGCAGCGGGCATGGATGCGGGTCACCCGGCCGATCGGCCTGCTCGACGGCACCGCGCTGCTCGCCGCCCCCAGTGACTTCGCCAAGGAGGCGATCGAACGCGCGTTGCGCGAACCGATCACCTCGGCGCTGTCCCGCCACCTCGGGCGGGACGTCTCCCTCGCGGTCAAGGTCGACGCGGCCGAGAACGCGCCCGCGGGGTCCGGGGCGTCCGCGCAGTCCGCTCCCACGCACGCCCCGGCGGAGTCGTCCGCCGGCTCCCCG
>NZ_KB912565.1:95278-100335 GCF_000383775.1 Saccharomonospora halophila 8
CGCGGCCGACAGCGGGCGGCACGCCGCGGGGCCGCAGGACGGCCCGTCCCACGCCCAGACCGCGTACCACCGACCCCGGCAGGACGCCGACGACGCCGACGAGGAGGTCGACGAGGAGGGGGAGGCGCTCGCCGCCGTCTCCGAGATCTGGCCGACGTTCTCCGGGCAGCCCATCGCCGGCCAGCCCTACACGGCACCGGCCCAGCCACAGACCTCGAAGACCAGGTTGAACGAGAAGTACACCTTCGACACGTTCGTCATCGGCGCGTCGAACCGGTTCGCCCACGCCGCGGCCGTCGCCGTGGCCGAGGCGCCGTCCCGCGCCTACAATCCGCTGTTCGTCTGGGGCGAGTCCGGGCTCGGCAAAACCCACCTGCTGCATGCGGTCGGTCACTACGCGCAGCGACTGTTCCCCGGGATGCGGGTGCGGTACGTGTCGACCGAGGAGTTCACGAACGACTTCATCAACTCGCTGCGGGACGACCGCAAGGTGGCCTTCCAGCGCCGCTACCGCGACATCGACATCCTGCTCGTCGACGACATCCAGTTCCTCGAAGGCAAGGAAGGCACCCAGGAGGAGTTCTTCCACACCTTCAACACGCTGCACAACGCGAACAAGCAGATCGTGGTCTCCTCCGACCGGCCGCCGAAGCGGCTGGAGACCCTGGAGGACCGGCTGCGGACCCGGTTCGAGTGGGGACTGATCACCGACATCCAGCCTCCCGAACTGGAGACCCGCATCGCGATCCTGCGGAAGAAGGCGGCGCAGGACCGCCTCGCCGTGCCCGGGGAGGTGCTGGAGTTCATCGCGACCCGGATCGAGGCCAACATCCGTGAGCTGGAGGGGGCCCTGATCCGGGTCACCGCCTTCGCCTCGCTCAACCAGCAGCCCGTCGACGTCGGGATCGCCGAGATCGTCCTGCGTGACCTGATCCCGGACTCCCAGGCCCCGGAAATCAGCGTCACCACGATCATGGGCGTGACGGCCGAGTTCTTCGACGTCACGATCGAGGACCTCACCGGCTCCGGCAAGACCAAGGCGTTGGCCACCGCCCGCCAGATCGCGATGTACCTGTGCCGGGAACTGACCGACATGTCACTGCCCCGGATCGGCCAGAACTTCGGCGGACGCGACCACACGACGGTCATGCACGCGGACAAGAAGATCCGCAAGGAGATGGCCGAGCGGCGCCGGATCTACGACCAGGTGCAGGAACTGACCTCCCGCATCAAACAGCGCGCCCGGCAGTAACCGCACCCACCCCACCCCACCGCACACCGCGCGTCTCAGGACCCCGGCGGCAACGCCCCGGGGGGTTCCGTCCGCTCCGCCCCCGGCGATCCTTGGCGACCCCGGTGACTCCCGGAAGTCCGCCCGTCGCCCCGGAACTCACGTTTCAAAATGAGTCGGCGCACCCCGTCCATGATCCACTTTGGCCGGTCGGGGGACGTTGTCCACAGCCGGAGCGAGCGGAAGCCGCTCCGTCCCCACCCGGCCTCACATGCGAGTACCGACGGGTATCCACAGGCGTCCACAACCCGCCCACACCGGGTCCACAGCCCCTCCACAGCTGACCCGGGGTTTGCCCACATTTCCTTCCACAGCAACGATTTTTCACTCGTTCCGGGGGAGCGGCGGCCGACAGCCCGGTGGGCAACCTGGGTACAACTCGGGCCCTGTCTGGGGACGGAGCTGTGGATGAACAAGGCCGACTGTGGATGAATCGCGGACGCCGCCGAACCGTCCACCGACCCGCCGAGTTGTCCACCGACTCTCCCCAGGGTGCGTCCACACCCGGTCACCCGACGTGACCTGCGACGAAGACGGCTGTCCACACAACCCACAACCCCTACTGTTACGGCTGTCCTTCTTCTCTTCTTGGGAAGGAGAGAAAAACAGGGGTGAGGCGAAGCTGGGGACAACCGGCTCCACGAAGACCCGGCCCGACATGACGCCCCCGAGCGGGACGCTCTACCGTGGGAGTCCACACGCCGGTCCGGTCGGCAGGTCCCGGGCGCCGCCCGATGCCCGCGGGCCCGGTACCCGGCCACCGGGCGGACCCACAAAGCCACACCCGGCTCGCGTGTTCGCCCGCACCGGGCACGATCACCGGAGCGGTTTGTCGATCCCACGAGCACCAACCGGCTCGCCGTCGAAAGGATGGGCACATGAAGATCCGCGTCGAGCGTGACGGACTCGCCGATGCCGTCGCCTGGGTGGCCAAGAGCCTGCCGTCCAGGCCGCCCGTTCCCGTCCTCGGCGGTGTGCTGCTCGACGCGGCGGGCGACGACGACACGCTCACCGTCTCCGGCTTCGACTACGAGGTCTCGGCCACGGTCGGCATCGACGCGACGATCGGCGACGGCGGCCGCACGCTGGTGTCCGGCCGGTTGCTCGCCGACATCACCAAGGCACTGCCCGCGCAGCCGGTCGACATCTCCGTCGAGGCCGCCCGCGCCACCATCACCTGCGGGAACGCGAAGTTCAGCCTGCCCACCATGCCAGTGGAGGACTACCCGCAGCTGCCCTCCCAGCCGGACCTCGCGGGAGAGGTCACCGGCGACTCCTTCGCCCAGGCCGTCGCGCAGGTCGCCGTCGCCGCGGGCAAGGACGACACCCTGCCGATGCTGACCGGCATGCGCGTCGAGATCACCGGCGAGACCCTCACGCTCGTGGCCACCGACCGCTTCCGGCTGGCCATGCGCGAGTTCACCTGGCAACCCACCGAGGGCCTCAGCGACGCCGCGGTGCTGGTGCCCGCCCGCACCCTCGCCGACGCGGCCAAGTCCCTCGGTTCCTCCGGTGGCAACGTCCAGGTCGGCCTGGCCAGCGGGGACGGCCTGCTCGGCCTGTCCGGTGCGGGCAAGTTCACCACCACCCGCCTGCTGGACGCCGAGTTCCCGCCGTACCGCAAGCTGCTGCCGGACCAGTACAGCGCCCGTGCCGTGCTCGGGGTCTCCGCGCTGAACGACGCGATCAAGCGCGTGTCGCTGGTGGCCGAGCGCGGCACCCAGATCCGCATGGAGTTCGGCGACGGCCTGCTGCGGCTGTCCGCGGGCGGCGACGACGAGGGCAGCGCCGAGGAGGAACTGCCCGTCGACTACGAGGGCGAGCCGGTGACCATCGCGTTCAACCCGGGCTACCTCATCGACGGCCTCGGCGCGCTGCACGCCGACCGGGCGGAGCTCACCTTCACCACCCCGAGCCGGCCCGCGCTGCTCAAGCCCGCCGACGGCAACGGCGACGTCATTCCCGGCTACCTGTACATGCTCATGCCGGTGCGCCTGCCCGGCTGAGCCGGGTCCTCGGGCGACGGCGGGGCGGAACCCCCGGCACGGGCGAACGGACGACGGAGGAGCACGCCGATGGCACAGCTCGGACTCGTGGGCCTGGGCAAGATGGGCGCCAACATGCGCGACCGCGTACGCGCGGCGGGGCACGAGGCCGTGGGGTACGACCGGGATCCCGACCTCACCGACGTCGCGTCCCTGGCCGACCTGGTGGCCGCCCTGCACGCGCCGCGGATCGTGTGGGTGATGGTCCCCGCCGGGGAACCCACCCGGAACACGATCACCGAACTCGCCGGGCTGCTGGAGGCCGGCGATCTGCTGATCGACGGGGGGAACTCGCGCTACACCGAGGACACCGGGCACGCCGCCCTGCTCGCGCGGCAGGGCATCGGCTACCTCGACGTCGGGGTGTCCGGCGGGGTGTGGGGCCGGGAGAACGGTTACGGCCTCATGGCGGGCGGTTCCGCCGAGGACGTCGCCAGGGCGATGCCGATCTTCGACGCGCTCCGCCCGGACGGTCCCCGCGCGGAGGGCTTCGCCCACGCGGGTGATGTCGGCGCAGGGCACTACGCGAAGATGGTGCACAACGGCATCGAGTACGGCCTGATGCAGGCCTATGCCGAGGGCTTCGAACTGCTCGACGCCTCCGATGTCGTCACCGACGTGCCGGCCGTCGTCAAGGCCTGGCAACGCGGCACCGTAGTGCGGTCCTGGCTGTTGGAGCTGCTGGTGCGCGCTTTGGACGAGGACCCCGGACTGGACGAGCTGGAAGGTCACGTCCAGGACTCCGGCGAGGGCCGTTGGACCCTGGAGGAGGCGGTGAACAACGCCGTGCCCGCACCGGTGCTGTCCGCCGCGCTGTTCGCCCGGTTCGCCTCCCGGCAGGAGGACTCCGCCGCGATGCGGGCGGTGGCCGCGCTGCGCGAACAGTTCGGCGGACACGCCGTCCGCCGGGCGGGCACCGACACGGAGGTCGCCGACTAGGTGTATCTGCGGCACCTCCAGGTCACCGACTTCCGTTCCTGGGAGCACGTGGACCTGCCGCTCGACCGCGGGCCGACCGTGCTGGTCGGCCCGAACGGGCGGGGAAAGACCAACCTGCTCGAAGCCGTCGGATATGTCGCGACCCTCGGCTCCCACCGGGTCTCCAGTGACACCCCGCTCGTCCGGCACGGGTGCGAGCGCGCACTGGTGCGGGCCGCGGTGGTCAACGACGACCGCGAACTGACCGTCGAGCTGGAGATCGCACCGGGCCGGGCGAACCGTGCCCGGATCAACCGGGGATCGGTCGGCAGACCCCGGGACGTGCTCGGCATCCTGCGCACCGTGCTGTTCTCCCCCGAGGACCTCACACTGGTGCGGGGCGACCCGGACCAGCGGCGCCGGTTCCTCGACGAACTGCTCGTCCTGCGCGCGCCCCGGTACGCGGGGGTGCGTGGGGAGTACGACCGGGTGCTGCGGCAGCGCAACGCCCTGCTGAAGAGCGTCGGAAAGAAGGGCGGCGGACGCCGCCGGTCCCCGGATGCGGCCGGGGCCAACGACCCGTACGTGGCGTCGACCCTGGAGGTCTGGGACAACCATCTGGCCACGGCGGGTGCCGAACTACTCGCGGCCCGGCTCAACCTGGTGGCCGACCTCGCCCCGCACGTGCGCAGCGCGTACGCCGGGGTGGCGCCCGACTCGCATCCGGTGGGGCTCGACTACCGCTCCAGCCTCGGCGAGGCCCTGCCCGGCGGGTACGGCACGCCGGACGGGCCGCGTGCCGA
>NZ_KB912565.1:100435-107107 GCF_000383775.1 Saccharomonospora halophila 8
CCCGGGGTGCGCAGGCCGGGCACCCCGCGCCGCCCGGGCGACGGGGGACAGAATTCCCGCAGGCGCCGCTGGTCCGGCCCCTCGGGGGACGACCGGGACCCGCAGCCGCTGGGCAGGCTGGTCTCCCGCATGGCGTCCCAGCTCGGCTGGAACCAGCGCCTGGCGGATGGGCGGGTGTTCGGCCAGTGGGCGCGGCTGGTCGGCGAGGAGGTCGCCGAGCACGCACAGCCGGTCTCCCTCAACGACGGCGAGCTGACCGTACGGGCCAGTTCCACCGCATGGGCCACCCAGTTGCGTTTGCTCCAGCGTCAGCTCCTCGCGAGAATCGCGGCCGGAGTCGGCCACGGGGTGGTCACGAAGATGCGCATTCAGGGACCGACCGCGCCGAGCTGGCGCAAGGGGCCCCGGCACATCTCCGGTCGGGGGCCACGGGACACCTATGGCTGACCGCCCGCACGGCGTCGCGACCGCACCGGCGGGAGGCGTTCCCGCCGGGCGCCGCAGACGCGGCGTCGAGGCGCGGTCGGGCAGGTCATCGGGACTGGACTCGTCCGTGTCCGAATTCGTGGCTCTGTGGCGCAGCCAGGGGTGTCCTTGGTGCCTGTGAGCGCGACCGGCCAAGTAAACTTGAATGAGGCAAGCCGGATCGGTGCCGGAACGAATACCAGCTTCGGGCCCGACGCGGGCCGGATGTGACCCGGACGTCCCCCCCGGTGTCCGTTGGGCGAGACGAGGAGAAGTCAGGCCGGTGGCAGCGAGTAACAGCGAATACAGTGCGTCCTCCATCACGGTGCTCGAGGGCCTGGAGGCGGTCCGCAAGCGCCCCGGCATGTACATCGGTTCGACCGGTGAGCGTGGCCTGCACCATCTGATCTGGGAGGTCGTGGACAACTCCGTCGACGAGGCGATGGCGGGCCATGCCACTCAGGTGGAGGTCACCCTCCTCGCCGACGGTGGCGTGCGGGTGGTCGACGACGGTCGCGGCATCCCCGTCGAGGAACACCCCGTCCACGGTCAGCCGACGTTGGAGATCGTGCTGACCCAGCTGCACGCGGGCGGCAAGTTCGACAGCGAGTCCTACGCGGTCTCCGGTGGTCTGCACGGCGTCGGCGTCTCCGTGGTCAACGCGCTGTCCAGCACGCTGGACGTGGAGGTCCACCGCGGCGGCACGATGTGGGTGCAGCACTACGCGAAGTCGGTCCCCGGCGAACTGCTGGAGAAGGGACCCACCGAGCGCACCGGGACGAGTCTGACGTTCTTCGCCGACCCGGAGATCTTCGAGACCACCTACTTCAGCGCCGAGACGGTCGCCCGCCGCCTGCAGGAGATGGCGTTCCTGAACAAGGGGCTCACGATCGTGCTGCGGGACGAACGGGTCTCCGGGGACGAGGACGAGGACGCCGCCGGTCAGCAGGCCGAGGTCAAGGAGCGCACCTACCACTACCCGGGTGGGCTGGAGGACTTCGTCCGGCACATCAACGCCTCCAAGGACGCGATCCACCCGACCGTGGTCTCCTTCGAGGAGCAGGGCGAGGGCGTCGAGGTCGAGGTCGCGATGCAGTGGAACAACGGCTTCACCCCGTCGGTCTACACCTTCGCCAACACCATTAACACGCACGAGGGTGGCACCCACGAGGAGGGCTTCCGCGCCGCGCTGACCCGCGTCGTCAACGCCTACGCGCGGGACAAGAAGCTGCTCAAGGAGAAGGACGCCAACCTCACCGGCGACGACGTGCGGGAGGGCCTCGCGGCGATCATCTCCGTCAAGGTCGCGGAGCCACAGTTCGAGGGCCAGACCAAGACCAAGCTGGGTAACAGCGAGGTCCGCTCGTTCGTGCAGACGACCTGCAACGAGTGGCTGGCGGACTGGTTCGAGCGCAACCCCGCCGAAGCCAAGGTCATCATCAACAAGGCGGTCTCCAGCGCCCAGGCCCGGATGGCCGCGCGCAAGGCCCGCGACCTGGTGCGGCGCAAGGGCGCGATGGACATCGGCGGCCTGCCGGGCAAGCTGAAGGACTGCCGCTCCACCGACCCCGAGAAGTGCGAGCTCTACATCGTCGAGGGTGACTCCGCGGGGGGCTCGGCCAAGGAGGGCCGCGACTCGCACTACCAGGCGATCCTGCCCATCCGCGGAAAGATCATCAACGTGGAGAAGGCGCGGATCGACCGGGTACTCAAGAACGCGGAGGTCCAGTCGCTGATCACCGCGCTGGGCACCGGCATCCACGACGAGTTCGACATCTCGAAGCTGCGATACCACAAGATCGTGCTGATGGCCGACGCCGACGTGGACGGCCAGCACATCCGCACGCTGCTGCTGACCCTGCTGTTCCGGTTCATGCGCCCGCTGATCGAGCAGGGTTACGTGTACCTGGCCTCACCGCCGCTCTACAAGATCAAGTGGCCGCGGAACGACGCCGAGTACGCCTACACCGAGCGCGAGAAGGAGGGCCTGCTCCGCGCGGGTGCCGAGGCGGGCCGGAAGCTGCCGAAGGACGAGGGCATCCAGCGGTACAAGGGCCTCGGCGAGATGAACGCCGACGAGCTGTGGGAGACCACCATGGACCCCACCAACCGTGTACTGCTCCAGGTCAGCCTGGACGACGCGGCCACGGCCGACGAGCTCTTCTCCGTGCTGATGGGCGAGGACGTCGAGGCCCGCCGTTCGTTCATCACCCGCAACGCCAAGGGCGTGCGTTTCCTGGACGTCTGACGCGGCGCCCGGCTCACCCCGGCCGCGCGCCCGCCCGCCGACGTCGCTCGTGTGAAAGGACTTCTTCTCCGTGACCGAAACGCTGGAACCGGACCACCGGGGCCGTGTCGAACCTGTTGACATCCAACAGGAGATGCAGAACTCGTACATCGACTACGCGATGAGTGTCATCGTGTCGCGGGCCCTGCCGGACGTGCGGGACGGACTCAAGCCCGTGCACCGCCGGGTGCTGTACTCGATGTACGACTCCGGTTTCCGCCCCGACCGCGGGTACAACAAGTGCTCCCGCGTGGTCGGCGACGTGATGGGCAACTACCACCCGCACGGCGACTCGGCGATCTACGACGCCCTGGTGCGCCTGGCGCAGGGCTGGTCGATGCGGTACCCGCTGATCGACGGCCAGGGCAACTTCGGCTCCCCGGGCAACGATCCGGCCGCCGCGATGAGGTACTGCGTGACCGGCGACACCCGCGTGAAGCTCGCGGACGGCGCCACGGTCGCGATCGGGGACCTCGTTCCGGACGCCCGGCCGAACAGCGACCACCCCGTCGACGTCAAGCTTCTCGACCGCAACGGCGACCCGGTCCGGGCGGACATGCTCTTCCATTCGGGTGAGCACCCCACGCTCCGCATGACCACGCGCGAAGGCTTCGAGCTGACCGGGACGCACAACCACCCGGTGCTCTGCCTGTCCCGGGTGCTGGGTGTTCCGACGCTGGTGTGGAAACTCCTGTCGGAGATCGAGCCGGGCGAGAAGGTCGTGCTCCAACGCACCGAGCCGCCCGCCGGTTCCGACACCGACCCCCGCCACCTGGACGAAGCCCGAGTGGCGGGCGCGTCCGTCGGCGAACGGGTGCCCGAGTTCGTGCACACGGGCGGACCGGAGCTCAAACGGACGTTCCTGGCGGCGTTGTTCACCGGTGACGGATCGGTCTCCGGACTGCCCCGGAATTCCGTGCAGGTCTCGTACTCGACCTACAGCGCCCGGCTGGCGCGCGAGGTGCAGCAGCTGCTGCTGGAGTTCGGCGTCGTGGCCAAGCAGGTCCGCTACGACTCGGGCGAGTACAAGGTCGTCATCACCAACCGGCGTGACGCCCGGTTGTTCGCCACCAGGATCGGCTTCGACGGCACCAAGCAGGACAAGCTGGAGACCGTGCTGGCCGAGATCCCGCACGACTCGCGTTCCCTGTCGTCGGACCACGTCCCGTTCGTCGGTGAGTACATCCGTGGGCACGGTGCCCGGTGGTGGACCGAACGGGATTGGCTGCGCAGGCACAACGTCGACCGTGTCGCCCGGTGGGAGACCCGGCGGGACGAGATCGCCGCACGGATCACGGAGCCGGACGTGCTCGACGTCGTCGAACCGCTCGTCGACGGGCGGTACTACTACGCCGAGGTCGCGTCCGTGAGCGACGCGGGCGTGCGGTCCGTCTACAGCGTGCGCGTCGACAGTGACGACCACGCGTTCGTCACCGACGGATTCGTCAGCCACAACACCGAATCCCGCCTCGACCCGCTGGCGATGGACATGCTGCGGGACATCGAGGAGGAGACGGTCGACTTCTCCGACAACTACGACGGGCGCACGCAGGAGCCCGACGTCCTGCCGAGTCGCATCCCGAACCTGCTGGTCAACGGTGGGTCCGGGATCGCGGTGGGGATGGCGACCAACATCCCGCCGCACAACCTCCGCGAGGTCGCCGACGGGGTGATCTGGGCGCTGGACCACCCCGAGGCCGGCGAGGAGGAACTGCTCGAAGCGCTGATGGAGCGCATCAAGGGGCCGGACTTCCCGACCCGCGGGCTGATCCTCGGCACCAGGGGGATCTCCGAGGCCTACCGCACCGGCCGCGGATCGGTCCGGATGCGCGCGGTGGTCGAGGTCGAGGAGGACACCAAGGGCCGCGCCACGCTGGTGGTCACCGAGCTGCCGTACCAAGTGAACCCGGACAACCTGGTGGAGAACATCGCCACGCTGGCGCGGGACGGCAAGCTCACCGGCATCGCCGACATCGCCGACGAGACGAACAGCCGCAGCGGGATGCGCATCGTCATCACGCTCAAGCGCGACGCCGTGGCGAAGGTGGTGCTGAACAACCTCTACAAGCACACCCAGCTGCAGTACAACTTCGGCGTCAACATGCTGGCGCTGGTGGACGGCGTCCCGCGGACCCTGCGGCTGGACCAGATGGTGCGGCACTACGTGGCCCACCAGATCGACGTCATCGTCCGCCGGACGCGGTACCGGCTGCGCAAGGCCGAGGAGCGCGCGCACATCCTGCGTGGTCTGGTCAAGGCACTCGACCAGCTGGACGCGGTGATCAACCTGATCCGCCGGTCGCCGAGCGCGGACGAGGCGCGCACCGGGCTGATGGAGCTGCTCGAGGTCGACGAGGTGCAGGCCACCGCGATCCTGGACATGCAGCTGCGCAGGCTGGCCGCCCTGGAGCGGCAGAAGATCACCGACGAACTGGCCGAGCGCGAGGCCACGATCGCCGATCTGAAGGACATCCTGGACAAGCCCGAGCGGCAACGCTCGATCGTGCGGACCGAACTCGCCGAGATCGTCGAGAAGTACGGCGACGAGCGCCGCACGCAGATCATCCCGTACGACGGGGATGTCTCCGCCGAGGATCTGATCCCGGTGGAGGACGTCGTCGTGACGATCACCCGGACGGGCTACGCGAAGCGGACGAAGACCGATCTGTACCGGTCGCAGAAGCGCGGCGGCAAGGGCGTGCAGGGCACCACGCTGCGCCAGGACGACATCGTGCAGCACTTCTTCGTGTGCTCGACGCACGACTGGATCCTGTTCTTCACCAACAAGGGCCGGGTCTACCGGGCGAAGGCGTACGACCTTCCGGAGGCCAACCGCAGCGCGCGCGGGCAGCACGTGGCGAACCTGCTGGCGTTCCAGCCGGAGGAACACATCGCCGGGGTCATCCAGATCCGGGACTACCAGGTGGCTCCGTACCTGGTGCTGGCCACCCGGAAGGGGCTGGTGAAGAAGTCCCGGCTGTCCGACTTCGACTCCCCGCGCTCCGGTGGTCTGATCGGGATCAATCTGCGGGAGGGCGACGAGCTCGTCGGCGCGGTGCTCGCCTCGGCCGAGGACGACCTGCTGCTGGTGTCCTCGGACGGCCAGTCCATCCGTTTCCACGCCACCGACGAGGTGCTGCGCCCGATGGGCCGGGCCACCTCGGGTGTCCTCGGCATGCGGTTCAACGACGGCGCGGAGCTGCTCAGCGTCAACGTCGTCCGGCCGGACACCGACCTGCTCGTCGCCACCGACGGCGGGTACGCCAAACGCACCCCGGTCGAGGAATACCCGGTGCGCGGCCGCGGTGGTAAGGGTGTGCTGACGATCCAGCACGACGAACGGCGCGGTGCGCTCGTCGCCGCGCTGATCGTCGACATCGAGGACGAGTTGTACGCCATCACCTCCAGTGGTGGAGTTATCCGGACGCCCGCGGGTGAGGTCCGCAAGGCGGGTAGGCAGACCAAGGGCGTCCGATTGATAGATCTCGGCGAGGGGAACGCTCTGCTCGCCGTGGCACGCAACGCCGACCGGCCGTCGGACGTCCCCGAAGAGGGCACCACCACCGGTGAACTCCCACCGGAGGAGGACGGGAGCATGAGCTCCGAGACCGTGTCCGGGTCGGATTCCGGGGACGACACCGCCGCCGGAAGCGACCCGCGGGACGCGGAGTAGGCGGGTCGCACGACCCTGGCACCAGTGGCGCGCGAGTGACGAGGGATGACGGTTTGTGACACCTTCTGACAACACCGAACAGAGCGGCTCGGGCGGCACCACCGACACCAGCCCGGGCGAACCGCCACCCTGGCAGCGGATCGCGGGTGACGACGGTGGGGCGAATCCCGGCACCACCGAGTCCGGCGGCACCCCCGCCGATCCCACCGCCGGATCCGCCGGTGATACCCACGGGGACGCCTCGGGT
>NZ_KB912565.1:107207-113821 GCF_000383775.1 Saccharomonospora halophila 8
GGTCCGCCCGGGGCGCAGGCGGCCGAGCAGGACCGTGCCGCCGGTGGTTCGCGGCCGATCAGTGCCCTGCGGAGGCCCGGGCGCGGGCCCAGGCGGGCGAACCTGCAGCTCAAGCGGTTCGATCCGTGGTCGGTGCTGAAGCTGTCCCTGGTGCTCGGCGTGGCCCTGTTCTTCGTCTGGCTGGTCGCCGTGGGCGTGCTCTACACCGTGCTCGGCGGGATGGGCGTTTGGGAGAGCATCAACGGCACGTACGACTCACTGGTGCAGAACGACGGCGCCGCGACGGAGGGTCCGCTGATCACGGCGGGCACGGTGTTCATCGCCGCCGCGGTCGTCGGGGCGATCAACATCGTGCTCGTGTCGGCCCTGGCCACCGTGAGCGCGTTCATCTACAACGTCTGTGCCGACATGGCCGGTGGCCTGGAGGTGACGCTGTCCGAGCGGGAGTAGCGACCCCCGTCGGGAGGTCGCTGATCGCCTGAGGTAAGCTGTTCAGCGTTACGGGCCCATAGCTCAGGCGGTTAGAGCGCATCGCTGATAACGATGAGGTCGGAGGTTCAAGTCCTCCTGGGCCCACCGGAAAGGGCCGGTATCCGGATCCGGGTACCGGCCCTTTTTCCGTCTCCGGCCGGCCAGGCTACCCGTCCCGCCGTCCCGGTGTCAGTCGCAGGCGTGACGTCGCCCGTCGATGAGTTCATCCGGTCCCGGTGGGGGTAGGTCTCCGACACGACAGTCGGTGACGAAGGGGGCCGGTGATGTGCGCTGCCCGCCCGGATTTCCTGTTGCAGGCGTTCGTCGACGCGGCGAACCAGATGGAGGATTTCGCCATGGGCGTCACCCTGAGCGTGTCGGGTGGCCTCATCACCGGCGACCTTGTGACGGCGACGCGCTGGATGGACGAGGTCGCCACGCTCGTCGAGCTGGAGGGTTCGGAGGCGGCGTATCACGTGGCGAACGTGTACCGGGAGCAGTCGGTGCTCTACAAGAAGCGGGCCTCGCAGAACCGGGGCGAGGTGCACGGCGAGGTGACTTACGTACACCTACGGGACAGCCAGTGGGTGCAACCGTCCGGCCACCTCGGTCCTGAGCCCGGGGTCCACTGGCGTGGTCTGTTGACCGAGGTGGCCGGATGGTCACTCGGGCGGCTACCGATGTCCGCCCTGGATCACTGATCCGGGACGGCTCCGCCGCCCGGGGCATCGGCGGGGCACACCGCCGCTGTTTCGCGTGAAACAACGACGTCGGGATGGTGCCCCGCCGGGGGGCACCGGCGCGGGAGGACCATGCACCCGGCGATACGTCATATCGAGTGAATCTCGAATACGGTTGGTGCCGCGTCCGATCACTGCTGGGACTGTTCGCGGGATTCCGCCCGTCCGGCCTCCTGCTCGGCGCGCTCGGCCTCGGCCTGCTTCTCGGCGGCCGTCTGTTGCGCCTGCCCCTTCTCCTGCTGGGCGCTGCCCTCGCGTTCCATCTCGTCGTTGCCCAGCGCCGTTCCGAAGGTCTCCTTGGCGCGGCCCTTGAGGTCCTCCACCGCGCCCTTGACCCCTTCCTGGTTCTCGTCCCGTTCGGCCATGCGACTCCCTTTCTCCGGCGATGACTCCCCGCAGCTACCCGGGTGCGGTACCGGATAAACACGCGGGCGGGGACGTGCAGTAGCATCGGGGGCGCATGGTCAGCAGGTTGTCGAGGAGGGCTTCACCGTGAAGAAGCTGTTGGCACTCGCGGTCGTCGCGGGCGGCGTGTTCTTCGTGATCAAGAAGAACAAGGACGCCAAGGCCGAAGCCGATCTGTGGCGCGAAGCCACCGCACCGAGCGAGCGTCCCACGGCCGGCGCCTCCCAGAACGGCAGCGCCCCGACCAAGGCGAGCTCGGACGCGACGAGCACGAACTGAGACCACCCGCGGGTGACCCCACCCGCGGCCCGGGGCTGTAGCTCAATCGGTAGAGCGCCGCTTTTGCAAGGCGGAGGTCAGGGGTTCGATTCCCCTCAGCTCCACAGCGTGACCGGACGACGGTTCGGACTTGTGTCTCGTCGCCGACCCTCTGCCGGGTCGTCACCGTGGGGAAAATCTGTAGACGCCTGGTCCGAACCGTGGGCACGTCGGTCGTTCAGGAACGCTGCGACAGTGCCGGGCGTCTGTGTGTCGCGGAGGGAACGCAGCTCAGCACCGGTGCGCACGTTCGTGCGCGTCATCGCGCCGCTCGGCGCGTCGACACAAGTCGCGTCGCGGCCGGCTGGAGCGCTCCACCGGCGGCTCGACAACCAGCCGCGACGCGCGGGATCAGGGCCGGTCCCGCTCCGGGGTGTTGCCCGCGACGCCGTGTCGGAGGGGGCCGCCGGGCGGGGCGGCGCTGTCCGGGGACACCGGTGATCCGTGCCGGGTGTCGGCGGGTTTGCCGGTGCCGGCCCACTGGTCGCCACCGGAGGGTTCGGCGCCTTCGTCGAGTTGCTGCCTGCGGGTGCGCAGCAGCTCCAGCACCGGGGTGCGGTCGCCGTGCCGCTGCTCGTGCTCGATCAGCCGGTCGAGGTCCTCGGCGGGCAGGGAACGGATCTGGTGCTGCAGTGTGGCGATCGGCAGCTCGTCGTAGTCCGGCAGGGGCAGGGCTTCGCCGGTGCTCATCGCGTCGCCTCCGTCACGCCTTCTCGCGGTCGAACATCTCGGTCAGCTCGGGCGGCAGCTGCGCGAGCGTGTCGTCGAGCTCGCCCTTCCGCGTGGTCTCCCGGATCGTGGCGAACACGGCCGCGACCTGCCGCTCGACCCGGTCGGTGTCCACGGAGAAAATCTTGCCGCCGACCTTCTCCAGGAACTGGGCCTTGTCGAACGAGCTCGCCTGCCCCCGCTGCGCGGCCAGTTCGGCGCCGAGCTCGTCGGGCAGCTGGAGGGCGAGGTTCTCGGCCTGTCCACCGGAGATCGTCTCGCCGAGTACCTGTGCGCACGCGCGGCTGAGCTGGTCGGCTTCCTCGGCGTTGTCGATCCCGGCCCGCTCGCGCACCTTCTCCGCGAACTCGGTCATCTGCTGGCTGCGTTCCGGCTGCATGTGGCGTTCCGTGCCTTTCGTCGGTCGTCCTCGGTCGTCCCCGGGGTCAGCGGGGTTGCCACGTCCGGGCGGGCGATAAACCCGCCCGGGGCAGGTCGTGCGGCATCGGCGGGAACGGTTCGCCGGGTTTGTCCGTCGAATCCCGCGTTACCGACGTACGGTGCCGGTCGGGTGACCCAGGCGTGGACCGACCGGATGTCCGGCCCCGGTGGGAGGTGCCCGGCGATGGTGCGCAGGATCTTCTGGATCACGGCGGCGGTGTTGGCCGTCGCCGTGGTCGTCGCGGTCGCGACGGGGTGGTGGCCGGTCGACCTGCCGTCGGTCGCGACGGTCACGGGGGCGGTGCTGGCGCTGGGCTACGCCGCCACCCGGTCGATCGTCGAGCCGCTGTGGACGCGGGTGCGGGACCGGCTGGTGGACCGTATCGACATGGGCGTGGAGCACAAGCGCCTGGCGGCGAAGTTCGAGGAGGACTACCGCACCTTCATCCGCAATCGCACGCGGTCGGTCGACCTGAAAGGGCTGTCGACGCTGGGTTTCCACACCCCGGAGCTGAGCAGGGTCTTCGTGGACCCGGGCCTCGCACGCCGGGCGGCCAGCCAGGTCGAGGAGGGCGTGGTCGATCCGCTCCCGGATCACGTCGAGGACCGCGTGGCCCTGACGGAGCTGCTCGGGCGGCCCGGGCCGCGGATCCTCGGGATCGTGGGGGTTCCCGGGTGCGGGAAGACGACGCTGCTGTGGCACACCGCGAGCCGGGTCGCCGACGGCGAGGGGCCGCGCCCCGTGCCGATCCTGCTCGCCCTGCGCGACCACGCGGCGACGGTCGTGGCCGACCCGGAGGTGAGCCTGGCCGGCCTGGTCCGCACCGAGCTCGGCCGGTTCGCCACGGACGAACCGGCCCGGTGGTTCGAGGAGCGACTCGAACAGGGGCGGTGCGTCATCCTGCTCGACGGGCTGGACGAGGTGGCCCGGCGGGACGACCGCCGGGCCGTGGCCGACTGGATCGAGCGGCAGATCGTCCAGTACCGGGACAACGCCTTCGTGGTCACCTCCCGCCCGCGCGGTTACCGCAAGGCCCCGGTCTCCGGCGCGGAGATCTTCCAGGTGCGCAGCTTCACGCACACCCAGGTGGTCGAGTTCGTCCACGCCTGGTATCTCGCGGCCGAAGTGCAGGCCAGCGCCGTCGCCACCGCCACGCGCACGGTCACCGGCTCCGCCACCGGCATCGGTACCGCCACCGGCACCGACCCGGGCGGCCCCACCGACACCGGCACCGGGGACGACAGTGTCCGGGAGAATGCGCGATTGGGCGCGGACGATCTGCTGGACCGGCTGAACGCGCTGCCGTCGCTGTACGACCTGACGATCAATCCGCTGCTGCTGACCATGATCGCCAACGTGCACCGGGATCGTGGCGCGCTGCCGGGCAGCCGGTCCGGGCTGTACGGCGAGATCTGCCAGGTGGTGCTCTGGAAGCGGCAGGAGGCCAAGCGTCTCGACGTGGCGCTGTCCGGCCCGCGCAAGCAGTACCTGCTGCGCGGCCTGGCGTTCGCGATGATGCGGCGGCAGGTCCGCGATCTCCCGCGTCAGGAGGTGCACGACGAGTTCGAGCGCATGCTCGACCGGATGCCGGAGGACATCAGCGCCGTCGAGGTGATCGGCGACGTCCGGCACCACGGGTTGCTGATCGAGCGGGAGAACGGGCTCTACTCGTTCACCCACCACACCTTCCAGGAGTATCTGGCCGCCGCCCACATCCGGGACAAGGAGCTGTCCCGGATCCTGGAGGAGACCGTCGACGACCCGTGGTGGCGGGAGACGACCGTCCTCTACGCGGCGATGGCGGACGCGGACGCGATCGTGCGGGCGTGCCTCGCCTCGGGCAGCGTCGCGGCGCTGTCCCTGGCCTTCGACTGCGCCGAGGGGGGTCGCGAGCTCGCGCCCGAGTACCGGCGGGCGCTGGACGAGCTGCTGGCCTCCACCGCCGTGCCGGACACCGACCCGGAACTGCGCCGGGTGATGAACCGCGTCCTGCTCACCCGGCACCTGCGCACGGTGGTCCGCACCGCTGACGGACGCCGGGTGTGCGCGCTCCCCGTCACCGTGCGGATCCACCGGCTCTTCCGGCAGGACACCGGCGCACCGGTCTTCGCGGTGGGCGACGACGACGACCCGGTCACCGACGTGGCGTTCACTGAGGCCGTGCGGTTCACCCGGTGGATCAACGACGTCACCGAGGGCGAGCCGGGATATCACCTGCCGACGCGGGCCGAACTGGACGACCCGACGGTGCGGGAGAGGCTGCCGACGTGCAGCGCGTGGCTCGCCCCCGAGCCGGGGCAGCACCGGTCGTTGCTGTGGACACCGGGGAAGACGCGGCATCCGCACGCCGTCGCCGCCCGGAACGTCACCGAGCACCTCACCGACGACCTGGCCCGGGCGAGGTCGGGGCTGAGCCGGCTGCTCCTGCTGCGTTCGGTGGTGTTGCTGCGGTTTCTGGGTGACGCCCGCAGCACGAACAAGCGCCTCTACGTCGACTACGTCGACCAGTTGGACCGTGCGTTCGAGCGCGGTTCCGACCGGGTCCACGAGCGGGTGTCCAATGTGGCGGAAGCGCTCACCGGGGCGCAGGACGTCGTGGGCGCGATCGGTGCGGACCTCGAACGCACCGTGCGGGTGGTCGGCAGCCTCGGGTCCGTGCCCGGGTTCGACCACCGGTGGGCGCTGTCCCGGATCGCCGAACTCAAGGACGCACGGTTGCTCACCGAGTACGAGACCGAGCTCGGCCGGGATCTGCGGCTGCTGTCCCGCACCATCTGGCGCACGGTGACCGCCGACCGGGGTGCCGACCCGATCGACCGGGTGCTCGCGGCCGGGATGCGACGCGCCCGCGCGATCCCGGAAGGCAGCGCGTACACGGAGACGGTGGAGGACGTCCTGGGCCGCGCGTCGGCGAGGGTGCTGGCCCGCACCCTCGCCGACGGCGATCCACGGGACTGGCCGGAACGGCTGCACCGGGAACTGACGTGGGCGTCCGGCATCGACGTCGACACCGACGAGTTCCGGGTCTTCCCGGACACCCTGGAGAACGGGGCCCGCAACGCCTACGCCACCGCCTGCGAACGTCTCCCGGGTACCTGGCCCGCCGGGGCCGCGAAGGCGTTCTCCGACCTGGCCCTGCCCACCTTCGCCTGGCCCCGACGGGGGCCGATCGCCGCGGAGGACGCGACCGTGGTGCGGTTGAGCGCGTTCCTCCTCGCGGCGGAGGCCGGTCTGCACGGGGAGAACGCCCTGCGCACGAAGTTCCTCGAACTGGCGGCCGGGGTGACCTTCCTGCAGAACCGCGACACCGAGGAAGGCTCCATCACCCAGACGATCGTGCTCGCGGTCGCGTAGCCGCGGACACACGTCCTCAGGGACGCGTCCCGGCCGTCGTGGTGAGAACCGTCGTGGCGAAGACCGTGGTGACGAGGGCGACCAGGGCGGCGGCGGCCGCGAGGGCGACGGTGGCCGAGATCCCGAGCAGGAGTGCGCCGACCGCGGCGCCGGCGAGCATCGCGCCGAGCGAGCCC
>NZ_KB912565.1:113921-115358 GCF_000383775.1 Saccharomonospora halophila 8
GCCGGAGGCCCCGGCGTCGCCCCGGGAGTCGGTGGCGCTGCCGCCGGAACCGGAGCCCGTGGCCGAGGGGCCGTGCCCGTACCTGTCGGCCGACGCCGTCGCCGAGGCGAACGGACAGCGGGTCGGCACCGTCCGGGTCTCCGACGGTGACCCGCCGACCTGCTTCTTCCACCGACCCGACGGGGAGGAACAGCTGCGTGTGCGGGTGTTCCTCGGGCGGCCGGAGGTGGCGGTGGCGCTCGTCGACGCCGCCGCACCGGTCGGGACGTCGAACCCCGCGACACGGCCGTCCGGTTGGGAGGGTGGCTACGAAACGGACGACAGCGGCGCGGTCTATGCCATCAGTAAGGGTGAAACCGCCGTTATCGTGACCACGAATCAACGACAGAGCGTGAAGGCCCGGACGGTGGCCACGGACGTGGTCGGAGCCCTCTAAAGGCTCAGCGTGACGGGAGAACACCGCTGCGTGCAAGCCGAATTGATCTTGTACTAAGGTACTGCGCACGCGCAGGCACATCAGGACGGCCTACCTCAACCGGTTGACTCCCCAGAGTGGGGCTGTGCCGGGCGTCGGGCGTCCTGCCAGGCGAATCGTTGAATCAGACTGTGAAGGATGGGAAGCCGTGGCTGACACCCTGAAGGAAATCCTGCTCGACTCCAGCAAGCGCCCGACCGTGGTCGAAGACCTCGGGAACCTCATCGACGAGGAGGTCGAGGCCAAGAGCGGCGTGTCCGGCACGGTCATCAAGACCGGCTACGGTGCGGTCAAGAAGATCAAGCCCGGCATGATCACGTCTGCCGTGGACAGCCTCCTCGACGACTTCACCGCCGCGCTGGAGCCCTTCTACGCCGACTTCAAGGCCAGCGGCACGAGCGACTTCGGCAGCTACCTGCCCACCCGCTCGGACGAGGCCGCCGACGCGCTGCTGTCGGTCACCGACGCCCGTGCGGAGAAGAGCGACCGCGACAGCATCAAGAAGGTCTACGACAAGCTGCGCCCGAAGGGCAAGGAGAACGTCGAGGAGGCCCTGCCGCGCCTGGGCAAGCTCATCGACAAGCACGCCGCCTGAAAACCCGGGCGGCACCGGCCGGATCCGGTCCGGACCACGACGAAGGCCCCCGGAGGGGACGCCCTCCGGGGGCCTTTCGCTGTCCTCGTGGCAACCGGCGGGGCTCAGCCGCCGTCGCGGTGGGATCCCGGTCAGGATTTCGGCTGTTGCGAGTTGCTCTGCCCGCCCTGGGCCTGGGCCCGTTCCGTCCCCTTCGCCGTCTCCTGCCGCGCGGCCTGCTGCTTCGTCGACGGCTGCTTCGTGCTCTGCTGGGCCGTGTCGCCCGTGCTCCGGCTCGACCTGTCGGCCGGGCTCTCCTCCTGCCCGGCCGCACCGGAGGACTGCGCCGCCGCACCGGAGGACTGGCCCGCGGCGGGGGGCTGTGCCG
>NZ_KB912565.1:115458-117214 GCF_000383775.1 Saccharomonospora halophila 8
GGTGCGCGGGCGGCGAACGCCCCGCCGGCGAGCGCGCCGAGCGCGAATCCGGCGATCGCGATCGCGGGGGCGTACGTCGCGACCGACGACGACGGGGCGACGCTCAGTCCGAGGAAGACGACGTTGCCCGTCATGTTGGCGACGAAGATCTGGTCGAGCCGCAGGAAGCTGACCGCGTCGACGATCCCGGTCACCACCGTGAGCACCAGCAGCGCGAGCACGGTTCGGCGGGGTGGCGGCGCGGTGGCCACGGACACGGTGCACGGCCCCTCAGCGCGGACGCGGTGGTGCCGGCACCGGTGCCGGGGACGGTGACACCGCAACCGCGCGGATGCGGCGGCCGGCACGCCCGGCGGGCACGGTGCTCCCGGTGTCACCGATACGCATGTCCCGGCGGATACCCGGGCAGCGTGCGGGGAAACGGCGCGGCGGGTGCCGGGGCGCTACTCCTCGTCGCCGCCTTCCTCCTCCGGCTCCTCCTCTTCCGGTTCCTCCGGTTCCGGCTCCTCCGGTTCCGGTTCTTCCTCTTCCGGCTCTTCCACTTCGCCCTCGCCGGTCGGCTGTTCGTCGTCGTCCAGCATCTCGTTGAGCGCCATTCCGCCGAGGATTCCGGCTCCGGCTCCGACCGCGGCGCCGGCGAGCATGCCGCCCATCCCGGATTTCCCACCGTCGCCGTGGTCGCCGTGGTCGGGGGTGTACTTGAGCCCGGGGCCGTCCGGGGAGCCGCCGCGCTCGGCGAGGTGGTCGAGCCACTGCGCGATGTGGGCCGCCCAGTCGGTGGTCGCCGCCTCGTCGTGGGTTCCGGCGAAGTGGCCGAACGCGTCCCGCTCCGGGGTGAACATTCCGCCCCGCCTGTCCGCCTCCAGGACGACGTCGATCCGGTCGGGGCCGGTGACGAAGGTGACCTCGACCTCACCGACGAGCCCGGAGGCCTGCGGCGGCGGGAAGAACGCGAGCTCCTGGAAGAACGGCAGTTCCTGGGGAATGCCCTGGAGATGTCCGTGTTCGAGGTCGGCGCCCTTGAATTGGAAGCCGAGCTCGGACAGCGCGTCCAGCACCCGCTGCTGCGCGGGGAGCGGCTCGACGCCGACCGGGTCGAGGTCCCCCTTGTCCGCGACCTGTTCGACGGACAGTTCCGTGCGCAGCCCCAGGGCCATCCCGGGCAGCGGTTGCCCGTGGACGCTGCTGACCGGCGTCTCCCACGGCACGGGGATCTCGAAGGGCAGCGTCTTCTCCGCACCCTGTGCGAGCTCGAACCCGCCCCCGACGACCACGCGGTGGAACTCCACACCCACCTCGTCGTCGCCCGTCTCGACGTTACCGACCAGGCCGAGGACGACGTGCTCGACGGTGGTCTCCCGGGAACCGCCGCTGATCCGGACCTCACCCGACAGTGTGCCGCCGGGTCGCACATGCGGATCGTGCAGCACGGTGTCGACGGACGGCCCCCCGACCCCGAGCGCCCCGAGCAGTTTCCTGAAGACCATCAGTGGTTTCACCCTCCGTGCCGATCCCGTCCGTTCTCACCGAACGTACATGATCTTCTACGCACTGTCGGTCGATCGGGACCGGTGCGGCCGACCAGGGACGTCGCCCGGTCTTCTGGTTCACTGTGCGACCTATGCGCCCACGTCTCGCCGTGCTCGGATCCGTCACCGTCGCCGTCCTCGTCGCCTGCTCCCCGGGCCCGGCCGCACCGGGTCCGACACCGGAGCGGGCGACGCCGGAGGCCCCGGCGTCGCCCCGGGAGTCGGTG
>NZ_KB912565.1:117314-121588 GCF_000383775.1 Saccharomonospora halophila 8
CGGCCGCACGGTGGCCGGACCGGGAGGACGGGTTCCCGGACGAGCTCCCGGACGGGCGAGCTGACGAGCCGCCGGACGAGCCGCCCGGGACGTCCCCGCCGCCCGGGACGTCCCCGGGGGGCTCGGGCGACGGTCCCGCCCGGGTGGCGGTGCGCACGTTCGGCGAAGTCCTGATCACCCTCGGCCTGGTCGTCCTGCTGTTCGTGGTCTACGAGCTGTACGTGACCAACCTGATGTCGGCGCAGCTCCAGCGGGAGGCCGACGCCCAACTCGACCGGCGCTGGTCCGGGGGTCCCGAGCGGGAGGTCGACGCGGACGTGGCGGGAGGGGCCGCGTTCGCGCGCCTCTACATCCCGTCCTTCGGCGTGGACTGGTCGTTCACCGTGCAGGAGGGGGTCGACGACGCGACGCTGGAGATCGGCCCCGGGCACTACCGGGACTCCGCGCTGCCGGGACAGCCCGGCAACTTCGCCGTGGCCGGTCACCGGGTCGGTAAGGGCGCCCCGTTCAACGACCTCGACCAGCTCGAATCCTGCGACCCGGTGGTGATCGAGACCGCGGAGCACTTCTTCGTCTACCGCGTGCTGCCGATGCGTGACGAGGTCGCCGGCTGGGCCGCGGGCCGGGGGAGCGACCCGCGGTGCGCGGACGTGACGCCCCCGGCACGCCACCACGAGGCGTATGCCGACACGGTCGGCCGCCGTATCGTGCTGCCCAGCCGCGGGGACGCCGTCGCGCCGGTGCCCTACCGGCCCGCCGGTGCGGTACCGGAGGAGGCGCGGGCGGCGCTGCTGACCCTCACCACCTGCCACCCGCAGTTCTCCGACCGGGAACGCATGATCATCCACTCGGAGCTCACCCACCGGTACGAGAAGCGGCCGGGCGCGGGGTACGAGGAACTGTTGGCCGAGATCGGGGAGACGTGATGTACGCCTGGATCTGGCGGCACCTCCCGGGGCCGCTCCCGGTGCGGATCGGGCTCGCGACCGCGCTGACGCTCGGGGTCGTCGCCCTGTTGATGTTCGTGGTGTTCCCGTGGGCGGAGCCGCTGCTGCCGTTCAACGAGGTCGCCGTCGACGAGTGAGCGGGTGCGCCGCGACGTTGCCGTAGGCTGTGCGACATGCGCGTTCTCGTCGTCGACAACTACGACAGCTTCGTCTACAATCTGGTGCAGTACCTCGCCCAGCTGGGCGCCGAGTGCACGGTGTGGCGCAACGACGTCGTCGACCTCGACCGGATCGCCGAGTTCGACGGGGTGCTCATCTCCCCCGGCCCGTCGACCCCGGAGCGCGCGGGCCGCAGCATCGACACCGCCCGCCGGTGCGCCGCCGACGGGGTGCCGGTGCTGGGCGTGTGCCTCGGACACCAGGCGATCGGTGTCGCCTGGGGGGCGACCGTCGACCGGGCGCACGAGCTGCTGCACGGCAAGACCAGCCGGGTCGCCCATGACGGCGCCGGGGTACTGGCGGGGCTGCCCGATCCGTTCACGGCCACCCGCTACCACTCGCTCACCGTGCTCGCAAACACCGTCCCCGCCGCGTTCGAGGTCACCGGCCGCACGGACTCCGGGATCGTGATGGCGATGCGGCACCGCGAGCTGCCCGTCGAGGGGGTGCAGTTCCACCCCGAGTCCGTGCTGACCGAGAGCGGCCACCGGATGCTGGCCAACTGGATGTCCTCGGCGGGACACCCGGTCCCGGACACCCTGGTCGGCGACCTGGAGCACGCGACCCGGGAGTTGCAGCGCGCCGCGGGCGCGTCCGCCTGAGCGCACACCGGGCCGGAACCCCGGCCCGGACCGGCTCAGTTGTCGTCGCCCGGCCCCGGGAGCCAGCCCCCGTTCCCCGGCACCGACGTCTCGGTGGACCCTTCGTCGTCGGCGCCGATGAACAGCACGATCGACTGATCCTTCGGGACGGAACTGCCCGAGGACGGGTTCGAGTTGGTCACCAGGCCGACGTCGTCGGAGTCGGACACCCGCTCCCGCCGTACCGAGTGGGAGCCGGTCCAGCCCGCCTCCTGCAACGCGGTTACCGCCTCCTGCTCGGTCATACCCTGCAGGTCCGGGATCTCGATCCGGGCCTGCGAGCCGTTGGACACCTGGAGCTCGACCTCGCTGCCCTTGGTGACCCGGCCGCCGTTCGGCTCCTGCCCGACCACGGTCCCCTCCGGTTCCTCGTGGTCGACGTCGCTGCGCTTCACCGTGAGGTCGAGTTCGGTCAGACGGGCCTTGGCCTCCTCGAAGGTGCTGCCCGTCATGTTCGGGACCTCGACCTCGTCGGGTTCGACGCCGAGGACGATGCTCACCTGACCGCCCTGGCGCAGCTGCGCACCCCCGGCGGGGCTCTGTTCGACGACCTTGCCCTGCTTCTCCGGGTCCTGGACCTTCGTCTCCTCGACGTTCGGGTCGAGCTTCAGCCCGGCCTCACTCAGCCGCTTTTCGGCATCGGCACGGGTGAGATCGACGAGGTTGGGCACCTGCACCTGCCGGGGCGCCTCGCCGACGTACAGTGTGATCGTCTCGGTGAGGGCGACCTGCTCGCGGGCGGGCGGATCGGTCTCGATCACCTTGCCGTAGGACTCCGGTCCGCACTCCGCCTCGCTCGACGGGTTCGCCACGCACGGCCGGGTCGACTCGGTGATGTCTTCGAAGCCCTCCGTGCGCAGCATCTCGTGCGCCGCCTGCGGGGTCTTGCCCGCCACGTCCGGCACGGCCCGGGTGTCCGCCTCGCTCTGCTCGACGAGGAAGAAGCTCAGCAGCGCGATGAGGCCGAGGCCCGCCACGGTGAGCACGATGCCGGCGATCCGTTTGTTCCGGCGTTTCCGGGCGAGTTCGTCCGGGTCCTCGTCGGGGAAGGCGTGGGCGCCGTAGGCGTCGAACCGGTCCTGCTGCCCGGAGTCGCCGAGGACGTTGGTGCCCTCCTCCTCGGACAGCACCATCGGTGCGGCGGGGCGCTGGCCGGACAGCGTGCGCACCAGGTCGGAACGCATCTCCGCGGCCGACTGGTACCGGTTGTCCGTGCCCTTGGTCAGCGCGGTGAGCACGACGGCGTCCAGTTCGGGCGAGAGCCCCGGATTCACCGACGACGGCGGTGCCGGCTGTTCCCGCACGTGCTGGTAGGCCACGGCGACGGGGGAGTCGCCGGTGAACGGCGGGTCGCCGGTGACCAGTTCGTAGAGCACGCAGCCCGCCGAGTAGACGTCGCTGCGGGCGTCGACGGTCTCGCCGCGGGCCTGCTCGGGCGAGAGGTACTGGGCCGTCCCGATCACGGCGGCGGTCTGGGTCATGGCCGCCTGGCCGTCGTGCACGGCGCGGGCGATGCCGAAGTCCATCACCTTGACCGCGCCGTTGCGCGTGATCATCACGTTCGCGGGCTTGACGTCGCGGTGGACGATGCCGTGCCGGTGGGAGAAGTCGAGCGCCGCGCACACGTCGGCCATGACCTCCATGGCCCGCTTCTCGGAGAGCGGACCCTCGGTCTTGACGATGTCGCGCAGCGTCCTGCCCTCGACGTACTCCATGACGATGTAGGGCAGTGGGCCGTACTCGGTGTCGGCCTCACCGGTGTCGTAGACGGCGACGATGGCGGGGTGGTTCAGCGCCGCCGCGTTCTGCGCCTCCCGCCGGAAGCGCTCCTGGAACTGCGGGTCGCGGGCGAGGTCCGCACGGAGGATCTTCACGGCGACCTCCCGGCCGAGCCGGATGTCGTGTCCGTTGTGAACCTCGGACATTCCGCCGTAGCCGAGTGTGTCACCCAGTTCGTAGCGGTTTGAGAGCAGTCGGGGTGCGCTCATTGCCTGGTGCCGTCCTTCACTCGGTTCTTCCCACGCCCGGTGCGCCGACCGGGTGCGTGTGTCGCCCACGCCCGCGGGGGGCAGGCGTGTGTACCGCGACCATCATGCCTTCTCACCCATCTCCGCCGGGTCAACGCCCATCGGTGGTCGACCAGTTGTCCCCGAGCGGGGTGGTGTCGTCGTCGGGTCCGCCGTCGTCCCCTCCGGAACCCAGCGTCAGGACGAGGGTCACGACGACCACCGCGACCAGTACCGCGAACGCCAGCGCGAGCAGCGTCCACGTCGCCGCCGACGGCCGCTTTCGTGCCGGTGCCGCCATCCGGATCCGGCATCGAGCTGCCGAACATGTCCGCAGCGATGCGCCGCGTGCGACTGGTCAACGGGCACGGCGAGGTCGTTGACATCGGCGAGGACAGGATGCGGGAGCTACGCGCGGCGCAGGTCGCGATCGGCTCGCTCGGCGTGATGCTCGAGGTCGA
>NZ_KB912565.1:121688-123524 GCF_000383775.1 Saccharomonospora halophila 8
GTGAGCGCACGGGCCCGCGCGGCGGGGGAGTCGCCCGTGGGCGCCTCGTCCCGGCCGTCACCCGCGGCCCCACCCACGATCGGGGCGTCCTCGCCGAAGTCGACGTCGACGACGTCGGCGACGATCACCGTGACGTTGTCGGTGCCGCCGCCCTTGAGCGCCAGTTCGATCATCCGGTCCGCGCAGTCCTGCGGGTCCGGGATGCGCAGCGCCTCGGCGAGGTTCTCGTTGCTCACCATCCCGGAAAGGCCGTCGGAACAGAGCAGGTACCGGTCGCCCGCCCGCGCCTCGCGCACGGTGACGCTGGGTTCCACCTCGTGTCCGGTCAGGGCCTTGAGCAGCAGCGACCGCTGGGGGTGGGTCGCGGCCTCCTCCTCGGTGATGCGGCCCTGTTCGAGCAGTTCGTTGACGAAGCTGTCGTCCCGGGTGATCTGTGCGAACTGGCCGCCACGCATCAGGTAGGCGCGGGAGTCGCCGACGTGCACGAGACCGAGGCGCGACCCGGAGAAGAGGACGGCGGTGAGCGTGGTGCCCATCCCGTCCAGGTCGGGATCCCCGGCGACCAGCTCCGAGATCGCCCGGTTGCCCTCGGTGACCGCGTCCCGGAGTTGGGTCACCAGGTCGTCGCCGGGTTCGTCGTCGTCGAGTGGGGCCAGGGAGGCGATGACGACCTTACTGGCCACCTCGCCCGCGGCATGGCCTCCCATGCCGTCGGCGAGCGCGAGCAGGCGGGGGCCGGCGTACACCGAGTCCTGGTTGTTCGAACGGACCAGGCCACGGTCACTGCGGGCCGCGTAGCGTAGGACGAGAGTCATGGGCGGAGCTCGATCACCGTCTTGCCGATCCGGATGGGGACACCGAGTGGGACTTTCAGGGGTGTCGTGACCTTAGCCCGGTCCAGGTAGGTGCCGTTCGTCGAGCCCAGGTCTTCCACGTACCACTCGTCCCCGCGTAGCGACAGGCGTGCGTGCCGTGTGGAGGCGTAGTCGTCGTCGAGCACGAGCGTGGAGTCGTCGGCCCGCCCGATCAGGATCGGTCTGCCGTCCAACGCGATCCGGGTGCCGGCCAGTGCGCCGTGGGTGACCACGAGTTGCCGGGGCAGCTTGCGCCGTCCCGGCGTGGATCTGCTCTGCCTGCCACCGCGACGGAGGCCGGGGACATTCACCCGCAGCCCCGACGCGGCGTAGAGATCCGAGCGCACCACCCGTAGTGCACCGAACACGAACAACCAGAGCAGGATCAAAAATCCCACTCTGGTGAGTTGTACGACCAGTTCCGGCACCTGTTGCGTCAGCTCCCGCCATCTCGCGCCCAGCCCGTGGCGCCCACTTCCATCCGGTTCGTCGGACCGTCGTCGGCCCACAGGCCACCCACATCCCCGCCATTATGCGAGACATGGGTGTGATGTGTGTGCGGTACGGCCGAGGACGGGCCGGGGGACGGCCTGACCCTGCCCGGTCAGCCCTGGGTACGGAACACCAGGGACGAGTGCCCGACCCGGATGACGTCGCCGTCGGCGAGCTGCCAGGTCTGGATCGGGGTGCCGTTCACGGTCGTCCCGTTGGTCGAGCCGATGTCGGCCAGGGTCGCGCTCTGGCCGTCCCAGGTGACCTCCAGGTGTCGCCGGGACACGCCCGTGTCCGGCAGCCGGAAGTCGGCGTCCTGACCACGGCCGACGACGTTGCCGCCCTGCTTCAGCGAGTACGTGCGGTTCGACCCGTCGTCGAGCTGCAGCATCGCGGACAGCGGCCGGTTCGCGCCGGGAGGCATCCCCGGGGGTGCGCCGGGTGCTCCGGGGGCACCGGGTGCGCCGGGTGCGCCGGGGGGTGCCCCGTA
>NZ_KB912566.1:0-2801 GCF_000383775.1 Saccharomonospora halophila 8
CGTGCCCGCCACTCCGGCCGCCGTGCGCAGCATCGCCCGCCGGGACAGCCCGCCGCCCGCCGCTCCGGGACCTGCCGCCCCGTCTCCTGTCACGCCGTCTCCTGTCACGCCGTCTCCTGTCACGCTGTCTCGTCCCGCGCCGTCTCTCATCGCCGCCTCCGTGTGCTCCCGTGCGCCCCGTTCACGCGCTCTCCGTTGTGAAGGCGGCGTCGAAGGCCGCCTCCGGCTTGTCGAACAGCAGGCCGCGGAGGTGGGTGACGGCCTCGGCCGCACCCCGCAACCGGTCCATGCCCGCGTCCTCCCACTCCACCGAGATCGGCCCGGTGTAACCGATGGCGTTCAGCGCGCGGAAGGCGCTCTCCCAGTCCACGTCGCCGTGTCCCGTGGAGACGAAATCCCAGCCGCGGCGGGGGTCGGCCCAGGGAAGGTGCGAGCCGAGCCTGCCGTTACGGCCGTCGAACCGCGTCTTGGTGTCCTTGCAGTCGACGTGGTAGATGCGGTCGGCGAAGTCGAGGATGAACCCGACCGGGTCGAGGTCCTGCCACACGAAGTGCGACGGGTCCCAGTTCAGGCCGAAGGCCGGGCGGTGGTCGACGGCCGCCAGTGCGCGTGTCGTCGTCCAGTAGTCGTAGGCGATCTCGCTCGGGTGCACCTCGTGGGCGAACCGCACGCCGACCTCGTCGAAGGTGTCCAGGATCGGGTTCCAGCGGCGGGCGAAGTCGGCGTAGCCGTCGTCGATCAGCTCCTGCGGCACCGGGGGGAACATCGCGACGTATTTCCAGATCTTCGAGCCGGTGAACCCGACGACCGTGTCCACCCCCAGCCGCGCCGCGGCCCGTGCGGTGTCGGCCAGTTCCGCCGCCGCCCGCTGCCGCACCCCCTCCGGGTCGCCGTCGCCCCAGATGCGGGCGGGCAGGATGTTCTCGTGCCGCACGTCGATCGGATCGTCACAGACGGCCTGCCCGACGAGGTGGTTGGAGATCGTCCACACGCCCAGCCCGTACGAGTCGAGCAGCTTGCGCCGGTTGTCCACGTAGTCCGGTTCGGACAGGGCACGGTCGACCTCGAAGTGGTCGCCCGAACAGGCGATCTCCAGCCCGTCGTAGCCCCAGTCCGCGGCGTAGCGGCAGACCTGCTCGAACGGCAGATCGGCCCACTGGCCGGTGAACAAGGTGACCGGTCGGCTCATGGTCGAGCCTCCTCTCGGATTCCCTGCAGATGCAACAGCAGATCGGCGACGTCGGTGGCCGCCAGCCGGCCCGTCGCCTCCACGGCGGACGGGACGGCCGGATCGGAGCAGAGCAGGACCGGACCGCCCGCGGCGGAGTCCGGCAGCCTGCCGTGCGACCCGCGCACCCACCGGGGGTCGGTGGGCACGACGTTCATGGTGTAGCGCAGGCCGAGCTTCTTGCGGATCAGGTTCAGCCCCGCCCTGGCCTTCACCAGCGCGTCCTCCGGGTCGAAGAACAGCTCGGCCGGGTCGAAACCCGGCTTGCGGTGGATCTCCACCCCCCGGGCGAAGTCGGGGCGGCGGTCCTCGTCGAGCCAGTAGTAGTAGGTGAACCACGCCCCCGGCTCGGCCACCGCGACCAGTTCCCCCGACCGTTCGTGATCGAGCCCGTACCGGGCCTGGGCGGCACGGTCGAGTACCTCGTCCACCCCCGGCAGACTCTCCAGCACCCGCCGCACCCGGGGCAGGTCCGCCCCGTCGGCGACGTAGACGTGGGCCACCTGGTGGTCGGCCACGGCGAACGCCCGGGAGGTCCACGGGTCGAGGTACTCCATCCCAACCTGGGTGTAGACCTCCAGCAACCCCTCGCGCCGGAGCACCCGGTTGACGTCCACGGGGGTGTCGGCCGGGGTGATGCCGTACTCGGACAGCGCCACCACCGTGTGCCCGCGCCCGCGTGCCTCGTCGAGCAGGGGGCCGAGTTCGGCGTCCACCGCGCGGGCGGCGCGCACCGCCTCGGGCGAGTGCGGCCCGTGGCGTTGGAGGTCGTAGTCCAGGTGCGGGACATAGGCCAGCAGCAGGTCCGGGTTCTCGGTGCGCAGCAGCCGTCGCGTCGCGGCCACGATCCACCGTGACGAGGTGAGCGACGCGGTCGGCCCCCAGTAGTGGAACAGCGGGAACTCGCCCAGCTCGGCGGTGAGCTCGTCGTGCAGGGCCGGGGGGCGCACGTAGCAGTCCGGCGACTTGCGCCCGTCCGCGTGGTAGATCGGGCGCGGGGTCACGGTGACGTCGGTGCTCGCCCCCATCGCGTACCACCAGCAGACATTCGCGGCGGTGTAGCCGGGGTGCGCGGCCCGCGCCGTCTCCCACACCTTCGGGCCCCGCACCAGCCGGTTGTGCTGGCGCCACAGGTACACCTCGCCGAGGTCGCGGAAGTACCAGCCGTTGCCGACCGCGCCGTGCTCGGCGGGCATGGTCCCGGTCAGCAGCGTCGACTGGACGCTGCACGTCACCGCGGGCAGCACGGTGCCGAGCTCGGCCCGCCACCCCCGCTCGGCCAGCGCGGACAGGTTCGGCATGTGCCGCAGCAGATCGGGGGTCATCCCCACCACGTCGAGCACCAGGAGCTTGCGCACCCCACCACCTCCGTCGTCGGTTCCGGTCCTCACCCCCACGCCGCCACCTCCGTGCCCGCCCAGCGCAGCTCCCCGGCGATCCCGGCGGTGAGCTCCTGCCGGTGCCCGTCGGGCAGGACACCCCAGGTGTAGGTCTCGACCTCGACGTGCGGGGCGGGGCCGGCTCCGGCGTGGGCGCGCACCGCCGCCAGAGCGTCGGCGAGCACGTCGGTCGT
>NZ_KB912566.1:2901-17461 GCF_000383775.1 Saccharomonospora halophila 8
GCCCCCGGCACCCTCGCCCGCGGCCCGGCGGGCCCGGTCCAGGTGCGCCCGCAGCGGCGCCGATTCGCCCTGTTCCAGGCGTCCGGCGTCGGTGAACCGGGACAGCAACGCACCGAGATCGTCGAGCGAGGTCGTCGTGGTGAACCCGACCGAGTGCTCGGTGGTGTTGCCCGCCGCGTCGGTGGCGGACACGGTGAGCGTGTGCTCGCCGAGCGCCAGGGTGTGCAACGGCACCGTCGTCCCCGACTCGATCGGCTCGCCGTCCAGGGTCGCCGACCGCTCGGCCACACCGGAGTCGTCGTCCCGCACCTGCCACGTCGGCGTCAGGTCCGTCGCGTCCCCGTAGACGGCCCCGTCCGAGACACCGTCGACCGACACGGTCGGCGGAGTCCCGTCGAGCTCCCGGATCTGCACGTCGCGGAACCACACCTCGTCGGCGTCACCGTGGTTCTGCAGCCCCACATGGCCCCGGGTGAGGTCGCGCCCCGGGTCGGTACTGACGAAATCGTTGATCAGCGTGCCGTTGAGGTACACCTCGATCCGCTGACCACGGACCACGATCTCGTAGGAGTTCCACTCCCCCGGCGGGTTCAGCGCGTCGTCCCGCGCCTCGAGGTCGGCCGACTGGAAGTCGTAGACCGCCCCCGTCGTCTTCTCCGGCGCGTCCGAGGGGTCGATCTGGATCTCGTAACCCTCGTTCACAGCCACCCACGGATCGTCACCCGGATCCGGGAAGCCGACGAACACGCCGGAGTTGTCGTCGCCGGCCATCTTCCAGTCCAGCTTCAGGCTGTAGGCACCGAACTCCTGCTCGTGCCAGAACAGCCCCATCCCGCCGACCGAACGCACCGCGCAGTCCCCGGTGTGCTCGAACGAGCCGGGGCCGGACTGCCGCCAGCCGTCCAGACTGCCTGCCGTCCCGTCGAAGAGCATCCGGTAGCCCTCGTCCGGGGCCGTGGGCTCGCACTCCGGCGGAGCCTTCGGCGCGGACACGCCGTCGCCGGTGAACCGCAACTCGTCCACGTCGAACAATCCTCCGGTGCCGGCGCCGCGGAACACCAGGTACAGCGGCGCGGTACCACCCGGATCGGTGACCGCGACCGGGTCGAGATCGACGTAGTTCTCGTAACCACCGGTGTTCGGCACCTCAGTGGTGTGCACCACCGGGCCGTCCACGGCACCGTGCCGCAGTTCGATGGTGCCGCCCGGTCCTCCGGAGGACACGCGGTAGCCGACGGCATCGACCCCGGTGAGGTTCGCCGGATCGATCTCGATCCAGTCACCGTCATCGATGTAGCCGACCCGCTGCCCGCCCTGTGCGCCGTCCGCGGCGACGACCTCGACGCCTTCATGGGCGTCGAAGAACTCGGCCTGCTTCACCTTCGGTTGCAACACCACCTCGTCCGAGCCGGTCAGCGCCGGAACCTCGCCCGCACCGCCGGTGTCGGTGTAGCTGACGTTGAGCACCCCGAAGATGTCGGCGTCGAGTCCGTGGCCCTCGTCCGCGGGCGTCTCGATCACACCGGAACACCCGGAGGCCTCGGACAGCGGGTGCCCGTGCCGGTCGTGGCCGAGGACGTACTCGACGTGGACCCGGGAACAGTCGATCTCCCCGTCCTCCGGGTCGGTGACCGACACCTCGAACGGCACCTCGTCACCGAACCCGAAGAATCCACCCTGGGCCGGTGTCTCCAGCGTCACGGACGGTGCGGTGTTGCCGACGGTCACGACCACGCTCGCCGAGCCGGTGAGCCCGGCCTCGTCCGTGACCGCCAACCGCGCCGTGTACTGCCCGTTGTCGGAGTAGGTGTGGGTCACCGGGCCCGCCTCGGTGGAGTCGGTCTCGCCGTCCCCGTCGAAGTCCCAGGCGTAGGACAGCTGCCCGCCGTCCGGGTCCCCGGTGCCGGACGGGTCGAAGGCGACCTCCAGCGGAGCCTGCCCGGAAGTGTTCTCCGCCGAGAGGGACACCTCCGGGGTGCGGTTGCCCTTGGTGTAGTCGATCCGGTACACGGCCGAGTCCGGTGCCCCACCGAAGTAGCCGCTGCCGTAGTCGAGCACGTACAGCGATCCGTCCGGGCCGAACTCGATGTTCATCGGCCGGGTCAGCTCCATCGAGGAGAAGAACGGCTCGATCGCTCCCGGCTGCCCGTCCGGTCCTACCTCGATGGTGTTGATCCAGCCCCGGTCCCACTCGTAAGCGAAGTTCTTCCCGTCGTAATACTCGGGGAACTTCGTGACCGAGTCGAGTGCCGGGTCGAAGTCGTAGACCGGACCGCCCATCGGCGACTCCCCGCCGTCGCCGAACTCCGGCACCGAGCCGCCGTCGTACGGGATCCACGCGGGCTGCGCGGGTGGCAGTTCGGTGCGACCGGTGTTGTTCGGGCTCTCGTTCCTCGGTGCCGCACAGTCGAACTCGGCACCCGACTCGCCCGTGGCGAAGTCGTACTCGTGATACGCCTGGTTGTCCCCGACGCAGTACGGCCACCCGTAGTTGCCGGGCCCGGTGATCAGGTTGAACTCCACCGTGCCCGCGGGTCCGCGCTCCGGGTCCGCCGACCCGGCGTCCGGACCGTAGTCGCCCAGATGGATCCAGCCGGTCTCCCGGTCGACGGCGAACCGGAACGGGTTGCGGAAGCCCATCGCGTAGATCTCCGGGCGGGTGTTGTCCGTACCCGGTTCGAACAGGTTGCCCTCGGGGATCGTGTAGCTGCCGTCCTCACCCACGGTGATCCGCAGCAGTTTGCCGCGCAGGTCGTTCGTGTTGGCCGCGCTGCGCTGGGCGTCGAAGGCGGGATTGCGGTCGGCGCGCTCGTCGAGCGGGCTGTAGCCGTCCGAGGCGAACGGGTTCGTGTCGTCGCCGGTGGACAGCAACAGGTTCCCGTCCGCGTCGAAGTCGATCTCGCCGCCCGCGTGGCAGCAGATGCCCCGGTCGGCCTCGACCCGCAGGATCTGCTGTTCGCTGGTCAGGTCCAGTGTCCCGGCGTCGGTCAGTTCGAAGCGGGAAAGCTGGTTGTACCCGTCGAACGGGGCGAAGTCCTCGGCGGTGCCGGTCTCCGGCGCGTCCCCGGACGGGGTGTCCAGCGGGGGCGCGTAGTACAGGTACACCCACCGGTTGGTCGCGAAGTCCGGGTCGACCGCGATGCCCTGCAACCCGTCCTCGTCGTGGTTGTAGACGTCGAGTTCCGCCGCCAGCGAGGTGCGGCCCTCCGGTGTCGTCAGGAACACCCGGCCGTCGCGCGAGGTGTGCAGCACCCGGCGGTCCGGCAGGACACTCAGGGCCATCGGCTCCCCGGTGGAGTCCGCGCCCTGCGCGAGGGTGATCTGGTCGAAGTCGCCGTCGGTCGGCGCCCCGCCCGGGTCGCCGGAGGTGGAGCAGTCCGCGTCGGCGAGCCCGGCGGCGTAGCGGATGCCACCCGCCAGGTGGCCGAGGAACGCGGGTTCGTCGTACGAGGCCTCGGTGTGCCCACCGCCGGTGTACCAGGCACGTCCGCCCTGGTTCTCGTGGCACCACGCGATCGGATGGTCGTCGCCCATCGCGCCGGCGCCGGGGTCGTAGCTGCTCTCGTCGAGGGAGGCCAGCACCCGCACGTCCTGCCGCGGGTTCTCCCGGTAGTTGTACCACTCGTCGGTGCGGGTCCACTGCTCCGGCAGGTCCGCGGTGGACGGGTGGTCGCGGTCCTCGACGACCGTGGTGGCTTCCTGGATCTGCGGGTGGGAGTCGAAGTACGCACCCACCAGATCGCCGTACCACGGCCAGTCGTACTCGGTGTCCGAGGCCGCGTGCACACCCGCGTACCCGCCGCCGTCGGCGACGTAGCGCTCGAACGCCGCCTGCTGGTCGTCGTCGAGCACGTCACCCGTGGTGGACAGCCAGACCACCGCGTCGTAGTTGTCCAGGTTGTCGTCGGTGAAGGCGGCCGCGTCCTCGGTGGTGTCCACCGCGAACCCGTGTTCCGCCCCCAGGTCCTCGATCGCCGCGATTCCCGTGGGGATCGAGCCGTGCCGGTACCCCGCCGTCTTGGAGAAGACGAGCACGCTCGCCTCCTGCGCCGCGGCCGCGCGCTCCGGACCACCGTCGATCGGGGCGGCGAGTGCCGTGCCCGACCCGCCCAGAACGGTGCCGAGTGCGAGCGCCGCCGCCCCGATCCGCCGTCCGCGGCGTGGGGCCGTGCGTCTGTTCCCGGTCCTGCTGCTTCGTTGCACGCTTACCTACTCCCGTCAGCCTGCCAACCCGTCGTGCCGTCCGTGCTCGGTGCGCTCCCACCTCCCGTTCCGTGCCGCACACGGCACCGTCGACTCTCGGTGCCGCACACGGCACCGGCCGACCCGGTGCCGTCTCCGGCACCCGTCGACTCAGTGCCGTGTCCTGTGTGTCCGTGCGCCGTCAGACCCGGACGAAGGCCGAGTCCGCGGCCGCGCTGTGCTGCACCGCCTCCAGCACGCGCTGCACCCGCAGGCCGTCGGCGAAGCCCGGCTCCGGGGGTGTGTCCGTGGCGAGCGCGGTGAGCAGGTCGACGACCTCGTGGGTGAAGGTGTGTTCGTAACCGAGCAGATGGCCGGGTGGCCACCAGGCACCGAGGTAGGGGTGCGTGGGCTCGGTGACCACGATCCGCCGGAAGCCCGCCGTGTCCGGATCGTCGGCGGCGTCGTGCAACCACAACTCGTTCATCGACTCGAAGTCGAACGACAGGCTCCCGCGCGAGCCGTTGAGCTCCAGCCGCATGGCGTTCTTGCGGCCGAGCGCGTACCGGGTCGCCTCGAAACTGCCCACCGCCCCGCCGGAGAACCGTGCGGTGAACACCGCGCAGTCGTCGACGGTCACCGGTTCCGTCCCGCCCGGTCCGGACCGGCGTTGGCGGACGAAGGTCTCGGTCAGCGCGGACACCCCCTCGATCCCCTGCCCGGTGACGAACTGGGCGGCGTCGACGACGTGCGCCCCGATGTCGCCCAGCGCCCCGGACCCGGCCTGTTCCCGGCGCAGCCGCCAGGTCATCGGCGAGTCCGCGTCGGAGAGCCAGTCCTGCAGGTACATCGCCCGCACGTGCCGCAGCTCGCCGAGTCTGCCCTCGGACACGAGCCGCCGGGCCAGCGCCAGGGCGGGCACCCTGCGGTAGTTGAAGCCGACCATGGCGTGCGCCCCGCGGGCCCGGGCCTCGTCGGCGGCGGCCGACATTCGCCGGGCCTCGTCGAGCGAGTTCGCGAGCGGCTTCTCACACAGCACGTGCTTGCCCGCGGCCAATGCCGCCACGGCGATCTCGGCGTGGGTGTCCCCGGGGGTGCAGATGTCGACGAGGTCGACGTCGTCCCGTCGCAGGAGTGCGCGCCAGTCCGTCTCCGCCGAGTGCCACCCGAACCGCTCCGCCGCCGCGGCGGTCCGGTCCGGGTCCCGTCCGCAGACCGCCACCATCCGCGGGGTGACGGGAAGGTCGAAGAAGCGTCCGGCGGTGCGCCAGGCGTGTGAGTGCGCCGCGCCCATGAAGGAGTGCCCCACCATGGCCACGCCGAGCGTGCCAGCGGGTCGTGTGGTCGGCGTCGCGGTGTGCGCCGAGGAGAGGTCCTGTGTCACGAATCGAACCCAACGTCGAGGTAGGAGTCCACATTGTCCTTGGTCACGACCGCCGAGTACGTCGTGATCTCCGAGGGGATCTCGTGCTCGGTGAGGTCGGACAGGCCCTTGTTCTGCCCGAGCAGGCGGGCCATCGACAGCGCCGACGAGGCCATCGACGGGCTGTACAGCACCGTCGCCTTGACCGGCCCGGAGTCGGCTTTGATCAGATCCATCATGTTGCGCGATCCCGCCCCGCCGACGAGGAAGAAGTCGTCGCGGCCCGCGGCCTCGATGGCGGCCACCACCCCGATCCCCTGGTCGTCGTCGTGGTTCCACAGCGCGTCCAGGTCCGGTGCGCTCTGCAGCAGGTTCGCCGTCTGCTCCTGACCGGTCTGCGGGGTGAACTCGGCGGCGACCCGCGGCCCCACCCGGAACCCGTGGGTCGACAGCGCGTCGGCGAAACCCTTGCTGCGCTGCTGGGTGAGCGGCAGCGAGTCGATCCCCGCGACCTCCCCGATCACCGGGTCGCCCACGTTGTCGGCCTTGAGCCGCTCGGCGATGTAGTTGCCGGCGTTGACACCCATCCGGTAGTTGTCACCGCCGATCCACGTCCGGTACGCCAGCGGCGTGTCGAAGACCCGGTCCACATTGATCACCGGGATGCCGCGGTCCATCGCCTTACGTCCCACGGAGGTGAGCGCCTTGCCGTCGAACGGGAGGATCACCAGCACGTCCACGTCGTTGTTGATCAGCGTCTCGACCTGGGCGATCTGTTGGTTGACGTCGTTGGTGCCCTCGGTGGCCTCCAGGGTGACGTCGGAGTAGCGGCCCGCCGACTCCCGGGCGTTGATCGTCATGGCGGCCATCCAGCCGTGGTCGGCGGCGGGCGCGGAGAAGCCGATGGTCACCGGCGGGCCCGGTTCGGTGTTGGCGGCACGGTCACCGGCCGGTTGCTGCTCTCCGTCCGCGGGACGTTCGTTGGAGGTGCAGCCCGCGAGGACCGCACCCGCCCCGACCCCCGCGGCCGAGAGCAGGAATCCGCGGCGGGCGACATTGTTTCGGATCATGACGTACTCCCGGTGGGTCGAGTTGCCGGATCGTCGGAGGACTCCTGTTCGGGTGGTTCCGGTGGTGGTTCCGTCGCCTTCGCCGTGCCCCGGCGCCCGAGGGTCGTGTTCTGCAGCAGCACGGCGGCGACGATGATCCCGCCCTTGACGATGCTCTGGATGTCGGTGTCCAGGTTGTTCTGGGTGAACACGTTGCTGAGTACCGTGAAGATCAGGACACCGACGAGCGTCCCGATCAGGCTGCCACGTCCCCCGGAGAGCAGGGTGCCTCCGATGACGACCGCGGCGATCGCGTCCAGTTCCCAGAGCAGCCCGACGGTGGCGGCCCCGGACGTCGTCCGCGCGACCACCATGATCGCGGCGATGCCACAGCACAGCCCGCTGATGCCGTACACGAGGGCGGTGTGCCGCTTGACGTTGATCCCGGACAGCCGCGCCGCCTCGGCGTTGCCCCCGATGGCGAACGTGCGCCTGCCGAAGGTGGTGCGGTTGAGCACGACCCATCCGACGGCGAACACCCCGGCCAGCATCCACACCAGGACCGGGATTCCGAGCAGCGACACGCCGAAGAAGTCGGTGAATCCCGTTTCGCTGACGACCTGCGTCTGCCGCCCGCTGATCCGCTCGGCCAGACCGCGCGCCGAGGCCATCATCGCCAGCGTCATGATGAACGGCACGACCTTCCCGTAGGAGATCAGCACACCGTTCACCAGACCGGTGCCCAGCCCCACCAGCAGGGCGCAGATCACCATGACGACGGGCCCGTACGACTGCGTCGCCACGGTGGTCGCCCACACACTCGCCAGGGCGGCGATCGAGCCGACGGACAGGTCGATCCCGCCTGCGATGATCACGAAGGTCATCCCGACGGCGACCACACCGATCGGCGCGGACGCCCGCAGCATCGTGGACAGGTTCGCCCCGGTGAAAAAGGTGTCCGGGTTGGTCACCACGCCGACCACGCACAGCAGCACCAGCACCCCGGTCAACCCCAGCAGCCGCAGGTCGACCGTGCGCCGTCGTCGCCGTCCGCCCGCGTTCGCGGGCCGTACGGGCGGACGGTCCAGGGTCTCGGTCACGCCGTACTCCCTTCCATCACCATGTCGAGCACGTCGGCCTCGCTCGTCGTGTCGGCCGGGCGCTCGGCGAGCACCCGCCCCTCCCGCAGCACCAGCACCCGGTCGGCCAGGCCGAGCACCTCGGGAATCTCGCTGGAGACGACCACCACGGCCACCCCGTCGGCGGCGAGTCCGTGGATCAGCCGGTACAGCTCGGCACGCGCCCCCGCGTCCACGCCCCGCGTCGGCTCGTCCAGCAGCAGCACCCGGCAGCCACGGACCAGCCACCGCGCCAGGACGACCTTCTGCTGGTTCCCGCCGGAGAGCGTGCGGGACTGCCGGTGCGGGTCCGCGGGGCGGAGGTCGAGGTGCTCCAGAGTGGACGCCGCGACGGTGGTCTCCGCCCCGGAGAGGGAGAAGCCGAACCTGCTGTAGGCGGGCAGGCTGGCCAACGTCACGTTGTCGGCCACGGACATGTCCAACAGCAGTGCCTGACTCTTGCGTTCCTCGGGCGCCAGCCCCACGCCCGCGCCCACGGCGGAGGCCACACTGCCGGGCCGCAGCCGGGTCCCCGCCACGGAGACGGTGCCGTGGTCGGGCCGGCGGGCGCCGAAGACGGTTTCCAGGATCTCGCTGCGACCCGACCCCATGAGTCCGGCCAGTCCGACGATCTCGCCCGCGCGCACCCCGAACGACACGTCGTCGAACTCGCCGCGCCTGCCGAGCCCGGACACCTCCAGCAGGACGTCACCGTGTCCGGCCGGGTCCCGCTCCGTCTCGCGGAACGCGGTCCGCACCGTACGACCCGCCATCATGTCGACCAGCTCGGAGGTCGTGTGTTCCTCCGCGTCGAGGCCGGTGGCGACCGTGCGCCCGTCCTTGAGCACGGTGACCCGGTCGCCGATCCGGCGGATCTCCTCCAGCCGGTGCGAGATGTAGACGACGGCGACGCCCCGTTCGGTCAGTCCGCCGAGGATGCGGAAGAGGTTGTCCACCTCGTCGGCGGCGAGCGCGGCCGTCGGTTCGTCGGCCACGAGCAGCCGCGCGTCGTGGGCGAGTGCCCGAGCCATCGACACCAGCTGCTGCCCCGCGGCCGAGAGGTCACCGACCTCGTCGTCCGGACTGATCTCGGTGTGGCCCAGGCGGTCCAGCAGCGCGGCCGTCTCCGCGCGGGCGGCGGCGCGGCGCAGGAAACCGTGGCGGGACCGCTCGTGGCCGAGGAAGACGTTCTCGGCCACCGACAGTCCCGGGACCAGGTCCAGCTCCTGGTACATGGTCGCGATGCCGTGCCGCAGCGCGGACACCGGTGAGGGCAGGGCCACGGCCTCGCCCCGCCACACGATCTCACCCGCGTCCGGCTGGTGCGCCCCGGACAGGGTCTTGATCAGGGTCGACTTGCCCGCGCCGTTCTGCCCGAGCAGGCAGTGCACCTCGCCCGGCCGGACGTCGAGATCCACACCGTCGAGCGCGCGCACCCCGGGGAAGCGCTTCACGATCCCCCGCATCTCCAACAGCGGGGCATCCGGCGCATCGGGGCTCGCGTTGTGCGAACTTATATCCACGTCAGCCCTACTTTCTTCTTCGGCATGCAAAAGTAGGGTGATTCGAACCACCCGTCAAGAGCGGAGTTCCGCGCCCGGGCCGATCCCGGGCGCGGTCAGGACGGTGACCAGCGGGTCACCGGGACGAGCGAGTGGTTCTCACCAGGTGAAGGTCATGTGCCGGAACTCCGGCCACAGCCGTTCCCAGGACGCCGTGCGCTCCCCGGCGAGCCAGATCGGCTCGTCCTGGTTGCCGTTGTTGACCGCACGTCCGTTGTCGATCCGGTGGAGCAGGCGCAGCTCACCGAAGTACCGGCTCAGCCGCTCGCGGTCGGACCCGACGAACAGGGTCGCGCTCGCGGACTCCGGCGGCCTGCCGAAGTAGTGGAACCCCCGGCTGCCGCTGTAGGGCCGGGGCAGGTCCGGCCGGAAGTGTTCGAGGGCGGCGGCCTGCCAGTAGGTCTCGGTGACGATCGCGGTCGTCGCCCGCGTGTCGGGCGGCAGCGAGTGGTAGGCACCGGCCACGTCGTCGGCCACCTGCGGCCAGCCGAACTCCTCCAGCTCCATGTTCATCGGACTGTAGGGTTCGCCCGCGTAGGCCGAGATCGGTTCGACCGGCAGCCAGCTGATCGCCACCGCGGCGGAGACGGCGTAGGCCACCGCGACCACCGGCTTCCACTGCACCGGCCGCAGGTGGGTGAACATCCGGTCCAGCCGGGTCGCCGCGACCGCGAAGCACAGCGCGAAGAGTCCGCCCACGTAGTACGGCCTGCCCTCGGTCAGCCAGAACACGGCCGTGACGATGAGCACCGTGCTGCCGAGGAACCGGTACGCGCGCAACTCCGGGTCCCGCAGCAGCCACCACGTACCGAGCACCACCAGGACCGCGCCGACGCCGATCCCGGCCTGCTCCAGCGCCATCGGCAGGAAGGTCAACCGGCCCCCGGCGTAGGAGACCTCGTCGGCGACGATCCGGTTCATCTCCACCTGCGGCCACCCGTGCCGGGCCTGCCACATCAGTGTGGGCACCGAGACGGCCACGGCCACCGCGGCGCCGATCCACAGCATCGGCCTGCGCAGCAACGCACGCGGCCCCACCAGGAGGACCGAGGCCGCCACCGCGAGCCAGAACACCGGGATGAGGAACTTGACCTGCAGGTCGATCGCCGTGACCACCCCCGCGGCGAGCAGCAGCCGGTCGTCCCGCAGGCGCACCCAGCGCACGAGCAGCCAGACGACGACCGTCCAGAGGAACACGTCGACCATGTGGGTGGCGAGGATGTGGCCCGCCCCGGCCAGCAGGAACGGGGAGCAGGCGTAGGCACCGGCCGCCATCGCCTGGGCGCGCGGACCACCGCCGAGCTCGCGCGCGGTCAGCCCGGCGACGACGATGCCGAGCCCGGTCAGCAGGACGGCGGGTAGCCGCAGCCCCACCACCGAACCGGGGAACAGGGTGTCCATCGCCCGGGCCAACAGCGGCAGCAGCGGCGGCTGATCGGCGTAACCCCAGTCCAGGTGCCTGCCCGCGGCCAGGAAGTACAGCTCGTCACCGTGGTAGCCGTACCGCCCGGCGAAGGCCAACAGCACCGTCATCGCGGCACCCGCGATCGCCCACACCGGCACCCGGGCGAACTGCGGTACGGCCATGCCGGAGAACCCTAACCTCCCCGGCACCGTCCCCCTGCCGCCCGCGAGTCGCCACCCCGTACCCGCGAGTCGACGCTCCGTACCCGCGAGTCGACGCTCGGTGTCCACCATTCGACGCCGCCTGCCCGCGGGCCGGGGCCCGGTGCCGTCGGATCCCGTTCCGGTGCCGGGGGGCGGTCCGGACGCCGGAGGGTCACCGGCCCTGTTCGGAAGGGTCAACTCACGCTCCCACAGGGTCGACTCGCGGGCATGGGGCGGCAACTCGCGGGCATCGGGTCACATGTTGATCATGTGGCCCGCGAGGCCGTGCACGGCTTCCTTGACCGCCTCGCCGAGGGTGGGGTGGGCGTGGACGTTGCGCGCGAGTTCGTGGACGGTGAGATCCCACTGCTGGGCCAGGGTGAGTTCCGGCAGGAGTTCGGTGGCCTCCGGGCCGATGAGATGCGCCCCGAGCAGCTCGCCGTGCCGGGCGTCGCTGAGGATCTTCGCGAAGCCGACGGTGTCGCCGAGACCGTGGGCCTTGCCGTTGGCCGTGAAGGGGAACTTCGTCACCCGCACGTCGTGGCCCTCGGCACGCGCCTGCTCCTCGGTGAGACCGAAACTGGCCACCTGGGGCTGGCAGTAGGTCGCGCGGGGGATCATGCGGTAGTCCAGTTCCATCGTCTCCGCGTCGCCGATCGTCTCGGCGGCGACGAGGCCCTGCGACTCGGCGGTGTGGGCCAGCATCAGCTTCGCGGTCACGTCGCCGATCGCGAAGATGTGCCCCACACTGGTGCGGCACCGGCCGTCGATGTCGATGGCGCCCTGTCCGGTCAGCGCCACTCCCGTGTTCTCCAGGCCGTAGCCCTCCACGGTCGGCCGGAACCCGATCGCCTGCATGACCTTGTCGGTCTCCAGCACCCGCTGCTGGTCGCCGTCGGAGACGGTGACCGTGACCCGCTCGCCGGTGTCGTCGATCGACTCGACGCGGGTGGAGGTGAACACGTCGATGCCCAACCGGCGGTACCGGCGGGCCAGCTCGGCCGAGACCTCCTCGTCCTCGGCCGGGACCATCCGGTCGAGGAACTCGACGATCGTGACGTGGACCCCGTAGTTGTGCAGCACGTAGGCGAACTCGACGCCGACGGCCCCCGCACCGCAGATCACGATGTCGTCCGGCAGCTCCGCGGTGAGGATCTGCTCCTCGTAGGTGACCACCCGGTCGGTGACCGAGGTGCCCGGCAGCAGTTTCGCCGTCGCCCCGGCCGCGATCACGCAGTGGTCGAACGTGACGGTGTCCACCGTACCGTCGGCGCCGCGCACCGCGATCGTCGTGTCGTCGACGAAGCTGCCGCGCCCGTTCAGTTCGGTGATGGCGTTCTTCTTCATCAGGTAGTGCACGCCCTTGACCCGGCCGTCGGCGGCCTTGCGGCTGCGCTGGTAGGCGGCCGTGTAGTCGAGCGTGACCTCCCCGTCGACGTGGATGCCGAAGGTCCGCGCCTGTGTGGTGAACAGGTGCGCGAGCTCGGCGTTGCGCAGCAGCGCCTTCGACGGGATGCATCCGACGTTGAGGCAGACACCGCCCCAGTAGCGTTCCTCGATGACGGCGGTGTCCAACCCGAGCTGGGCCGCCCGCACGGCGGCCGTGTAGCCGCCGGGGCCCGCGCCCAGCACCACGACGTCGAAGTGTTCGCTCATGCCGTGATTATGCCCGTCTCAGGCTTCCGGCGGGGGTTGGTCACGCACTTCGGCCAGCAGGTCGGTGATCGCGGCCATGATGCGCTCGGTGGCCTCCCGGAGCTGGGCCGCACCGGGACGGTCGGACTCCAGGTCGGACAGGTCGACCGGCGGTCCGGCGGCCAGGTGCAGCGTGGGCCGCGGCAGCACGCGCGGCAGCGAGCTGCCCACCGGCAGCAGGTGCTGGGTGCCCCAGCACGCGAGCGGCACGACGGGGGTTCCGGTGGTCAGGGCCATCCGGGCCAGTCCGGTCCTGCCCTCGCCCGGCCACCCGTCGGCCCGGTCACCGAAGGTGCCCTCCGGGAAGACCACGACACACTCGCCCGCGCGGACGGAGGCGACCGCCTGCCGGTAGGCGTCCAGCGCGCTGGACCGCCCACGGTGGACCGGGAGGTGTCCGCCCGAGGACATCACCGACCGCACCACCGGCACCGTCCACAGGTCCGCCTTCGCGAAGAAGCGCGGCACCCGCCGTGCGGTGAGACCGAACAACGTCACCGCGATCGGGTCGGCGTAGGAGAGGTGGTTGCTCGCCACGAGCACGCCCCCGCGCCGGGGCAGGTGCCTCCGGCCCCGGAGACGCCACCGGGTGGTCAGCGCGAGCACCGGTGCGAGCACCTCGATCGCCAGGCCGTACCAGAAGCCCCGGCCGCGCCGGGGGAGGCGGCCGAGCAGGTGCAGCTTGGCCACGGCACGCCCGACCGGTCCCCGCCTCCCCGGACGGGGAGCGGCACGCACGGCGCCGCGGCCACCGCCGCCGCTCAGGAGACCCGCTCCAGGATCACCACGGGGATGTCCCGGTCGGTCTTGCGCGAGTACTCGTCGTAGTCCGGCCACACGGCCGCCATCACGGGCCACAGCCGTGCCTTCTCGTCCGGATCGGCCGTCCGGGCCCGCGCCGGGAAACGCTCACCGCGGATCTGCACCCAGACGTCGGGATCGTCCCGCAGGTTGAGGTACCAGGCCGGGTGACCGTCCGCGCCGCCCTTGGAGGCCACGACCACGTAGCGCCCGTCGACCTCCTGGAAGATCAGCGCCGACTTGCGCGGTTCCCCCGTCCGGCGGCCCGTGGTGGTCAGGATCAGGATGGGCGCGCCCTTGTACCAGTCGTAGCCGACCTCACCGTCGGTCTCCTCGTACCGACGCACGTGTTCGTCGCCGAACAGCATCGTCAGCCCCTTTCCCTCGGTTCGCGGGTCACCCTACCGATCCGCTCCACCCCGCCCGGGCGCCCGCACGGGCACGGACGTCCCGGACGCCGAGGCGGTGCGGGACCCGGGCCCGTCGGGGGCCGTGGACAGCACCTCGGCGAGCAGCGCGGGGTCGACGTTGCCACCCGACACCACGGCCACGGCCGGACCGTCCGGCAGCTGAGCACCCCGGAACAACCACGCGGCCGTGGCCACCGCACCGCTGGGTTCGGCGACGAGCCCGCCGTGCCGCGCGAGCGCGGCCATCGCCGCGCGGATCTCGTCCTCCCCCACCGTGACGATGTCGTCGAGCACGGCCCGCAGGTGGGCGAAGGTCAGCTCCGACGGTTGGGCACGGAGTCCGTCGGCGACCGTCCGTGCCCGGTCGGCCACCGGCCAGTCGACCCGCCTCCCGGTGTGCAGGCTCTCCCGCGCGTCCGCCGCCAGCTCCGGTTCGACGCCGACGACCCGGGCCCGGGGACACAGTGCCTTCACCGCGGTCCCGACCCCGGCGGCGAGACCGCCACCGCTGACCGGGACCAGCACGACACGGACGTCCGGCAGGTCGGCGGCGATCTCCAGGCCGACCGTGCCCTGCCCCGCGATCACGTCCGGATGGTCGAACGGCGGAACGAGCTCCGCGCCCAGCTCGGAGACCAGCCGCCCTGCCACGGCCTCCCGGTCGCCGGGTCCGCAGAGGACCACCTCGGCCCCGTACGCCCGCGCGCCGTCGATCTTGACCTGCGGGGTCGGGTCCGGCATCACGACGTGCGCGCGGACGCCCGCCGCGCGG
>NZ_KB912566.1:17561-19567 GCF_000383775.1 Saccharomonospora halophila 8
AGCCGCGCGGGCCGCGGCGGCCACGGCACGGGCGTGGTTGCCGCTCGAATAGGTGACCACTCCCCGCCGGCGCCGCCCCGCGTCGAGACGGGCGAGCGCGTTGACCGCCCCGCGGATCTTGAACGCACCGACCGCCTGGAGACTCTCCGGTTTCACCCACAGGGACCCGGGTTCTCCCGCCCACGGGCAGGGCAGTACCGGGGTGCGCACCGTCGCACCCCGGATCCGGTCGGCGGCGGCGCGGATGTCCTGCACGGTCACGAGATCCACCGGTCCAGTGTGCCACCGCGACCCCACGGCCCCGCCGTGTGCGGTCGGCGTGTGCGGACGGCGATCGTCCGCGCCGATTTCCTTCGAGCAATGTCGAGGGCAGGTACCGTGGCGGTGTGACGAAGCTCGCCGACCATCTCACCATCGGACAGGTCGCCGAACGCAGCGGCGTGCCGCACACCGCGTTGCGCTTCTACGAGGACCGCGGACTGATCCACGCGGAACGGTCCGCGGGGAACCAGCGCCGCTTCCCGCGCTCCGTGCTCCGGCGGATCGCCTTCATCCGCGCCGCGCAGCGGGTGGGGCTCTCGCTGGAGCAGATCGGGGAGGCACTCGCCACGCTGCCGCACGACCACGCCCCGACCAAGGCCGACTGGGCGCGGCTGTCCCGCGACTGGCGCGCCGAACTGGACGCGCGCATCGACGCGCTGCAACGGCTGCGGGACCAGCTCACCGGGTGTGTCGGGTGCGGCTGCCTGTCGCTGCGCACCTGCGCCCTGAACAATCCGGACGACCGGATCGCCCGGTACGGGCCGGGTGCCCCGGTGCTCAAACCGTCCGCCGAGGGCGGACTGTGACCCGGTGCCGCGGTCGGGCCGTGACCCGGCGCCCGGTCAGCCGCTCAGCCAGGCGACGGCACCGCCCACCGCGAGCAGCGCCGCGACGACGAGCGCGACGGCGAGGGCACGGGAGTTCTTCCAGGTGGTGAACGCCCCACCCGCGAGGAACCCGCCCACGGCGAACAGCAGCAGTGCCACGAGCGCGTCCGACATCGGTTCCTCCTCACCGGCCGGGCCCGGAGCCCCGATCCACGTCGACCACGGGCGCCCCCGACCGGCGGGTCACAGGACGCCCTTGGTGGACGGGACCCCGCCCGCGCGCGGGTCGGGTTCGCAGGCCTCCCGCAGTGCCCGCGCCAGCGCCTTGTACTGCGCCTCGGCGATGTGGTGCGGATCCCGCCCGTGCAGCACGCGGACGTGCAGCGCGATCTGTGCGTGGAAGGCGAACGACTCGAACACGTGCCGGGTGAGCACGAACGGGTAGTTGCCCCCGACGGTGAACGTGTGGAACCGCTCCGGTTCCCCGACCTGCACGCAGTACGGCCGGCCGGAGACGTCCACGGCCGCGTGCGCCAGGGTCTCGTCCATCGGGATCCACGCGTCGCCGAACCGGCGGATGCCCTGCTTGTCCCCGAGCGCGCGGTGCACCGCCTGCCCCAGCACGATCGCGGTGTCCTCGACGGTGTGGTGGGCGTCGATGTGCACGTCGCCGGTCGCCTCGACGGTCAGGTCGAGACTGCCGTGCGCGCCGAACGAGTGCAGCATGTGGTCGTAGAACGGCACCCCGGTGGAGACCTCGACCCGGCCGGTCCCGTCCAGGTCGACCTCCACCCGGATCGACGACTCCTTCGTGGTGCGCTCCACGGCGCCCTTCCGGGTCACGTCGCGACCTCCTTGCTCGCCCGCAGAAAGGCGTCGTTCTCCTCGGGTGTGCCGATGGTCACCCGCAGGTGCCCCTCGATCCCCACGTCCCGGATCAGCACTCCCTGGTCCACATAGGACCGCCAGACGGCGGGCGCGTCCGCGAATCGTCCGAACAGGACGAAATTGGCATCGCTGTGCACCGGGTAAAGCCCGAGTGCACGCAGGCCGTCGCAGACCCGTTCCCGCTCGGCGGCCAGCTCGGCCACCGAGGCGAGCGTCGCGTCGGCGTGCCGCAGCGCCGCACGGGCCGCC
>NZ_KB912566.1:19667-24925 GCF_000383775.1 Saccharomonospora halophila 8
CCCCGCGGCGACGGTGTCCGCCGCGTGCGCCCGCACGCTGTCCGGGATCGCGCTGTCCGGAATCGCGCGGTCCGGGATCGCGCGGTCCGGAAACGCGCGGTCCCGCCCGGTGCCGTCCGGACCGTCGAGGACGACGGCGACGCCGCCCTGGGCCCACCGGGTGTTGCCGTCGGACACGGAGCCCTTGGACACCACGAGCACCCGCAACCCGAGCTCGGTGGCCCGCAGCGCCGCCGTCAGCCCGGCGACCCCGCTGCCGAGCACGACCAGGTCGGCGGCCGCCTCCCACCCGGTTTTCGACCCGAAGTCGTGAACCGGGGTGACGACGTCGGTCTGCCGGGAGGTCACTCCCCACCGCCGGGGGTGCCGATCTCGACCATCCGGCGCACCGAGTCCCGCGCCCGCGCGGCGGTGTCCGGGTCGACGTCGACCTCGTCGACCCCGCCGGTCAGCGACCGCAGCAGCGCCGCCGGAGTGATCATCTTCATGTACCGGCAGGACGCACGGTCGTTCACCGCACGGAAGTCGATCTCCGGCGCGGCCTTGCGCAGCTGGTGCAGCATGCCGACCTCGGTGGCCACCAGCACCGACTCCGCCCGGGTGTCCCGGGCGGCGGTCAGCATGTCCCCTGTGGACAGGATCTTCACCTTGTCCTCGGGCACCGCGCCCTCCCCCGCGAGATAGAGCGCCGAGGTGGCGCATCCGCACTCGGGGTGGATGAACAGGTCCGCGTCCGGATCGGCGGCGGCGCGCTCGGCCAGTTCCGGGCCGTTGATCCCCGCGTGGACGTGGCACTCCCCGGCCCAGATGTGCAGGTTCTCCCGGCCGGTCTCCCGTTTGACGTGCGCGCCGAGGAACTGGTCCGGGCAGAACAACACCTCCCGGCCGGCGGGCACGGAGGCGACGACGTCCACCGCGTTCGAGGAGGTGCAGCAGATGTCGGTCTCGGCCTTCACCTCCGCCGTGGTGTTCACATAGGACACGACGACGGCCCCGGGGTGCTGCGCCTTCCACTCCCGGAGCTGCTCCGCCGTGATCGAGTCGGCCAGCGAGCACCCCGCGCGCGCGTCCGGGATCAGCACGGTCTTCTCCGGTGCGAGGATCTTGGCGGTCTCGGCCATGAAGTGCACACCGCAGAACACGATCGTGGACGCGTCGCTGGCCGCCGCGATCCGGCTGAGCGCGAGCGAGTCGCCGGTGTGGTCGGCGACCTCCTGGATCTCGGGGAGCTGGTAGTTGTGCGCGAGCAGGACGGCGTCGCGGTCGGCGGCCAGCCTGCGCACCTCGTCCGCCCAGGCCGCGTCCGCGCGGACACCGCCGTACGGGACGAGTTCGTCCACGTCTGCCGTCATTTGTCCCTCCGGAGTTTTCGTCTTAGAATCGAAAACCGTGCCCTCTCATATTAACAGCAGCAGCCCCCTCGCACACGAGGTGCTCGCGGTGGTCCTGCGCGTGCGATGCGCCACAGGCCCCGTCGCGGCGGGACAGGACCCCGCGGTGTTACAGGTGCTGCTGTGGCGGCGGGCACTCGACCCGCACCTCGGCCGCTGGTCGCTGCCCGGGGGGCGGCTGCGCCCGGACGAGGACGTGGAGGGCTCGATCCGCAGGCAGTTGGCCGAGAAGGTCGACGTCCGCACGCTGTCCCACGTCGAGCAGTTGTCCGTGTTCAGCGCGCCGGACCGGGTTCCCGGGCCGCGCGTGGTCGCGACCGCCTTCCTCGGCCTGGTGCCCTCGGACGTCGACCCGGTGCTGCCGGAGGACACCGCGTGGCACGACGTCGCGGACCTGCCGCGGACCGCGTTCGACCACGGCGACATCACGCGGAGCGCCCGCGACCGGCTGCGCGCCAAGCTCAGCTACACCAACGTCGGGTTCGCCCTCGCGGCGGCGGAGTTCACGGTGTCGACCCTGCGCGACGTGTACTCCGCCGCACTGGGATACCGCGTCTCGGCCACCAACCTCCAGCGGGTGCTGTCCCGGCGCGGACTGCTCGTCCCGACCGGGGGAACCGCACCCCCCGGACGCGGGGGCGGCAGGCCCGCCGCGTTGTACCGGTTCACCCACCACGACCTGCGCGTGACCGACCCGTTCGCGGTGTTCAAGCCTCCGGCCCGGACACGCACGGCCGCGACACGTCCGCGGTCGCGACAGCGGTCGTGAACGGGCGACACCGCCGGGGAACCCGTAACGTGAGGACGTGACCGACGCGAGTGGACCGGGCGGGCCCGAGGCGACGACACTGCCGCTGTTCCCCCTGCACACCGTGCTCATGCCCGGTGTGCACCTGCCGCTGTCGGTGTTCGAACCGCGCTACCGGCAACTCACCGTCGACCTGATGACCGGCACGGTGCCCGACCGGCTGTTCGGGGTCGTGGCGATCCGGCATCCCGGCGTGCGGGAGGTCGAGACCACCGGAGACCTCGCGGCGATCGGCTGCGCGGCTCGGCTGCGGGAGGCCGAACGGCATCCCGACGGACGGTTCGAGGTCATCACCACCGGCGTACGCCGGTTCCGCGTGCTCGATCTCGACACGCGCACGGCGTGCTACCTGACCGGGCACGTGGAATGGGTCGACGACACCCCCGTCCCGGACGCGGCCGCCCATGCCGCCGCCCAACTCTCCGAGCTCGCCCGCACCGCGCACCGCCGTTACTGTGTGCGGGCGTGGGAGGGGGACGACGCCTGGCACTCCCCGCCGGAGGACGTGCGTCCGGCGGAGCTCGCCTACCTGCTCGCCGCCGACTGTCTGCTCCCGCTCGCCGACCGGCAGGATCTGCTCGAACAACGCCACCCACTGCGCAGACTGCGCGCGATCCGCGCACTGCTCACCCGCGAGGAGGGGATCCTGTCCGCCCTGCACGCGGTCCCCGCCTCGCACGACGAACTCGACGGCGCGACCGGCACCCTCTCCCCCGCGGCGCGGAACTGAGCATCGGGGCGACCCGGCACGGCCCGGCTCAGGCCCGTCTACCGAGATCGTCGCGGGCGTTCCACGCGGCCGCCATCCCGTAGGACAGGGTCGCCCCGAACGGCTGAGCGAGCACCACCCAGGACGATTCCAGAACCGGGGCCCGTTCGATCACCGCCCCGGTCCGGGGCGCTCCGGGGACGGCGTGCGCCGCATCCGCGAAGGCGACGCCGGTCCGCAGGGCCAGCCAGGCGGACAGCAGCGACCCCGCGACCGCGCCCAAGAGCAGGACGGGACCGCGCCGCGACCGCAGCAGCCACAGCGCCACCCCCGTCACCAGTCCGGCCGCGAGTCCCAGCAGCAGGAACATCGCGAGCCCGTCGAAGCGGTGCCAGCCCTCCAACGGCAGCGTCGCGACCCGACCGTCGTCGGCCACCACCCGCATCCGCCGGGCGGGCGCGAGAGACGCCCACAACCTGCCGAGGACGATGCCCAGCACGGCCAGCCCCGAGGCCACCGCGAACGCGGACGCGAGGTCGGCCCGCACCACGACCGGGGGAACACGCCCCTCGGGTGCCCGGAGGGGCGAAGGAGGGTGCTCGGCACCGGCCTGCTCGGCCACGAGTGGACTCCTCCCCACGACCCGGGTTCCGCCGGGCAGCCTAGCCGGTCGGGGAGACGTCGGCGGAGGTGGTTTCGCCGTGCCTGCTGCACCGGGCACTCCACCCCGCCGGCGTGATCTGCACCACCATGCGCCGGGCGCACTCGACGCAGAACCGCGGCGGCTCCAGGGTCGGCCGGGCCCCGCGGCAGGCGGTGTGGTCGACCGGTCCCTCCGTGCCGGCGGCGGCGTTTGGAACCCCCGCCGTGCCCGGGGACCCCGCCGTCTCGGGACGGCCACAGTGCGCGCAGTACCTCATGGTGCCAGTATCTCCCCCCGGGCCCGCGGGGTTCCGCCCAGGGCGCACCGCGTCCGGCCGGGAGCTCACAGCCTCCGTCCGAGAGCTCACACCGTCCGTCCGAGAGCTCACAGTGTCTCGCTCAGGGCCTTGATCGGCATCTTGAGGTCGCCGAGCATGTCCAGGTCCCGCTGTGCGGGCCTGCCCAGGTTGGTGAGGTAGTTACCGACGATGATGGCGTTCACCCCACCGAGCATGCCCTGCTCCGCCCCGAGGTCGCCGAGGGTCAGTTCCCGGCCGCCCGCGAACCGCAGCATCGTGCGCGGCATGGCCAGCCGGAACGCGGCGACCACCCGCAGCGCGTCTTTGCCCTCCACCGTCTCGTAGTTCTCGTACGGGGTGCCCTGCTGCGGGATGAGGAAGTTCATCGGCACCTCGTGCGGCGCGAGCTCGCCGAGCTGCACGGCGAACTCGGCGCGCTGCTCGTCGGTCTCGCCCATACCGATGATGCCGCCGCAGCAGACCTCCATCCCGGCCTCGCGCACCATCCGCAGCGTCTCCCAACGCTCCTCCCAGGTGTGCGTGGTGACGACCTCGGGGAAGTGCGAGCGCGCCGTCTCCAGGTTGTGGTTGTACCGGTGCACGCCCATCTCGACCAGCTCGTCGACCTGCTCCTGGGTGAGCATCCCCAGCGAGCAGGCGATCTGGATGTCGTTGCCGGAGTCGCGGATCGCCCTGATGCCCTCGCGCACCTGCGACATCAGCCGCTTGTCCGGCCCGCGCACCGCCGCGACGATGCAGAACTCGGTCGCCCCGGTGGCCGCCGTCTCCTCCGCGGCCTTGACCATGCCGGGGATGTCCAGCCAGGCCGCGCGCACCGGCGTGGGGAACAGGCCGGACTGCGAACAGAAGTGGCAGTCCTCGGGGCAGCCGCCGGTCTTCACGCTGACGATGCCCTCGACCTCCACCTCGGGGCCGCACCACCGCATCCGCACGTCGTGGGCGAGCGCCAGCAGGTCCGTCACGTGCTCGTCGCCGAGGCGGAGCACGTCGAGGACCTGCTGCTGCGACAACCCGATGCCCTGTTCGAGCACCCGGTCCCGCGCGATCGCGAGGATTTCGGAGTCGGTGGTTGCGGCCGTCACGCGCATCTCCTTCGAAGCAGGCAGTGGTCGGTGTGAGTGTGCCGCACGGGGTGGTCCGGGCACAGTGACCCAGCGACCTACGTCACGTCCCGGCGGTTCCGCCGGTGGGCACGGGGGACGGTCCGGGTACGACCCGGCGTGGCCCGACGGTCGCTCACGGTCGGTGGGCGGACGCGCCGCGCGCGAAGTGGTCGGCGTCGAAGTCGCCGCCAAACCACGGCGACAGACCGCGGCGGGCCTCATCCAGGAACCCGTCCCGGCCCGCCCGCGCCAGTCCCTCGGACAGGGCGCCGAGCAGCGGGGCCC
>NZ_KB912566.1:25025-26594 GCF_000383775.1 Saccharomonospora halophila 8
CGCCTCCCGCAGCGGCGCCCCGAGCAGCGCCAACGGCGCGGCGGCCCCGAACCACACCGTGTCGCAGCCGCGGGAGCGTACGAGCTGCCGTGCCCGCCGCAGCACGTCCGGGGTGGGCAGCATGAGCGAGGTGGGGTGCCGCACGACCTCGAACGGGGCCGCGGCATCGAACTCCCGGTCCGAGCCGGTGGCCCGCTCCCACGCGGGGGCGTAGACCACGAGCTCGTCGGCGGGCAGCCGGGTGACCAACGAGTTCAGATAGGACTGGATGCCGCCGGGCCGGGGCGGGAAGTCGTTGGTCACCAGCAGCGTTCGGCGCATGCCGGCAGACTATCCCGTCCCGGCCCGGAGGGTGGGTCGCGCGGGCGTCAGGCGACGCGCCGCGCCCCGCTGAACTGGTCCTGCAGCGGAGCCACCTTGACCACGTCACCACTGGTGGGCGCGTGCACCATCTGGCCATTGCCGATGTAGATGCCGACGTGCGAGACCGGCGAGTAGAAGAACACCAGGTCGCCCGGCTGCAGCTGGGACCGGGACACCGGGGTGCCGTACTGCGACTGCGACCGGCTGTTCCGGGGGATGCTGACGCCCGCCTGGTTGTAGGCCCACTGGGTCAGCCCCGAACAGTCGAACTCGCTCGGGCCGGTGGCGCCCCACACGTACGGGCTGCCCCGTTTCGCCATCGCCGCGTCGATCGCGACCTGGGCGGCGGGGCCGGGAGCCTCGATCGGGCCGGGGTCCGGGCCGATGTCCTGTTGCGCGGCGACGTCGGAGCTGCTGAGCAGGTTCGCCTGCTGCTCCAGCTCGGCGATCTGGTCGTCGAGCTCCTTCTTCCGCGCCTCCAGGTCGGCGGCGATCTTCTCGGCCTTGTCCCGGGCCTTCTCGGCCTGCTCCCGGGCCTCGGCCGCCTGGTTCTTCGCGTCCTCGGCGCGCTGGACGGCGTCCCGGAGGCGGCTCAGCGCCCGGTTCTTGTCCGTGGCCAGCACGCCGATCGCCGACGAGCGTTCCAGGAAGCCCTCCGCGGAATCCTCGGTGATCAGGGCCGACATCCGGTTGAGCGAGTTGCCGCTGGTGAACGTCGTGCCCGCGAACCGGTCGACGTCGACCCGGAACCGTTCCTCGTCGGCACGCGCCTGCTTCTCGGCCTTCTCGGCCTCGGCCAGGCGGGTGCTCAACTCGTCGAGTTCGTCCTGTTTGGCCTTCAGGTCCTCCTGCGCCTGGAGATACTTCTCGTTCAGCTTCTCGGCCTTGCTGGACAGCTCGCGGTACTCCTCGAGTTCCTCGGAACCACTCGGGGGCTGTCGCAGAGGCTGCTGGACGGGTTGCTGGGGGGCGGGGACGGGTAACGCGGTGGCCGGTGCCTGGGCGAAGGTGACGCCCGCGAGGACGGCGCAGGCCGCCAGGGTTCCCGGAGCCAGTCGTTTCACGGGATGCGACCGCACGTCGCGTGTGTCTCCTTTGCTCTCCGGCCGCCGACCGGGCACACGATCCGCGCCGGAGGTCGGGGGCCCTCCGCCGCGCGTTCTCCGCCGTCGCCGGACACGGTGGGACCGCGCCGGCGGGCTCGTC
>NZ_KB912566.1:26694-33499 GCF_000383775.1 Saccharomonospora halophila 8
GGCGAGGGCGTCCGGCTCGTCCGCGCCTCGGCTCCGTGGGCCGAACCGCTGCACGGTGCGGGCGGATGGACCGACTGGCTCGACCGGGCCACCACCGCCACCGACCTCGAACGCCTCAGCCCGTCCGACGGGCGGTGACTCGCGGGCCCGCACCCGCCCGGGCCGGGACGGCACCGGCGTACTGTCATCGCCACGGAGCCGCCCGGACACACCGGCGACTCCGTCCACACCGACCGACCCGAGGAGGTATCCCGTGATCACCGCGATCGTCCTGATCCACGCCGCGACCGACACCATCCCCGAGGCCGCACGCACGATCGCGGACATCGACGGCGTGTCCGAGGTCTACTCGTGCGCCGGGGACGTCGATATGATCGCGATCGTGCGGGTGTCCGGCCACGAACAGTTGGCCGACCTCATCCCGGGCCGGATCGCCAAGGTCGACGGTGTCCTCGACACCGACACCCACATCGCGTTCCGGTCGTACTCCAGCGCCGACACCGAGTCCGCCTTCGAGATCGGCATCGACGAGGGCTGAGCCGACCTCGCACAGCCGACCACACCGAGCCGACCACATGAGCCGGCCACCCGGAACGATATGCGAAGGGCCGCCCACCACGGGGGTGGGCGGCCCTTCCGGTCGTCTCGTCCGTCAGCGTTCGCTGGCCGAGCCGGCCTGTTCCGGCTGCGGCGCCTCCAGCTCACCGGCCTCGGGATAGTCCCCGTGCTCGGTCTTGGCCCGCTCCAGCGCCGCCGTCTCCTCCGGCGGATCCGGCGTGACCCACGAGCCGGGCACCGGCTTGCCCGCGGTGCCGAGCTCGTTCATCTTCTTCGGCACCGACGCGCCCTGGTACTCCAGCGGCACCGGGTGGCCGTGCTCGTCCACCGGGCCGAGCGGCTGGTGGATCTCGATGAACTCGCCGTGCGGCAGCCGCTTGATGATGCCGGTCTCCACGCCGTGCTCCAGCACCTCACGGTCGGATCGCTGCAGCCCGAGACAGATCCGGTAGGTGACGTAGTACGCCAACGGCGGCAGCAACAGCAGTCCGATCCGGCCCGCCCAGGTCATCGCGTTCAGCGAGATGTCGAACTGGTAGGCGACGATGTCGTTGAAGCCGGAGATCTCCAGCACCATGAAGAACGTCAGCGCCATGACCCCGAGCCCGGTGCGCACCGGTGCGTCCCGCGGCCGTTGCAGAAGGTTGTGGTGCGCGGTGTCCTTGGACAGCTTCCGTTCGAGCATCGGGTACGCGAGCAGCAGCCCGAACAGCAGACCCATGCCGACCGCACCGGCGAAGAACACCGGCGGAACCGTGTAGTCCCCGAGATACAGCTCCCAGGCCGGATAGATCCGCAGGATGCCGTCCGCCCAGGCCAGATACCAGTCGGGCTGGGACCCCGCCGAGACCTGTGAGGGGTTGTACGGCCCCAGGTTCCACACCGGGTTGATCTGGAACATGCCGGACATCAGAGCGGTGAAGCCGGTGACCACCGCGAACCAGGCGCCACCCTTGAGAGCGAACACCGGCATGATCCGCACACCGACGACGTTGGACTCCTTGCGCCGCACGCCGGGGAACTGGGTGTGCTTCTGGTACCACACCAGCGCCAGGTGCACCGCGATCAGCGCGAGCATGATCCCGGGGACGATCAGGATGTGCAGGGCGTACATCCGCGGGATGATCACGGTGCCGGGGAACTCGGCGCCGAACAACGCCCAGTGCGCCCACGTGCCGATCACCGGGATCGAGAGCGTGATCCCGGACAGCGTCGCGCGGACACCGGTACCGGAGAGCAGGTCGTCCGGCAGCGAGTAGCCGAAGAAGCCCTCGAACATGCCCAGGATCAGCAGCAGCGCGCCGATCACCCAGTTCGCCTCCCGCGGCCTGCGGAACGCGCCGGTGAAGAACACGCGCATCATGTGCACCATCATCGCGGCGACGAAGATCAGCGCCGCCCAGTGGTGCAACTGCCGGATGAACAGCCCGCCGCGGACCTCGAACGAGATCTCCAGCGTCGACTCGTACGCCCGCGTCATCTCGACGCCCTGCATGTTCGTGTACGGGCCGTCGTAGACGACCTCCGCCATCGAGGGGTCGAAGAACAGCGTCAGGTACACCCCGGACAGGATCAGGATGATGAAGCTGTAGAGAGCCAGTTCCCCGAGCAGGAAGGACCAGTGCGTCGGGAACACCTTGTTCATCTGGTGCCGCAGACCACGCGCCATGTGGTAACGCTGGTCCGCGTTGGTCGCCGCCTCACCGGCCTGCTTGGACAGGAACCCGGTCCCCTTCGTCGGCGTGGTCAGTGAGCTCATGACGCGCGCTCCCAGTAGGCCGGCCCGACCGGTTCGTCGAAATCGTGCCGGGCGATGAAGTACCCGTCCTCGTCCACCGTGATCGGCAGCTGCGGCAACGCGCGGGTCGCGGGGCCGAAGACCGGTTTGGCGTACTGCAATACGTCGAACTGCGACTGGTGGCACGGGCACAGCAGCCGGTTGGTCTGCTGCTCGTACAGCGAGGCCGGACAGCCGACGTGTGTACACACCTTCGAGTACGCGTAATAGGTACCGTAGTTGTAGCCTTCCTGGCCCGCACGCTGAACGACCTGCTCGGCGTCCTCCGTCCGGAGGCGGATCAGCAACACCGGGCTGTCGGCCCGCTTGAGCGCGGCGGCCAGTGCGTGGTCGTCGCCCCGCTCGGACTCCCGGAACGGCCAGACCGTCACCATCCCGCCCGCGTCGAGATTCTCCGGGCGCACCAGCGAGATGTCGTGCGGGTTGCCGGTGCTGCTCCGGAGATAGACCTTCTCCCCGGGGAACTGCTTCTTCCAGGCGGTGTGCGCCAGCGAGTCCTTGCTCTCCGGATTCGCCCACGGATCCTCGATGAACCCGGCCAGCGGCAGGGCCACCGTTCCCAGGCCGAGAACACCGGCACCGGCACCGGCCGTGCGCTTGATCATCGAACGCCGGGCGATCGTGCTGCGCTCACCGCTGTCGGACAGCTGCGCGAGGATCGTCTGCCGGTCGAGCTCGTCCGACCCCTCGCCCATGTTGTCGGAGCGCTGCTGCACCGCCAGTTCGTCGGGGACGAACCGCTTGGTGTAGAGCAGCACGGCCACCGACAGCGCGAGCACGGAGATCCCCAGGGTGATCCCGAGCATCGGGGTGTACCAGCTGTACCAGAAGTGCGCGCGCTCCTCCGACGGCGGCGCGTACTCGGACGGCCAGAAGATCAGGGCCCCGAGGAAGGCGAGTCCGAACACCGCCGAGACCGCGAACCACAGCGCCACCGAACGCTCGGCGCGCTTCTCCGCCCGCGTACCCTCCACCGGCCACGGGTCCGGATAGTTGACCAGCTCGACGCCGTCGAGCTCGCCACCGAGCTCGACGAGCTCGTCGCGGCTCATCCGCGACAGCTCCTCGTCGGAGGGCCGCTCCCGCGGCTCGTTACCGCTACTCATGCTCTCTCGAACCTGCCTCGCTCCGCTCCGTGTGCGGGACGCGGACGCCCCGCACCGTCTGCCTTCGCCGCCGACCGCGCCCGGTCGGCCTGCCGTACCCGCGGATCATGCATCCGTCACGCTCTCGACCCGATCCAGAGCGTCGCGCCGATCAGGGCACCGATCCCGACGACCCAGGCGATGACGCCCTCCGAGGCCGGGCCGAAGCCGCCGAGCGGGTTCCCACCCGGGTTGTTGTTGCCGTCGGACACCGACTTCACGTAGGCGATGATGTCCTTCTTCTCCTCCGGGCTGAGGTTACGGTCGGAGAACTTCGGCATGTTCTGCGGGCCGGACTGCATCGCCGTGTAGATCTCGGACTCATTGGCCGGGCCGAGCTTCGGCGCGTACTTGCCCGCCGAGAGGGCCCCACCCTGGCCGGTGAAGTTGTGGCACGAGGCACAGTTCAGGCGGAACAGCTCCGCGCCCCGCGCGGGATTCGTGCCCCGCAGCTGCGCGCCGGACTCCGCGGGCCGCTCCGGCCCACCACCGTTGGCCTGGATGTAGGCCCCGAGCGCGTCGATCTCCGCCGGGGTCAGCCTGGGCGGCTTCCGCGCGGCCTGGGCCTCCTGCCGCACCATCGGCATCCGACCGGTCGAGGTCTGGAAGTACACCGACGCCTCGCCCACGCCGATCAACGACGGACCGCGATCCTGCACCCCCTGCAGGTTCGCGCCGTGGCAGCTGATGCAGGTGTTGTTGTAGATCTCCTCGCCCTTGCGCAGCAGCGCCGGGTCCTCCTGCGCCTGCGCCGTCTGCGGTTCGGGGACGAACGTGGCGTACAGCGCCCCCGCACCGAACAGGGCGACCCCGAGCGCGAGCACGCTCGCCATCCGGCGGCGGAACTTCGTGCGACGGCCCGCCCGCCTCGCCGAGGCGGCCTCGTTGTTCGTACTGCTGGTCATCTTCTGCGGCAACCCTTGCTGTCAGTTCGGCCTTGCTGTGCGCCCGGCCCTCGGTCCGGCCGGGCACCTCGTCAGGGAAGGATGTAGATCACACCGAACAGGCCGATCCACACGATGTCCACGAAGTGCCAGTAGTACGAGACCACGATCGCGGAGGTCGCCTGCGCGGGGGTGAACTTGCTCAGCCGCGTGCGGACGAGCAGGAAGACGAACGCCACCAGGCCGCCGATGACGTGCAGGCCGTGGAAGCCGGTCGTCATGAAGAAGACCGTGCCGTAGGCACCGGACGGGATGGTCACACCCTCGTTGACCAGCTGCACGTACTCGCCGACCTGCCCCAGGACGAAGACCGTGCCCATGAGCAGGGTCACGAGGTACCAGCGGCGGAGCCCGAAGACGTCTCCCCGTTCGGCCGCGAACACGCCGAGCTGGCAGGTGACCGACGACGCCACGAGGATGATCGTGAACGGCAGCGCGTAGGAGATGGCCAGGTGGATCGGCTCACCGGTGGCCGGGTTCGGTGGCGGCCACACGCCGGTGTCGTTCTGGGCCTTGACCGTGAAGAACATGGCGAAGAGGCCAGCGAAGAACATGAGCTCGCTGGACAGCCACACGATCGTGCCGACACTGACCATGTTCGGCCGGTTGAGCGAGTGCACCCGCTGGCTGATGGAAGGAGCTGCCGTTGTCACGGCTCGCATTATGTCTCCCCCTCCCCCGTCGCCGCAGATCGGGTCCTACGGACGGTCGTGGAGCCCAGGTCGGGGCCGGCGAACCCGCTGGGTATCCGCGGGGTCCGAGGGTTAACATGGGGCCGGTCACGACCGCCGACGCCCGGAGGACACGAGGATGAGCGAGCCCGCGACGACAATCCTGGTTTTCAGCCACCGGGCGCCGGTCCGCGAGTCGATCATCAATGCGATCGGCCGCCGTCCCGCCTCCGACCTGGGCAGAGTCACCTACGTCGAGGCCGACGGCGTCGCCGACGTACTCAGCCGGATGGACTCGGGTGACATTGATCTCGCCGTACTCGACGGTGAGGCACAACCCACCGGAGGCATCGGCCTGGCCCGGCAGCTGAACCACGAACTCGACGACTGCCCGCCGATCGTGGTGGCCGTGCGTCGCGCGGACGACCGATGGCTGGCGACCTGGTCCCAGGCCGACGCGGTGCTGGTCCACCCGCTGGACCCGTTGACGGCCGCGGAGACGGTCGCGGACGTGCTCCGGTCGCACCGGCGTCCCGCCGTCCGCGGATGACCGGTCGCGGGCGCGCGGCCGTGCCCGACGGCACGGGCCCCGGAACGATCCGGGCGTGCCCCCGGGCCCTGTAGTTCCCGGATCGCCGCACGATCGGCGATCCCCGTACGAATGATCCGGTCGGTCCGTCCGTCGACCCCGTCGACGGAGGAGGGCCCCGGTTCCGGAGAGCGACGATGTCCGAACACACCTGGCCCTCGGTCCTGAGCGCCCTCATCGAGCGCGCCGACCTCTCCGAGGAGGCCACGGCGTGGGCCATGGACCAGGTGATGTCCGGCGAGGCCACGCCCGCGCAGGTCGCGGGGTTCGCGGTGGCGTTGCGCGCCAAGGGCGAGACGGCCGCCGAGATCGCGGGCATGGCGCGCGCCATGCTCGCGCACGCGCGCCGGGTGGAACTCGACGTCCGGACCGTCGACATCGTCGGCACGGGCGGCGACCGCTCCGGGTCGGTCAACATCTCCACGATGACCTCGCTGGTCGTCGCGGCGACGGGTACCCCGGTGGTCAAGCACGGCAACCGCGCCGCGTCGTCGAAGTCCGGGGCGGCCGACGTGCTGGAGGCACTCGGCGTCCGCATCGGGGCCGAGCCGGCGGAGGTCGCCCGGAGTGTCGGCGAACTCGGCATCGGCTTCTGCTTCGCCCCGGCCTTCCACCCCGCCCTCCGACACGCGGGTGGCCCTCGCCGTGAGCTGGGCATCCCCACCACGTTCAACCTGCTCGGACCGCTGACGAACCCGGCGCAGCCCCGGGCCGGGCTCATCGGGTGTGCCTACCCGGACAAGACCCGGGTGCTCGCCGAGGTCTTCGCCCGGCGGGGTGACAGCGTCCTGTTGGTGCGCGGGGACGACGGTCTCGACGAGATCACCACGACCACCACCAGCTCGGCCTGGATCATCTCCGGGGGCGGGGTGAGCACCGGCACGATCGATCCGACCGAGCTGGGGATCCCGTTCGTCGGGCCGGAGGCGCTGCGCGGCGGTGACGCGGAGACCAACGCGGAGGTGGCACGGCAGGTGCTGGACGGCAAGACCGGACCCGTCCGGGACGCGGTGCTGCTCAACGCCGCGGGCGCCCTCGCCGCCCACGCCGGCTTCTCCGGTGACCTCACCGCCGACCTGCGGGCCGGACTGGACCGGGCC
>NZ_KB912566.1:33599-35294 GCF_000383775.1 Saccharomonospora halophila 8
CGGAGGGTTCCTCCTCCGGGCGCTCGGGGTGCGCGGACGACGGCAGCATCCGTCCAGCTTAGATTCCGCTCCGGCGGGCCGCGCCCCCCGTCTCCGGGGCGGCGTCGCACACCGCCGCACAACGCGGGTGTGCCCGACACCACGGCCTTCGGAGCGCGCCCGTGCGCCACCGCTGTCGGGGCGGCGACCTAGGGTCTGCGGCCATGCAGCTCTCGTTCGACGAGCTGGGAAGTCCCCTGCGCGAGGCCACCTTCGTGATCGTCGACCTGGAGACCACCGGGGGCCCACCCGGGGCCCGGGGGATCACCGAGATCGGTGCGGTCAAGGTCCGCGGCGGTGAGGTCCTGGCGGAGTTCGCCACCCTCGTGGACCCCGGTGTCCCGATCCCGCCGCAGATCGTGGCGCTGACCGGCATCACCTCGGCGATGGTCGCCGACGCACCACCGATCGACGAGGTGCTGCCCGCGTTCCTCGAATTCGCCTCGGGCTGCGTGCTGGTCGCCCACAACGCGGGCTTCGACGTGTCCTTCCTCCGCGCGGCGTGCCACGACCTCGGATACCGGTGGCCCCGCCCGACGACGGTGTGCACGCTCAAGCTGGCCCGGCGGGTGCTGTCCCGGGAGGAGACCCGCAGCCACCGACTCGGGGCGCTGGCCCGGCTGTTCGGCGCGGAGACCACGCCCACCCACCGGGCACTCGACGACGCCCGGGCGACGGTGGACGTTCTGCACGGCCTGTTCGAACGCCTCGGGCCGCTCGGGGTGGCGTCGCTGGAGGAACTGCTCGACTACCTGCCCGACGTCACACCCGCACAACGGCGCAAACGTGACCTCGCCGCGCATCTGCCCGAGCACCCCGGGGTGTATCTGTTCCGCGGCCCGTCCGACGAGGTGCTCTACGTCGGGACGGCGGGGAACCTGCGGCGACGGGTCCGCCAGTACTTCACCGGTTCGGAGAGCCGCGGCCGCATCCGGGAGATGGTGGCACTGGCCGAGCGGGTGGACGGCATCGGGTGCGCCCACGCACTGGAGGCCGGGGTGCGGGAGCTGCGGCTACTGGCGGCGCACCGGCCCCCCTACAACCGGCGGTCGAAGAACCCGGGCCGGACCTGGTGGGTGGTGCTCACCGACGAACCGTTCCCCCGGCTGTCCGTGGTGCGCACCCCGCGTGCGGGCGCGCTCGGCCCGTTCGGCTCCCGGGCGAAGGCCGCGACCGTCGCCGACACCCTGTCCCGGTGGACCGGCCTGCGGACCTGCACGCGCCGCATCTCCGCGCAGGGCGCGAAGGGGGCCGACCGGACGCCCTGCGTCTCGGCGGAACTCGGCACCTGCGGCGCACCCTGCGCCGGATCGCTGACGGTGGAGCAGTACCGGCCGTCGGCACGGCTGGTCGCCGATCTCGCGGTCGGCACCGACGCGACCGCCCTGCACCTCGCCCGCCGGGGTATCGACGCACTCGCGCAGCGGCACCGTTTCGAACAGGCCGCCCGGCGACGCGACGAGTTGACCACGGTGCTGCGTGCGGTCCACCGGGGTCACCGGCTCGCCTCGCTCGCCGCCGTCGCCGAACTCGTCGCGGCCGCACCCGACGGTTCCGGTGGGTGGGAGTTCGCCGTGATCCGGTACGGCAGGCTCGCCGCCGCGGGGACCGCACGCCGGGGGACACCGCCGATGCCCGTGGTGGGCCGGCTCGTCA
>NZ_KB912566.1:35394-41533 GCF_000383775.1 Saccharomonospora halophila 8
CGACCTGCGGGCCGGACTGGACCGGGCCGCCCACGCCGTCGACTCCGGCGCCGCCGCCGACCTGCTCACCCGCTGGACCGCCCGAAGCTGACCCGCACCCTCCCGCACCCGGCCCCGGCCGTGGTTTGGCGTGAAGGGCACTTTCCCTGCGTCCCACGCAGCGAATGTGCCCCTCACCGCGCCACACGCAGGGAAAGTGCCCTTCACGCACACAGCGGGGGTCCCGGACGTGTCCGGGGCCCCCGCTGTTGACGGCGGACGACCGTGGTGTCAGTGGTGGCCGGGGCCGGTGTGGTACTCGAAGACCAGGCCCGCGATCGCGATGAGCAGGGCGATCCCGCTGAGCACGATCAGCCAGGTGTACATGAACGCCAGCCCGATGCCGACCAGTGCCGCACCGCCGGCGACCGCGACCGGCCAGTAGCTGCCCGGGCTGAAGAACCCGAGTTCGCCGGCGCCGTCGCTGATCTCGGCGTCCTCGTGGTCCTCGGGGCGCGGCTCGATGCGGCGCGCGACGAAGCGGAAATAGCTACCGACCAGCAGTGCCAGCCCACCCGAGAGCAGCAGCGCCACCGTGCCGATCGGCTCGACGCCGTCCCGGGTCATGGAACCGGTCAGCACCGCGTAGACGATCGCCACGACCAGGGCGAAGATCGCGACGATGTCGAAAACCCGGGCTTCCACCTTCATGAGTGTCTGTTCCTTCTCACTCGATCGCTTCGGTCACGGCGCGCTGTTCGGCGCTCAGCCGGACGCGGTGCGCAGCGTGCGGTCGGTCGCGAACGGACTGGTCGTCGTCGCGGTCGGGCTGCACAGCTGCTCCTCGCAGCCCTCACCCTGCATGACGGTCAGCGCCTCGGCGGCCGTGTAGGGCAGTCCGGTGTCCGGGTTCACCCGCGAACGCAGCTGGATGTAGCGGTCGTACTTGTCCGGGGACAGCGCACGGACCTCGAAGTTCATCATCGCGTGGTACGAGCCGCACAGCTCGGCGCACCGGCCGACGAAGGCCCCTTCCCGGTCGATGGTGTTCTGGAAGGTGTTGTCCTGGTTGTTCTTCTCCGGATGGGGCAGCACGTCCCGCTTGAAGTGGAACGCGGGCACCCAGAAGGAGTGAATGACGTCCGTCGAACGGAGGTTGTACTCGATGGTCCGGTCGGTCGGAAGCACCAGCAGTGGGATCTCGCTCGACGTGCCCACGGTGTTCACCGGCTCACCGCCCGGAGTGGTGGTGTCCGGATAGGCGAACTCCCAGTTCCACTGGAACGCGGTCACGTCGACCTCGACGTCCGGCTCGTCCTCCTCGGCCAGCACGGAACTCTCCGTCACCGCCGTGAAGAAGAACAGCACGCAGACCATGATGACCGGCACGACGACCACGAACAGTTCGAGTGGCACGTTGTACTGGAACTGCCGGGGCAGTGCCTCGGCGGTGTCGCCCTTCTTCTTCCGGTGGAACGCGGACGTCCAGAAGATCAGGCCCCACACGATCGCACCGACCACGAGCGCGGCCACGACCGTCCAGGTCCACAGCTGCTGCATCGCCTCGGCCTCCGGGGTGACCCCCTCCGGCCAGCCGAACCGCAGAATCTCCTCACCGGAACACCCGGTCGCCGTGACAGCGACGAGTCCCGCGAGCGCGGCCGTCTTGCCCACCCTGCCCCGCCGTGTCCGCGGAGTGCGCTCTGGAACGCCCACTGACGTGATGCCTCCTCGCCCGATCCGTTGCCTCGCCCGACTCGTTGCGATGCCTGCCGACTCTAGCCGAGACCCGGCGCGGCGGAGTCACCGCCTTCCCCGGCATACTTGCCCTCTACGACTTCGGCGGCGACGAACAAGGGGTGTGTGAGTAGGCGTGTGCGGTCTGCTTGGACTGGTGTGTGCCAGCGAGAACGACGCGGCCAAGGCCCGGTACGCGGTGGGCGGGGCACTGCGCTGTCAGCGCCACCGCGGCCCCGACGAGTCCGACACGTGGGCCGACGCGGAGGTCATCTACGGCTTCAACCGCCTCGCGATCATCGACGTCGACCACTCGCATCAGCCGCTGACCTGGGGTCCCGAGGACAATCCGACCCGGTACACGATCAACTTCAACGGTGAGATCTACAACTATCCCGAACTCCGCCGGGAGCTCGCCGACGAGCACGGTGCGACGTTCGCCACGGACGGTGACACCGAGGCGATCGTCGCGGCGTACCACCACCTCGGACCGGCCGCGGTGGGGCGGCTGCGCGGGATGTTCGCCTTCCTGATCTGGGACTCCGAGCGCAAGGTCGTCTTCGGGGCGCGGGACCCGTTCGGTATCAAGCCGCTGTTCTACGCCTCCGGCCCGTACGGCGTGGCCTTCGCCAGTGAGAAGAAGAGCCTGCTGGAACTGCTCGGGACCCTGGGCTCCACCGACGAGGTGGACGACAGGGCGTTGCAGCACTACCTCGCCCTGCAGTACGTGCCCGAGCCGGAGACCCTGCACGAAGGGGTCCGCCGCATCGAGTCGGGCACCTCGTTCACCGTGGCGCCGGGCGGGGAGCTGCGGACCGAGCGCTACTTCTCCCCCGAGTTCCGGGCCCACCCGGTGTCCGGCCCCGCGGGGACGGCCGCGCTGCACGAGCGGATCGCCGAGGTCATGCGGGACTCGGTCGCCAAGCACATGCGCGCCGACGTCACGGTCGGTGCCTTCCTCTCCGGTGGGATCGACTCGACCGCCATCGCCGCACTGGCGAAGGAGCACAACCCGAACCTGGTGACCTTCACCACCGGTTTCGAGCGGGAGGGTTACTCCGAGGTGGACGTCGCCGCCGAGTCGGCGGCCGCCATCGGGGTCGAGCACGTGGTGCGCACCGTCTCCGCCCAGGAGATGATGGACACCCTCCCGCTGATCGTGTGGTACCTGGACGACCCGGTGGCCGACCCCGCGCTCGTGCCGCTCTGGTTCATCGCGCGGGAGGCGCGCAAGCGGGTGAAGGTCGTGCTCTCCGGCGAGGGCTCCGATGAGCTCTTCGGCGGCTACACGATCTACCGCGAGCCACTCTCACTCGCCCCGTTCGAGAAGGTTCCCGGAGCCGTCCGCAGGCTCCTCGGGAAGGTCTCCTCGGCGATTCCCGAGGGCACGCGGGGCAAGGACCTGCTCCGTCGTGGCTCGCTGCCGCTGGAGCAGCGGTACTACGGCAACGCACGGATCTTCCGGGACGACCAGTTGCGGCGGGTGCTGCGCACCTTCTCCCCGGAGGTGGGGCACCAGGACGTCACCGCGCCCTGGTACGCCCTGTCCGAGGACTGGGACCCGGTCGCCCGGATGCAGCACGTCGACCTGTTCACCTGGTTGCGGGGGGACATCCTGGTCAAGGCGGACAAGATGACGATGGCGAACTCGCTCGAACTGCGGGTGCCGTTCCTCGACCCGGAGGTGTTCCGGGTCGCGTCCACGATCCCGCTGGACCAGAAGATCACCCCGGAGACGACGAAGTTCGCGCTGCGCCGCGCCCTCGACGGGATCGTGCCGTCGCACGTGTTGAACCGCCGCAAGCTGGGCTTCCCGGTCCCGATCCGGCACTGGCTGGCCACCGACATGTACGACTGGGCACGGGGGATCATCAACGACTCCGCCACCGAGGATCTGCTGGACAAGAACGCCGTGCTGGGACTGCTGGAAGAGCACCGGGCGGGCACGCTCGACCACAGCAGGCGACTGTGGGCGCTGCTGGTGTTCATGCTCTGGTACGGCATCTTCGTCGAGGGCCGGATCAAGCCCGAGGTGCCGGAACCGCACTACCCGGTCAAACTCTGAGCATTCACGGCGTCTCCGCCGACCCCGTCGGCTGTGCCGACGGGGTCGGCGGTGTCGTTCATGCCGACGGGGTCGGTGGTGCGGACGATTCCGCGTGGGCGAGGGGCACGATGTCGTGCCAGCGGTGGAAGACGTCGTCCGGGTCGAACTCCGCCTTGACCGCGGCCAGTCTGCGGTAGTTGTCGACGCCGTACCCGGCGACGATCCGGTCGGCTCCCTCGTCGCCGATGAAGTTGAGGTAGACGTCGCCGGTGGAGAACGGACGCATGTCGGCGCACAGGGAACGGGCCCAGGTCCGCGCCCGCTCGTCGTCGGCGGGGTCACTCCAGACGCCGAACGGGTGCACCGCCCAGGCCGCCTTCCGGTCGAATCCGGGCCATTCCCGTCCCCGTGCGACGGCACCGCCCCACGGGAACAGGATCTGCTGGGAGGCCGACGGCACGGGCATCTCGGGCGCGCGGGCGTGGAACCGGTCGAGCGCCGCGTCCGGCAGGTCCCGCAGGTTCTCGTCGGACCAGTAGTTGCGCATCCCCGGTGGGTCGTCGAGCATCCGCTGCAGCTCGGAGTAGGGCACCTCACCCACGACACGACCGTGTGGCTCGGCGTCGAGCAGCGGCGCGACGAACTCCCGCAGCGCCGACTCCGGCCCGGTGTAGGTGACGAGCACGGCACAGCACAGGGTGCCGACCAGTTCGTCCGGGACGAAGTCGTCGGGCTGCGCGGTGAGGTAGATCAGCCCGCCGCCCACCTCGTCCGGCGCATCGGTCAGCAGGTCGCGGTAGATCCGGGCCACGGCAGGGCCGTCCCGGCCCGGCCACAACAGGAGCGCGATGGCGAACTCGGGCAGCGGGTGCAGGGCGAACGTGAGCGACGTGGCGACGCCGAAGTTGCCCCCTCCCCCGTGCAGGGCCCAGAACAGCTCCGGGTCGCTGTCCTCGCTCGCGGCGACCAGCCTGCCGTCCGCGGTCATCAGTTCCACGGACAGCAGGTTGTCGCATGCGAGGCCGAACCGGCGTTCCAGCCAGCCCGAGCCGCCCCCGAGGGTGAGCCCCGCGACCCCCGTCGTCGACACCCGGCCGCCGGTGGCCGCCAGGCCGTGGGGTTCGGTGGCGCGGTCGAAGTCCGCCCAGACGGCCCCGCCCTGGGCCGTGGCGGTGCGGCGCACCGGATCGACGGACACCTGGTTCATCGGCCGCAGGTCCACGACGAGGCCGCCGTCGGTCAGGCTCGCGCCCGCCACACTGTGGCCGCCCCCGCGGACGGCGACCTCCAATCCCTCCCGCCGGGCGAAGGACACCGCCGTGGCGATGTCGGTGGGATTCGCACAGCGTGCGATGACCCGTGGCCGCGCCGTCATCATCGCGTTGAAGATCGCGCGGACGTCCTCGTAGTCGGGATCGACCGGGGTCACGACCGGACCGTCGAGACGGGAGCGCAGGTCGTTCAGGGCGCGGGGGTCGAGCAGGTCGTCGGTCATCACGGGCCTCCTTGCCGGGTTCACCGGCTGGGTCGCGACGACATCCGGTGGTGTGACAGCCCGCGCCGACGGAACGGCGCCGTCCGCACGACACGAAAACCCCCTGCGTCCGACCGCTGACGCGGCCGACGCAGGGGGTGACGTGCCGGCAGGGAGGCCGGAACCCGCGCTCGCCGGAGCGTCGGGTTCAGCGGACCCTCCGACTCAGTGGAACGAGTCGCCGCAGGCGCAGGAGCCGCCCGCGTTCGGGTTGTCGATGGTGAAGCCCTGCTTCTCGATGGAATCCACGAAGTCGATCTCCGCGCCCTGGACGTACGGGGCGCTCATCCGGTCGACCGCGACCTGCAGGCCGTTGAAGTCCCGGAACAGGTCCCCGTCGAGCGTGCGCTCGTCGAAGAACAGCTGGTACCGCAGACCGGCACAGCCACCGGGCTGGACGGCGATGCGCAGGTGCATGTCATCGCGGCCCTCTTGTTCGAGCAGTCCCTTCGCCTTCGCGGCGGCGGCGTCGGTCAGGATGACGCCGTGCGTGGCTTCGCCGGCGTCGGCGGGGGTGTTGCCGGTCTGCTCAGCGGTCGTCATGACTCTCCCTCACGGTGTTGGTGCAGGCGGGTACCGAGTGCAACGCGAGCAGGCACCCGATCTGTTCCCGTCTTCCATGGTGACACATCTGCCGACCGCATGAACATCGACGGCGACCGCTGCCATATCCTGGTGCCCGTGAGGTTCCTGCGCCGTTCCGGCACCGACGAGGCCGACCCCACCGAGGTGGGTGACCACACCGAACCGGTCGACGACCCGGCCGCCGGGTCCGCCGCGTCCCGGGGCCACACCCCGGGCAAGGGCCGTCCGACGCCGAAGCGCAGGGAGGCGGAGGGGCG
>NZ_KB912566.1:41633-46458 GCF_000383775.1 Saccharomonospora halophila 8
CCGTCCGACGCCGAAGCGCAGGGAGGCGGAGGGGCGGCGCCGGGGGCCGGTCGCCCCGCCCCCGCGCACCACGCGGGAGGCGATCCGGCGGAACCGGGAGCTGCGGAAGAAGGATCCGGTCAGCAAGGAGGAGCGGCGCGAGGCCGCGCGGGAACGTCGCGAACGGATGATGGCCGGGGACGAACGGTACCTGCTCCCGCGGGACCGCGGCCCGGTCAAGGCCTACGTGCGCGATCTCGTGGATTCCCGGCGCAACGTGCTGGGCCTGTTCATGCCGATGGCGATCCTGGTGTTCGTGACGCTGCTGGTGCCGATCCCGGCCGTGCAGACCTACGCCACACTGCTCACCACGGTCGTGCTGTTGCTCATGATCTTCGAGGGCTTCCTCAACGGGCGGCGGATCACCAAGGCGGCCCGGGAGAAGTTCCCCAAGGAGACGATCCGGGGCGCCTCGCTCGGCTGGTACGCCTTCGTCCGGGCGAGCCAGATCCGCAAGCTCCGCGTGCCCAAGCCGCGCGTCCGCCCCGGCCAGCCGATCGGTTGACACACACTCGGTCGCGCGCCGACGGGCCGCGCACGGACGTGCGCCCGGTGGCGCACCGGGCACGAGGCACCGGCACCCCACCGGGCGCGACGGTTCATCCGGCCTCCCGGTCACACCGGGAGGTGTTCGGCGGTCAGTGGAAGACGAACTCGGCGTCGGCCGTCTCCGAGGACGGGCACATCCAGCTGCCGCCGGACTTGTCCAGGGTGACGTCCGTGGCCGTGTAGGTCCGGGTGTCGCCCTCCCGCTGAGCCGTCAGCCCGGTGGCCTCGTACTCGCAGGTGACCCCATAGGACACCACGGTGACGTTGATGAGGTCGGCGGTCGCGGTGCCCGCCGCGTCGTCGAAGCTGATCGTCGGATCGTTGTTGAGGGTGACGTCCTTGTCGCCGTCGCAGACGGTGTTGGCGTTCACGCTGGCGGCGTCCACGGTCAGCGTGTTCGGCGGGTTGTCGGTGGCGTCCGCATTGGTCCAACTGCACGTGTCCCCGCCGGACGTGATCGTGCCGTCGACCTTCTGGTGGTCCGCGACGGCGACGCCCGCCGACATACCGACGCCGACGACGGCGCCCGCGACGACTCCGAGGACCTTCGTGGAGAGCCGAGTCACTGTTACCTCCGTTGGTTCAGTGTTACCAGCCGGTAAGTGAGCTGGCCCATATAGAGAAACAGCGGTGTTTCCGGATGTCAACTGTACACATCCACGTGGTCATGGCTGGTGACTACTTGGCGTACTCGGAACGCGGGCCGGTGTCCCCCACCGGTCGGGCTCACGTCACGAACGGGCGCAGCGCGAGCACCTTCGTCCGCAACGCCGAGTGGTCACCGTGACCGGTCCCGTCCAGGGCCTGGGCGGCCGCGCGGAAGAACAGACCGACGACGAACTCCACATGGGTGCGCCCGGCGGGCGTGTGCCCGGCCGCGCCGTCGAACAGGCACGTCACCGACCGTTTCAGCCCGCTCGACCGGGCCCGCAGTTCCGGCTCGGCCGCGCGTTCGGACACCACGAACAGGTACCGGGCGCACTGCGGGTGCGTGTCCACCCACCGCAGCACCGCGTCCGCGACGCCGGCGAACCGGGCGGCGCAGTCGGGCCGGGTCCCCCGCAGCGCGGTGGCGCAGACCCGGTGGAGGTCCTCGGCCGCCTCGTCGAACGCGGCCGCTCCACAGGCGCGCACGCTCGGGTAGTGTCGGGTGAACATTTGAACGTCCGTCCCGGCCGCGTCCGCGAGCTCACCTGCGGTCACCTCGAACAGGGGCGTCTCCCCCGCGATCACCCGGACGGCCGCCCGCAGCCGGGCACACGCGGGACAGTCGGCAGTGCTCGTGGTCATTTTCGCAGAGTAACCGCCGCATCACCCGCGGAGAAACTCCGAGGAGAGGTCACGGTGGACGACCGCGCAGGGCAGCTCCCGCCCGGCCGACACGGCCTGTCCCGCGACTACGTCCACGACAACCAGCGCGCCCGCATCCTGGCCGCCACGGCGCGGGTCACGGCCGGACACGGCTACCCGGGTCTGACCATCGAGCGGGTCATCGGCGACGCGGGGGTCTCCCGCAAGACCTTCTACCAGCACTTCCGCAACAAGGAGGAGGTCTTCCTCGCCGCCTACGACGACGCGGTGGCGCGCCTGACCGACAGGATCGCGGAGGCCGATTCCACGGGCAGGGACGATTTCACCCGGAAAGTGGAAGCAACCCTGGACGCGACGCTGCGGTTCCTCGCCGAGCATCCCGATCAGGCACGGCTCGTGGTCGTCGACGTGCTGGCGGCCGGACCACGGGCGGTGCGCCGACGGCACGAGTCGCTGCGGGCACTGGTCGATCTCGTCGACCGCGGCACCTGCGCGCTCGCCGAGGAGGAGGGACTGCGCACTCCCCCGGCCATCACCGCGGAGACCGTCGTCGGCGGCATCGTGGAGGTGGTGTACAACCGCGTGGAGCGCGGCGAGACGGACACCCTGCCCACGCTGCTGGCCGATCTGGTCTACTGCGCCCTCCTGCCGTACGTCGGACCCGGTGCGGCCGCCGCCGAACACGGCCGGCTCACGGCCTTCCCCGACCGCGCGGACGCCACCCCCGGTACTTAGCTTTGCGAAAGATCGACGGCTAGACTCCGCGGCATGGAGTTTCGTCGACTCGGCCACAGCGGCCTCACGGTCAGTGAAATCGCGTACGGCAACTGGCTCACACACGGTTCCCAGGTGGAGGAGGAGCAGGCGCACGCCTGCATCCGGGCGGCCCTGGACGCCGGCATCACCACCTTCGACACCGCCGACGTCTATGCGAACACCGCCGCCGAGTCGGTCCTGGGACGCGGTCTCGCCGGGCAGCGTAGGGAGAGCCTGGAGATCTGCACGAAGGTGTTCTGGCCGACCGGCCCCGGCGGACCGAACGACAAGGGGCTCGGCCGCAAGCACATCATGGAGAGTGCCCACGCCTCCCTGAAGCGGCTCGGCACCGACCACATCGACCTCTACCAGGCACACCGGTTCGACCACACCGTCCCGCTCGAAGAGACGATGACGGCCTTCGCCGACCTGGTCCGGCAGGGCAAGGTCGGCTACATCGGGGTCTCCGAGTGGGACGCCGAGCAGATCACCCGGGGTGCGGCGCTCGCGCGGGAGCTGAAGATCCCGTTCGTGTCGAATCAGCCGCAGTACAACATGTTGTGGCGGGTCATCGAGGAACAGGTCATCCCCACCTGCGAGCGCGAGGGGATGAGCCAGATCGTGTGGTCCCCGATCGCGCAGGGCGTGCTCACCGGCAAGTACCGGCCCGGTCAGGCACCGCCGGAGGGCTCCCGCGCCACCGACGAGAAGGGCGGCGGCGCGCGGACGATCGAGCGGTTCCTCAACGACGACGTGCTGACCCGGGTGGAGCGCCTGCGCCCGCTGGCGGAACAGTCCGGGCTCTCCCTCGCCCAGCTCGCCGTCGCCTGGGTGCTGCGGAACAGCAACGTGGCCTCGGCCATCATCGGCGCGTCCCGACCCGAGCAGGTCCGGGAGAACGTCGACGCCGTGGGCGCCCGGCTGGACGACGACCTGATGCGGGCGATCGACGAGGAACTGGACGGGGTTGTGGAGCGCGACCCGGGTCACACCCGCAGTCCGGTTCTCTGAGCAGGACGGGACCGGGCCCTGCCGGCCCCCGGTACCGTCCGGAGCGGTTCACCCGGCCCGGCTCCCACCCACGGGGTCCACCCCGGGGTGGTCCGGGACCGGGTGTTCCGGGCCGGACGGGTCGGTCCGGGCCGCCAGCACCCGCTCGGCGACGACGAGGTCGTGCCGGTAGGTGATCTTGATGTTGCGCGGGTCGCCCGGGACCAGACGCACGGAGGCGGTGCCGAAGCGCTCCACGCACGAGGCCGTGTCGGTGCCGACGAATCCCTCCCGCTCGGCGCGCTCGTAGGCGTCGAGCAGCGGCGCCGCGGCGAACCCCTGCGGTGTCTGCATCCGCACCAGGTCCCCGGTGGGCCGGCCCAGGACCGTGCCACCGTCCGGGCTCACGGCCACGAGGTCGTCGGCGAAGATCCCGGGCACGGCGCCGCCGTCGTCGCGTGCCGCCCGGAGGACCGCGGTGATCGTGTCGACGGTGACCAGCGGCCGGGCGCCGTCGTGCAGCAGCACGGTGTCGACCGCACCGGAGGCGATCCGTCCGGTGAGATGGCGCAGCGCGCACAGCTCCGAGGCCTGCCTGCTGTCGCCGCCGTGCACGACCTCCACCGGGACGCGGGTCCCGTCCCCGTCCCGCGGCGGTCCGTCCCGCAGCACCTCGTCGACCAGGTCCGCGTCCCGGGCACGGGTGACCAGCACGAGCACGCCGACCCCGGGGGTGCGGGCGAACGCCTCCAGCGACCAGGACAGGACGTGGCGCCCGCCCAACGGCAGATAGACCTTGTTCGTCGCGGACCCCACCCGGGACCCGGCGCCACTGGCCAGCACCACCCCGGCGACACGCCCCGCGTGCCCGGTCCGACCTCCCGCCATCCGCACGAGCATAGATTCCCCCGGGCGGGGCCGCCGGTGCGCCCCGGTCTCCCGCCGGACGATCACCCGGGACCGGCACACTCGGTAGTGTGGCGGCGTGTCCGACAACACCGCGGCAGAACAGGACGGCGCCACCCCCGACGACGCCCGGCCCGACGAGAACGGGACCAGCGGCGATCAGGTCGCCGAGAACCGGCCCACCGGGGACGGGACCGACGACGGGTCCGTCCGGTTCGCCGACGTGCCCGCCCGGTTCGCCCTCGCCGATCCGCGGCCGTCCCGCGCCCGCCCG
>NZ_KB912566.1:46558-48533 GCF_000383775.1 Saccharomonospora halophila 8
CGCAGGATCCGCTGCCGTTCGGTGTACTCGCGCATGCGCTTCGGGTAGCCGGTCTTGGCGACCTCGTAGACCGGGATCGCCCGTTTCTTCCCGAACTGCTGGGCCGCACCGAGGCTGCCGATCCGGCGGCGGGTCCATTCCCCGTCATGGGCGACGAGGACCACGGTGGTCTCGGTGACGTTGGTGCGCGGCTCGACGAACGCCTCCACCCCGCGCCGGGCGGAGGCCCACTGGTCGAGATGGTCCGTGTCGGCGGAACTCGCCCCGCGCACCGCCCCGGGCTTGCCGGACTTCCCCCCTTTGCGACGTCTGCGCAACGAGTCGAACAGGCCCACCTCGCCTCACCTTCCTCAGTCGGGTCGCGGCGAGCATTATTCCGACCCCGACCGGGTCTGTCTCCCCCGCACCCGCGCCGGAGGTGTCCGGTTTCACCGGATTCGCCCGGTGCCGGCGCAAGCGGTGTCACAGCCCCACTCACTCGCACCGGATTCGGGCGGGGTGACAAGATGAGGTGGCATGAGCGCCCAACAGCGCCCGTGGACACACGATCGACACCTGCCGAGGGAGTTTGACAAGTGACCGACGCTGAAGCCGACCTGGTGATCCTTGGTGGCGGATCGGGTGGTTACGCCGCGGCGTTCCGCGCCGCCGAGCTGGGCCTGTCCGTCACCCTGATCGAGAAGGACAAGCTGGGCGGCACCTGCCTGCACCGGGGTTGCATCCCGACCAAGGCACTGCTGCACGCCGCGGAGGTCGCCGACTCGGCGCGGGAGGGCGACCAGTTCGGCGTCAAGAGCGTGTTCGAGGGCATCGACATCGACGGTGTGCACAAGTACAAGGACACCGTCGTGAACCGCCTCTACAAGGGTCTGCAGGGCCTCGCGAAGGCCCACGAGATCAACTACGTGGAGGGCACCGGCACCTTCGTCGGCGGCACCACCGTCGAGGTCGACGGCACCCGCTACACCGGCAAGAACGTGCTGCTGTCCACCGGCTCCTACTCCAAGACGCTGCCGGACCTCGAACTGGGCGGCCGCATCGTCGCCAGCGAGGAGGCCCTCACCCTGGACCGCGTGCCGGAGAAGGTGGTGGTGCTCGGCGGCGGCGTGATCGGCGTCGAGTTCGCCAGCGTGTGGGCGTCGTTCGGCGCCGAGGTGACCATCGTGGAGGCCCTGCCCCGGCTCGTGCCCAACGAGGACGAGTTCGCCTCCAAGCAGCTCGAACGCGCCTTCCGGCGCCGCAAGATCAGCTACAAGACGGGCGTGAAGTTCACCGGCGCCAAGCAGGACGACAACGGCGTGAGCGTGTCGCTGGAGTCCGGCGAGACGCTGGAGGCCGACCTGCTGCTGGTCGCGGTGGGGCGCGGTCCGAACACGGCCGGGCACGGCTACGACGAGGCGGGCATCACGATGGAGCGCGGCTTCGTCCGTACCGACGAGCGGCTGCGCACCAACCTGCCCAACGTCTACGCCGTCGGCGACATCGTGCCCGGGCTGCAGCTCGCGCACCGCGGGTTCCAGCAGGGCGTGTTCGTGGCCGAGGAGATCGCCGGGCTGAACCCGGGGCCGGTCGACGAGAGCGGCATCCCGCGCGTCACCTACTCGCACCCCGAGGTCGCCTCCGTCGGCCTGACCGAGGCCGAGGCGCGGGAGACCCACGGTTCGGACATCACCACGTTCACCTACGACCTCGGGGGCAACGGCAAGAGCCAGATCCTGAAGACCTCCGGTGCGGTGAAGCTGGTCAAGGCCCCGGACGGGCCGGTGGTCGGGCTGCACCTGGTGGGCGACCGGGTCGGTGAGCTGATCGGCGAGGCCCAGCTCATCTACAACTGGGAGGCGTTCCCCGAGGACGTCGCCCCGCTGATCCACGCCCACCCCACCCAGTCCGAGGCTCTCGGCGAGGCGCACCTGGCGCTGGCCGGCAAGCCGCTGCACGTGCACGGCTGAGGCGGCCGCGGCCGGGCAGCGCCCAC
>NZ_KB912566.1:48633-49863 GCF_000383775.1 Saccharomonospora halophila 8
GCCGCGCGGCCGGCGCGTCCGGGCGGGCCCTCGCGGGCACCGCACGGGCCCTGACCACACTGTCGGCGGTGGACCTGCAGGCCGCCGTCGAGGGGACCGTGCTCGGCTCCTACACGTTCGACCGGTACAAGTCCGAGCCCGGCACGGCCCCGGTCGGCACGCTCGACGTGGCCGCCCCCGAGGAGGGCACGACCCGCGCGCACCGGGCCACGCTCAAGGCCGCCGGCACGATCGCCGAGGCGGTGACGGTGGCCCGTGACCTGGTCAACACCCCGCCGAACGATCTCTACCCCGGCTCGTTCGCCGACCGGGCACGGGAGCTGGCCGAGGACGCGGGCGTCGACTTCGAGGTGCTGGACGAGAAGGCACTCGCGCGCAAGGGATTCGGCGGGATCCTCGGGGTCGGCGGTGGCTCGTCCCGTCCGCCACGCCTGCTGCGGCTGCGGTACCGCGGCCCGAAGGCGAAGAAGACGGTCGCCCTCATCGGGAAGGGGATCACCTTCGACACCGGCGGTATCTCGATCAAGCCCGCCGCCGGCATGGACGAGATGACCTCGGACATGGCCGGCGCCGCGGCCGTGCTCGCGTCCGTGCTGCTGGCCGCGAAACTCAAGTACCCGCTGGAGGTCGTCGCCCACATCCCGCTCGCGGAGAACATGCCCTCGGCGACCGCGTACCGCCCGGGTGACGTGCTGACGATGTACGGCGGTAAGACCGTGGAGGTGCTCAACACCGACGCGGAGGGGCGCCTGGTCCTGGCCGACGCGATCGTGCGTGCCTGCGAGGAGGATCCGGACTACCTGGTCGAGACCTCCACCCTGACCGGGGCGCAGAAGGTGGCGCTGGGCAACCGCACCCCCGGGGTCATGGGCGAGGAGGAGTTCCGCGACCGGGTGGCCGACCTCGCGCGGGCCACCGGGGAGAACGGCTGGCCGATGCCGCTGCCCGGGGAACTGCGCTCCGACCTGGACTCCAAGCTGGCCGACATCGCCAACGTCAGCGGGCAGCGCTGGGGTGGGATGCTCGCGGCGGGGCACTTCCTGCGGGAGTTCGTCGCGGACGGCGTGCCGTGGACCCACATCGACGTCGCGGGCCCCGCCTACCACACGGGTTCGCCGTGGGGCTACACCGGCAAGGGTGGCACCGGGGTCCCGGTGCGCACGATCGCGGCCGTGCTGGCCGACGTCGCCGACAACGGCTGACCCGCGCCCGACCCGTCCGCCGGGGCCG
>NZ_KB912566.1:49963-61337 GCF_000383775.1 Saccharomonospora halophila 8
CCCGGCCCGCGGCGGAGGCGGCGGACGCCACCCGCTCGTACTGCGTCCGGGCGGTGGCGCGGTCGCTGAACGGCAGGTTGAACTCGTCGGCGTAGCGGGCGGCGAGCTCCGGGGTACGGGTCCGGCCGGTGCCGCCGAGGATCACCGGCGGGCCGGGCCGCTGCACCGGTTTCGGCAGCGCCGGGGCGTCCTCCAGCGTGTAGTGGTCGCCGTCGAAGGAGAAGGTCTCCCCCTCCGGCGTGCGCCACAGCCCGGTGATGACCGCGAGCTGTTCGGCGTAGCGGTCGAAGCGTTCGCGCAGCGGCGGCAGGTCGATGCCGTAGGCGGTGTGCTCGTCGGCGTACCAGCCCGAGCCGAGGCCGAACTCCAGACGCCCGCCGGACATCCGGTCCACCTGGGCCGCGGAGATCGCCAGCACCGACGGGTGGCGGAACGTGGCCGCCGACACCAGCGTGCCGAGCCGGATGCGCGAGGTCTCCCGCGCCAGCCCGGCCAGCGTCACCCACGCATCGGTGGGGCCAGGAAGGCCCGGGACGGGTCCCATCTTCAGGTAATGGTCGGAGCGGAAGAACGCGGAGAAGCCGCACTCCTCGGTCGTGCGCGCCACGCGGAGCAGATCGTCGTAGTCGGCACCCTGCTGCGGTTCGGTGAAGATCCTCAGGTCCACCGGGACGAGCCTAGTTGTTGCGGGTTGGGAGGTTGTTGACGCGGGGTGATCGGGGTCGGCCGGGGGGACGGGTCTTGCGGCGGCAGGATGAGAACCGCCAAGTCCCTCGTCCGCCGACCCGCAAGGACCCGTCCTGTGTCACACCGTAATGCCCCGCTGTCTGTCGAGGGCCGTCGTTGCCTCATCGCTCGGTGCCGGCACCGTCCGATCGCCCACGTTGCCGCCGAGATGGGGATCTCGCGGCAGTGCGCCTCGAAGTGGGTCAACCGCTACCGCCGGTTCGGTGAACTCAGCCTGATCGACCGGCCCTCAACGCCGCACCGGCAACCGACGGCCACACCGGGTCAGACCGTGTCCCGTATCGAGTCACTACGCCGCAGCCGCACGTGGTCCGCGAACCGGATCTCCCTGGAACTGCGGGTCGAGGGTGTGCCTCTCGCTCGCCGCACCGTCACTCGCCACCTGCGGCGCCTCGGCCTGCAGCGTCGCCGCTTCCTCGACCCCACCGGCGCCAGCAATCGCGCACCGCGGCGGGGCACGACCAGCACTCCATCAGCCGGCAGGGCCGGTGGGTGCCCACCAGCGGCGAAGTCGTCGGCTACATCCGCGAGGAGGACGAGTGAGCCGACAACGCCCTCAACGACATCGGCCTGTAGGGAGCCATAGCGTCCGCGATTCGCCGTGCCGCGGTGCCGTCCCCGTACGGAGAGGGCCGGCCGGTGAGGCGGGCGTGGGTGCCCGCGATGTCGGCGAGCCACTGGTTCACGGTGCCTGCGATGTCCTGGCCCGGTTGCAGCCGTGTGCCGAAGGTTCCTTCCACCTCGGGGCGTTCGTTGCTGCGGCGGACGACGAGGACCGGGCGTTTCAGCACGGTGGCTTCTTCCTGGACACCCCCGGAGTCGGAGACCACGACGGCAGCGTGGCGGATCATGGTGAGCAGCGTCGGATAGTCGAGGGGGCCGGTGCATCGAAGTTCGCGTGTGAACTTGGTGAGACCGGATTTCGTGATCTGGAATTGGGTGCGCGGGTGCAGCGACAGGACGAGCGGCCTACGGACCGCGGCGAGTTCCCGCAAGATCGTCTCCAGCGTCTCCACGTCGTCTGTGTTCTCGGGCCGGTGGAGGGTCGCGAGGACGAATCCACCGGTGGTGGTCCCCACCTGGTCCAGGAGTTGTCGTTGCCGCCCGGGCTCGGGCAGGTTGTGGTGGACGGCTTCGACGATGGTGTTGCCGGTGACCGCGACCCGGTCGGGCGTGATGCGTTCGGCCAGGAGGTTGTCGCGGGCCACGTGTGTGGGGGCGCAGCAACAGTCGGCGAGGTGGTCGATGAGGACTCGGTTGTGTTCCTCGGGCATGGCGCGGTCGAAGCTGCGCAGCCCTGCCTCGACGTGCACCAGCGGTGCGTCGGTCGTGTTCGCGGCGAGGGCCCCGGCAAGCGCGGAGGTCGTGTCGCCCTGCACCACCACCAGGTCGGGCCGGGTGTCGCGGAAGACCTGGTCGAGTGCGCTGGTCATCGCGCCGAGTTGTGTTCCCCGTGTCGCATGGTGGGCAGTGTGGAGCGCGACGTCCGAGGCGAGGTGGCCGGTCATGCCGGCGGTGTGGTGTTGGCCGGTGGCGACCACCAACGCTTTGGGGCCGAGCAGCGCGGCGAGAGGCGCGAGTTTGATGGCTTCGGGGCGGGTTCCCACGACGAGAACGACAGTCACGGGTGTCTACCAGAACAGGTGTCCGCGTTCGCCCGTGCAGTAGCGGCGGGCGGCGACGAACAGGCGTAAGTACAGCTGGTCGAGCGCGAGGTAGTTGGGCACGAGCTCGGCGCGGGACAGTGTGCCGTCGCTGTGGCGGAGGCCCCCGTCCTCCACGCGGCTGGCGAAACGGGCGGGCACGGTGTCGGCGTCGCCGGCGGCCAGTGCGACCGCGTCGTCGACGTCCAGATCGACGAGCCCGGACACCTCGACGTCGGCCAGTGGGATGTCTTCGAGGCCGACGTCGACGGGTAGCAGGTGCCAGTGCTGGAACTCGCGTTCGATGTAGTCGGGCGCGAGGGTGACCGCGGTTTGGCGCAGCCCGATCGGATGCAGCTGGTCGTAGGAGACCGGGAGGCCGAGCTCTTCGTGCACCTCTCGCACACCGTCTTCGACGTCCTCGCCCGCGTGGTAGTGGCCCCCGACGGTGATGTCCGCGTAGTCGGGCCGGTCGAACGAGTACCGGCCGGGTGCCTTCTTCTGCAACATCACGCGGCGGCGACTCGGGTTGAGGGCGAGCGCGGAGAACGTGCGGTGCCACAGCCCTTGGTGGTGGGCTTGCTTCTTCGTGTCGGTGCCGACGTGTTCGTAGCGGTCGTTGAAAATGTCGATCTCAGTCACGGGTGTGAACTCCTGCCGGGCTGTGGTGCTGCCAGTAGGTGCGGAGGGCGTCGAAGTAGTGGCGAGGGTCGCCGACGGTGACCCAGTGTCCCGTGATCCGGTGGACTGAGACGCGGGCCTCGGCGGCGAGTTGGCCCATGGCGATGCCGAGGTCCACCTCACCACGCGCCAGTTCGGTGGGCCGGAGCCGGTCGAGGATCGACGGCCGCAGGATCAGGCGGGACACGACCGCGAGTGGTTCGTTCACCGTCTCCGGGGCTGGGCGTTGTCGAATCCTACAGACACGGTCCGGGGTGTCGGCGGTGTCGACGATGCCGAACGAGCGCGTGTCGTTCCGATCGATGTGTTGCGCGGCGATGACGCCTTCGGTGTCACCACACAGGTGGTCGCGCATCGCGGCGAGGTTCCCGCCGGGTGAGTGTTCGCCGATGAGGACGTCGTCGCCGAACGCGACCGCGAACGCCTCACAGGAGGCGAGCCGTTCCCGGACGGTGAGCAGCGGGGTGGCGTTGCCGTAACCGTGGGACAGGTCCTCCACGACGGTTCCGACGGGCATCCCCTCGGCGCGCAGACCTTGCACGTGGGTTGGGATGAGGGTGTCGCCGGGGCGGGTGACGACGATGACGTCGGTGGTTCCGGCGCCCAGGCATTCCCGGATCACGTGTTCGACGGCGGGCGTGGGGCCCAGCGGCAGCATCTCCTTCGGCACTGTGCAGGCGAACGGCTGGAATCGTGTGGCCGCGCCCGCCGCGGTCACGACCGCGGGAAAGCTGGTACTGGTCATGGAAGTGTCGTCTCCAGCGTCGGAAGTAGCTGTTCCAGTTGGCTGAGTGGGTTGCGTATCCCGAACCGGATCTCCACGCAGGGGACAGTGTCGGCGACATTCCGCACGAGCGGTTCGGCGTGGTGCCGTAGTGCGGCGTCGGGGGTGGCGCGGGGCACGAGCCACGGTTGTCGCCAGAACTCGTCGCGGGGTGTGAAGCAGCTGGCTGACAACACTCGCCGGGCTTCCGCTGGTGGGAGCGTGCGGATGGTCGCAGGTTCAGCGGTGTCGGTCAGCCGGGGCACGATGATCGTCCGTAACCAGGAACCGGGAGCGAGGGAAGTACCGAGCGCGGTGGCGTACTCGCGGGCGCTGAACTCGACTTTCTGCGTGGTTCCGAAGGTGGTTGGGAGCGTGTCGACCGGACGTTGCGGGCGGGACAGGCCCGGTACGGCGTCGGCGAGTTCGGGCACGGCTTCCACCGTGCCGCGTGCGACCGGGACAGGTAGTGGGACGGCGACCAGGCGCCGCTGGTGATCGAGGATGAGCCGGTCGTTGGACAGCAACGTGCCGCGGGTGGCGCGTATCAGGCAGGTCAGCAGCGTGGTTTTGCCCGCCGAACGGGGTCCGACGATCATCACTCCGTGACCGTCGATGTCGACTCCGGCCGAGTGGAAGACGACACCTCCGTGGTCCTCGTAGGTGCGCAGCATCGCCTCGCGCATCAACCGCAGAGGGTGTGCGTGTGGACGTCGCGCAGTGGAGTGCAGATACAGCTCGATGCTGCGCCCGTGCACGCGGACGGCGTAGGCGCCGGTCTGGTGCTCCAACGCGTCGGCCGCCACGGCGTAACTGCGAGCCCCGGTGGGTGTGCGGGTCTCGGTGAGGACCACCCCGGGAACTGGTTCGAGGTGTCGGGCTACCGGTGGCCGGTTCGCGTCCCAGGCGACCTCTTCGCACCGTGCGTCGTCGGGTTGAACGACGAGACGGAACGCTCCGAGGTTCTGGTCGCCGAGGTGGCCGGGCAGGTAGTCGGCCAGATATCGGCGCTGCTGCGCGGCCCAGGACACCGGCGCGCTGAGCTCGAAGGTCAGGTCACCCAGATGCGACGTCCACGAGTCGTACGGCTGTGCGGTCATGACCACTCCCGGATACGTCGGGCGACAATGTCGATGCGCTGTCGGCGGCCGTGCTCGGTGGCCTGACGGAAACCCAGCACCGACGTGAGTGAGAAGAAGTCGTGCACCGAGTCGACCGGGATCTCGCCGCGCACGGCACGGGTCGCCAGGTGAAGCCGGGCACGAAACCACGTAGCCGGGAAGCCCGCGGTGGTGGTGTCGCCGGCGACTTCCTCGACGACGGGCAGTAGTGCACGAGCGGAGGCCCGGTTCGGTGCGCGCAGACATGCCCGCAGGGCGTAGCCGAGGAACGCGTCGAGCAGGACCGGTGTGTCGAAGCTCAGCGCGGTGAACATTTCGTCGAACAGGTTCACCGGCTCCGGCCGCAGACTCGGAATCAACGGTGGCAGGACATCGACGAGCACCGGGCGGCCGCCGGTGAGGCAGAAGTTCGCGAGGTTGGTGTCAAGCCGCGCATCCGCGCCGTCGAGGGACCGCACCCAACACGTGACCTCGGTGGCGGCCGCCGCGACGACGGCGGGTGCCGTGTGGCCGGCGGCGTGGAGAAGGGTCGGTCCCGGCACCCACCTGTGGCGGATCGTCAAGGGTTCGGAGTCGACGATCCGCAGGTCGTCGGCAAGCCGCACCCCACCCGCCCGGAGCGCGTCGACGTAGGCCCGCATCCCGGCCGGACCGGTAGCGCTCATGGCGGTGACGAACCGGGCGCCCGCCGGATGCTGTCGAGTGAGGCGCTTGATGACGTGCGCACCGTCGCGACGATGAGCGCCGCACTCCCCCACCTGTGGACTCACGACACACCCCCGCCACGCTCGTCGAGGAAACCGTCCGCGTCGGTGACCATCGCGCGAAACTCGCCGAGCAGGTCGAGCCCCAGCCGGTCGGCGAGCACGTCACAAGCCGCGAGCACGGCGCCGGCGGCGTGCGGCAGCGACGGCGGGTCCCCTTCGGGCCGGTGGCGGTAATCGTGCTCGACCAGCGCGGCCTCCGCGAGGTTGCCCGCTGCCACGAGCAGCCGCAGGAACGCTTCAAGAGCCGTTTCCGCCTGCGGCAGCTCGGCACAGCCGACAGGCTCGGAACCGGCGAGAACGGTGATACTCAACGCGGCGAGCACGATGTCGGCCAACTCGTCTCCGACGTCGTCGATGGGACGGTGCGGATCCTCGAGCCCGGCGACGTCGGCGCCGTGCACGCGCAGCAGGCACAACGCCAGGTGCCCGACCTGCACGGACAACTCGGCGGCCGCGGTGCTGGGATCCCATTCTCGGGGCGCGGTCGTGGCGAACCGGCGGCGCAGACGGCGCACGTCGCCCAACACCTCGATGGTGTGCTCGCTGAGCAGGCGGCGGTTCACGGCAGGATCATGGGCGTCGCCCCAGCCGTCCCGCTGCTCCAGTACGGGTCCCCACCGTCCCGCGCCACCCGGATCCGGATACCGAGGTCTTGGGTCAGCGCGGCGGCGACGTTCGTCCCAACTGCCGCGTCGATGACCAGTTCACGGCCCTGCCCGACCAACGAGAACGACGCCTCCGGCACACCGCGGCGAGCCAACGCGGCACGCACCTCGTCATCGCTGGGAGGCGTGCGCTGGGAGTCGGCGACGGTGCAGCGCTCCCGCTGCGTGACCGGGCAGGTGTTGCGCACCCGGCACGTGAGGCTGCCGAAAACGCCGAACGAGTCCGCCCGGTCAAGGACGAAGGACAGGGCACAGGAGTTCGTGTGAAACACCGGATAGCCGGGATGCCGCTGCCAGGTGCGGTGGATGAACTTCCAGAACGCGCGCGGATACACGCCCTCCGCCTCAGCCACACCCGGGGTGTTCGCCAGCTCCGGCCAGGATTTCGCCATGCGTTCCAACGCGGCGGGCTCAACTTTGAGCCCGGCGGCGACGGTGCAGGTCGCGTAACGCGCCGCGTGGTCCAGAACCCGACACATCGTTTCGCGGTCGGCGGAGCTCGGGAACGCGGGCCGCCAGTAGTGCACGATCGGAACCCCGGCCTCGGCCAAGCGGGGGAAGTTGTCCACGATCGCGTCGTGCCGGATCCCCCGCTCGACTTCGCGGGACAGGCCTGAATAGCTCAGGTACACCAGCACCGTCGCCCCGTGTTCGCGGGCGGAGTTGATGGCCGCGATCGTTTCGTCCGGGACCCGGCACTTCGTGATCAGCACCAGCGGATTCGGCACCGCACGCCGCACCCATTCCTCCAGCAGCGCGGACAGATGCGCCCGGGAGGTCGGCAGCGCCATCACATCGGTCCAGGTGTAGAGCGCCACCGGACGCGACGGGCCGTAGAACTCCGAGCTGAGCAGCAAGTTCACCGACTCGTGTGGCGACGCGACCTGCGTCGGCGGCACAGCGGTCTGCCCGCGCTCGTTGAGGAAGCAATAGGTGCAGCGCTTCGGACAGCCCTGCACCGGATTGACCGCGATCCACGTCGCATGCTGATCCACGACCGGCGCCCACACGCGGCCCGGATCACTGGCTTGAACGTGTTGCGCTGCGGGAACAGTCATTGTCGTGCCCTCCCACCTCGGCCATGCGGTGATGCCCAACTCGTGGCGAGCTCCACGTAACCGCACACCGGATGCCGTCGGAGCGTGTTGTGCCGAGTCGGCACGCCGGTTGCCGATCCGGCAACTCGGGGTTGAAACGCCTCGGTGTCGCTACGGTGAGCGGTGACGCGGTTGCTGGAGGCGCACATGCAGCAGGCGAGCAGGGGGGACTTGATCAGGCAGGCTCGACGGGCGAAGGGGTGGACCCAACACGAGCTGGGACGCCGTATCGGCTACACCAAGACGCGGGTCTCGAGGGCAGAGACCGGGGCGCAGCCGATCCGGGACGTCGCTGTTCTGCGGCAGCTGGCGGACGTTCTCGACGTGCCACCGTCAACGTTTGGCCTCGTCGACCAGTCGCCTACCGTTGGGTCCAGTCTGCACAATCACACTTCGGAGGATCCGGTGGACCGTCGCGCATTCCTCGGCGCGGCCGGCGCGTTCGGTGTCGCGGCCGCGTTCACCCAACCTGCCGCGGCCGCCGAACCGGACCCGGCGGTGCTGCTGGAACGGCGGATGTCGTCTTGCCTGTTCACCACCACCGGCGCCAACGCCGCACCGATGCCGGCGGTCGAGCTGCGGGCACGGCTGGACCGTGCGCGGGTCGGATTCGACGCGTGCCGCTACGTGTGGCTGTCCGACGAACTCCCGCGGCTGGTGTCCACCGCTGAGGCGAGCATGGCCGCCACACCGACAGCTGAAACCGCGGGGCTGGCCTCAACCAGTTACCAGCTCGCCGCGCACGCCCTGGCGAAACTGCTGGTGTCCGGGTTACAGCCGATGGCGGCCGACCGTGCCGTCCACCGGGCGCAGCAGGCCGACGATCCTCTGGTGCTCGCGCAGGCCCGGCGGGTGCTGTCCACCGCGGCACGCCGGATCGGTGACTACGAGCAGGCTGAACGGGTCGGCATCCGCGCGATCGAGGACCTGCCGCTTCGACAGGATCATCCGGCCGCATGGCGGCACGCGGTCGAGCTGTGGTGCGTGGCCGGATACGCGGCCGCCATGCGAGATGACCGGGACCGGTCGGTGGAGTGCTACCGGGAAGCGGCTGCCGTGGCCGACCGGATCAGCGACCACCACCAGCTGCGGCGGGCGCGTGACTACGCCCTGGCGCACCAGATCAGCAGCGCCCACAAGTTGGGGGACTCCGCCACCGCGTTGGACGCGGCCCGCAAGGTTCGCCTCGACGCGCTGCCCACCACCGAACGCAAGGGCCGCTACCTGGTCGATCTCGCGATGGCATGGCAACAGCACGGCCACGACGACCAGGCATATCGAGCTGTGCTGCTCGCGGAACACCACGCCCCGGGAGAAATCCACACCCGCAGCTCGGCGCGGCGGTTGATCGGCTCCCTGACCACGTCGCCCCGGCACGGCGCCATGCCCGAACTGGGGGGACTCGCCCGGCGGGCGCACATCACTGTGTAAAGCGCGACCCGGTGGCCGACCACCACGAACAGGCCACCGCCTGAGCCTCCCTGCAAAGCTGACGGGTGAGGACCTCAACAGAACGGTCCGAATGGAAAATGGCACGGGCGGGAAGGGTGTGGTTGCGTGCGGCCATGCGGATGGCTTCCTCGATCAGTGGTGTGCGGTAATGGTCGTCGATGGCCCAGCCGACGACGGCTTTCGAGTAGCAGTCGATGACCGTTGCCAGATACACCCACCCCTCGCCGGTCGGGATATACGTGATGTCACCGACCATTTTCGCGCACGGCGTGCGCGCGGTGAAGTCGCGTCCGGCAGCACGTGCGTGCTGGGCTCGGTCAAGCTCGGCCGCCAGGGGCGTGGCTGGCAGGGCACGAGCTCGAGTTCACGCATGATGCTGCGAACCAGCTCCGGTGTGGCCGGCTCGTTGGAGCGGGCCAGCCAGGCGTGGATGCGCCGGTGTCCGTAGGTGCCGTCGGAGTCGTCGAAACACTTCTTGATCAAGGCACCCAAGTAGCGACGACGCCGGTCCGTGTCCGACTCGGACCGCGACAGCCAGTCATAGAATCCGGATGCAGCTTTTCCCAGGAACTCCGTCTTCATGCGCAACTGACGGTTTTCCTCTTCCAGCTCGCGCAGCCGCGCGCGCTCCGACACGCTCAACGACGGCTCCGGGTCATCACGTACGGCCTCGTGCGCGTTGACCCAGTCCCGCAGTGTCTGCTGGTTCAACCCCAGCTCCCGAGCAACCTCGGCCACAGTACAACCGGTCTCGGCCCTCCAGTCACCAACGTCGCGTCCTCATACACCTAGTCGTCGGTGACGACGCCGTGCTGGGAGAGGCCGGTGACGCCGGCACCGGTGTCCTGCTCGGCGTCGTCGCCGTACCGGAGCCGCCTCCGAGCCTCCTTCCCGGTCGCGACCCTGATGGTCGGACCTCGACACCGAAGCGCTCCAGGCCTATCGCGACTTGGACGGAAGGCTGCACGCCATGAATGCCTTGCCCGCGAGCGGGCGCGACCTGGCAACGTACAGAAGGGCGGAGTCCGATGACGAAGAGGACGGATGAGAGGACCGAGCGCGCGGCCCGGGAAGACGCCCGTGCGCTCGAAGCCGAAGCGGAGGCGACCGGGCCGTACCCGCCCGGAACCCGGATCACCCGACCGAATCGACCCAGCCGGATGTTCAATGTCCGACTGACCGACGACCAGTTCAACGACTTGCGGGAAGGCGCGTGAGCATCATCTGCCCATGTCGACCATGGCGCGCTCGTGGTTGCTCGAACGCCTCGACCGGGAGCGGCGCGCGAGCTAGTCGGCGCCCGGCCGGTCGGCCCGGGCTTCGAGGGAGGCGCGTCGGACCTGGTCGAGCAGGCCCGTCATCGCCCGTTCCAGTTCGGTGGCGACCTTCTCGGGATCGTCCGCGTTCGCGATCTCGGTCGCGGCGCTGCACAGGGTGCCCAGCAGCAGGCGGGAGGTCATCTCCACGGGTATGTCGACGAGCTCTCCCGCGTCGATGAGGTCGCGCATGCTCTGCCGGATCAACCCGAGGCTGTAGTGGTCCTCGGCCTCCCGCCACCGCTGCCAGCCCATCACCACCGGCCCCTCGTGCAGGGCGATGCGCTGGTAGGCCGGGTCGAGACAGCTCGCGATGAACTCGCGCAGGCTGGTCAGGGCCCGCTCCCACGGCGGGCCGGGCCGGCGCAGCAGCGCCTCCAGCCGGTCCTTCACCCGGGTCTCGACCGCGTCGAAGGCCGCCTCGAAGACCGCCTGCTTGCCGGAGAAGTGGTGATACAGCGCGCCCTTCGTGACGCGCGCCCGCCGCGTGATCTCGTCGAGCGAGGTCCGGCCGTACCCCCGTTCGGTGAACAGCGCGATCGCGCTGGCGACCAGTGCCTCCCGGGTGGACTCGGCATGGTCGTCCCGCCGGGAGCGCGCACCTCCGGACGGGGGCGTTCGGCCCGCCGGACCGGTCGCCGTCTGTTCGGACCTCGGTGTCACCACGCTCACAACCTTAACCCCGGGCACAGTGTCCGTACCGATGGTATGTTGAGCACGGAAGGTACATACCGACAGTATGACTCAAACCATCGGTATGCCCCGGATCACACCGGGGCTGTCCGGTGGGACGAGGCCGGAGAAGGGGGTCAGGCCATGAGCTGGAAGGACTTCTACCGCAGACGCGAGATCATGGACGCCGCGGTCGAACTGGGGAATCACGACGCGCACGGGCGGATCCCGTTCGACCGGATCGACGGGGCGCGGGACCTGTTCGGCAGCGAGGAGAACCTGCTGCTGGCACTGCACCAGCGGTGGACCCAGGCGTTGAGCGGATACCTGCGTGGCCGGGTCGCGGGCCCGGAGGACGCCGACAACGTGCCCGGCGGCGGGGAGCGGGACCACGTCGACGCGGTCTCCCGCGCGTGGCGGACCGCGGTACGGCGCAACGCCGCCCTGCAC
>NZ_KB912566.1:61437-69640 GCF_000383775.1 Saccharomonospora halophila 8
CGTCGGCGCCACCCTCGTGGCGCTGATGCGGGACCGCGACCGGGCCCGCCGCGCCACCTCCCCCACCGCGGCCCTCACGGGCTGGCTCCGCAAGCTGGCCCCGACCGGCTGACCCACGGCTTTCGGGGGTGTGCCGTGAAGGACCCCTTCGCTGCGTCGGATGCAGGGAAGGAGTCCTTCACGGCACTGGGGGCAGGCAGGGAGGCCTTCACGGCACAGCCCCACGGGGTGGGGCGCCGGGAGTTGATCAGGCGGCGGTGTGTGTCGGTAGGGTGGCCGGATGGCGGTTTTCGGGGGTTCGGGGGCTCGTCGGGGCTGGGACGAGGACGACCTCGGCGACCAGAGCGGGCGCACCGTACTGATCACCGGAGCGAACTCCGGCCTGGGTCTGCGCAGTGCCACGGTGTTCGCCGAGCGGGGTGCCCGGGTGCTGCTGGCCTGCCGGTCGGCCGACCGCGGGCGGCGGGCGCTGGCCGAGGTCGAGACGCTCGCCCGGGTCCGGCCCGAGCTCGTCCCGCTGGACCTGGCGGACCTCGACTCGGTGCGCTCGGCGGCCCGGACGGTGACCGAGCGCACCGACGGTGCGCTCGACGTGCTGCTGAACAACGCGGGACTGATGGGCACGCCGCGCGGTGCGACCGCCGACGGGTTCGAAACCCAGTTCGGCACCAACCACCTCGGGCACGCCGCCCTCACCTGGCTGCTCATGCCCGCCCTGCGGGGTGGCCGCGACGCCCGGGTGGTCACCGTGTCCAGCCTCGCCGCGTTGCGCGGCCGGATCGACCTGCGCGACCCACACTTCGCACGACGCCGCTACAACCCCGCCACCGCGTACGCGCAGTCGAAACTGGCGAACCTGGTCTTCGCGGTGGAACTCGACCGCAGGCTGCGCACGGCCGCCGCCGGGGAGGACGGGGCGCCCGGGGTGACCAGCGTCGCCGCACACCCCGGATACACCACCACGGGGCTGGCGGGTTCGATGGCCCGCTCGCACGGTAATCCGGTGGCGCGTGCGGTGGTCGGGGCGGGAGCCCGGGTCGCGGATTTGTTCGGGCAGAGCGCCCGCATCGGGACGCTGCCCCAGCTGCACGCCGCCACCGCGGGGGAGGTGCGCGGAGGGGATTACGTCGGGCCGGACGGGCCGGGCGAACTCCGCGGGCACCCGCGGGTGAACAGGCCACCACGCCGTGCACTCGACCGGGTCACGGGTGCCGGCCTGTGGGACCTGACCGCGGAGTTGACGGGCGTCACCCCGGATCCCGCGTAGTCGATCCACCGGCACCTCCCGCGTAGGGTGGGGCCCGTGACTGTGGTGCCGGAGGGTCGGAAGCTGCTGCGGCTCGAGGTCCGCAACAGCCAGACACCGATCGAGAAGAAGCCGTCCTGGATCAAGACCCGCGCCCGCATGGGGCCGGAGTTCACCGAGCTCAAGGGGTTGGTCAAGCGCGAAGGTCTGAACACCGTCTGCGAGGAGGCGGGCTGTCCCAACATCTACGAGTGCTGGGAGGACCGTGAGGCGACCTTCCTCATCGGTGGTGACCAGTGCACCCGGCGGTGCGACTTCTGCCAGATCGACACGGGCAAGCCCGCCGACCTGGACGTGGACGAGCCGCGCAGGGTGGCCGAGAGCGTCCAGGCCATGGGCCTGCGCTACTCGACCGTGACCGGGGTCGCCCGGGACGACCTCCCGGACGGGGGTGCCTGGCTCTACGCCGAGACGGTGCGCCAGATCCACGCGCTGAACCCGGGCACCGGCGTCGAGCTGCTCATCCCCGACTTCAACAACGACGACGACCAGCTCGCCGAGGTGTTCGGCTCCGAGCCGGAGGTGTTGGCGCACAACACCGAGACCGTGCCGCGCGTGTTCAAGCGCATCCGACCGGGCTTCCGCTACGAACGCTCGCTCGACGTGCTCCGCCGCGCCCGGCAGGCGGGTCTGGTGACCAAATCCAACCTCATCCTCGGCATGGGCGAGACCCCGGACGAGGTCGAGCCCGCCATGAAGGACCTGGTCGACGCGGGGTGCGAGATCCTCACCATCACGCAGTACCTGCGTCCCTCCCCGCGGCATCACCCGGTGGACCGCTGGGTCAAGCCGGAGGAGTTCGTGGAGCACACGAAGACCGCCGAGTCGTTGGGTTTCGCGGGCGTGATGGCGGGGCCGCTGGTGCGGTCGTCGTACCGCGCGGGCAAGCTGTTCGCCAAGACCAAGCAGCACCGTGGCGAGCCGTTGCCGGAGAACCTGGACCATCTGGCCGCGGCGGCCCCGGCCGCGCAGGAGGCGAGCAGCGTCCTGGCGCGGCAACGCTGACCGGGCGACGCGGGGAGCCGGATCCCCGCCGCACGGACCGGTCACTTCCGGGAATCCCCGGGAAGGGCGAAACGGCACGGGCGATACCGTCGTCGGATTCGACATGACCGGTTCCGGCGGGCCGGCACCGCGACCACAGGGGGGCATCCGTGGTAACCGAGGTTCTCGACTGGCTGCAGAGCCTGCCGCAACCCGCGCTGGTCGGCGCCACCGGGTTGCTGGTGTTGCTCGAGTGCACCGTCGGTCTCGGTTTCATCGCCCCCGGGGAGTCGGGCCTGCTGATCGCCGCGACGACCGCCACGAGCGTGCCCCGGTTTCTGGTGCTGTGGGGCGTGGTCACGGTCGCCGCGGGGATCGGTGACTCGATCGGCTACGCCCTCGGCAGGCGCTACGGACCGCGCCTGCGGGAGACCCGGCTCGTCCAGCGCTACGGCGGCGACGCCTGGGACCGCGCGTGCGCGATCCTGAGCCGGCGGGGCGCGTGGGCGGTGTTCTTCGCCCGGTTCCTGCCGGTGGTCCGCACACTGACCCCCGCGGCGGCGGGCACCGCCGGACTGCCCTACCGCCGGTTCCTGCCCGCCGTCGTCGCCGGTGCGGCGTGCTGGTCGCTGGTGCACATCAGCCTGGGCGCCGCCCTGGGGGAGGCCGCCCGGCGGGTGGAGAACACACTCAGCACCGGCGGCACCGCCGTGGTCGTGGCGCTGGGCGTCGTGGGTGTGCTCGCCGTCGTCCGGTACAAGCGGCGCAGGACCGCCCAGGCGTTGGCCGCCCTGTCCGGCGAGCCCGTCCCCGAATCCCCGGATCACGGCGACGACCGCGACTGACCGCCGTGTCCGCGCGCCGGACCGATCCGGAAGCGCCGAAGGCGGTTTCAGCGGGTCGTGGGGAGGAAACGACGGGCCACACCACCCCGGTCCGCCGTCCCCGCGTGCCCGGCGCCGTCGGCGATCCACGGACCGGTGCCGTCGCTCGGATCGAGCACCCCCTCCTCCAGCCAGGTGTACCGCCCGGCGAGGACCTGCCGTGCCAGCGCGCGGTCACCGCGGTCGGTGTTGGTCCACAGCGCGCCGAACAGCCCCTCCACCCGCAACCGCGCCTGCGCGCAGAAGGCGTCGGCGAGTTCGTGCGCCTCCCGTCCGCGGTCCGGGTCGTCGGCGCCGAGCGTCTCCGCCCGGACGCACGCCGCCGTCATCGCGAACAGCTCCGCCCCGATGTCGACCACCCGGCCGAGGAACGCCTGCCGCTTCTCCATCGCCGCCCGCCACCGGACCATGCCGTAGAAGGTGCACCGGGCGAGCCTGCGCGCGGCACGCTCGACGTAGCGCAGGTGCCCGGCGAGGTCGCCGAACTCCGCGAACGCGGTCGGCACCCGCCCGGCCCCGGTGACCAGCCGGGGCAGCCACCGGGCGTAGAAGCCACCCGCACGGACCGCCGCGGCGGCTCTGCGCCGCGGCCCCACGGCCGGGTCGACGAGCTCGCCCGCCGCGGTGAGATGGACGTCGACCGCCTCCCGCGCGATCAGCAGGTGCATGATCTCCGTCGATCCCTCGAAGACGCGATTGATCCGCATGTCCCGCAGGAGCTGCTCGGTGGGCACTGCGCGTTCCCCGCGGGCGGCCAGCGACTCGGCGGTCTCGTAGCCGCGCCCGCCCCGGATCTGCACCAGTTCGTCGGCGATCTCCCAGGCCCGTTCGCTCGCCCACAGCTTCGCCAGCGCGGCCTCGATCCGGATGTCGCCGTGTCCCTCGTCGGCCATCCGTGCCGAGAGCTCCACGACCGACTCCAGCGCGAACGTCGTGGCCGCGAGGAACGAGACCTTGCGGGCGACGGCCTCGTGCTCCCCGATCGGCCTGCCCCACTGCACCCGTTCGGCGGACCACTGCCGTGCGATCCCGAGGGCCCACTTGGCGGCACCCGCGCAGGAGGCGGGAACCGACAGCCGTCCGGTGTTCAGGGTGGCCAGTGCGATCCGCAGCCCGTCCCCCTCACTCCCGACGACATTGGCACGCGGCACCCGGACCCGGTCGAACCGGGTGAGGCCGTTCTCGATGCCGCGCAGTCCCATGAAGGTGTTGCGCTGCCGGACCGTGATGCCCGGACTGTCCGCCTCCACGACGAACGCGGTGATGCCTCCGGGATGTCCCCCGGTCCGGGGCACCCGGGCCAGGACGACGAGGAGTTCGGCCACCACCCCGTTCGTGGTCCACAGCTTCACGCCGTCGAGTTCGTAGGCCGCACCGTCGTCGACGGGGGTGGCCGTCGTGCCGAGCCGCGCCGGGTCGGAACCGACGTCCGGCTCGGTGAGCAGGAACGCCGATACCGCGCCCCGGGCGCACCGCGGCAGGTACTCGGCCTTCTGCTCGGGTGTCCCGGCGAGCTTCAGCGGTTCGGGCACGCCGATCGACTGGTGGGCGGACAGCAGGACGCTCAACGACGAGTGCACCGAGCCGACCAGCATCAGGGCCCGGTTGTACGTGAGCTGCGACAGGCCGAGTCCGCCGTGGGATTCGGGGATCTTGACACCGAAGCAGCCGAGTTCGGTGAGCCCCTTGACGTAGGTGTCCGGGATGCGGCCCTCCCGTTCGATCACCGTCGGGTCCAGCGTCTCGCAGTAGGCCCGCAGCCGGGCGAGGAACGCCTCCGCGGCGGGTGTGTCCCCGCCTTCGGGGCCCGATCCGGGGCCGACCGGTGTGTGCCGGATCAGATCGAGGCGCAGCCGCCCGAGGTACAGCTCCCTGGCGAACGACGGTTTCGTCCAGCCGCGCTCCCGGGCCTGCTCGGCGACCTGCCGGGCCTGTCCCTCGGTGACGTGCGGATGCTCGGCCATCGGACCACCTCTTCCGGGGTCGGGTGGCCGTCCGGCGACGGGTGGGCCCGGCGGGCCGCGACGTCACCCGGCGACCATGGTGTTACCCGGGGGTAGTCCGCCACCGCCCCGGGGAAACCCGGTGCCGCGCGGATTCCCCCGGACGCACCACGCCTGGGCCACGGCACCACTCCGGAGCCACGGCACCACTCCGGGGCCACCACTACGCCGGGGCCACGCAGCCGCCGTGTCCGACGCGGCCTCCGGACGGTCCGACACGGCCTCCGGACCGGTGCGGAGGGTCCGGGTGAGCCCCGTCCCCTTCCTTGTCGGGACTCACCCGGACGGGATCGTCTTCCCCACCGCCCCGTTCGGCCCCCCTCGACCGCCGGGACGGGATACCGGTGACGGACCTCGCCGACCGCGGACACCACGACGGGTCCGGGGATCGGTGTGCCGGTGCGGGAAAGACCGGTTTCAGCCTTACCCGAGCAGTCGACGTTCCGCCAGTTGGATTGCGGGGCAGAGCCGCGGATGTCACCCTGACGGAGCAATTCAGCTGACGGTGTGTGTCTCCTCGGTCAACGTGCGGTCACGATGCCTGCGGAGGTCGGCGGTCGCCAGGGTCAACGCCACCGCCGTGAGGGTCACCGAACACACCATCGCCCACCCCAACGCGGTGGTGTATCCGCCCGCGCCGATTCCCGCGTGGAACACCGACGCGAGCACCGCGACCCCGACCGCCGTGCCGATCCGTTGCCCGGTCTGCAGGGCGCCCCCGGCCACACCGGCCATCCGGGTGGGGACCCGGTCGAGGGTCAGGGTGGTGTTCGGCGAGATCACCATGCCGCCGCCGAGCCCGGCCAGCAGCAGCGGGGCGGCCACCACGTACCCGGCCGTCGCGGGCGCGGTGTGCGGCGCGATCGCCGCCACGGTGCCCAGGCCGACCATCACCAGCGAGAGCCCCAGCAACGTCAGTTTCCGCCCCCACCGGGCGACCAGCCTCCCCGCGACGGCGGCAGACACCGCCGCCCCGAGGGCGAACGGCGTGACCGCGAGCCCCGACTCCAGCGGCGTGTACCCCAGCCCCTGTTGGAAGAACAGCGCGAAGACCAACCAGATCCCGGCGAAGCCGGTGAAGTACACCGTCGCGATGGCCGCCCCGGTGGCGTAGCCGGGGGTGCGGGTGAACAACCGGACGTCCAGCAGCGGGGAGCCGCCCCGCGCCAGCACGCGGCGCTCCCACCACACGAACAGGACCCCCACCACCCCCGCGAGCGGCAGCATCCACCACAGCTGACGCAGACCGTCCTGTTCGGAGCGGACCAGCGGCAGCAGCACCCCCAGCACGGCCAGGCCCAGCAACACCATCCCGAGGTAGTCGAGCTGCGAACGCACCGGGCGCCCCCGCGGCGCGGACGGCGGCAGCAGGCGCGCCGCCAGGAACAACGCCACCGCCCCGATGGGGACGTTGACGAAGAACACCCACCGCCAGCCCTGGTCGGCCCCGAACAGGGCGATGATGAGCCCACCGAGCACGGGGCCGACCGCGGTGGAGATCGCGACCGTCGTCCCGAACGCGCCGAACGCGCGCCCCCGTTCCGCACCGCGGAACAGCTCCTGGATCAGCCCGCTGTTCTGCGGGGTCAGCAGTCCCGCGGCGACCCCCTGGAGCAGTCTCGCCAGCACCAGCATGAGCTCGTTGACCGCCGCCCCGGCGAGTGCGCTGGTCAGAATGAAGGCCGACAGCGCGATCAGGAACATCCGCCGTCTGCCGACCGCGTCCCCCAGCCTGCCGCCGGAGACGAGGACCAGGCCGAACGTCAGGGCGTAACCGGACACAACCCACTGCACCCCGGCCGTGGAGGCGTCCAGACCGCGCTGGATCGACGGGAGCGCGACGTTGACGATGCTGACGTCCAGCAGGGACATGAAGCCCGCCGTCAGGGTCACCGCGAGTGCACGCCACCGACGCGGATCGGGTTCGGAGGCTTCGGGCACGGCTTCGGGACCGGACGGAGAATGGGACGCCACCCCGCCCACGGTATTCCAGGGACGGGAGCGCGTGTTCACCGCGAGCCCGGAGCCGACCCCCCGTGGGCAGGGCGGCTCCGGCGGCGGGATCGGACGCCGTAGCCTGGTCGCCGACACCCGGCCCGGACGCGAGAACCGGACGAATCCCGCACTGTCGGCACTCGCGGCCCCACGACCAATGGTTCACTGCACACATGACACACGACGAGGCCCTCACCCTTCGCTCCGCCACGGGCTCCGACGTCGGACGGCAGCGGGACGGTAACGAGGACGCCGCCTACGCGACGACCCGGCTGTACGCCGTCGCCGACGGTATGGGCGGCCATGCCGCGGGGGAGGTCGCCAGCGCCCAGGCCATCGCGGCGATGCGCGACCTGGACGCCCGGTTGACCGAGCCCGACCTCAGCGGGACCGACCTCGACGGGGAGCTCGCCGCGGCCGTCGCCGACGCCGTCGAGCGCCTCGACCGGCAGGTGGGTGAGGATCCCGCGTTGAGCGGTATGGGCACGACCCTCACGGCGATGCTGTGGGCACCCCCGCGGTTCTCCCTCGCGCACATCGGCGACTCGCGCTGCTACCGGCTCCGCGGGAACACACTCACCCAGCTCACCCGCGACCACACGATGGTGCAGACCCTGGTCGATCAGGGGCGGATGAGCCCGGAACTGGCCGAACGCCACCCCAGCCGGTCCGTGCTGGTGCGTGCCCTGCTGGCGGGCGTCCCGGCGGAACCGGACGTCGCCGGGTACACGGCCGAACCGGGCGACACGTACCTGCTGTGCTCGGACGGGCTGACCGACGTCGTCCCCGTCGAGCGCATCGGATCGGTGCTCGCCTCGGCCGGCGAACCGGACGACGTGGTCTCCTCCCTCATCGACCTGGCCAACGACGCGGGGGGGCCGGACAACATCACCTGTGTCGTGGTGCGGGTCGCTCCCGGGGGATGACGGTGTCGGGCGGGCACCGTCCGGCACCCGCCCGACACCGGCGACCCGCGGTCCGGTGCCCCGGCGACCACCGGGACCCGGTCAGTGGGCCGTGCCGCGCCGCCA
>NZ_KB912566.1:69740-70820 GCF_000383775.1 Saccharomonospora halophila 8
CGCCCGCGCCGCGCCGCGGGGGGCGGATTCCGTGCGGCGGCCGGACCGGGCTCCACCCCCGGTGCCCCCGGCCGGGTTCTCCCCCGGGTCCTCCGCGGTGAAGAATCCGGCGGGCAGGTCGTCGAGATACGGCCTCGCGCGCCCGGAGGAGTCCGGTGCCGTCCCGGTGCCGTCGTCCTCCCCGTCACCAGCAGTGTGCACAGCAGCCTTTACGAGTCGATGTGTGTTACCGGCGCCGAGGATATGGGATCGCGGACGCGGACGGATCTTGAACCGGGGAAACGGGATGCCGGCGACCGTGTTCCGGTCGGATCGGAGATCCCGGTGTTCCGGATGGCTGGTGGGCGCAGCAGGGTTCGAACCTGCGACCCCCTGCTTGTAAGGCAGGTGCTCTTCCGCTGAGCTATGCGCCCGGGTGTTCCCGTGCCGGGCACGGGAACACGCTCCCTGTCGGGGCCGGCCCCGGGCCCGGATCAGGTGAGGTCCGCGACCGCCTTCTTCCACGCGTCCTGGTCCCGGGGCTCACCGGGCTGGTTGACCTCGGCGAACCGGACCACACCCGCGGTGTCGATGAGGAAGGTCCCCCGCAGGGCGAGACCGGCGTTGTCGTCGAACACACCGTACTCCTGGGCGACCTTGCCGTGTGGCCAGAAGTCCGACAGCAGCGGGAACTGGTAGCCCTGCTGCTCGGCCCACGCCTTCAGCGCGAACGGGGTGTCCACGGAGACACCGAGGACCTGCACCCCGCTGTACTGGTCGAAGTCGTCCCGGAGCCGGCACAGCTCACCCTGGCAGACGCCGCTGAAGGCGAACGGGTAGAACACGAGCAGCACCGGCTTGTCCCCGCGGAAGGACGACAGGGTGACTTCCTGCTTGTTGTAGTCCTTGAGCGTGAAGTCCGGGGCCTGGGTACCCACCTCGACCGCCATAGGTGTGCCAACCTTTCCGCTTGTCGCTGTCCCGGCACGGATGTGCCCGCCCCGGCCGGCCGGAACCGGCGCCGGGGCGGGCACATCGCGAAGCCGCGTGCCGTGCCGAGCCTATCGTGCGGCGGACGGACGCCGACAGCTCCGTCACCGG
>NZ_KB912566.1:70920-73032 GCF_000383775.1 Saccharomonospora halophila 8
CGGTCAGTGGGCCGTGCCGCGCCGCCACAGTTTGCGGCCCCGCGGCTGACGGCTCTCCTCCGCGGGAGCCCGGGCGGTGTGCATCCGGTCCCCGGCATCCGACGTCCCGCCGGGGGTGCCCGCGGCCTTGCGCGCAGGCATCACCGCGATGATCAGACCGAGCAGGGCGGTACCGAGGTGCAGCCAGTTGTCGGCGGCGTTGAGGGCGAGCGGGTTACCGAGCCCGCTGACCGGGTTGGTCGCGAACACCCCCGTGACGGCGAGGCCCCACAGCAGCAGGACCCCGAAAGCCACCAGCAGCAGCCAGCCGTACGTGCGCGCACCCGAGGATTTCACCGCCATGAGCACACCGAGCACACCGACGACGATGTGGATGATGTTGTGCAACGGGTTGACGGCGAACACCCAGAGCGTGCTGCCCGTCGACCCCGCGAAGTCACCGAACCCGGTGACGATCAGGCCGATGATCCCGAAGGCGAGATAGACCAGGCCGACGAGCGCGGCCAGCATCTGCACCGGCTGGAGCCCGCTCACCTGGGTGCGGCCCTCTTTCAATCGAGCCATGACAGCCTCCTGTTCGGGTGTGACCGACGCCACTTTCCGTAGAGATACCCGGGGTCACCGACGGTGAAACCGTGCCGTCCCCGCGGCGTCCCCTTAGAGTCGGCGGCGTGGCCCTGGGCGTGTGCCTGCTGTTCGACCCGCCGTCGGACCGCGCGGTGCGGGAGCTGTGGCTGCGGTTCGAACGACTGGGGGTGCCGACCCCGCACTCGCACACGCACGGCCGGCACCGCCCGCACCTGTCGTACGTGGTGTTATTGGAGTGGGACCTCGACGCGGTGCGCGCGGCCGTGCAGGCGCTGGGCGACGGCGGCGGCTACGAGTTGCGTTTCGACGCGGTGGGCGCGTTCCGTCGCGGCCGGATCTGCCTCGTTCCCGCCGTCCCCGCCGCGCTGGTGACACGGCAGCACGCCGTCGTGGAGGCCATCCGCGCGACCGGAGCGGTCATCCACCGGCACTACGAGATCGACCACTGGTTGCCGCACACCGCACTGGCGACCAGAGCCGCCATGCGGGACCTGCCCGGGGTGGCCGGTGCGGTGTACGAGAGGTTGCCGATGACGGTGCGAGTCACCCGCGCCGCGTTGATCGACAGCGCCACCGGCGAGGCGTGGCCGTTGCGGGGCGTGCCGTAACCGTCACCGGACGGTTCCTCCGGGACCCGCCGTCACCCGACCCGCTGTCACTCGACCCGCTCGTCGGGGGCACGCCAGGTGTTGCACGCGCTCATGCTCCCGTCGCGGTACCCGCGCAGCGCCCATTCCCGTTGGGTCTCGGCGGACCCGTGGGTGTCGCTGTCGATCCAGTTGCGGAAGTCGTCGACGGCGTCCCCGGCGAGTGCCCGGTCGATCCCCCCGCGGCCCTGAGCGCCGTGCAGGAACATCCCGGCCAAACAGTTGGCCTGGAGTTCCACCCGCCTGCTCAGTTCCCGGTCTCCGGGCCCCTCCGCGGCGTGCCGGCCGAGTGCGCGGCCCGCGTCGCCGAGGATGCCGCTCAGGTACTGCACGTGGTGACCGTACTCGTGGGCGAGTGTGGCCAGGTGCGCCTCCGTGGCGAGACCGAACGCGTCCACCGTGCGGGTCCTCGGCAGGTAGATGGTGCCGTCCTCGGAACAGTAGAGCCCGGTCGCCCGTTCGCGGGGTGGCAGCGGCCCGCAGGCCGTGTCCGGGGAATCGGCGATGTCCACCTCGGCCGGGCGGAACGGCAACCCCGCCTCCGCGAGCGCGGGTTCCCAGGCCCGGTCGAGACAGCGCAGCTCGGCCCGGTAGAACTCGGCCAGGCGCTCGCGGTCGCTGCTCAGCTCCGGCAGCGTGCACTCGACCTCGGCGGTGCGGGCACCGGAGACCGACAGGGCGTCGTCCCCGATCCGGGATTCCCCGGAGGACTCCTGGCCGGTCCCGCCCGCGGCCGTGTCCGTCCCGCTTTCGGCCTGCCCTTCCCCGGAGTCGTCGAGCACGGGCACGACCATCACCAACGCGGCGACCAGCCCCCCGGCGACCACCGCGGGCAACGCGAGCCCCCACCGGCGCGGGCCTCTCCCGCGGCGTGCCG
>NZ_KB912566.1:73132-77629 GCF_000383775.1 Saccharomonospora halophila 8
CCCGGCCCGGTGCGGTGCGGCGGTGGGGTGGCGGGCCGGGAGGCCGGCGGACCCGGCCCCGGGACCCCACACGGTCACTTCGATCTGGGCACCAGCCGCGTCGCGGTCCAGCCCGGCCCCACACTCAGGTTCGACGTCTGCGACATCCCGACCGTGGGGACCGCCTCGGCGATGTCGCTCGGCTCGACGTGCCCGGATTGCCCGGTCTTGGGGGTGAGCACCCACACGACACCGTTCTCGTCGAGCGGGGCGCGGGCGTCCACCAGGGCGTCGCCCAGGTCCCCATCGCCGTCGCGCCACCACAGCAGCACCACGTCGATGACCTCGTCGGCGTCCTCGTCGAGCAGCTCACCACCGAGGTGGTCCTCGATGGCGGCACGGACCTCGTCATCGACGTCCTCGTCCCAGCCCAGCTCCTGAACCACCATGTCCGGCTTGATGCCGAGCCTTTCGGCGACGCTGTTCTGGTCAGCGTCTCCCGCGGCGACCACGACTTCTCACTCCTCCACTTCGGGTGCTGCCACGGCCACCGGCCCGGAGGTCGGCGGCCGCGCGGTACGTACACGGATGGGCTTAGCGAACACCGCGACGGCGCGGAGCGCAACCGTCCACACCGGATCATCGGGAACTCGTGCGGTCGACGGGGCCCTCCGCCGGACTCCGGCCCGGCCCGCCCCCGGCCCGGCGAACCGTCCGTCGGCGCCGAGCCGTCCCGTGCGGGCCGGAGGTGACTAGGCTGGGAGACACGGCTCACCAGGGCCGGAGGCGACGGACACGGTGTTACGAACAGCTCAATGTTACCGCAGAGTAGTTGGTGACGCGCGGTGCGCCCCGGCACGACGATGACACACGATCGAACGAAGCGACACCAGAACCGGCGAGGAGACCCCTTGGCCCCCCAGAACCACGAGGCCGGACCCGACGGCGCATCCGGCCAGGCGCCCGCGCGCGTCCGCGTGATCCGCGACGGACTGGCCGCGCACCTGCCCGACATCGACCCCGAGGAGACCGCCGAGTGGCTGGACTCCTTCGACGCCGCCCTGGCGCGGGGTGGTCAGCAGCGTGCCCGGTACCTGATGCTGCGCATGCTCGAACGGGCCCGGGAACGCAACGTCGGTGTGCCGCCACTCACGGCCACCGACTACGTCAACACCATCCCCACGGAGAACGAGCCGTGGTTCCCCGGCGACGAGGAGATCGAGCGGCGCTACCGGGCCTACATCCGGTGGAACGCGGCGGTCATGGTGCACCGCGCCCAGCGCCCCGGTGTCGGCGTGGGCGGGCACATCTCCACCTACGCCTCGTCGGCGGCGCTGTACGAGGTCGGCTTCAACCACTTCTTCCGGGGCCGGGACCACTCGGGCGGCGGTGACCAGATCTTCATCCAGGGCCACGCCTCCCCCGGGATCTACGCCCGTGCCTACCTGGAGGGCAGGCTCAGCGCGGACCAGCTGGACGGCTTCCGTCAGGAGCGGTCCCACACGGGCGAGGACGGCGGTCTGCCGTCGTACCCGCACCCCCGGCTGATGCCGGACTTCTGGGAGTACCCGACGGTGTCGATGGGCATCGGCCCGATGAACGCCATCTTCCAGGCCCGGTTCAACCGGTACCTGCACGCCCGGGGCATCAAGGACACCAGCGACCAGCACGTGTGGGCCTTCCTCGGCGACGGCGAGATGGACGAGCCGGAGTCGCGCGGCCTGATCCACGTGGCCGCGACCGAGGGGCTGGACAATCTGACCTTCGTCGTCAACTGCAACCTCCAGCGCCTCGACGGCCCGGTCCGGGGCAACGGCAAGATCATCCAGGAGCTGGAGACCTACTTCCGCGGCGCGGGCTGGAACGTCATCAAGGTCATCTGGGGCCGCGAGTGGGACACGCTGCTGCACGCCGACCGCGACGGCGCGCTGGTGAACCTGATGAACACCACTCCGGACGGGGACTACCAGACCTACAAGGCCAACGACGGCGCCTACGTCCGCGAGCACTTCTTCGGCCGCGACCCGCGCACGAAGGATCTGGTCAAGAACCTCTCCGACGCCGACATCTGGAACCTCAAACGGGGCGGGCACGACTACCGCAAGGTCCACGCGGCGTACAAGGCGGCGCTGGAGCACCACGGCAGGCCCACGGTGATCCTCGCCCACACGATCAAGGGTTACGGGCTGGGTCCGGCCTTCGAGGGGCGCAACGCCACCCACCAGATGAAGAAGCTCACCCTGGACGACCTCAAGCTGTTCCGGGACTCGCAGCGCATCCCGATCAGCGACGAGGAGCTGGAGCGCGACCCGACGTTGCCGCCGTACTACCACCCGGGCGAGGACTCCCCGGAGATCGAGTACCTGCACGGCCGCCGCAAGGCTCTGGGCGGGTACCTGCCGGAACGGCGTTCGCGTGCCAAGCCGCTGGTGCTGCCCGGCGACGAGGTCTACGACGCCATCCGCAAGGGCTCCGGCAAGCAGGAGGTCGCCACGACGATGGCCTTCGTGCGGCTGATCCGGGAGCTGGCCAAGGAGCCGGACGTGGGCAAGCGGCTGGTGCCGATCATCCCGGACGAGGCACGCACGTTCGGCCTCGACTCGATGTTCCCGACGGCGAAGATCTACAACCCGCAGGGGCAGAACTACACCTCGGTCGACGCCCAGCTCATGCTCGCCTACAAGGAGTCGGAGCAGGGGCAACTGTTGCACGAGGGCATCAACGAGGCGGGCTCGACCGCGTCGTTCACCGCCGCGGGCACGTCGTACGCCACGCACGGTGAGCCGATGATCCCGGTCTACATCTTCTACTCGATGTTCGGGTTCCAGCGCACCGGCGACGGCCTGTACGCGGCGGCGGACCAGATGACGCGCGGGTTCGTGCTCGGTGCCACGGCGGGCCGCACCACGCTCACCGGGGAGGGACTCCAGCACGCCGACGGGCACTCGCTGCTGCTGTCGGCGTCCAACCCCGCGGTGGTGGCCTACGACCCGGCGTGGGCGTTCGAGATCGCCCACATCGCCAAGGACGGACTGCGCCGGATGTACGGCGAGACCGGACCGGACGGCAACGGGGAGAACGTCTTCTACTACATCACCGTGTACAACGAGCCGTACCAGCAGCCGCCCGAGCCGGAGAACCTCGACGTGGACGGCCTGCTCAAGGGGCTCTACCACTACCGGTCCGCCCCGGACGGCGACGGGCCGCGGGCACAGATCCTCGCCTCCGGCGTGGCGATGCCCGAGGCGCTGCGGGCGCGGGAGATGCTGGAGACCGAGTGGGGCGTCCGCGCCGACATCTGGTCCGCGACGTCGTGGACCGAGCTGCGGCGGGAGGCCGTCGACATCGACCGGGAGAACTTCGTGCATCCGGAGCGTTCCCCCCGCACGCCGCACGTGACCGCCGCACTGTCGCGGGCGGAGGGGCCGGTGGTGGCCGTGTCCGACTGGATGCGGGCGGTGCCCGACCTGATCCGGCCGTGGGTGCCCACCGACATGCTCACCCTCGGCACCGACGGGTTCGGCTTCTCCGACACCCGGCCCGCGGCACGGCGGCACTTCCTCGTCGACGCGGAGTCGGTCACGGTGGGCGTGCTGACCACGCTGGCCCGGCGCGGCGAGATCCCCGCCGAGCGGGTCACCGAGGCCACCCGGAAGTACCGGCTCGAGGACGTGACGGCGGCGGGCCCGCAGACGTCCGACTCGGGCGTGGCCTGAGGCGGTCCCGGCCCGCTCAGGGCCCCGTGCGCTGCACGAACGGGTGACTCCGGTGGCGCACGGGGGCCACGGCGTCCATAGTGGAGCCACCGGTGGGGACCGGGGAAGCGGGACCACCCGGGGCGCGGGAGCCGCAGCGCCACGGGTGGTCCCGTGCCACACCGCGAGCGGCCGGAACGGCGCCGACGGACTCGCATCCCCCGGGACGATCCGCCCCGTGCCCGGTATGGCCGGGCGTAGGATTCGAGCACGATGTCTGCCACGAACGACCACGGGCTGTCCCCCACGACGCTGCGCAAGCTCGAACACGCGTCCGGTCGGCTCGCCAAGGCGAGCGTGGCCGCCCTGGAGGAGCGGCTGCCGTGGTTCGCGCGGCTGCCCGCCGACCAACGGGCCAGTGTGCTGCTCATCTCGCAGGCGGGCGCGGCGGGCTTCGTGCGGTGGATGCGCGACTCCAAGGAGGCGCTGCGGCTGACCACCGAGGCCTTCCGGTCCGCACCCCGGGAGCTGTCCCGGTGGATCAGCCTGCGACAGACCGTGGAGATCGTGCGCCTCGCGGTCGAGGTCTTCGAGGACCACCTGCCCGAATTCGCGGCCGACGAGGCCGAACGGGCCGCGCTGATCGAGGGCATCCTGCGCTACGGGCGGGAGATCGCCTTCGCCGCGGCCAACTCCTACGCGGCGGCGGCCGAGGCACGGGGTGCCTGGGACGCCCGCCTGGAGGCCCTGGTCGTGGACGGCGTGGTGCGGGGCGACGCGGAGGAGTCCGTGCTCTCCCGCGCGGCGGCCCTGGGCTGGGACC
>NZ_KB912566.1:77729-84422 GCF_000383775.1 Saccharomonospora halophila 8
CGCCCGCTCCCGCGGCCTGTGGTGAGCGCGCCCGGCGGTCCCGACCGCCGGGCGCGGCGCCCCTCTCCCGGGGCGTCGGCGTCACGGTCGTGGAACGTCGACTCGCGGGCATCGGGTGGCGACTCGCGGATTCGGGACGGTGGTGTGGTGGGGGTCACCGTGGATTGTCGCTGGTCGGCGGGGTGTTTGTAGGGGGTCCACAACGTGGGTCGACGGACCCTGTGAGTGGGCGGCATCCCGGTCACCGGAGGCGACCAGGTTCCCTACGGGGGTGACCACCGCCCTACTCTGCCCCGGACAGGGGTCGCAGACCCCCGGAATGCTGTCCGCCTGGCTCGAACTCGACGGCGCGGAGGACCGGATCCGGCGCTGGTCGGCCCGCTGCGGGCTGGACCTGCTCCGGCTCGGCACCGAGGCGGACGCCGACGAGATCCGGGACACCGCCGTCACCCAGCCGCTGATCGTCGCGACCTCGCTGCTCGCGTTCGAGTACCTGCCACCCGCGGTGCGCTCCGACGGCTCGGTGGCCGGGCACTCGATCGGCGAACTCGCCGCCGCCGCGATCGCGGGGGGTCCTGTCCGCCGAGGACGCGGTCACCCTCGCCGCGGTGCGCGGCGCGGAGATGGCGAAGGCCTGCGCGGCCGAGCCCACCTCGATGGCCGCCGTGATGCTCGGCGACCCGGAGAAGGTCGTGGCGTGGCTGCACGAGCAGGGGCTGGAGGCCGCCAACCGCAACGGGGCGGGCCAGATCGTCGCCTCCGGCTCCGTCGAGGCGGTCGAACGGATCGTGGCCGAACCCCTCGACGGGCACGAAGGTGCGTGCGCTGAACGTCGCGGGCGCCTTCCACACTCCCTACATGGCCCCCGCCGAGGAGGCGCTGCGGACCCACGCGGCGGAGCTGACGACCGCGGACCCGGCGCGTGGCCTGCTGTCCAACGCCGACGGTGCCCCGGTCACCAGCGGCGCGGAGTACCTCGACCGGCTCGTGCGGCAGGTGACCCGCCCGGTGCGCTGGGACCTCACGATGCAGGGGCTGCGCTCCCTCGGGGTCGACCGGACGGTCGAGCTGCCTCCGGCGGGAACCCTGACCGGCCTCGTCCGCCGGGAACTGAAGGACGTGGTGACCGCCCCCGTCGCGGTGAAGACGCCGGACACGCTCGGGGACCTCGCATGACCGGCAGGCCGCCCGCGCTCACCCTGACCCACGGGGCTCCGGCCACGCGGGTGCTCGGCCTCGGCAGCACCCAGCCCGACCGGGTCGTCACCAACCACGACCTCGCCGCCCGGATGGACACCGACGACCAGTGGATCCGCGACCGGGTCGGGATCGTCGAGCGCCGCTTCGCCGACGAGGACGAGCAGGTGGTGGACATGGCCGTCACCGCCGGGGCCAAGGCGCTGGCCGACGCCGGGATCGCCCCCGCCGACGTGGACACCGTGATCGTGCCGAACTGCACGATGCCCGCCCCCATCCCGAACGCCGCCGCCCAGGTCGCCGACCGGATCGGCATCCCCGCGGCGGGTGCGTTCGACCTCAACGCCGCGTGCGCCGGATTCTGCTACGGACTGGGCATCGCCTCCGACCTGATCCGGTCGGGCTCGGCGGGCCGGGTGCTCGTCATCGGTGCGGAGAAGCTGACCGACGTGGTCGACCCGGACGACCGGTCGACCGCGATCATCTTCGCCGACGGTGCGGGCGCCGCACTGGTCGGCCCCGCCACCGACGCCGGGGTCGGGCCGGTGGCCTGGGGCAGCGCCGGGGATCTCGTCGACATGATCTACATGCGCGACAACCGCTACATCTTCCAGGAGGGACAGTCGGTGTTCCGCTGGGCGACCACGCAGGTGGCGCCGGTGGCGATGCGTGCGGCCGAGCTCGCGGGCGTCGAGCTGTCCGATGTCGACGTCCTGATCCCGCACCAGGCCAACCTGCGGATCGTCGAGGCCATCGCCAAGCGGCTGCGCGCGAAGGGCGCGCGGGAGGACATGGTGGTCGCCGACGACATCCGGTACTCGGGGAACACCTCCTCGGCGTCCATCCCGTTGGCACTGGACCACATGCGCGCCGCCGGAACCGTCGACAGCGGCGACGTCGTGCTGGCCGTGGGCTTCGGCGCGGGCCTGTCCTACGCGGCACAGATCCTGATCTGCCCGTGATACCACGGACGACGACGGCGTAAGGTCCGTCGCGACACCGGTGCGAAGCACCGACCGCAACACCGGTGCGAGAAGCACCGACCGCAACACCGGTGCGAGAGCACCGGATACACGAACCGGAAGGAACCGAAGTGGCAGACAAAGACCAGATCCTGTCGGGGCTCGCCGAGATCGTCGAGGAGGTCGCGGGCGTGGCCCAGGACGAGGTCGCCCTGGAGAAGTCGTTCGTCGACGACCTGGACATCGACTCGCTGTCCATGGTGGAGATCGCCGTCCAGGCCGAGGACAAGTTCGGCGTCAAGATTCCGGACGACGAGCTGGCCAACCTCAAGACCGTCGGCGACGCCGTGGACTACGTCGCGGCGAACTCCAAGTAAGCGTTCCGAACGCGCCTCTCGGGGAGACACCAGATGAGCAACACCGACGTCGTCGTCACCGGGATCGGTGCCACCACACCGCTCGGGCCGGACGTCGCGACCACGTGGGACGGCCTGCTCGCGGGCCGCAGCGGGATCCGGACCATCGAGGCCGACTGGGTCCAGCGGCACGACCTGCCCGTGAAGATCGGCGCCCCGCTCGCGGAGGAGCCGACCGAGAAGATCCCGCGTGTCCAGGCACGCAGGCTCGACCGGTGTGAGCAGGTTGCCCTCATCGCCGCACGGGAGGCGTGGGCGGACGCCGGGTTCGCGGAGTCGACCGACGAGTACGCCGAGGTCGATCCCGACCGGCTGGGTGTCTCCATCGGGTCCGGTATCGGCGGACCCGTCACCCTGCTCACCCAGGACGACCTCCTGGAGGAGCACGGCATCCGCAAGGTCTCCCCGTTGACGGTGCCGATGCTGATGCCGAACGGTCCGGCGGCCCACGTCGGGATCGATCTCGGGGCCCGTGCCGGGGTGCACTCCCCGGCCTCGGCGTGTGCGTCCGGTGCGGAGGGCATCGCGGTCGGTTATCAGATGATCGCCTCGGGCCGCGCCGACGTGGTCGTCGCCGGCGGCGCGGAGGCCTGCATCGCCCCGATCACCGTCGCCGGGTTCGCCCAGGCACGCACGGTCTCGACCCGCAACGACGACCCGGACCACGCGTCCCGGCCGTTCGACGCCGACCGCGACGGGTTCGTGCTCGGTGAGGGTGCGGGCACCGTCGTGCTGGAACGCGCCGACCGCGCCGCGGCCCGGGGTGCCCGGGTCTACGCGCGGCTGGGGGGTTACGGGATCACCTCGGACGCCTACCACATCACCGGCAACCATCCCGACGGGATCGGTCAGATCGCGGCGATGGAGCACGCCATGCACATGGCCGGCCTCCCGGCGGGCGAGGTCGGACACGTCAACGCGCACGCCACCTCCACGGTGGTCGGGGACGTCGGGGAGGCGGCCGCGATCCGGAAGGCCATCGGGGACGACCCGGTGGTCACCGCACCGAAGGGCGCCCTCGGGCACCTCGTCGGCGGTGCCGGCGCGGTGGAGGGCATCGTGACGATCCTGTCGCTGTACCACGGGATCGTGCCCGCCACCCGGAACCTGGCGACCCTCGATCCCGACGTGGCGCTCGACGTGGTCCGGGACGAACCGCGGAAGGTGGAACTCTCCGCGGCGGTGAGCAACTCGTTCGGGTTCGGCGGCCACAACACCGCGTTGCTGTTCACGACGGTGTGACAGTGCTGTGCACGACGGTGTGACAGTGCTGCGCACCGGCCGGTACGCGGGCGGGTGCCTCAGCCGACCTGGTGCAACCAGGTGACCGGGGCGCCGTCGCCCGCGTGCCGGAACGGCTCCAGCGCCTCGTCCCAGCTCGCGCCGAGCAGCTGATCCAGTTCGTGCGCGAGCGGCTCGCCCCCGCGACTGGCCGACACCAGGTGCCGAATCCGGTCTTCGGCGACGACCACGTCGCCGTTCGCGCTCGTACGCGCGTGCCACAGCCCGAGGCCGGGCGCGTGGCAGAACCGCTGCCCGTCCACACCGGAACTCGGTTCCTCGGTGACCTCGAAGCGCAGCATCGGCCACGCCTTCAGCGCGGACGCGAGCTTTCCGCCCGTGCCCGCGGGCGCGCGCCACTCACACTCGGCACGCAACTGCCCGGGTGCGGCGGGCTGCGCGGTCCACCGCAGGTCCACCCGGCCACCGAGCGTGCCGGAAATCGCCCACTCGACGTGCGGGCATACCGCAGACGGCGACGAGTGGACGTACACCACGCCACGAGTGCTCACTGCTGACCTCCGCTGTTCGACGAGGGGCGTCTTCCCCTACGACCTCGTCGGGAACGGATGGACCACCCGCGGCGACTCCCGCCACATTCTGCACCGCACTCACCCGTTTGGCCACACGAGCACCAGGATTCACACTCGCGTGGAACGGCTCCGGGCCCGGGAGTCGTCTCCCGGGCCCGGAGCCGGTGTCCGCACGCGGTACGCGGAACCGCCCGCGGGACAGGGTGTGCGGAATCCGCTCAGCGGGATCTCACCGGGTCCCCGCGCCGAGAGCGGTGGCGGCGGCGACGGTGTCCACCAGCCCGGTGCCCTTGTCGTAGCTGGACGTGTACCCGTCCACCTGCTCGTACGCGGCACCGTCGGTGTACTTGTGCGCCGTCGACTTGATCGCGTGCTCCACCTCGCCCGGCGTCGCCTGCGGGTCCGCCTGGAACAGCTGAGCGACGATACCGGTGACCTGCGGCGCGGCCATCGACGTGCCGCTCATGACGTTGTAGGTCGCCAGGTCGAGCGGGCCCGGGCCGTTCTCCGGTTGGGAGCTGGTGAGGCACAGGGCCTGGGTCGGCCTGCAGGCGGAGAGGATGTTCTCACCCGGCGCGGACACGTCCGGCCAGCTCTGCGGCTCGGAGGCGGCGCCCCGCGAGGAGAAGTCGGACACCGTGCCGTCGCGCGTGCCGGTTCCCTGGTCGTTGTAGGACGCCACCGAGAGCACGCCCGGGGTCGGGTCCTGCCCCGGCGGGTTGGACAGGTTCTGCGACCCGTCACCACCGTCGTTGCCGTTGGCCCAGACCGTGACCACACCCTCGGCCGCCAGTGCGCGCTGGAGCTTCACCGTCGCCGAGTTCGGGTCGAACTCCCCGCCCCCACCGGGTCCGTAGGAGTTGTTCACCACCTTGATCGGCGGGCACTCCCGCGCGGAGACGTCCGCACCGCACGGGGCCTCGTGGTTCTCCAGGACCCAGTTCAGCGCCGCGTCACTGCCCAGGATGACCAGCGCGGCTCCGGTCGAGATCGAGACCACCGACGAACCCGGCGCCGAGCCACCGACACGGGTGTCGGCGGAGAGCTCGTAGTTCCGTCCCGCCGCGATGCCGGTGACGTGGGTGCCGTGCCCGCCGAGGGAGAGCGTGTCGGTGTCCAGGGTGGTCGGAAGGTCGACCACGCAGTCGGTGCCCGTCTGTTCCGCGGTGCACAGACTCTTCAGGTTGCGCACGACCCGGCTGTCGCCGTCGGCGTCCCGCAGCGCGGGGTGCAGGGGGTCCACCCCGGTGTCGATGACCGCGACGCCCACCCCGGAGCCGTCCAGATTCGTTCCGTCCGCACCGGTCAACGACTGCTGCGCGGAGCGGCTGCGGGTGGCTTCCGTTCCGGAACTGGCGAACGTCTCGATCGGGTCGTTGTTCTCCAGGTACGTCACCCCCTCGGCCGATCGCAGCTCCTCGACCCGGTCCGCGCTGCCGGACGCGGCGACCACGCCGATCCGGTCGAACGAGGTGATCTTCGTGAGCCCGGCGTCGCGCACGGCGTCGTCCGCGGCCGCCGTGTCGACACCGTGCACCAGAACGGTGACCGGCGCCGTGTCCTCCACCGTGGACAACACCGCACCGAGAGTGTCGGAGACCGGCGTGAGCAGCCCGTCACCGTCGTCTCCGGCGGCCAGCGGCGCGGCGATCGTCGCCGTCGCCAGACCCGCCGTCACCGTCAGGGCCGTGGCGGACACCGCGATCACCAGTGACCGCGGGCCCCGACCCGCCCGTAAGCGCATTCCATCCTCCAGAACCCGGAAAACATTCCGCAATCTACTTTGGAGTAGCACTCAACTAGGTGACAGCAATCACTGTCAATGGTTACTTTGCGCGCACACTGCCCGGCGATACCGGCCGAGCTCGGCTATAAACACGGCAGGAGGCCCGAGACCTGGGACTTCGCCCGGATCCCGCCGGTGGCCCGTCACAGGGAGGCGCAGTGCGACTCATCCGATTCCCCGCCCGTCCCGCCCGCGTCTCCGACGACGTCCGCGCGTCCCTGGCCGCCCTCGGGCGGGGCGGGGAGGTGGTCGGCGGGGTTGGTCTGCTCGGCGTGCGACCTCCCGGGCTGGAGACCGACCTCGACGCGCTCCTCGTGCTGCCGCACGGGGTCGTGGTGGTCGTCGGTGTGGACCTGCCCGCCCCGGCGCTGACCCTGCGGGCCCCGCTGCACGGGGCGTGGGAGGCCGACGGCTGGCCCCTCGCACCCGGCGGGCCCGTCGGGAAGACCCGCACCGGGGACACCCCGCCGGAGAATCCACAGGACCGGGCGGACGGCCCCGCGACCGACCCCACCACC
>NZ_KB912566.1:84522-87029 GCF_000383775.1 Saccharomonospora halophila 8
CGTCCGGAGCGGTCACCGGGTCCGTCCGCCACTCCCGCGGGGTCGCGTCGGCGGGGTCGGCGGGTTCGTAGCCGCCGACGCCGGTGAGCGCCGCCCTGTCCTCGTACCCGTACGGGTTATCCGGCTGCCGCCGATCGAACCACCCCATACGGGGGAGGTTACCGGCGCACGAGCTCCCGCAGGTGCGAAACGGCGTCGTCGACGGCGACCTCGTCGCGGTCGCCGGTGGCCCGGTCCTTGACCTCCACCACACCCTTGGCGAGCCCGCGTCCCACGACCACGATCGTCGGCACCCCGACGAGCTCCGCGTCCGCGAACTTCACCCCGGGCGTGGCCCGGCGGTCGTCGAGCAGCACCCGCACACCGTGCCCGGACAGTTGCTCCGCGAGGCGCTCACCACCGGCGAACAGCTCCTCGTCCTTGCCCGCCACGACCACGTGCACGTCGGCCGGGGCGACCGAGCGGGGCCAGACCAGCCCGAGGTCGTCGTGGTGCTGCTCGGCGACGGCCGCCACCAGCCGGGAGACCCCGATGCCGTAGGAGCCCATCGTGATGCGGACCGGCTTCGCGTCGGGGCCGAGCGCGTCGACCTCGAAGGCGTCGGTGTACTTGCGGCCGAGCTGGAAGATGTGCCCGATCTCGATGCCGCGCGCGGTGACCAGTTCGCCCTGCCCGTCCGGGGAGGGGTCGCCCTCGCGGACCTCGGCGGCCTCGACCGTGCCGTCCGGGGTGAAGTCCCGCCCGCAGACCAGGTCGACGACGTGGTGGTCGACCTTGTCGGCGCCGGTGATCCAGGCGGTGCCGCGGACGATGCGCGGGTCGACGAGGTAGCGGACCCCGTTCGCGAGCAGCGCCTGCGGGCCCACGTAGCCCTTCACCAGGAACGGGTTCGCGGTGAAGTCGGCCTCCTCCAGCAGCGCCACCTCGGCGGGTTCGAGCGCGGCTTCCAGCCGCTTCATGTCGACCTCGCGGTCGCCCGGGACGCCGACGCCGAGCAGCGTCCACTCGTCCTCGCCCGGCATCCGGGTCTTGACCAGCACGTTCTTCAGCGTGTCCGCCGCGGTGACGGTGCGGCCGAGGTTCGCGTCGTTGAGGAACTCGACGAGCGTGTCGATGGTGGGGGTGTCCGGGGTGTGGTGCACCTGCGCGGCGGGTTTGTCCGCCACCGGCTGCTCCGGCGGGGCGGGGGTGACCACGGCCTCGACGTTGGCCGCGTAGTCGGAGGCGGTGCTGCGGACGTAGGTGTCCTCCCCGCTGTCGGCGAGGGCGAGGAACTCCTCCGACGCCGAGCCGCCCATCGCCCCGGAGGTCGCGGCCACCACGGCGTAGTCGATCCCGAGTCGCTCGAAGATCCGCAGGTAGGCGTCCCGGTGCAGGGCGTACGAGCGGGCCAGGCCCGCGTCGTCGAGGTCGAACGAGTACGAGTCCTTCATGACGAACTCGCGGCCCCGCAGCAGGCCCGCCCGGGGGCGCGCCTCGTCCCGGTACTTGGTCTGGATCTGGTACAGCATCACCGGGTAGTCCCGGTACGAGCTGAACTCGCCCTTGACGGTGAGCGCGAACAGCTCCTCGTGCGTGGGGCCGAGCAGGTAGTCGGCGCCCTTGCGGTCCACGACCCGGAAGACGTTCGGGCCGTACTCGGTCCACCGGCCGGTGGCCTCGTAGGGCTCCTTCGGCAACAGCGCCGGGAACTGGATCTCCTGGGCGCCGATGCCGTCCATCTCCTCGCGGATCACCGCCTCGATGTTGCGCAGCACGCGCAACCCGAGCGGGAGCCAGGAGTACCCACCGGGGGCGACCCGGCGCACGTAGCCCGCCCGGACGAGGAGCCGGTGGCTGGGCACCTCGGCGTCCGCCGGATCCTCCCGCAACGTGCGCAGGAACAGCGACGACATCCTGGTGATCACGGTGTTCTCCTAGGCTCGTGTTGCGGCGTGGCAGCTGCTCGTGTCGCGGCGTGGCGACGGTCGGCGCCGAGCGCCACGGGGTCGCGCGTGCTCGGCGGGTACCCGCACCGGGAAAAGCGCTGATGGACGAAGGGTAGTCAACGCCGCGCGAGCTGCCGCAACCGGTATTTCGCCGCGGTACACCACGCCCGGACCGGCACCGGGACGCCGGTTAGGCTCGCGGTCGTGCTCGTGCTGCTACCCCCGTCCGAGACCAAGGCCGACGGCGGCGACGGGGCCCCGCTGGACCTGGACGCCCTGTCGCTGCCCGAGCTGACCCCGCTGCGCCGCAAGCTGGCCGACGCGCTGGTGGAGCTGGCGGCCGACGTCCCGGCGAGTCTGGCCGCGTTGAAGCTGTCGCAGCGGCAGTCCGGCGAGGTCGACCGCAACGCGACACTGTACTCGGCACCCACGATGCCCGCCGTGCGCCGCTACACCGGGGTGCTCTACGACGCGCTCGACGTCGACGGCATGGACCGGGCCGACCGGGACCGGGCGGGCCGACGCCTCGCGGTGGCCTCGGCGCTGTTCGGGGTCGTGCGCGCGGACGACCCCGTCCCC
>NZ_KB912566.1:87129-97459 GCF_000383775.1 Saccharomonospora halophila 8
ATGCCCGACGCCACGTACCTGGCATGCGTCGAGCACCGCGGCCACCGCCGCGGCCACCTCCCCGACGTCGGCACCACCGAGGACGAGCTCGGTCAGCCGGTCGTGCGCGTCCTGGGCCCGCGCGAGACTCTCGTGATGCGCCCGGATGGTGTCGTTGGCCGCGCCCAGTTCCGCCAGCGCCGCCGTACTCTCCTCGATCAGCCGGGCGTTGTCGATGGCGATGGCGGCGTGGTCGGCGAACGAGGACAGCAGCGCCACCTCGTCCGGGGAGAACTCCCGGGCCCTGCGCTCGGAGGCGAACAGCACCCCGATGATCCGCTCGCCCAGGGTCAGCGGTACCCCGAGGATCGCGACCAGCCCCTCGTCCCCCACACCCCGGTCGATCGGGCCGGTGTGGTCGAAGCGGTCGTCGTTCGGGTAGTCGCGGGTGGCGTAGGGGCGGGCGGTCTGCGCGACCAGGCCGCCCAGCCCCTCCCCCGCGCCGAGCCGGAGCTGCTGGAACAGCGCCGAGGCGGACCCGTCGGTGACCCGCATGTAGGTGCTGCCACCGACCGCGTCCTCGGCGTCGTCGTTCAGCGTCAGGTAGGAGACGTCGGCGCCCAGCAGCATCCGGGCCCGGTGCACGATCGAGCGCAGCACCGCGTCCAGGTCGCGCAACCGGGCGAGGTCACCGGCCGTGTCGAACAACGCGGCCAGCTCGGCCTCCCGGCGACTGTGCGCGTCGAGGGTGCGGCGGATCTGCAGAGCCAGCGCGACCGAGTCGTCGTCGGCCGGCACGCGGGCCAGATCCGCACCACTCGCACCCGCCGCCAGCAGCTCCAACAGCCCCCGCGCCCCGTCACGTCGCACCGTGCCGGGAGCGGCGTCCGTGGAGGCGTCCCCGGCAGCCGGCCGCCCACCCCGCTCGCTCATCACGATCATGCTGACACCGTCGACGGCGCGTCCGCGTCGGCCAGTGAGGTGCCCTTCGTCTCCTTGGCCAGGTACACGGCCACGAAGGTGAGCACACACCCGGCCGCGACGTAGAGCGAGACCGGGATACTGGTGCCGAAGGCGCCGAGCAGCGCGGTCGCGATGAGCGGGGCCAGCCCTCCCGCGGCGATCGACGCGAGCTGGTAGCCGATCGACGCGCCCGAGTAGCGCACCTTCGTGCCGAACAGCTCGGAGAAGAACGCCGCCTGCGGCCCGTACATCGCGCCGTGCAGCACCAGTCCGACGGTCACCGCGCCGATGGTGGCCAGGGGTGTGGCCGCGTCGAGCATCGGGAAGAACACGAAGGCCCACACGAGCATCCCCGCCGTGCCGAACAGGTACACCGTCCGCCGTCCCACCAGATCGGACAACCAGCCCCACACCGGGATCATCACGAAGTGCACGGCGGAGCCGACCAGCACCGCATTGATCCCGAGCGACTTCGACATGCCCAGGTGCGTGGTGAGGTAGACGAGTACGAAGGCGGTGATGACGTAGTACGACACGTTCTCGGCGAAGCGGGCGCCCATCGCGATGAGCACCTCGCGCCAGTGCCGGCGCAGCACGGTGACGATCGGCGCCCGCTCCGGGGCGGCCCCCTGCTCCGCCTTCTGATCCGCGTGACGCACCGCCTCGACGAAGACCGGCGACTCCTCGACGGCGAGCCGGATCCACAGTCCGATCACGACGAGCAGACCGGACAGCAGGAACGGGATGCGCCAGCCCCACGCCTCGAACGCGGCGTCGGTCTGTACCGCGGCCAGCACGGCGAGCACCGCGGTGGCCAGCAGATTTCCCGCGGGGACGCCCGCCTGGGGCCACGACGCCCAGAACCCGCGCCTGCGGTCGTCGCCGTGCTCGGACACGATCAGCACGGCGCCGCCCCACTCGCCGCCGACGGCGAAGCCCTGGATCAGCCGGAGCAGGACCAGCAGCAGCGGGGCGGCCACCCCGATCGTGGCGTAAGTGGGCAACAGCCCCATGAGGAACGTCGCCCCGCCCATCATGAGCAGGCTGACGACCAGCAGTTTCTTGCGGCCCAGTTTGTCCCCGAAGTGACCGAAGACGAGGCCGCCGAGCGGACGGGCGACGAAGCCGATCGCGAAGGTCGCGAAGGCCAGCATCGTGCCGGCGAGCGGGTCGCTCTCGGGGAAGAAGAGTTTGTTGAACACGAGTGCCGCGGCCGAGCCGAAGAGAAAGAAGTCGTACCACTCGACCGTGGTGCCGATCATGCTGGCACCCACGACACGTTTGATGGAGCTGGTCCGGGACATGGTGCTCACCACTTCGTCGTGTGCGAACAGGGACGGTGCGCCGCGGCCGCGGGCGCGGCCCGGCGTGGGTGACGCGGGTCGGACCGGGCGGGATCAGCCCGCGGTCCACCCGCCGTCGAGCGGGATCGAGGCGCCCGTGAGGTAGGCGGCGTGGTCGCCGCAGAGCCACAGCACCACCGCCGCCACCTCCTCCGGCTCGATGAGCCGTTTCACGGCGGTGTTGCGCAGGAACACCTCGTCGAGGACGGCGTCCTCGTCGATCCCCCGGGACCGGGCCTGGTCGGCCACCTGGTCGGCGACCAGGCCGGTGCGGACGTAGCCGGGGGCCACACAGTTGCTGGTGACCCCGTGCGGCGCGGCCTCCAGTGCCGCGACCTTGTTCAGACCCTCCAGCCCGTGCTTGGCGGCCACGTACGCCGCCTTGTACGGGCTCGCACGCACCCCGTGCACGCTGGAGATGTTCACGATCCGTCCCCAGCCGCGCGCGGACATCGCGGGCAGGCAGCGGCGCATCAGCCGGAACGGCGTGGTCACCATGAGCTGCTGGATGCGGGTGAACCGCTCGGCCGACAGCTCTTGGATGGGCGCGATGTGCTGGACACCCGCGTTGTTCACGAGGATGTCGACGTCGCCGGGCACGGTGTCGACCGCACCGGGGTCGGTGAGGTCGGCGACGTGTGCGACGGCGTCGTGCTCACGGGCGACGTCCACGGCGGCACGGTCGACGTCGACCAGATGCACCGTGGCTCCCGCGCGGGCCAGGGTCTCGACGCAGGCGCGTCCGATGCCGCCCGCACCACCCGTGACGAGGGCGGTCCGGCCGGCCAGTGGGCTGCTCGACATGGCAGCAGACGGTAAGCGGCCGTGGCCCCGGCAACCATGTCCGCGCGGGCCACAACCACGCCGTCGGGGGTGTGTGCCGCGCACACACCCCCGACGGCGGACGGGTCAGGGCTTGGTGAGGATCTCCGCCCCGTCGTCGGTGACCCGCAGCGTGTGCTCGAACTGGGCCGTCCACTGCTTGTCCCGGGTGGTGACGGTCCAGTCGTCGCTCCAGACGTCGTAGTCGATCGTGCCGAGCGTGATCATCGGCTCGATCGTGAAGGTCATGTCCTTCTCGATGACGGTGCTCACCGACGGCTCCTCGTAGTGCAGCACCGTCGGCGCGGTGTGGAAGGCCGGGCCGACGCCGTGGCCGGTGAAGTCCCGCACCACGCCGTAGCCGAACCGCTTGGCGTAGGACTCGATCACCCGGCCGATCACGTTCAGCTGCCTGCCGGGCCGCACCGCCTTGATCGCCCGGTTGGTCGCCTCGCGGGTACGTTCCACCAGCAGCCGCGCCTCGTCGGAGACGTCCCCGGCCGGGAAGGTGGCGTTCGTGTCGCCGTGGACCCCGCCGATGTAGGCGGTGACGTCGATGTTGCAGATGTCGCCGTCGGAGATCACGGTCGAGTCCGGGATGCCGTGGCAGATGACCTCGTTCAGCGAGGTGCAGCACGACTTCGGGAACCCGCGGTAGCCGAGCGTGGAGGGGTAGGCGCCGTGGTCGAGCAGGAACTCGTGGACGACGCGGTCGACGTCGTCGGTGGTGTTGCCCGGTTTCACGGCCTTTCCGCCCTCCTGGAGGGCCTGTGCCGCGATCCGGCCCGCCACCCGCATGGCCTCGATCGTCTCGGGCGTGCGCACCCCGTTTCCGGGTTCCGGTTTCGGCGCGCGTTTGCCGACGTACTCGGGGCGGACGATGGACTCGGGAACGGGGCGACGCGGCGTCTGCACGCCGGGCTGCAACGGGGCACGATCGGGCATGTCCCCCAGCCTACGACTCCCCCGGTGGCACACTGCGGGCGTCTCACGGTGTCGTCGGCCGCACCGGCCTCGACCGTGTGCCCGGCCCGGCCCGGTGCCGGGGATCAGCCCAGCCCGGTGAGGAAATCGCGGGTCGTGGCCACCGCCGGCTTCGAACTGCCCGCCCCCTCCAGCAGCACCGCGAAGGCCAGGTCGTCCCGGTATCCGGTGAACCACCCGTGCGCCTCCGTGCCGTCGCCGTACTGGGCGGTGCCGGTCTTGCCGTGGACACCGGACAGCCCGTCGTCCAGTTCGGTGGCGGTCCCCTCGGTGACCACGGCCCGCATCATCGCGCGCAGTCCCGCGACCACCGGCTCCGGCAACGGCTCCCCGGACACGGTGACCTCGGTCTCCCGATCGGCGAGCAGACTCGGCACCGGAGTCTCCCCGGCGGCGACGGTGGCCGACATCAGCGCCGCACCGAACGGGCTCGCCAGCATCGTGCCCTGACCGAACCCGGCCGCGGCCCGCGCCACGGCGCCGTCCCCCGGCTCGGCCGAACCGGTGACCGTGGTGACGCCCGGGATGACGTAGTCGGTGCCGATGCCGAGGCTGCGCGCGGCGTCGGTGAGCGCACCGTCGGGAAGGTCCAGCGCGAGGTGGGCGAACGTCGTGTTGCACGAACGGGCGAAGGCCTCCCGCAGCGGCACCGTGCCGAGCTCGAACTCGTCGTCGTTCGGGATCGTCCGGCCGTCGATCACCGTGGTGGCCGGGCACTCCACCGGGGTGTCGACCTCGGTCCCCGCGCGCAACGCCGCCGCGGCGGTGGCGATCTTGAACGTGGAACCCGGCGGGTAGCGGCCGGTGAGCGGGGCGGTGCCCTTCTCGACCGCGGCGTCGTTGGCCGCCACCGCGAGCAGACCCCCGGTGGAGGGTTGCACGGCGACGAGCACCCCCGGCGCCTCGGCCGCGTCGAGCGCGCGTTCGGCCTCCTGCTGGACCGGCAGGCTCAGGGTGCTGCGCAGCGGTTCGGCCGGTTCCGGCTCCGCGCGGTGAACCACACCGACCTCCGCACCACCGGAGTCGACCACGGCCACGGACCAGCCCGCGTTGCCCGCCGACCGCTCCTGCGCGGCCTTCCGCACGGCGGGCAGGATCCGCTCCCCCAGCCCCCTGGTCACCGGCAGCATCCGCTGCCGGGTGGTGAACCGGACTCCGGGCAGCTCGTGGATATTCTCCTTGACCGCGGCGTAGTCACTCGAACGAAGGGCAGCCACCAGGTACGGTTCCCCCTGCTCGGTCTCCGACAGCCCGGACTCGATCGAGGACGGGGTGATCCGCTCATCCAGCGGGTTCAGCGCCCCGGCCAGGGACTCGATCACCGCGTCCGCCTTCTCCCCGGCCTCGTCGCGGTGCAGCAGCACGTTGACGACCTCGTCGGCACGCAGCAGCGGGGCCCCGTCCCGGTCGTGCACCGGGACCGGCGCGGCGTCCTCCCCGCGGAGGGCGAGTGTCTCGCCCCGCTGGAGTTCCGGGTGCACCAGCGACGGCCGGAAGCGGATCGTGGTGTCGCCGTCCGTCGTCAACGCGGCACGCGTGTCGTACCCGAAGGTGCGCCCCTGCCCGAGATCCCACTCCACCCGGTAGTCGGCGTAGGTGGTGCCGTCGGTCTCCCGGACCGTGCCGAGCGTGGTGGTCACCGACTCCGGTTCCAGCTCCGCCCGCACCCCGTCGAACAGCCGCCGCGCGGCGCCGGGATCATCGGTGAGCTCCGCCACCGCGGCCGTGTCGCCGCGGGAGAACGCGTCGAGGAACTCGCCCGCCACCTCCCTCGGATCCTCGCCGGAGAACACACCGCACCCGCTGAGCACCAGGGCGACGCCGAGCAACGCGGCGCCGACCCGGTGCGACCGTCTGCCTCGCACGCGGCCCAGTATCCCGGCGTTGCCGCCCGACCGGGGTGGACATGACCCGGATCACACCGGAGGTCGACCTAGAACAGCACCGTGGCGTAGCGCCCGACCTGCCGGAAGCCGATCCGGTGGTACGCGGCCAGGGCGGGCGTGTTGTACGAGTTCACGTACAGGCTCGCGACCCGGCCCAGCCCGTGCACCAGGTGCCGCGCGACCGCGGCGGTGCCCGCGGCGCCGAGTCCGCGGCCCCGGTGCCGGGGGTGGACCCACACACCCTGGATCTGCCCCACCCGGTCGGACAACGCCCCGATCTCGGCCTTGAACACGACCTCGCCGCCCTCGAACCGGGCGAACGCCCGACCACCGGCGATCAGCTCCGACACACGGGCCCGGTACCCGGCACCGCCGTCCCCCGCGGTCGGGTCGACACCGACCTCCTCGTGGAACATGGCCACCGCGGCCGGGAAGTAGGTGCCGAGTTCGTGCGGCAGCACCGGCCGGACCGCCCGATCCGCGGCCACCCGCGGCTCGCCGTCCAGGGCCATGAGGGGCTGGTCGGGCCGTTCCTCGCGGGCGGGGCCCCAGTCCCCGGCGAGCTGCTCCCACAGTCCAAGCACCTGTTCGGCGGGACCGACGAGCGACGAGCACGTCCGGGGCCGGCGCAACGCCCGGTCCGCGAACGACCGCAACGCGCCCGCACCACCGGTCAGCGGGACCAGGTTCGGCCCCGCGAAGCACAACCCCTGCAGGGCGCCCGCCCGCACGTACCGGCCGTCGGTGCCCCACAGCTCGCCGCCGAGCCGCCACGGGTCCAACCCGGCCGACTCGACGCGTGCGGACACCATGCAGCTGCCCACCGGATCCGCCGCGAGGACCGCGCGGACCGCCGGGTAGTCCCTGTCATCGAGCAGCCTCGCACCGGCCAGCCGCAACACACGTCAAGATTGCCAGACAACCCCCACGAATGGGGACCGGCGAGCCGGACCGTCCGCTCCCCGCGAGCTCCGGCACCATTCCGTCCGCCGATTCCCGTCGGCGTCCGGCCCGCCGGACCGGGTCACCGCCGGGACCTACTCCCCCGGATAGGTCCCGAAAGTCCAGGCGTTGCCGTCCGGGTCGGCGACGGTGATCTCGTGCGAGCCGTAGTCGGTGTCGACGGGTTCGCGCAGCAGGCGCGCACCGGCCCTGCGGGCGCGCTCGGCCACCGCGTCCGGGTCGGTGCTGACCACGTACACCGCGTGCCCCCCGACCCGCGGCGACGCGGGGCCCGCGTTGCTCCCGGTGGCGGTGCCGTACATGACGCCGCCGCCCTCGGGCCCGCGTACCTCGCCGTGGGCGATCGTCCCGTCGTCGGCGCGGTAGGTGCAGCGTTCCTCGAAGCCGCAGACCTCGGTGAAGAACCGCAGCGCGGCGTCCGCGTCGGTGTAGCGCAACGCCGGCCACACCCGCGGACCGTGCGCCGTCGTGGTCGTCCCGGTGGTTGCGGCGGTTCCGGTGTTCGATGAGGTGTTCATGCGCCCGAGTGTGCGCGACGAAGGGCCGGAGCGCCGGGTGCGGCGCCCGGGCGACCCGTTCCGGCTCACGCGCCACGGACGGTCACCTCACCCCACGGTGACGACCGGCTCCCCGCTCGCGTCGGTGTCGCCGTTCTCCTCGGCGATCCGCATGGCCTCCTCGATCAGGGTCTCCACGATCTGGTGTTCGGGCACGGTCTTGATGACCTCACCCTTGACGAAGATCTGCCCCTTGCCGTTGCCGGACGCCACGCCGAGGTCGGCCTCACGCGCCTCGCCGGGCCCGTTCACCACACAGCCCATCACCGCGACGCGCAGGGGGACCTCCATGTCCGCCAGCCCCGCGGTGACCTCGTCGGCGAGCTTGTAGACGTCCACCTGGGCCCGACCACAGGAGGGGCAGGAGACGATCTCCAGCTTGCGCGGACGCAGGTTCAGCGACTCCAGGATCTGCGTACCGACCTTGACCTCCTCCACCGGAGGGGCCGACAGGGAGACCCGGATGGTGTCGCCGATGCCCTGGCGCAGCAGGGCGCCGAACGCCACCGACGACTTCACCGTGCCCTGGAACGCGGGACCCGCCTCGGTCACGCCGAGGTGCAGCGGGTAGTCGCACTGCTCGGCGAGAATCTCGTAGGCCCGCACCATCACGACGGGGTCGTTGTGTTTGACCGAGATCTTGAGGTCGTGGAAGCCGTGCTCGGCGAACAGCGACGCCTCCCACAGCGCCGACTCGGCCAGCGCCTCCGGGGTGGCCTTGCCGTGCTTGGCCATCAACCGCGGGTCGAGCGAGCCCGCGTTGACCCCGATGCGGATCGGCACACCGTGGTCACCGGCCGCGCGGGCGATCTCGGCGACCTTGTCGTCGAACTTCTTGATGTTGCCGGGGTTCACCCGGACACCGGCGCACCCGGCCTCGATGGCGGCGAAGACGTATTTCGGCTGGAAGTGGATGTCGGCGATCACCGGAATCTTCGACTTCGCGGCGATGGCGGGCAACGCGGCGGCGTCGTCGGCGCTCGGGCAGGCCACCCGCACGATGTCGCAGCCCGACGCGGTCAGCTCGGCGATCTGTTGCAGCGTGGCGTTGACGTCGGCGGTTTCCGTGGTCGTCATCGACTGCACCGACACCGGGTGCTCGCTGCCGACCCCCACGGGACCGACCTGGAGCTGGCGGGTCTTGCGGCGTTCGGCGAGCACGGGCGGCGGGTTGGTGGGCAGGCCCAGGTCGACGGTCATCGCTTCCTCTTCCACTGCGGATTGCTGCCTGGCCGGGGTCCACGATACGTGAGCGCGCCCCGGCGCCGGGCACAGCGACCCCCACTCGTGGGCATCACTGGGTGAGCCGGATCGGGTTGACGATGTCGGCGGTGACCGTCAGCAGCACGAACGCGCCACCGATGACAATCACCACACCGGTGACGGTGTTCAGCTTGGTGTAGTCGACGGGACCACCCGGTTCCCTGCCGCGCAGGCGGCGTAGCCAGTCGCGCACCCGTTCGTACCAGGTCACGGCGATGTGTCCGCCGTCGAGCGGAAGCAGCGGCAGCAGGTTGAAGATGCCCACGAAGAAGTTCAGGCTCGCCAGCAGCAGCAGGAACACACCCCACAGCCCGGCCTCGACCGCCTCGCCGCCGATCCGGCTCGCCCCCACGACACTGACCGGCGTCTCCGGGTCCCGCTCGGCACCGAAGATCGCCTCGACCACGGCGGGGACCTTCTCCGGCAGTTCGAGCAGGCGTTCCCAGGTCTGCACCATGATGTCCCCGGTGAACGCGACCGAGGCACCCACGGCGCCCGCCGGCCCGTGGGACAGCAGCCAGCCCTGCCCGGCCCCGATCATCCCGACCCGCTCGGTACCATCGTCGGCGGTCGGTCGGGTGACCTGCGTCACGTCCACGGTGAGCTGCTCGCGCTCCCCCTCCCGCAGCACGGTCATCGAGGTCGGACCGGAGGTGTTCTGCACCCGGGCGACCATCTCCGACCACGAGTCCACCGGGGCACCGCCGATACTGACGACCTCGTCACCGGACTTCAGGCCCCCGGCACGCGCCGGCGCGGGATCACCCGGCCTGCACTGCTGGTTGGTGAACTGCTCGACCGTCTCGGCGCTGCGCACGCACTCGGACACCTCACCGATCACCGGCCGGTCGTCCAGGTTCGGCAGGCCCAGCGACACCGCCATCAGGTAGAGCACCACGAAGCCGAGCACGAAATGGGTGAACGACCCCGCGGCGAGCACGACGGTGCGTTTCCACACCCGGAACCGCCACATCGCCCGCGGCGCCTCGTCGGGCTTCACCTCGTCGAGCGCGGTCATCCCCGCGATGTCGCAGAACCCGCCGAGCGGGATCCACTTCAGGCCGTACTCGGTTTCGCCGCGCCGGAAGGAGAACACCGTCGGCCCGAAGCCGACGAAGTAGCGCCGGACCTTCATGCCGAACATCTTCGCGGTGGCCATGTGCCCGGCCTCGTGCAACGCCACCGAGACACAGATGCCCAGCGCGAAGAGCGCGACCCCCAGTAAGTAGACGAGCACGCGCTACTTCCCTCCCGAACTGATTGCCAGGGCACGGTCGCGCGCCCATTCTTCCGCAGCCAGTACGTCGTCGACGTCGCGGGGCGGGCGTGCCCACTCGTCGGCGGCGGCGACGACCTCGCCCACAGTGTCCACGATGGACGTGAAACCCGTGTTCCCTCCGAGGAAGCGCTCCACGAGCCGCTCGTTGGCGGCGTTGAACACGGCGGGCAGGCAGCCGCCCCCGGTGCCGACGTGCCGGGCCAGCTCGACGGCGGGGAACGCCGCGGTGTCCAGCGGTTCGAAGGTCCAGGTCGCGGCGGTGTCCCAGCGGCAGGCGGGCGCGGCCTCCGG
>NZ_KB912566.1:97559-104388 GCF_000383775.1 Saccharomonospora halophila 8
TGCCCCGGCCGCGCGGCCTCCAGCACCAGCGGGCCGCCCGCGATCAGCGACTCCTTGTTCGCCAGCGCGAGCGTCGCGCCGGTGGCCAGCGCCCGCAGCGTGGGTCGCAGCCCGCGGGACCCGGGCATCCCGTTCAGCACCACGTCGGCGGGCACGGCGTCGATCAGCTCCTCGACGGCGTCACCGCCCGCGAAGATCCTCGGCAGCCGGAACCCGCCCTGCGCGTACCCGCGGCGCTGCGCCTCGGCGTAGAGGGCGAGCTGCAGGTCCTCCACCACGGTCGGCCGGGTCACCGCGACCGCCTCGACGTCGTGGGCCAGCACCTGGGCGGCCAGCGCCTGCGGGTCCGACCCGCCCGAGGCGATACCCACGACCCGGAACAGGTCGGGGTTGCGGCCGGTGACGTCGAGTGCCTGCGTGCCGATCGACCCGGTGGACCCGAGGATCAGCACCCTCCGTGGTGTGCTCATCGTGACCATTCTCGCCAACGTCCCGGAGGAGTCGACGGGCAGGCGTGTGGGATCATGGGACGGTACGCGACGTGCGATCGGCAGTGACCGGCGTCAGCGGTGTGGGCGCCCGCAGTGGAGGAGTGATCGTGGCAGGAAAGGCCGTCGAGAAGCGCACCGGTACCGAGGTGGACCCGCGGGACGAGCCGTCGGCCGAGTGGGGCTGGCACGGCGAGTTCCCCAAGGCGTCCCGCGTGGCGGGATGGTTCACCGCGGCCGTCATGTTCCTGATGCTGATCGGCAACCACGAGCGGAACACCGCGAACGTGGTGCTCATCGTCATCGGTGTGGGCATCATCGCGGGCCTGCTGTACGACATGAAGCGGCGCCGCACGGCCTGGCGGAGCTGACCACCCGTTCCCGCGGGCGGACGTGCGCCCGGGGTCGGCGGCGTGTCGCCGATCCCGTTTCACGGTGCGACCCGCCAGAGTGCCTCCAACGGCAGCGCGCGGATCCGGTTTCCGAACGGCAGGGTCTGTCGCCCCGTGTACAGGACATAGCCCGCGACGAAGCGCTCGCCCAACCGGTCGGCGAGATGCCGCAGTCCACGGACGTCCTCGGCACGGATGGTGGAACCGGCCTTGACCTCCACCGCGACGACCCGTCCGTCCGGGGTCTCCACGACCACGTCGACCTCGACCTTGTCCTTCGTCCGGTAGTGGTACAGCGTGCCGCGTTCGGCGGACCAGGTGAGTTGCCGGGACAGCTCGCTCACGACGAAGTTCTCCACCATCGGTCCGGCGGCCCCTCCCGGATCAGCGAGCCGGTTCGCGTCCTGGCCGAGCAGATGGCAGGCGATGCCGGTGTCGACGAATGCGAGCTTCGGTGTTCCCACGGCGCGGTGTGTCCCGCCCCCCGGTGCCCACGCGGGAATGGATTTGATGAGGAAGACCGAGGACAGCAGGTCCAGGTAGCGTGTGAGCGTGGTCCTGGGGATTCCGCTCTCCCCGGCCAGCGCTCCCGGTACCAGTAGTCCACCCGCGCGTCCGGCGAGCAGTCGCAGGAGGGTGTGCAGTTCGCGGCGACGTTCGATGTCGGCCAGTTCCAGCACGTCCCGCTCGATCAACGTGGACAGGTACGAGTCGAAGAACGCGGCACGTCGGCGTCGGGTCCGCCGGACCGACTCGGGGAAACCGCCGACCGTGATGCGTTCCAGATAGTCCCGACGCCCGAGCTCCGAGGTGTACTCGAGCTCGGCACCGTGCCCGAAGGCGGCGTCGAGGAACGCGTCCGCGCCGTCGCTGATCTCTCCCTGGGAGAACGGCCACAGTTCGAGGATCTCCATCCGCCCCGGGAGGGCGTCCGGAAGTGCCCGTAACGCGAGGATGCGCGACGAGCCGGTGAGCAGGAATCGACCGGGAGTCGGGTCGAGATCCACTGTCAGCTTGATCGGTCGGAGCAACTCCGGGGCGAGCTGGATCTCATTGATGACCATGAGTCCTGGATGCTCGACGAAGCCGGTCGGATCGAGCCTCGCCGCCTCCAACGTCGCCGGATCGTCGAGAGGACGCAGGACCGGGTCCCCGGCCTGGGAGGCGGCCAGCCGGGTGAGAGTGCTCTTGCCCGCCTGCCTGGCGCCGTTCACGAGAACGACCCGGGTGTCCGTCAGCGCTTCGGCGACCAGCGATTCGGCTCGCCGCGGGAGCAGGCCCTGTGGATGTGGCACTACCGCCAGTATGCCCGAGCTCCCCGGTCCCGTGGTCACCTGGCCGCCGGTCCCGTGGTCACCTGGCCGCCGGTCCCGTGGTCACCTGGCCGCCGGTCCCGTGGTCACCTGGCCGCCGGTCCCGTGGTCACCTGGCCGCCGGTCCCGTGGTCACCTGGCCGCTCGACATCCGTCGACGCGGCCGCCCGCCGTCGGGTGCGGATCCCTGCCGACGCGGTCCTCAGCTCTCGGCGGCGAGCTGACCGCACGCCGCGGCGATCTCCTGACCACGCGTGTCGCGCACGGTGCAGGGCACGCCGCCGTCGTTGACGCGGCGGACGAACTCCCGCTCCACCGACTTCGGGGAGGCGCCCCACTCGCTGCCCGGGGTCGGGTTCAGCGGGATGACATTGACGTGGGCCAGGTGGCCCAGGTGGGTGCGCAACCGCTCCGCCAGCAGGTCCGCGCGCCAGGGATGGTCGTTGCGGTCCCGGATCAGCGCGTACTCGATCGAGACCCGCCGGCCCGTGGTGTCGGCGTAGTGCCGGGCCGCGTCGAGCACCTCGGCGACCGGCCAGCGGTTGTTCACCGGAACCAGCTCGTCACGCAGTTCGTCGTCCGGTGCGTGCAGCGACACCGCCAGCCGCACCTGCATCCGCTCGGCGGCCAGCTTCCGGATCGCCGGGGCGAGCCCGACGGTCGACACCGTCACCGACCGTTGGGAGATCCCCAGCCCGGCCGGTGCCGGGTCGGTGATCCGCCGCACCGCGTCGAGCACCCTGCGGTAGTTGGCCAGCGGCTCCCCCATCCCCATGAAGACGATGTTCGACAGCCGTCCCGGGGCGGGCGTGCCGTCGGGGCCGGGCATCTCGCCGTCCCGCATCACGGCGGCGGCGGCGCGGACCTGGTCGACGATCTCCGCCGTGGACAGGTTGCGGTCGAGTCCGCCCTGCCCCGTCGCGCAGAACGGACAGGCCATCCCGCAGCCCGCCTGGCTGGAGATGCACAACGTCGCCCGATCCGGATAGCGCATCAGCACGCTCTCCAGCATGGTGCCGTCGTGTGCGCGCCACAGCGTCTTCCGGGTGCTCCCGCCGTCGCAGTCCACCGCGCGGACCCGCGTCAACAGCGAGGGCATCAGCTCGTCCACGAGCCGCTGCCGCGACGCCGCCGGGATGTCGGTCATGGCCTCCGGGTCGACCGTCAGCCGGGAGAAGTAGTGGTGGGACAGTTGCTTCGCGCGGAAGGGCTTCTCCCCGAGCGCGGCGACCGCCTCGGCACGTCCGGCCGTGTCGAGATCGGCCAGGTGCCTGCTCGGCAGACCTTTGCGGGGGGCGTCGAAGACGAGGGGCAGTGCAGTCATGGCTCCGCCATTGTCCCACGTCAGCCTCACCGTGGTCGCGTGGTCCCCTGCCACGCTCCCGACCGCCCGGCCCGCCGGGACGGCCCGGGCGGGACTCCTTCGGTCGTGATCTCACGGAAACGCGCGCGACGGCCCCCCGTGCGGGTCTAGACTCCGGACGGCCCCCGGGCCTCCCACCGTGTCATCCGCCCTCGTCCGGGAGGTGGTCCGTGTGTCCCACGGAAGTCCGTCGACAACGTCCGTCCCCCCGCCGGGAACACCGTGCTGGGTCGAGCTGGCCGCGGCGGACGAGCCCGCGGCACGCCGGTTCTACGGGGAACTGTTCGGCTGGGACTTCCACGTCAAACGCGATCCCGTCGCGACCAACCGCCGCTACACCCTCGCGTTGCGGGACGGGATCGAGGTCGCCGGGCTGTACCAGGCGGCTCACGGGCAGCCGACCGGCTGGTCGGTACACCTGTCCGTGGTAAACGCGGCGAGCAGCGTGGGCTGGGTCGAGCACCTCGGCGGAACGGTACGGCTGGGGCCGGTGGACATCCCGGACCGGGGCACGGTCCTGCACGCCACCGACCCGGCCGGGACACCGGTGGTCCTCTGGCAGCCGCCGGAGGGCTGGGCGCTGGGCTCCGGGATCCCCGGCACGCTCAGCGGCGTCGACCTCAACACCCCGGACGCGGAGAGCACGGACGGGTTCTACTGCCGCCTGTTCGCGTTCACCAGCGAACAGATCGGACGGGACGGGATCGACTACGCGGAGTGGCGACTCGGACCGCGCCCCGTTCTGTACCGCTGTGTCCTCGACCGGGACCTGCGTTCGCGGGTGCCCCCGCACTGGATGACCTACTTCGCGATCGAGCCGGCACGCGGCGCGGACGCGACCGCGGGACACGCGATGATGCTGGGGGGTGACGTGCTCACCGAGCCCTACGACACCCAGTCCGGCCGCACGGCCGTCCTGGCCGATCCGGACGGGGCGCGGTTCTCCGTGACCGACCACTCCCGGCCGGTCGATCTCGGTGTCGGTCGTTCGGAGGTCGACGACCCGCACGACGACTGACCGGCCCGTCCTTCCGGCGGCAGGCACCGTCACACGGGGACGAACGCGCTCAGCAACAACCAGGACACCACCGCCGACGGCAACAGCGAGTCGAGCCGGTCCATCAGGCCACCGTGCCCCGGAAGGGTGGTTCCCATGTCCTTGATGCCCAGATCCCGCTTGATCAGCGACTCCATCAGGTCGCCCAACGTCGCGGACAGCACGACCGCGGCACCGAACAGCACACCCTGCCAGGCCAGCCCGTCCAGCAGCAGGGTCACCGACAGCGCGCCACCCGCCACACCGATGGTCAGCGACCCGCTGAATCCCTCCCAGGTCTTCTTCGGGCTGATGGAGGGGGCCATCGGGTGCCGGCCGCGCAGCACACCGGCGATGTAACCACCGGTGTCGGAGGCCACGACCACGATGAGGAAGGAGAGCACCCGGCCGACCCCGTCGTCGGGGGGGACGAGCATGGCGGCGAACGCGGCGAACAACGGCAGGTACGCCGCCGCGAACACCGAGGCGGCCACGTCGCGCAGATAGCCGGACGCTCCTCCGCGCAGCCGCCACAGCAGGCAGACGAGCACCGTCAGCACGAACGCCGTCACCGCACCGGCGCGGCCGTAGGGCCAGGCGAGCCAGATCATGGCCTGGCCGCCCACAAGCACCGGCACGAGCGCGATCCGGATGCCCACCGAGCGGCGCAGCGCTCCCGCGAGTTCGATACTGCCCACGACGATGGCGGCGGCGATGATGCCGATGAACAGGTACCGGACCGTGAACAGCGACCCCAGGATCGCCGCGCCCAGCGCCACCCCGACCGCGATGGCGGCGGGCAGGTCACGCCCCGCCCGGGAGGATCCACGCGCGCTCCCGCCCTCCCGGTTCTCCCGGGAGGGATCGTCCGGTGGCTCTTCCCGCGGGCCTTCTTTCCCCGACCCGCCGGGCTCCGCGGAGTCCCCGTCCGAGGCCTGGTCGTCGCTCACCGTCGGCATCAGACTTCGAGGAGCTCGGATTCCTTGTGCTTGACGAGCTCCTCGACCTGATGCACGTACTTGTCCGTCAGGTTCTGCAGCTCCTTCTCCGCACGGGCGACGTCGTCCTCACCGGCTTCGCCCTCCTTGGCGATCCGGTCCAGCTCCTCCTTGGCCTTGCGGCGCACGCTGCGGATGGAGATCTTGCCCTCTTCGCCCTTGCTCTTGGCGACCTTGACCATCTCCTTCCGCCGCTCCTCGGTGAGCTGCGGAATCACCACCCGGATGACGGTGCCGTCGTTGCTCGGGTTCACGCCCAGGTCGGAGTCCCGGATCGCCCGCTCGACCGCACCCAGCTGGGAAGTGTCGTAAGGCTTGATCACGGCCATCCGGGCTTCCGGCACGTTCACGCTCGCGAGCTGGTTGAGCGGGGTCGGCACTCCGTAGTACTCGACGTGGATGCGGGCGAACATGCTCGGGGAGGCCCTGCCGGTGCGCACCGACGTCAGATCCTCCTTGGCGACGGACACCGCTTTCTCCATCTTTTCCTCGGCATCGAGGAGGGTCTCGTCGATCACGACTGCTCCAGGTGTGTGGGGGTACTGACCAGTGTCCCGATCCTCTCACCACTGACCGCCCGGGCGATGTTGCCCTCGGTGAGAAGGTTGAACACGATGATCGGCATGTTGTTGTCCATGCACAGGCTGAAGGCCGTCGCGTCGGCGACCTTGAGCCCCTGTTCGATCACCTCGCGATGGCGGATCTGGTCGAACAGCATCGCGTCGGGGTCGTTCTTCGGGTCGGCGTTAAACACCCCGTCGACCGCCTTGGCCATCAGCACCACGTCGCAACTGATCTCGAGGGCGCGTTGCGCGGCCGCGGTGTCGGTCGAGAAGTAGGGCATCCCGGTGCCCGCGCCGAAGATCACGACGCGCCCCTTCTCCAGGTGCCGTTCGGCCCGGCGGGGGACGTAGGGCTCGGCGACCTGCCCCATCGTGATCGCGGACTGGACCCGGGTGGGAATGCCCTCCTTCTCCATGAAGTCCTGCAGGGCCAACGAGTTCATGACCGTGCCCAGCATCGCCATGTAGTCGGCCCGGTCGCGGTCCATGCCGCGCTGGGACAACTCGGCCCCGCGGAAGAAGTTTCCCCCACCGATCACGACGGCCACCTGGACCCCGGTGCGCACGACATCGGCGATCTGCGCGGCCACCGAGTGCACCACGTCCGGGTCGACACCCAGGGAGCCGCCCCCGAACATCTCGCCGCCCAGCTTGAGCAACACCCGCCGGTAACCGT
>NZ_KB912566.1:104488-106695 GCF_000383775.1 Saccharomonospora halophila 8
GGCGGGCCGGGGGGCCTCCCCCCGGCCCGCTCGGGCGTCGCCCGTTCGTGTGTCGGTCTCGCGGCCGGGTGCGTCCGGCGGACCGTCGTCGGGGTCGCCCGGGACTCCGTCGGATCCGGCGGTGAGCTGTGCGGTCATGAGGCGGCCACGCTCGGCCGAGCCCGTGCCCGGCGAATCCGCGTCGGATCCACCGGCGTCATCGGGCACGGGGGTGGGTCTGGTCATGGATCGCCTTCAGCCGCTCGACGGTCACCTGCGTGTAGAGCTGCGTCGTCGCCAGCGTAGCGTGACCGAGCAGCTCCTGTACGCTGCGAAGGTCCGCCCCGCCGTCGAGCAGATGTGTCGCCGCCGTGTGGCGCAGGCCGTGCGGGCCGGTGACCGCGGCACCCGGCACCGGTGTCACCGCGTCACGCACGACCCTCCGGGCGGTCCTGGGATCGAGTCGTCCACCGCGGACACCGAGGAAGAGTGCGTCAGCGGACCGACCGCCCACCAGCTCCGGCCGCCCCTGCCCCAGCCACGTGCGCAGGGCGTGTTCCGCCGGCACGCCGAACGGCACCATCCTCTGCTTCCTCCCCTTTCCCAGCACGCGGACGACCCGCCGACCGGAGTCGACGTCGTCGAGGTCCAGTCCGCACAGTTCCGAGACTCGCACACCTGTGGCGTACAGCAACTCGAGAACCGCATGGTTACGCAGAGCCACGGGGTCGCGGTCGGCGGCCGCGGTCGCGGACGCGCAGAGCACCTCGGCCGTCTGGTCCGTACGGAGGACGGCGGGCAGTGCGCGGTGCGGCACGGGCGCCACCAACCGGGCACCCGGGTCGGTGTCGAGCGTGCCCCGACGATGGGCCCACGCCGTGAACGACCGTGCCGAGGCCGCGCGACGCGCCAGCGTGGTACGACCGAGCCCGTCCGCCCGTTGCCGTGCCAGCCAGGCGCGCAACGTCGGCGTGTCGAGCCCGTCGAGCACGCCCGCGCACCCGTCCGTTCCGGAGTCGGGGCCGGCCTCGGCGTCGACGACGTCCCGTTCGGGCCGCACGTCCACCCCGTGCAGGAAACCCAGGAGCGAGACCACGTCCCCGAGATACGCCCGCACCGTGTGGGGCGATCGGTCACGTTCCGCGCGCAGGTGATGTCCGTACTCGTCGACCAGTCCGGCCGCGGCGGGCGGCAGGGCCCCGCGGATCCGGCGGAGGTCGCGCCGGACACCTCCGGCTCCCCGACCCCCCGGCGTGGTCGGACGTGACGAACCCGATGCGGTCATAGCTTGTACGCTGCGTTACCGGACACCCTCGGTCAAGCATCGCCACACCGGGGTGATCGTTATGAGACGCATCCGGGTTCATGTCGACGCCCTCCCGGGGCCGTCCCGTGTGCGGCGCCAGCCGCTGTCCGTGCGTTCGGCGAGGTCGTCCAGCTCGAGTGCGGGCAGTACGGCCCGCGCCCGGGAGATCCCGACTCCCGCGTCGGCCGCGACGTCCTCGGGACTCCGCCCCCTCCGGGTACTCAGCGCCTCATACACCCGGAGACTCTCCGCGTCCAGCCCGTCGGTGCGGCGACGCGGCCCGGCGTCGCCCGGCGCTGTGGCGCCGTCCAGGACCCCGACCGTCTCGATCAGCTCCGCGACGGAGGAGACCAGGGTCGCGTGCGAGTCCCGGATCAGCCGGTGGCAGCCCACCGACAGCGCCGAGCCGACCGGCCCGGGCACGGCCATGACCACCTTCCCGAGCACGCCGGCCGTGGTCGCGGTGTTGCGGGAACCGCTCCGTCTCCCCGCCTCCACCACCAGGGTCCCGGAGGTCAACGCCGCGAGCAGCCGGTTACGCACGAGGAAGCGGTGCCGGGCGGGCGGCGTGCCGGGCGGATACTCCGAGACGACCGCGCCCCGCTCCGCGATCCGGTTCACCAGTCCGACATGGCCCGCCGGGTACCCGACGTCGAGCGCGCACCCGAGAACCGCGACGGTGTCGCCACCAGCGGCGAGAGCACCCCGGTGGGCCGCACCGTCGATGCCGTACGCGGCGCCCGAGAAGACCGTGATGCCCTCCCCGATCGCGCCGTGGGCGATCTCGGCGGCGGTGTGCTCGCCGTACTCGGTGGCCGCCCGGGCACCGACGACGGCGACGGCGTGGGTGGTCGCGGTATCCAACCGCGCGGGGCCCCGCGTCCACAACGCCAACGGCGGCGCCGTCCCGGCCACCCCCCGG
>NZ_KB912566.1:106795-108194 GCF_000383775.1 Saccharomonospora halophila 8
GGGCCGCGACCGGCGCTGTCCGGAAGACCCCTCGGGGCGGTGGTGCTGGCGGTTCTCGCGGTGCTGGTTCCGGGGGTCTCGGCCGTCGCGGTGCCCACGGCCGGGCATCCGGCGGCCGCGCCCGGAGACGACGACCGCGCCGATACGGACGCCCCGGCCGGACGGTTCTCCTGGCCGTTGTCCCCCGACCCCACGGTGGTCCGACCGTTCGACGGGGGAACGTCGCCGTACGGGCCCGGACACCGCGGGGTCGATCTCGCGGCCACGGTGGGCACACCGGTTGTCGCCGCGGCCGCGGGGTACGTCGTCTTCGCCGGCCCCGTGGCGGGCCGTGGGGTGGTCTCGATCGACCACGACGGGGGCCTGCGCACCACCTACCAGCCCCTCCGGCCGTCGGTGCCGACGGGAAGCAGGGTCGGCCGTGGGGAGGTGATCGGCACCGTCGTGGCGGGCCACGACGGTTGCGCGGCGCACGCCTGTCTGCACTGGGGCCTGCGCCGGGACGGGCGCTATCTCGACCCGCTGCGTGCGGTCGCCACCGATGTCCGGATCCGGTTGCGGCCGTGGACGGGATGAGCCGCGTCGACGCCGCCCCCGGCGGGAGTCGGTCAGCCCCCCGCCTGTTCGAGCAGCTTGGCACGCAACCGCAGGACCGCCCGGGTGTGCAGCTGGCTCACCCGCGACTCGGTCACACCGAGGACCCTGCCGATCTCGGCGAGGGTGAGGCTCTCGAAGTAGTAGAGACTCACCACGATCCGGTCCCGCTCGTTGAGCTGGGCGATCGCCTCGGCGAGCTGCCTGCGGTTGTCCCGGTCCACCAGCACCGTGGCGGGGTCGACGGCGTCCTCGTCGGGCAGGGTCTCGGCGGCCGTACCGGGGCCGCTCTCGGTGTTGGCGCCGACCAGGTCGTCGAGGGCGACCACGCTGGTCAACCGCAGCTGCCCGTACAGGTCCCGCAGTTCGCGGACCGAGACGCCGAGCTCGGCGGCCACCTCCGAGTCGGTCGGTGTGCGGCGCAGACGCGCGCCCAACCGGTCGTGGGCGCGTTCCACCTCCCGTGCCCTGCTGCGGATCACCCGCGGCACCCAGTCCTGCGACCGGAGGTCGTCGAGGATCGCGCCGCGGATCCGCTGCATCGCGTACGTCTCGAACCGCAGGCCCCGCTCCGGGTCGAACTTCTCGATGGCGTCGACGAGCCCGAAGATGCCCGACTGGACGAGGTCGGAGACGTCCACGTGGGAGGGGAGTCCGGTGCCGACCCGGCCCGCGACGTACTTGACCAGTGGTGCGTAGTGCAGCACCAGCCGGTCCCGGACGTGCTGGTCCGGGGACCGGCCGAACTCGCGCCACAGCGCCGCGATGGCGGACTCCGCCTCGGTGTCCGTGTCGCCGGTCCGCG
>NZ_KB912566.1:108294-114630 GCF_000383775.1 Saccharomonospora halophila 8
GCAGGCGCCGCGTCCGGCCTCGTCCACCCCGGCCACCGGGCCGAGTCCGCGGCGGTCCAGTGCGGACTGCAGGGCCCAGGCCGTCTCACCCCGGATGACCGCGCGGGGCGGACTCGGCACATCCGGCACCGCTGTCGCGTTCACCGCGCTCAGTGCTCCCGTTCGACCGACCCGACGGCTCGCCGTCCTGTGCCGACTGCCGTGGCCGCCCGGCGTCCCACCCGCAGCACGGGCCAGGAGGCCGCGGCCCCGAAACCCAACGGTAGTCCCTCCTGCCAGGTCGGCGCCGCCAGCGCAGCCGCCGGCTCCCGCTGCGGGTTGTGATCACTGATCACGCCCCACCGGGACGGCGGCAGGACGATCAGGCGCGCCTTGCCGATGATGTTGTCCACCGGGACGGCACCCCGGGGACCGCCACCGCCCTGGTACCGGGAATCGGAGGAATTGTTGCGGTTGTCGCCCATCACCCAGACGGTGCCCTCGGGAACCCGGACCGGGCCGAACTCCTCCTGCTCCCGGTCTCCGCCCTCCCAGTGGAGGTAGGGCTCGTCGAGTGGTCGGCCGTCCACGACGACCCTGTTCCGGTCGTCGCAGCACCGGACGGTCTGCCCGCCGGTGGCGATGATCCGCTTGACGAAGTCCCGCTCGTCGGGCGGAGCCAGGCCGAACGCCGACCCGACGTTCTGGAAGAACTGCGCGACGGGATTCGCCGACTCCACCGGCGGATCGTCCTCGACCCACGGCTCCGGCCCCCGGAAGACCACGACGTCGCCGGGTGCGGGGTCGGTGAAGTGGTAGGTCACCTTGTCGACCAGGATGCGGTCGGGCGTACACCCGGGGCACCCGTGGAGTGTCTCCTCCATCGACCCGGACGGGATCATGTAGACCCGCCCGAGGAACTGCTGGATGAGAAAGGCCAGGACGAGCGCGACCACGATCAGGATCGGGAGTTCTTTCCAGAACGAGCGCTGCTTGTTCGTCCTGTCCCTCTTCGGGTAGGCCGCCCCGGCCGCGGGAGACGAACCGTCCTCCGTACCGGACCGGTCCGCCGACGCACCGTCCTCGTCGGAGGACGCCGGTCGCCCGTCGTCGCCCGACCACGTTCTCGACCTGTCCTCCGGAGTCGACCTGTCCTCCGGACGTTCCGGCTCGTCTTCCGCGGCGTTCGAGGGCACTGACTCCACCACGTCAGCTTACGGTAACGGGCCGACCACTTCAGGACGCGGGCTTCTCCCGGCGCTCCTTGATCTTCGCCGCCTTCCCGCGCAGGTCACGCAGGTAGTACAGCTTCGCGCGGCGCACGTCGCCCTTCTTGGAGACCTCGATCTTGGCGATGTTCGGCGTGTGCACGGGGAAGGTGCGCTCCACGCCGACGCCGAAGGAAACCTTGCGCACGGTGAACGTCTCGCGGATGCCTCCGCCCTGACGGCGGATGACCACGCCCTGGAACACCTGGTTGCGCTCGCGGTTGCCCTCGATAACGCGGACGTGCACCTTCAGCGTGTCGCCCGGGCGGAAATACGGAATGTCGGAACGCAGAGACTCGGCGTCCAGCGCGTCCAGGGTGTTCATCGGTGTCCGTCCTCGTCCTTGGTGGCTTCACATCGTTGCGGGCGCACGCCTGCTCACGAGGAGCGGGCGGCCCAGGAGTTCGGCGCGTGAACCGGTCGCGCCAACCCCACAAGTATTACAGACGTACTCGGCCGTCACTCACCGGCCTCCCGACGCAGCCGGTCGAGCACCTCGACGTCCCGGGCGTCGAGGCCGTCCTCCGGCAGTCCCGTCAGCAGGTCGGGCCTGCGCCGGTAGGTGCGTTCGAGTGCCCGGTCCCGTCGCCACCGGTCGATGGCCGCGTGATTGCCGGACCGCAGCACGTCGGGTACCGCCAGGTCCCGCCACACCTCGGGACGAGTGTAGCTGGGGCCCTCCAGCAACCCGTCCGAGAACGAGTCCTGCTCGGCCGAGACCGGGTTCCCCAGCACCCCGGGCAGCAACCGGGTCACCGCCTCCACGATCACCAGGACGGCCGCCTCCCCGCCGACCAGCACATAGTCACCGATCGAAACCTCGTCCACGGGCATCCGGCGCGCGGCGTCGGTGAACACGCGCTCGTCGATGCCCTCGTACCGCCCGCACGCGAACACCAGGTGTCGCTCGGCGGCGTAGCTGTGCGCGAGCTCCTGGGTGAACGGGCGGCCCGCGGGGGTGGGGACGACCAGCCGGGTCCCCTCGGCACAGACGTCGTCCAGTGCCTCGCCCCAGACCTGGGGCTTCATCACCATGCCGGGGCCGCCGCCGTACGGGGCGTCGTCCACGGCGCGATGCACGTCGTACGTCCAGTCCCGCAGGTCGTGCACCCCGACCTCGAGCAGGCCGCGGTCGATCGCCCGGCCGAGCAACGCCGCACGCAGCGGCTGCAGGTATTCGGGGAAGATCGTGACGACATCGATCCGCAGCGGCGACGGCGATCCGCCGCGCGCCGGGTCGGCCCCGTTCGTCTCGTTCACCGGCTGTCCGTCCACGTCCGCCCGTCAGCCGTCCAGAAGTCCCTCGGGCGGGTCCACGACGAGCCTGCCACCGGCCACGTCGACGTGCGGTACGAGGGCCGCCACGAACGGGACGAGCGCTTCCGTGCCGGACACGTCCACGACGAGGAGCTCTCCCCCGGGAGCGTGCACGATCCCCCGCACGGTACCGACGGCGGTGCCGTCCGGCAGTTCGGCGCGCAGCCCCTCGAGTTCGTGGTCGTAGAACTCGTCCGGGTCCTCCAGCGGAGGGAGCGCCTCCGCTTCCGCGAGCAGGTGCAGCCCGCGCAGGTCCTCGGCCGCCGACCGGTCGGGCACCTCGGCGAAGCGCACCAGCAGCCGTCCGCCGTGCGGGCGGACGGCTGCCACGGTGAGCTGCCGGGTACTCCCGTTCCGGTCCCGACCGGTCAACACCGTGTCCTCGGCGAACCGGTCCCCGGGGGAATCGGTGCGGACGTCCACGGCGAGTTCGCCCCGAATCCCGTGTGGCTTGACCACGCGGCCCACGACGACCTGCACGCCCGCGCGCTCCCGTTCCGACGGCACTAGTGGTCGGTGTCGACGACGTCCACGCGGATGCCCCGGCCACCGACGGACCCCATCACGGTGCGCAGCGCGGTCGCCGTCCGACCACCGCGGCCGATCACCTTGCCGAGGTCGTCCGGGTGGACGTGCACCTCCAGGGTCCGTCCCCGGCGTGTGGTGATCAGCTCGACCTGGACGTCGTCCGGGTTGTCGACGATGCCCCGCACCAGGTGTTCGAGCGAGTCGGCCAGGAAGCTCACGCCTGGTCGGCCTTCTCGCCCTCATCCGTGGCCCCGGAGTCGGCCGCGGCGGTGTCCCCGCTCGTGCTCTCGCCACCGTCGTCGGCCTTGTCGGCCTTCTTGCCACCCTTCTTCTTCGGGGTGGTGGCCGCGACGGAGGGCTCCTCGTTCGCCGCGGCCAGGGCCGCGTTGAACCGCTCCTGCTTGGTGGGCCCGGGCTCCGGCGCCTTCAGCGAGCCCTCGGCCCCGGGCAGGCCCTTGTACTTCTGCCAGTCGCCGGTGACCTCGAGGATGCGCTGGACCGGCTCGGTCGGCTGGGCACCGACGTCGAGCCAGTGCTGGGCGCGCTCGGAGTCCACCTCGATGTAGCTGGGCTCCCGCTTCGGGTGGTACTTGCCGATGGTCTCGATGGCCCGGCCGTCCCGACGGGTACGGGCGTCCGCCACGATGATGCGGTAGTAGGGCTCGCGAATCTTGCCGAGGCGCTGCAGCTTGATCTTGACAGCCACGGGGGTGGGTACTCCTGTCGTCTTCTCGTACTCGGGTCGGGACACGATCCGAGTGGGGAGCCGGATCCAGGTGCCCGCAGGTATGGTCTGCGCTCCGGCACGGTGAGAGGGCCCGGTCCGGAGCGGGCAAGCTCCCATTTTGCCAGACCGCCCCGGCGGGGCCGCACCGGCGGGGTACCCCGGCCGGCCGACCACCCGGGTACGGGCGCGTTCACGTGGTGAGGACGCCGAGCGAGGTGAGCAGGATCGCCAGGGCGGGCAGGAAGTTGTTCATCTGGTGGGCGACGATGCTGCCCAGCAGCCGCCCGGTGACCAGCCGCGCCAGCCCGATCGGGATGGCGATGACCAGCAACAGGGAGGTGCGCAGCGGCTCCAGGTGGCTCACCGCGAACACCGCCGTGGACAGCACGAAGGCCGCGAACCGGCTCCACCGCACGCTGCCCCAGCCGAGCCGTTCGGCCGCGCCCCACAACACACCCCGGTAGATGATCTCTTCGCAGATCGGCCCGAGCAGCCACAGGTAGACGAACATGACCAGAGCGGCGGAGACGGGCATCGGCTTGTTCTCCACCAGGGTGCCGATCGCCGAGCCGGTGTTGGCCTCACCGACCGCCTCGGTCCACACCAGCACGCCCACGACCGTGCACACCAGCCCGAGCACACCGAACTTGAGCCCGATCCGCACATCGTCCCAGCGCCAGGACAGCCGCAGATCCGCCAGCGGACCGTTGCCCCGCACCTTCGTGATCGCGAGTGCCGCGGCCGTCGCGAGCAGCGTGGGCGTCATCGTGCCGATCAGCACGTCACGCACGGGCAGCGATTCCACCGGCCCCCCGCCGAGCAGCGCCCCGACGAAGGCGGCGGTGGTGAGCAGCACGACCTCGACGAGCAGGAACGCGCCGAAACCCCAGCGGTGGGACGGCCCGGTGTCCTCCGGCCGCGGTGGAGCGCTCCGCTCCGGGCCGGACGGGCCGGAGCCCGCCCCGTCCCCGGCCCGGTCGGGCGCCGACCCCGGATACTCCCCTTCGGTCACACCGATCCCTTCGCCGTCCGGTGAGGCGGCACCGCCCGCGACGTCCCGTCCGGCGAGCGGTCTCGATCTTGCCACGACCCTACTGACCGCGTCCGGTCCATCACGAACCGCCGAACAGCAGCAGCGCGGGAGGCAGATTGTTCACGGCGTGCGCGACGACACTCGCGCCGACCCGGCCGGTGATCATCCGGGCGGCGCCGATCGCCACGCCCTGTGCGATCAGCGCCGGGGTCCGGGTCGGGTCGGCGTGGACCTGGGCGAAGACCAGCGCGGTCAGGACCAGCACCGCCCACGGGGGGATCCGGTGGTGGGCCAACGCGTTCCAGAGCGCCCCGCGGAAGAGCAGCTCCTCGGTCAGCGGAGCCCCCACCACGAGCACCACCGCGGCCACCACGAGCCACCCGACGTGGGACGTGAGGCCGGTGAACACGTCGGTGACCGGATCCGACATCCGCTCCCGGCCGTAGACCCGGATCAGCAGCAGGCCCAGCAGATACGCGGCGAGCAGGGAGAAGCCGCCGCAGGCGAGACCGATCCGCAGGTCCCGCCCGGTGAGCACCGGCCCGAAGTCGGCGCGCGGCCCGCGTCCCCACCGACGGGAGCCGAGGACGGGGCCGATGCCGAGCAACAGGTTCGGCAGGAACGCCAGCAGGATCACCGGCCCCAGATCCGGCAGGTTCAGTGCCCCCGGCCTCCCCACGGCCAGGCCGGACAACAGCAGGGACAACGCGTAGTAGGTGCCGTAGGACGCGAAGAACACCAGCAGTCCCCAGTGCGCGCCGAGCACGAGACCGTCGCGGGCCGAGGGCGCACCGTCCTCGCGCTCCACCGCGCCTCCCCCGTACCGTCGTCCGTCGCCTGTGGAGTCTCCCGCTCCACGGCCAACCCTACGGGGGTGGCCGGAACCGCGTCAGTCGATCAGTCGGCCGCGCAGCATCAGGTGGGTGGGACGGCGCAGCACCGACGGATCCGTACGCGGATCGGCATCCAGCACGAGCAGATCGGCGGGGGCACCGTCGGCGATTCCCGCGTGCCCCAGCCACTCCCGGGCCGACCAGGACGCCGCGGCGAGCGCCCGCTCCGGGGACATGCCCGCGGCGTGCAGCGCCTCGATCTCGTCGACGATCCGGCCGTGGGCGACCATGCCACCCGCGTCCGTGCCCGCGTAGACCGCGACCCCCGCGTCGAGGGCCGCCGCGACCATGTCGGACACGCCCGCGTGCAAGGCCCGCATGTGCGCGGCGTAGGTGGGATACTTCGCGGCCCGCTCGGCGATGCCGGGGAAGTTCTCGATGTTGATCAGGGTGGGGACCAGTGCCGTGCCCCGCCGGGCCATCTCGGCCAGCAGGTCGGCCGACAGTCCCGTGCCGTGTTCGAGGCAGTCGACACCCGCCGCGATCAGTCCGGGCAGCGCGTCCTCGCCGAACACGTGCGCGGTCACCCGCGCGCCCGCCTCGTGCGCGACCGCCACCGCCTCGGCGAGCACGTCGTCCGGCCACAGCCGG
>NZ_KB912566.1:114730-121488 GCF_000383775.1 Saccharomonospora halophila 8
CCGGCCTCCGCCAGCGCCCTCCGGACCCGGCGGGCCAACTCGACCGCACCCGGCGTGTCCCCGTGCACGCACAGCGACCGGGGGCGCAGCGGGAGCGTGCTCGCGTCCACGGCGTCCACCGTCCCGTCGACGGCCATCCGCAGACTGCGCTTGACCACCTCGTCCGGTTCGCGCACCACCGCGTGCGGCTCGCGCCGCGGGACGAGCCTGCCGTCCGGGGTGTAGGCGCGGTCGGCGAACGACTCCGGCACGGTGCTCAACCCGGCGGCCTCGGCGCGGCGCAGCAGTTCCGACCCCGGAAGCCCCAGCAGCGGCAGCGCCGGGTCGTACCGGCGAACCGCCTCCACCACCGCCTCGGCCTGCTCGGCGTGCGTGGTCACCGCGTGGTACAGCGCACCGTGCGGCTTGACGTAGCGCACCGCGGAGCCGGCGATCCGGGCGAACCCGTCGAGCGCGGAGATCTGGTAGATGACGTCGTTGGCGAGGTCGTGCGGATCCATGTCGATGAACCGGCGCCCGAACCCGGCCAGGTCCCGGTAACCCACCTGGGCCCCGATCGCCACCCCCCGCCCGGCGGCCCGCTCGGTGACCCGCCGCAGCACCGACGGGTCCCCCGCGTGGAACCCGCAGGCGACGTTCGCGCTGCTCACGACGTCCAGCAGCGCCTCGTCGTCGCCCAACGGCCAGGCGCCGAAGCCTTCGCCCAGGTCGCTGTTGAGATCGATCGCCACGTCGTCCACACGCCTCAGCCTACTGCGCCCGCCCGGGATGCCGTGCATCCACGAGAGAGCGACCCTGCCGGAGGTGCAGACCGATGGTCGGCTCAACCGGGATCCGGGCAGATCGTGGTGAGGAACTCCGGAGAATCACCCGTGCGGGCGGAACGGAACGCCAACCGTCCGGCAGGGGCCACACGGGTGGTTTTGCCGCTCCGGGCGCCGCGGCGTGCGCGCTTCCGCGCTGATCACCCGGACGGACTATTCGAGCTTCACCTTTCGACTTCGCCGAGCGTGTCGATCACGCGTCCGAGAACGTCCATCGCGCTCGGGTCGTCCGGCGGAGCGGTCGCCGCGAACATGATGATCCCGCGACGGTCCGGTCCGTGGCTGTCGGGGAACTGCACCAGCGTCTGGGTCTGGTGGAGCCGCTCGATCCCGCTTCCCTCGGGTGCCGGGAATTCCACGATCTGGGTCACCGCGGCGACGAGCCCCTTGCCCTCCTTCGTCCGGTGCACCACCTCCGTCGCGCCACCGACCTGGCCGGATCCGTCGGTCGACGCCTCGTCCGCGATCTCGGTCAGCGTGGTGTCGTTGTCCCGGACCTCGCCGTAAACCGCGAGATTGCTGGTGAACCGAGCGGATGAGTCCCGCTTCACCGCGAGGAACGCCACTCCGGGGGTCTCCAGCGTGGTGGGATCGACCGACTCCCATCCGTCCGGCAGCGAGAACTCGATCGGTACCGGCAGTTCGCTGACCGTGTGCGTACCACCACCACGTCCGGAGGAGGGCAGGGACGGTTCGGCGGTCGGGGCGGGCGGTTCGAGGCCCGGAGCCGAGGAACGCTCCGTCGCGGGCACCGCCCCGGACGGCACCGGGCCGACGGCCGTGCCCTCGACGCTGGTCGCACAGCTCGTCAGCGCCAGCACCCCGGACACCGCGAACGCGAGCCCCCACCGCCGGGACGGGCACGCGCCCGGAATCCCGTCCTCCCGCCTGCCTGCCCGCGGCATGGGTTCCCCTCTCCGCCACTCGCGACCAACGTAAATGATCTTCTATGGTTCGGCGGGAGTGTACCCCGGTCGGTTCCGCACCCCCCCGGACACAGCCGGGCCCCGGCCTCGCCGCGCAAGGCGGGACCGGGGCCCGGTGGTCGGTGCGTCCGGTGACTACCGCGTCACTGGATCCGCTCGTAGGCGGGCAGCGTCAGGAAGTCGACGAACTCCTCGGCGAGCGCGACCTGCTCGAACAGCTCCACCGCCGGGCCCAGCAGGTCGGCGGGGATCTCGCCCTCCAGCTCGGCGCGCACATCGGCGAGCACGGTGCGCACCAGGTCCGCGGTGACCGTCTCACCGGTGTCCAGCACCACGCCGTTGCGCACCCACTGCCAGATCTGCGAGCGGGAGATCTCGGCGGTGGCGGCGTCCTCCATCAGATTGTGGATGCCGGCCGCACCGTTGCCGCCCAGCCAGGAGGCGATGTAGCGGATGCCGACGTCCACCGCGCCGCGCAGGCCGTCCTTCGTGGCGCTGCCCTCGGTGGCGGCCACGTCGAGCAGCTGCTCCGCGGTGACCTCGACGTCCTCGCGCTTGCGGTCGACCTGGTTCGGCTTGTCGCCGAGCACCTTGTCGAACTCCTCCTGGCACAGCCCGACCATGCCCGGGTGCGCGACCCAGGAGCCGTCGAAGCCGTCGGTGGCCTCGCGCGATTTGTCGGCGTGCACCTTGGCCATCGCCTTCTCGGTGACCTCGGGGTCCTTGCTCGGGATGAACGCGGCCATGCCGCCGATCGCGAACGCGCCGCGCTTGTGGCAGGTGCGCACCAGCAGCTCGGTGTAGGCGCGCATGAACGGCGCCGTCATGGTGACACTGTTGCGGTCGGGCAGGATGAACTTCTCACCCGCGTCACGGAAGTACTTGATGACGCTGAACAGGTAGTCCCAGCGGCCCGCGTTCAGCCCGGAGGCGTGCTCGCGCAGCTCGTAGAGGATCTCCTCCATCTCGAACGCGGCCGGGATGGTCTCGATCAGCACCGTGGCCCGGATGGTGCCGTGCTCGATGCCCAGCGTCCTCTCGGCGTGGGTGAACACGTCGTTCCACAGCCGCGCCTCGAGGTGGCTCTCCATCTTGGGCAGGTAGAAGTACGGCCCGCTGCCGCGGTGCAGCAGCTCCTTCGCGTTGTGGAAGAAGTGCAGGCCGAAGTCGACCAGCGCGCCCACGGCCTTCCGGCCGTTGATCTCGATGTTGCGCTCGTCGAGGTGCCAGCCACGGGGACGGACGACGATCGTGGCGTGCTCGACGTCGTCGCGCAGCGTGTAGTGCTTGCCGTTCGACTCCAGCTCGATGGACTCGCGGATCGCGTCGGCCAGGTTGATCTGACCGTTGACCACGTTGCTCCAGTGCGGGGTGTTGGCGTCCTCCAGGTCGGCCAGCCACACCTTCGCACCCGAGTTCAGCGCGTTGATGGTCATCTTGCGGTCGGTGGGGCCGGTGATCTCGACGCGGCGGTCGCGCAGCGCGGTGGGCGCCTCGGCCACCTGCCACTCCGACTCCCGGACCTGCCTGGTCTCGGGCAGGAAGTCGAGCTTGCCGGTGCGGGCGGCCTCCTCGCGACGCCGCGCACGGGCCTCGAGCAGCTCGTCACGCCGCGCGGCGAACCGCTCGTGCAGGTCCGCGACGAACTGCAGGGCGTCGTCGGTCAGCACCTCGTCGCCACGCTCGATCGTGGCTCCGAGCACGCGCACATCAGACATGGAACACCCCAAACAGGAATCGAGTTCTTTTGCTATTCGGACTATAGTTTCTACGATACGGAACCTCAACGCGAGAGGAGTCACCGGTGGCGCCCAGGGAAGGCAGCGGGGGCGTGCAGTCGCTCGAACGCGCGTTCGAGCTGCTCGAACGCATCGCGGACGCGGGCGGCGAGACGAGCCTGTCCGAGCTGGCGACGTCGTCGGGGCTGCCGATGCCGACGATCCACCGGCTCGTCCGCACCCTGGTGAGCCTGGGCTACGTGCGGCAGAACACGAACCGCCGCTACGCCCTGGGCGCGCGGCTGATCCGGCTCGGGGAGAACGCGAGCCTGCAGTTCGGCACCTGGGCGCGGCCGCTGCTGGCCGAACTGGTGGAGGAGGTCGGGGAGACGGCGAACCTGGCGGTCCTGGAGCGGGACGAGGTGGTCTACGTGGCCCAGGTTCCCTCGTCGCGGCATTCCATGCGGATGTTCACCGAGGTCGGCCGCAGGCTACTGCCGCACGGCACCGGAGTCGGCAAGGCCGTGCTGGCACACCTGCCCCGGGACGAGGCGCGGGCGTTGCTGGAGCGCACCGGGATGCCCGCCTACACCGACCACACCTACACCGACCCGGACGCGCTGCTGGACCACCTCGCCGCGGTCGCCGACCGCGGCTACGTCCTCGACGAGAGCGAGCAGGAGCTCGGCGTGCGCTGCATCGCCGTGGCGATCCCGGGTGCCCCCACCCCCACGGCGGTGTCCGTGTCCGGCCCCGAAGGCCGGCTCACCGACGAAACCGTCGCCCGCATCGCCCCGGCGGTCCTCCACACCGCCACCCGACTGTCCGCCCACCCGGCCGACGGAGGTGTGCCGTGAAGGGCACTTTCCCTGCGTGAGACGCCGTGAGGGGCACTTTTCCTGCGTCGGATGCAGGGAAAGTGCCCCTCACGGCAACCCGGGTGAGCGGGCCGTCAGCCGAGCAGGGCGTCGACGAAGGCGCCCGGTTCGAAGGGGGCCAGGTCGTCCGGGCCCTCGCCGAGGCCGACGAGTTTGACCGGCACGCCCAGCTCGCGCTGGACCTGGAAGACGATGCCGCCCTTGGCCGTGCCGTCCAGCTTGGTGAGCACGATGCCGGTGACGTCGACGACCTCGGAGAACACCCGCGCCTGGGCGAGCCCGTTCTGCCCGGTGGTCGCGTCCAGCACGAGCAGCACCTCGTCGACCTTCGCCTGCTTCTCCACGACCCGCTTGACCTTGCCGAGCTCGTCCATCAGCCCGGTCTTGGTGTGCAGGCGGCCCGCCGTGTCGATCAGCACGGCGTCCACCCCGGTGTCGGCGCCGCGCTTGACCGCGTCGAACGCCACCGAGGCCGGGTCGGCGCCCTCCTTGCCCCGGACGACACCGGCCCCGACCCGCTCCGACCAGGTCTGGAGCTGGTCGGCGGCGGCGGCGCGGAACGTGTCGGCGGCGCCGAGCTCCACCCGGTGGTCCTGGGCCACGAGCACCCGCGCCAACTTGCCGGTGGTGGTCGTCTTCCCGGTGCCGTTCACCCCGGCGATGAGGACGACCGCGGGCTGCTTGCCCCCGTCCACGGTGTGCGGCAGCGCCCGGACGGCACGATCGGCGGCCGGGTCGAGCGCATCGACCAGCACCTCCCGCAGCAGCGCTCGCGCCTGCTCGGCCGTGCGCACACCCCGCGCGGACAGCTCCGTGCGCAGACGCTCGACGATCTCCGTCGTCGTGGCCGCGCCGAGGTCGGCCACCAGCAGGGTGTCCTCGACGTCCTCCCAGGAGTCCTCGTCCAGGTCACCGGCACCGAGCAGGCCCAGCAGGCTCTGCCCGAGCGCCGAACGCGACTTGGACAGCCGCCCCCGGAGCCGCTCCATCCGTCCGCCGACGGGAGCGGGCTCCTCGATCTCGGGTGCCTCGGCGACCCGCTCGACGGACGGCGCCTCGGCCGGAGCGGGCTCGGCCGGAGCGGTGTCCGCGGCGGTCGGCTCCGGAGCCACCGGTTCCGCGGTGGTCGACTCCGCGGTGATCGGCTCCGTGGGGGTCTCGGGCGTGGTTTCCGGAGCGGGAGCGGGTTCGGCCACGGGCTCCGGGGGCGCGGGTTCCGCCGGCGCCGTCGGGGCGGTGCCGTCCGGGTGGGTTTCCGGTACCGCGGTGCCGGGCGCCGCCGTGTCCGGTGCCGCCGTCTCCGGTGCCGTGGTTTCCGGTGCCGTGGTTCCCGGCACGGTCGTGTCCGGCGCCTCGACCTCGGCCGTGGTCGCTTCGGGGGCCTCCGCCTCCGTGGTCCGCCCGGTCGGCTCCGCCGTGGTCCCGGTCCCGGCCTCGGCGGTGGTGTCCGGCCGGGGTTCCGGGACCGGTCCGGCACGGCGCCGCTCCTCCGGCAACCGCACGTCGACGATGTCCCGACGCTGAGCGTCCCGGGGTGTGGCCGCATCGTCACCCACACCGGGCTCGCCATCGGTCTCGGTACGTTCGGGCACCGGCGGGGTGGGCGGCGCCGTGCTGGTCGTGGCCTGGTCACCGCCGGGCGCGAGCGCGATACCGCCCCCGGCCCGGTACCCACCGCCCTTGGGCGTCTCCTCGACCTCCCGCTCGTGCTCGCGCTGGAGGCTGATCCGACGTCTGCGCGCGATCGTCAGTCCGCCCACGAGCGCGACCAACAGCACGACGGCCGCTACGACAATGATCCACAACCAGGTGTTCGACACGCTGCCATCCTCCCACCCGCCCTCCATCCGGGCAGGTCGCCCCGGGAGCACGGTGGGCCACCAACCGGATACAGATCAACTTCGTAAAAATCCCACGGAACGTCTTGCATGGCGGTGACGCCGTGGACTAGACCACTCCCGTGATGCGACGTGGCTCCGGAACCAGGGTGATCGGGCTGTTGTCCGGGACGTCGATCGACGGCGTCGACGTCGCCGCGGCCACCTTCCGGCAGCGTGGCGACGAACTGACGATGACCCTGCTGGGACACCGCGAGTTCCCCTACGACGACTCCCTGAACGCGGACCTGCGCGCGGCGTTACCCCCGGCCACCTGTGACGCGGAGACACTCACCCGGCTGGACACGCGGGTGGGGCGCACGTTCGCCGAGGCCGCGGCCACCGCGGTGGACGACCTGGCGGGAGGACACGCCGATCTCGTGGCATCCCTGGGTCAGACGGTGTTCCACCGGGTCGAGCACGGCCGGGCCGAAGGCACCCTGCAGATCGGCCGACCGGCGTGGATCGCCGAGCGCACGGGCCTGCCCGTGGTGGCCGATCTCCGCGCCCGCGACGTCGCCGCCGGTGGGCACGG
>NZ_KB912566.1:121588-125109 GCF_000383775.1 Saccharomonospora halophila 8
CACGGCGCCCCGCTGGCGAGCACCCTGGACACGCTCTGGCTCCGGCACCGGGCGGAGGCCGGGGGCGCCCCCGCAGCCGCGGTGAACCTCGGCGGCATCGCCAACCTCACCGTCGTCCACCCCGACGGCACGACCACTGCCTACGACACCGGCCCCGGCAACGCGCTACTCGACGTCGCCGCCGCCGAGGTGACCGGCGGGACGCAACACCGGGACACCGACGGCGCCCTGGCCGCCGCGGGGACCGTCCGCCCCGATCTGCTGTCCCGGCTGTCCGACGACCCGTACTATGCCCGCGAATCCCCGAAGTCGACCGGCAGGGAGTATTTCCACCGCGCCTATCTGCGCTCGATGCTCGACGGACTCCCCGAGGTGGGCGGCGCCGATCTGCTCGCCACGCTGACCGAACTCACCGCGCTGACGGTCGCCGACGCCTGTCGTGCGCACGGTGTGCGCACGGTCGTGGCCTCGGGCGGTGGGCTGCGCAACCCCTCCCTCGTGCGCGCGCTCCGCAGGCGGATCCGCGTCGTCGCCAGCGACGACCTGGGACTGCCCTCGGACGCCAAGGAGGCCTACCTCACCGCCCTGCTGGGCCGGCTCACCTGGCACGGGCAGCCGGCCACCGTGCCGGAGGCGACGGGGGCCCGGGGTCCCCGCCTGCTCGGCAGCATCACCCCCGGTGCGGGGCCGCTCGCCCTTCCCGCCGTGTCCGCACGTCCGGTGACCCGGCTGCGGATCGCTCACCCCGACACACCGTAGGAGACAGCATGCGGGCACTGGACCTCGCGATCATCGCGGTATTCCTGGTGGGAACCCCGGTCCTCGGGATCGCGCTGAGTGGCAGGCAACGGTCGTCGGCCGACTACTTCGTCGGCAGCCGACGGGTGCCCTGGTGGGCGGTGACCTTCTCCGTCGTGGCCACCGAGACGTCCACCCTGACCGTGATCAGCGTGCCGACCGTGGCCTACCTCGGCGACGTCACCTACCTCCAGCTCGCGATCGGGTACCTGATCGGCAGGGTGGTGGTGGCGTTCGTGCTGCTGCCCCGCTACCACGCGGGCGGGATGGTCAGCGCCTACGGGTTCCTCGGCACCCGGTTCGGCAACGGCATGCAGGGCACCGCGTCGGTGACGTTCCTGGTGACCCGGCTGCTCGCGGACGGGGTCCGGCTGTTCGCGACCGCGATCCCGGTCAAGATGGTGCTCGCCGCGCTCGGCCTGGACGTCTCCTACTGGGTCATCATCGCCGCCATCGCGGTCGTCGCCGTGCTGTACACCTACCTCGGCGGGATCCGGGCGGTGATCTGGGTGGACGTCGTCCAGATGGGCATCTACGTCGTCGGCGCCGTCGCGGCGGTGTTCGTCCTCGCGGGCCGGCTGCCGGACGGTTGGTTCCCCGCGCTGGTGGACGAGGGCAAGTTCCGGCTGTTCGACTTCTCGTCGAACATTCTGACCAGCCAGTACGCGTTCCTGACCGCCGTGGTGGGCGGTGCGCTGTTCGCGATGGCCTCGCACGGTGCCGACCAGCTGATGGTGCAGCGGCTGCTCGCCTGCCGCACCGTGCGGGACAGCCAGAAGGCGGTGATCGCCAGCGGCGTGGTGGTGTTCTTCCAGTTCGCGCTGTTCCTGGTGGTCGGGGCGATGCTGTGGTCGTTCCACGACGGCGCGGACCCGTCCGCGCTGGGGCTGTCCGCGGGTGACGAACTGTTCCCGAGGTTCATCGTCGAGCAGCTCCCCGTGGGGCTGTCCGGGCTGCTGATCGCGGGCATCGTCGCCGCGGCGATGAGCACGATCTCGTCGTCGCTCAACTCGCTGTCGACCTCGACGATCAGCGACATCTACCGGCACGTCACCAAGCGGGAGCCGTCCGACGCGACCGTTCTCCGGCGGGCGAAGCTGTGGACGCTGATCTGGGCGGGCGTGTTCGTGCTGTTCGCCTCGCTGTTCACCAGCACCGACCAGCCGGTGGTGGAGGTCGGGCTGAGTATCGCCAGCTACACCTACGGTGCGCTGCTCGGCGCGTTCGCCCTGGGCATCCTGGTCCGGCGGGCCCGGCAGGCCGACGCGATCGTGGCGTTCGTGGGCACGATCGTGGTGGCGGCGGTGTTCGTGCTCGGTGTCGAGTTCACCGTCGACGGCGAGTCGGCGTCGCTGGCCTTCCCCTGGTACGTCCCGCTGGGCGTGCTGGTCACCCTCACGGTCGGCGGCCTGCTCTCCCTGCGTCACCCGACCCCGGCCCCGGAGCACCCGGAGCCGACCCACCAGGAGGTGGGCTGACCGGCCCGGACGCAGGGAGTCACCACGTGCGGTCGAGCATCGACCACACGCGAGTCGCCACCCCACGTCCGCGAGTCGACGCTCCCGGCCCGCGAGTCGCCCGTTCCCGCCCCCGAACCGACACGGCGGCGCGGAACGGGCGCCTCACGCCGAGGTGGGCTCCTCGACGCCGTCGTCCGTCCGGAGCCGCTGGGAGATCACCCGGGTGATGCCGTCACCCTGCATGCTCACCCCGTACAGCGCGTCCGCGATCTCCATCGTCGGCTTCTGGTGCGTGATGATCAGCAGCTGCGAGTTCGCGCGCAGCCGCTCCAGCAGTCCGATCAGCCTGCGCATGTTCGTCTCGTCCAGTGCCGCCTCGACCTCGTCGAGCACGTAGAACGGCGACGGCCGCGCCCGGAAGATCGCCACCAGCATCCCCACCGCCACCAGCGACTTCTCCCCGCCGGACAGCAGGGACAACCGCTTGACCTTCTTCCCCGGCGGCCTGGCCTCCACGTCGACCCCGGTGGTGAGCATGTCCCCGGGTTCGGTGAGCACCATGCGCCCCTCGCCACCCGGGAACAGCACCGAGAACACCGTCTCGAACTCCCGCGCGACGTCGTGGTATGCGCTGGTGAACACCTCGAGGATCTTCTCGTCGACCTCCTTGACGACGGAGAGCAGGTCCTCGCGGGTCTGCTTGAGGTCCTCCAGCTGGGTGGACAGGAACTTGTAGCGCTCCTCCAGCGCGGCGTACTCCTCCAGCGCCAGCGGGTTGACCTTGCCCAGCTTGGCCAGGTCCTTCTCGGCCCGGTTGGCGCGGCGCTGCTGGGTGTCGCGGTCGTACGGGATCGGCTGCGGCGCCATCACGGTGTCACCGCGCTCCTTCGCGGCCTCGTACTCGGCCATCTCCCCCGGCCCCGGCGGCACGTCCACCTCCGGGCCGTACTCGGCCACGAGGTCGTCCAGCCCGATGGCGAACTCCTCGATGATCCTGGCCTCCAGTTGTTCCAACCGCAGCCGCTGCTCCGCACGGGCGACCTCGTCGCGGTGCACGGCGTCGGTGAGCTTTTCCAGCTCCACCGTCAGCTCCCGCACCCGGTTGCGCACCTGCCCGAGCGCCTGCTCGGTCTCCTCGCGGCGGGCCTGGATGGCGTCCCGCTCGGCCGCCGCCCGCTGCAACGACGTCTCGATCCTCGCCAGGGCGGACTCCCCACCGTCCACGACGGCGCCGGCGATCTCCGCGCCGCGGGCGCGGGCGAT
>NZ_KB912566.1:125209-130836 GCF_000383775.1 Saccharomonospora halophila 8
AGGCCACCGGGCCGAGCGCGGCGGCCAGCGCCACCTCGTGCCCGGGATCCACGGTGAGCAACGCGGCCACCGACCCGAGCAGGCCGGGCACGTCGTCGGCCGCGCCGAGCAGTGATCCGGCCCCGTCCCTGCGGGACAGGCTCATCGACAGCGCGTCCAGCCGCGCCTTCTCCGAGGCGATCTCCCGTTCGGCGGTCCGTTCGGCCGCGACCAGTTCCTCCACCCGGGCCTTGGCGGCCTTGTTCGCCTCCACCGCGCGGTCGTGCCGCTCGCGCAGTGTCGCGTCGTCGGAGTCCTCGGCACCACCCTCGGCGCGGGCCTGCTCCAGCTCCTCCGAGGCGGTCTCGGCGCGGGCCACGGCCTCCTCGATGCCACTGGTGAGGCGTTCGACCTCGTCGGCGGTGGCGGTGCTCTTGCTGCGCAGCGCGTCGACCTGGCCGGAGAGCTTGGCGATGCCCTCCCGCCGGTCGGCGATCGCCCGGACCGCGGCCAGATGCTCCCGCTCGGCCGCCTGCACCCGCTGTTCGAGTTGCTCACGACGTTCGACGGTCTCCGACAGCAGCGCGCGGGCCTGCGCCACGCCCTCGCCCAGTTCCTCCTCGCGGGCGGCGGCCTCCTCGGCCTCGGCGAGCAGTTCCTCCGGATCCCGTCCGGTGCCCCCGCTGTCCACCTCGGCCGAGAGGTGCCGCCTGCGCTCCACCGCCAGCCGCACCGTGCCGCGCAGCCGCTCCGCCAGCGACGACAGCTTGTACCAGGTGTCCTGGGCGGCGGTGAGCCTCGGTGCGTCCTCGGCGAGCACGGCCTCCAGTTCGGTCTGCTCGGAGGTGGCCGCCTCCAGGGTCTGTTCGACCTCGGCGCGGCGGGCACGGGCCGCCTTCTCGTCGGCCTCCTCCTTCTCGATCCGGGTGCGCTGGCCGACCAGGTCGTCGGCGTACAGCCGCAGCCGGGCATCCCGCAGCTCCGCCTGCACCACCTGGGCGCGGCGCGCGATCTCGGCCTGTTTGCCCAGCGGCTTGAGCTGGCGCTGCAACTCGGTGGTGAGGTCGTTCAGCCGGTCCAGGTTGCCCTGCATCGCGTTGAGCTTGCGCAGGGCCTTCTCCTTGCGCTTGCGGTGCTTGAGCACCCCGGCGGCCTCCTCGATGAAGGAGCGCCGGTCCTCGGGCTTGGCCTGCAGGATCTCGGAGAGCTGGCCCTGGCCCACGATGACGTGCATCTCGCGGCCGATCCCGGAGTCGGACAGCAGCTCCTGGATGTCGAGCAGGCGGCACGAACCACCGTTGATCTCGTACTCACTGGCCCCGTCGCGGAACATCCGCCGCGTGATGGAGACCTCGGTGTACTCGATGGGCAGCGCGCCGTCGGCGTTGTCGATGGTCAGGGTGACCTCGGCCCGGCCGAGCGGGGACCGCCCGGAGGTGCCGGCGAAGATGACGTCCTCCATCTTGCCGCCGCGCAGATCCTTGGCCCCCTGGGTCCCCATCACCCAGCGCAGGGCGTCGAGCACGTTCGACTTGCCGGAGCCGTTCGGCCCGACGACACACGTGATGCCCGGTTCGAAGCGCAGGGTGGTCGCCGACGCGAAGGACTTGAAGCCCTTCATCGTCAAGCTCTTCAGGTGCACGCGGTGTCGACCTTTCGCTCACCGACTTCGGTGTGTCCGATCGGATGATGCTACCCGCGCCGATTTGACGCACGTGGGAGCCGGTGCTCCCGCGTGGCAGGACTCCCGGCCGCGGCCGCCCGCGACGCCGTGCTGACCGGATCCAGGCGGGGGCCGGCGGCGAGGACCGCGGTTCACAGGGGTGGCGCGTCGACACCGCACTGGTGATGGCCCGACCGTGCCGACGGGGCGCGGTCGGCGAGGGGATCGCGGATCGTCACCACGGCCAGCACCCCGCCACCGGCCGCGAGCCCCGCGGTGATCAGCATCGCGGTGTGGAATCCGGCGGCGAAAGCCGTCGGGTCGGCGTAGGTGTCGCCGGTCAGCCCCGCGGCCAGCGGGATCACGGCGACCGCGGCCAACTGGGCGGTCCGTGCGACGGTGTTGTTCACGCCGGAGGCGACCCCGGCGTACCGCTCCCCCGCGGCAGCCAGCGCCGTGGCGGTCAGCGGCGCGACGGTGGTCGCCAGTCCCAGCCCGAGGACGACCACCGAGGGCAGCACCGTGGCGAGGTAACCGTCCCCGGGATCGATCCGGATCATCAGGAGCAATCCCCCGGCCATCACCACCGGCCCCACACTCATCTGCGTGCGGGGGCCGATGCGCTGGGCGAGTCTCCCGGATCCCGCGGACAGGACCAGCATCAACGCGGTCACCGGCAGTGTGGCGGCACCGGCCCGCAGCGCGGAGTAGCCGAGCGCGACCTGGAGATAGATCACCAGCAGGAAGAACACCGCCCCCAGCGCCGCATAGACGGTGACGGTCACCAGATTGGCGGCGGTGAACTGCGGGGAGGCGAACACCCGTGGCGGCAGCATCGGATGCGAACCGGTCCGCTCGACCGCGACGAACGCACCGAGCGCGGCCAGGCCCGTCACCCCGGTCGCGAGGACCACGGGGGACGAACCCCGCGCGCCTGCTTCGATGAGCGCGTAGGTGAGTCCACCGAGACCGGCGACTGCCAGTACCGTCCCGACCAGGTCGAGCCGCCGGGCCGCGTCGGGGTTGCGTGATTCGGCCACCCGCCGCCGTGCCACCACGACCACCGCGACGGCCGGCGGCAGATTGAGCAGGAAGATCGCGCGCCAGGAACCGGCGTCCACGAGCCACCCGCCCAGGAAGGGGCCGACCGCGGTGGCGATCCCGGTCAGGCCCGACCAGGCGCCGATCGCCGCCGCCCGATCCGCACGGCGGAAACTGGCCTCGATCAGTGCCAGACTCCCCGGAGTCAGCAGCGCGGCACCCACCCCCTGGGCGATCCGGGCGACGACGAGCATGGGCAGGGTGACCGCGCCCGCGCAGAGCGCGGACGCCACCGCGAACCACACCACACCCAGCAGGAACAGGCGCCTGCGCCCGTAGCGGTCCCCCAGCGATCCGGAGAGCAGGATGAACGCGGCCAGGGTCAGCATGTAGCCGTTGACGACCCACTGGAGCCCGGACAGCGAGGACGCGCCGAACTCCCGCCCGATCGTGGGCAGCGCGACGTTGACCGCGGTGCTGTCCAGAAACGCCATTCCCGACCCGCCGACCGTGGCCGCCAGGACCCGACGTCCGGCCGCCGACCTCAGCGCCACGCCCTCCGGGCCGCTGTCGCCGACGTGCGTATCGTCCTCGCGCACCGCTGCCTCCCGTTCACCCGACCGACCGGCGCGCGTGGTGCACACGACGGTCCGCCGCCCGCGTCAGCGTTCGACGAAGCCGTCCAGGCCACCGCGCGGGTCGGACCACCGCTCGACGACCGTGTTCACCCGGCCCGGCGAGTTCCCGGTACGCAGGGTGTCGAGCAGCCGTCGGCAGTCCCGGCCCGGCCCCTCGGCGACGACCTCCACCCGGCCGTCGGGGAGGTTGCGCGCGTGGCCCACCAGTCCCAGTTCGAGGGCCCGGCTACGGGTCCACCACCGGAAACCGACGCCCTGCACCGAGCCGTGCACCCACGCCGTCAGACGGGTCGTCTCTGTCTCGTCAGCCACCCCGCCATCGTGCCGCACCACGGTGGTCGGGACCGGCGCGAGGTCAGTCGTGTTGGATTCGCGGCGTGTCCGGGGCGGTGGTAGTGTCCCGCGACACGGCGGCGCCGGGGGACGCCGGACCGATCTCTGCACAGGTGTCTTGTCGAAGGAGTCGGGCATGTCGAACTCGTCCGGGGAATCGACGCGGGTCGAACTCGCGCCACCCCGCGAGTCCCCCGGCAGACTGCACCGCACCGGGTACCTGGCGCTCACCGCCGCCGGACTGTTGGTCTGTACCGCCTTCGCCGCCGTCGCCCAGGTGGCCGCACCCGGGGAGGACACCGGTGCCCGGATGGCCGCCCCGACGGGTGGCCTCACCGACGACAACCGCAGCGGGGGCGGTGGCCCGGAGCTGATCCCCGGCCAGGCCGTCCCCGCCGACACGACCGTCGTCGTGGACGGCGTCCCCGTGACCGGGACCCTGCCGTCGTCCAGCGACGCTCCGACCACCGTCGTCCGGGTCGGCGAGGACGGTCAGCAGACGACCTCGGTGGTGTCCCCGCCCGACGACGACGGGGACGAGAACTCCGATTCGGGGCAGAGCGATCCGGGCGAACCTGACTCGTCGAAGCCCGGGCCGCAACCGACGGACCCCACGGACACTGAGTCCGGGGATCCGTCGGACCCCACGGACCCGACCTCGCCCACCGGGTCCACCGATCCCACCAAACCCTCCGAGGACGAGGGCGAAGACACGAGCTCGACGACCGCCACCGCAGAGAACGACGCTCAGTCGGAGGGCAACGGCGGTTCGTCCCCTGCTGCGGCCACGCTGTCCGAGGCCACGACCGGAGGCGAGACCGGCACCGGCACCGTCGCAACCGGGACACCGGGCACCACCGGCGGGACGACGCTCCCGACCGGCGACACCGCGACCGGCACCGACCGGCCGTCCCGGTGACCGCCCGCGCCCGTCCACCGGAGGTGTGCGCGATCCCCGTCCCGGATCCCACGAACGGCGCAGTCCCGGCCCTCTGAACCGGGACGTCCGTCACCGGGCGCCGCCCTTCGGGCATCCGACCACCCCGCTAACGTCCACCACGAACAGAAGTTCGTTCGTCGCGCGATATCATCTGGGGAAGTGAGCACAAGGGGGGTCCGTGGTGGACGAGCCGAGTACCGAGCTGGTGGAGAGCTCCGCGCGCCTGCTCGACCTGATCCGCAGCGGGGCCGCCGACACCCGCCCCGAGCTGAGCGCCCGGACCGGCCTCGGCCGGACCGCGATCACCCAGCGCGTCACGACCCTGCTCGACGCGGGTCTGCTGGAGGAGGGCGACCTCAATCCGTCGACCGGGGGGAGGCAGGCGCGCACGCTCCGCTTCCGCCGGGACGCGGGACGCATCCTCACCGCCGAACTCGGCGCCACCGGCTACACGGCCGGGGTGACCGACCTGATGGGCACCGTGCTGACCATGCGGCACTGCGACGTCGACATCGCCCGGGGGCCGGAGACGGTGCTGTCCGAGGTCGAGTCGACGCTCGACGAACTGCTCACCGGGATCGGCGGCGCCGCCGGGGACGTGTGGGGGGTCGGTCTCGGCCTGCCCGGGCCGGTCGAGTTCGCCACGGCGCGCCCGTCCGAGCCGCCGATCATGCCGGGATGGAACAACTACCCGGTGCGGGAACGGCTCGGCGCACGGTACGCCGCGCCGGTGTGGGTGGACAACGAGGTCAACCTCCTCTGCCTCGGGGAGCTGCGCACCCCCGGGTCGGCGGTCGACCTGGGCGACCTGCTCTACGTCAAGGTCGGGACGGGGATCGGTGCCGGGGTCAGCCACGCCGGGCATCTGCACCGGGGCGCGCAGGGCTGTGCGGGCGACATCGGGCACGCCGCGGTGTCCGACGACAACGCGGTGGTGTGCCGGTGCGGCAAGACGGGATGTCTGGAGGCCGTCGCCGGGGGTGCGGCGCTGGCGCGGGACGGGACGGAGCTGGCCCGGTCCGGGGCGAGCCCC
>NZ_KB912566.1:130936-134417 GCF_000383775.1 Saccharomonospora halophila 8
GGCCCCCCCCGCCTACTCGGTGTCGTCGGCCGGGTCGGCCGGAACCGCGGCGTCCGCCGGGGCGTCCGTTCCGTCCCCGGCCGTCGCGGACGGCTGACTCCGCAGTTCCTCGTTCAGCGCGCGCCAGGCCGACTCGGCGGCCTTCTGCTCGGCCTCCTTCTTGGTGGTGCCGTCCCCCTCCCCGAGGGACCGCCCACCGACGAGCACGACGGCGTTGAACTCCTTGCGGTGATCCGGACCGGTGTCGACGACCTTGTACTCCGGCACACCGAGCCCGGCCGAGGCCGTCAACTCCTGCAGGCTCGTCTTCCAGTCCAGACCCGCACCCCGCGACGGGGCCTCGGCGAGCAGGTCGCCGAACAGCCGGTGTACCAGCGAGCGGGCGGATTCGATCCCGTGCGCCAGGTAGACGGCGCCGATCACGGCTTCGAGCCCGTCGGCGAGGATGCTCGCCTTGTCCCGGCCGCCGGTGAGTTCCTCGCCCTTACCGAGCAACAGGTGCGCACCGAGCCCGCCCTCGCCCAGTTCACGGGCGACGCCGGCCAGCGCGTGCATGTTCACCACGCTGGCCCGCAGCTTCGCGAGCTGCCCCTCCGGCAGATCGGGATGCCGCTGGTACAGGTGGTCGGTCACCACCAGACCGAGCACGGCATCACCCAGGAACTCCAGCCGTTCGTTGGGCTGGAGCCCCCCGTTCTCGTAGGCGTACGAACGGTGGGTCAGGGCGAGGGTCAGCAGCTCGTCGTCGAGTTCGACGGCGAGTGCGTCGAGCAGGGACGCCGGATCCGGTGCGGGCCCGGTGGGCGACTTGTCCCCCATACCGACGACCTCAGGCCGGCTCGACGACCTGCCGACCGGCGTACTGGCCACATGTCGGGCAGGCGACGTGCTGCGGCTTGAGCTCACGGCAGGCGCGGTTCTGGCAGGGCACCAGCTGCACGGGGGTCGCCTTCCACTGGGACCGGCGCGAGCGGGTGTTGGAGCGCGACATCTTCCGCTTGGGGACGGCCACGACTGGGTCTCCTCATCAAGGTCTGCCCGCGGGACGCGGGCGTGCTTGCGAACGGTCGGACTACACGCCCGACCGGCTTTACCGGTCGGAGCCGTTCGCCGTCTCGCCGCCCGAAGTGTCCTCCAGACGGTCCAGCAGCGCGGCCCACCGAGGATCTATCGTCTCATGCCCGTGTCCGGGGTCGAGTTCGGCCCACTTCATGCCGCATCCGGAGCACAGGCCCTCGCAGTCATCGCTGCACAACGGGACCAGCGGCAACGCGAGCACGAGCGTGTCCCGCACGAGGGGTTCGAGGTCGATCATGTCGTCGACGATCCGGGAGACCTCGTCCTCCTCGGTGGTCTCGTCCGTGGTGGAGTCGGGGTAGGCGAACAGCTCGGTGAGCTGGACGTCCACCTCACCGGTGATCGGGTCGAGGCACCGCGAGCACTGGCCCTCGGTCGTGGTGTGCGCGGTGCCGGTGATCAGCACGCCCTCGACCACGGATTCGAGCAACAGGTCCACGGTGACCGTGGCGCCCTCGCCGACGACGACGACGTCCGGGACGCCCAACGCGGTGGTCGCCGGGAGCTCGCGGCGCAGGTGGTTACTCGAACCGGGGCTCCGGCCGAGTTCCTGGGTGTCGAACAGCCACGGGTTGCGCGCGTCGGTGCGCTGCGGGCTCGAACTCTGCTGGGAAGACATCGGGGCTTTCTGCACGGTGCGGAACGGACGGACGCCGACGACCTGTACCGGTGCCGACCTTACCAGCGTACGCGACCGGATCCGCTCATTGAGCCTGATAGTCGTACTCGTGGCTCGTCGCGCGCGGATCGGGGCCGAGTGTTCCCCGCAGGTGATTGCGGCCGGAGTCGACCGTGCGCAGGGTCGCCGACAGCAGCTCGGAGAACTCGGCCAGCTTGTCGTCGACGTAGGCGTCACAGTCGGCGCGCTGCCGGTCGGCCTCGGCGTGCGCCTCGTCGACGATCCGCGCGGCCTCGTCGTGCGCGGCCTGCACCACCTCGGTCTGCGACACCAACCGGGACTGCTCGTGCTTGCCGTCCTCGACCGAACGCTCGTAGGCGTCCCGGCCCGCCTGCACCATACGGTCGGACTCCTCGCGGGCGCGTTCGGTGAGGTTCTCGAACTCGGCCTCGCCCGCGGCCACCGTGCGGTCGGCCTCGGAGCGGGCCTCGGACACGAGTTGTTCGGCCCGCTCGCGGGCCTCGGCGAGCAGGCGTTCGGCCTCCTCGTTGGCCGAGTTCACCGTCGACTCGGCCTGCTCCCGGGCGATCCGGACGATCTCGTCCCGCTTGTCGAGCACGTCCTGGGCGTCGTCCACCTCCCCGGGCAGGGCGTCGCGGACGTCGTCGAGCAGTTCCAGCACGTCGCCACGGGAAACGACGCAGCTCACGGTCATCGGGACCCCGCGGGCCTCCTCCACGATCGTGACGAGCTCGTCGAGAGCCTCGAACACCCGGTACACGGCAACTCCCTCGCGGCCATCGACTCCCACGCGACACCCTCAGTCTGCCCGCTCACCCCGCGCAGTGGTGGCACCACCCCGCAGCGTGTCACCAGGGAGGTGCCGTGAAGGACCCCTTCGCTGCATGTGACGCGGTGAAGGAGGCCTTCGCGGCGCCGGACGCAGGGAAGGGGTCCTTCACGGCACCACGGAGAGTGACCGGCGTGGGGTCAGGACTCCGGGAACTTGGCGCGGAGGCGGTCGCGGACGAGGTCGGGGACCATGCCGGTGACGTCGCCGCCGTAGGTGGCGACCTCCTTGACCAGCGAACTGGACAGGTAGCTGTACGTCGGGTTGTTCGACATCAGCAGCGTCTCGACACCGGACAGTTCGCGGTTCATCTGCGCCATCTGCAGCTCGTAGTCGAAGTCGCTGACCGAGCGCAGGCCCTTGGCGATGGCGGCGATCCCGTTGTCGCGGCAGTAGTCCACGAGCAGGCCGTGCCACGAGTCCACCCGGACGTTCGACAACCGCGCCGTCGTCTCCCGCAGCATCTCCATCCGTTCCTCGACGGAGAACAGACCCTGTTTCTTCTTGTTGACCAGCACGGCCACCACGACCTCGTCGAACAGCTCGGCCGCCCGTTCGACGATGTCGAGATGCCCGTTGGTCGCCGGGTCGTAGGAGCCGGGACAGACCGCTCGCCGCATGGCGCGGACGCTACCAAGCGGCCGGACACGCCGCGCAATACGCACCGGACGCGCCGTTGATCACACCGCCCACCCGCGCGGGACCGGTCGTCACCCTCCCCCGGGCACGTCTTCGTCCCCGGGAAGGTACTCGGCGCGGTGCAGCGCGGTGTCCCCGTAGCGACGGGTGCGCAGGGCGTGGCATCGGTCCGGCCACGGCGGGTCCCCGTCCCGTGCGGCCCGTTCGACGACGAACAGGGCGCCGGGGGCCGGCCAGCCGTGCTCCACCACCGCGGCCAGCACCGCCGCCAGCGTCGCGTCGTCCACCGCGTACGG
>NZ_KB912566.1:134517-148076 GCF_000383775.1 Saccharomonospora halophila 8
CGACCCGCGCGACGTTGTCCCGCAGCACCCGCACGGCGGCACGGTCGGACTCCACGAACAACGCGTCCGCCGCGCCCCGGGACAGCGCCTCCAGCCCCAGTGCCCCGGACCCGGCGTAGAGGTCGAGCACCCGCGCGCCCCGCAGGTCACCGGCGGCGTCCAGGGCGTTGAACAGCGCCTCGCGCACCCGTTCCGAGGTGGGCCTGGTCCCCTTCGACGGCACCGAGAGCGTCCGGCCCCCGGCCCGCCCCGCCACGATCCTGGTCACCGGCTCATGGTCCCAGCAACCCCGCCGCCTCCCGGCGGGACATGGTCGGAGCAGCGCCACCGTCTCGCGTAAAGTCGTCCTTCCCCCTTCTTCAGGCGATGGAGCGTTCAGGAGCGCCGAGTGTCGGAACCCAAGCGGGTCGAGATCGCCGTCGAGCAGGCACACGTGGACAGGGTCTACGCCAGGCTCGCGGAACTGCGTGACCAGGCGGAGTCGATGCGCGACAAGGGCTACGAAATCGGCCGGGGCGCACAGAACGAGGCCGTGTTCGAGCAGGCGTCGATGTTGTTCGAGCGGGACATGATGGTCTCGCACGCGAACCAGACGCTGCAGACCCTGGACGCCGAGTACGAGGGTCTGGTGTTCGGCAGGCTCGACCACACCTCCGCCGAAGCCGTCCACGTGGGCAGGCTCGGCATCCGCGACGCGGAGTTCAACAACCTGGTCACCGACTGGCGGGCGCCCGCCGCCGCACCGTTCTACCAGGCCACGGCCACCGACCCCGGGGACGTCGTCCGGCGCCGGGTGATCCGGTGCTCCGGGCGGTCGGTGCTCGACCTCGACGACGACGTGCTGATGCCCGCCTCGGTGCCGGAGGACATGACCGTCGTCGGCGAGGGCGCACTGATGGCCGCGCTCGGGCGCGCACGCGGCGACACGATGCGCGACATCGTCGCCACCATCCAGAAGGAGCAGGACGAGGTCATCCGGGCGCCCTGGCGCGGAGTGACCGAGATCACCGGCGGGCCGGGCACCGGCAAGACGGCCGTGGCACTGCACCGGGCGGCGTACCTGCTCTACCGGTACCGGCGGCAGCTCGGCGGTGCCGGGGTGCTTGTCGTCGGCCCGTCGGGGGCGTTCACCACCTACATCTCCCGGGTGTTGCCGTCGATGGGCGAGACCAGCGTCGAACTGCGGTCGCTCGGGCAGGTGCTCGACGGGATCGAGGCCACCGTCCACGACCCGGCCCCGCTGGCGGCGGTCAAGGGTTCGCTGCGGATGCGCAAGGTGCTCGCCAAGGCGGTCCGCGAGGCCCCGCCCGAGGCGCCGACCGAGATGCGCATCGTCTACCGGGGTGAGGTGCTCAAGCTCGACGCGAAGGAGCTCGGCCGGGTGCGGCGGAAGCTGCACCAGAGCACCCAGCCGCCGAACCCGTCGCGGGTGCGCGCGGCGGAGGCACTGCTGGCGGCGCTGGCCGACAAGGCCGAAGAGTACGCCCGGGCCGACGGCCGCACCGTCGACCGGGAGGAGCTGATCACCCGGCTCGGCGAGCGGATCGACTTCCACCGGTTCCTCGTCGAGTGGTGGCCGGTGCTGTACCCGGCGCGGATGCTGCGCCTGCTCGGCGACCGGCGGCGGTTGAGCAGGTCGGCGAAGAACGTGCTCACCGCCGACGAGATCACCCGGCTCGCCGACTCGCTCGCGGATACCACCCGCGAGTGGACGGTGGCCGACATCGCGCTGCTGGACGAGCTGCGCGTGCTGGTCGGGCCGCCGCCGAAGCGCCGCAGGCACCGGGAGACGGTGCAGCTCGACGCGGCACCGGAGCGGGACTCCTCCCCCACTCCCGGACGGCACCGCCCGGAGCACTACGACGAGTATTCGCACATCGTGGTGGACGAGGCACAGGATCTGTCGCCGATGCAGTGGCGCATGGTCGGCAGGCGGGGCACGCACGCGAGCTGGACCGTCGTCGGCGATCCGGTGCAGAGCTCGTGGCCGGACCCGGAGGAGGCACGGCAGGCGCGCGACCGTGCGTTCGGGCCGCGCACCCCGCGCAGGCGGTTCACGTTGCGGACGAACTACCGGAACTCGGCCGAGATCTTCGAACTCGGCGCCCGGGTGGTCGCCGGGCAGGCCGAGCCGAACGACCTGCCCCGTGCGGTCCGGGAGACCGGGGCCGAGCCGCAGATCCGGCGGGTCGACGACGGCACCCGTGCGGGTGAGGTGCGTGCGGCGGCCAAGGAGCTGCTGGACGCGGTCGAGGGCACCGTGGGTGTGGTCTGCGCGATGGATCGGGTGGACGAGGTCGGCGGGTGGCTCGCCGACGACCCCGACGACCGCGTGCGGGTGCTGGGCAGCCTCGACGCGAAGGGGCTGGAGTACGACGCCGTGGTGCTGGTGGAGCCGACCGAGCTGGTCACGGAGTCGACGACCGGACCGCGGGTGCTCTACGTGGCCTTGACCCGGGCCACCCAGCGACTCGTGGTGCTCGCCTCGGACGACGGGTGGCTTCCGGAGTCCGGACACGAGCGGTGACATCGGGAACGTTCCCATCGGCCGAACGGGCACACAAAACCACCCGAAAGGGTTACGATGCGGCCGTGTCCAGCGACGTGGGAGCGACGGCAGACATCGTGGCGAACGACCACGGGACCATCGAACGCGCCTTGGCCGTGCACCGGCTGCTCAACGCGCAGCGCCCCGAACCCACGGCACCGCTGCCGACTCTGCGGCACATCCCGTTGCCGGACGTCGAACCACCCCGTGACCGGCTGGTGGCCACGCTGGCCCGACGGCGCTCGCACTACGACTTCTCCCCCCGGCCCGTGGCGTTGACCACGGTGAGCGCGCTGCTGCGGTTCTCGGTGGGCGTGCAGCGGTTCGTCCCCGCCTACGGTGTGGAGGAGTACCCGCTCGGGATGGCACCGAGTGCGGGCGGTCTGGACATCCTCCGGGCCTACGTCCTCGTCCAGCGGGTGGAGGGGCTCCATCCGGGCGTGTACCGCTACGAGGCGATCTCCCACGAACTGGTGGAGCTGTCCGACGACGACCCGGCCGCCGCGTTGCGCGGGGTGTACCTGCAGGAGGAGTTCGGCGCCTCGGCGGTGACGATCGCGCTGACGGCGCGGCTGGACGTGGCCTTCGACCGGTACCCCCTGCGGCACTACCGCACCCTGCACGTGGACTCCGGCGTCGCGGTGCAGAACCTCTCCCTGGTGGGCACCGCCCTCGGCCTCGCCTCGTGCGCCGTGGCCGGCTTCGACGACGCGGCCCTGTCCACCCTCCTGGGCCTGCCCCACCAGGAGATCCCCACCATGCTGCTCGCCACCGGCCACCCCACCTGACCCGCCCGCCGCACCCCGGGGTGTTGCCGTGAAGGGCACTTTCCCCGCGTCACACGCCGTGAGGGGCACATTCCCTGCGTCCGGTGCAGGGAATGTGCCCCTCACGGCAACACCCGGGTGAGGCCCGCCGGTCAGTCGCTGTGGGCGGCGTGCCAGTGGTCGGCGAGTTGTTCGCCCTGGTCGGGGGTGAAGTTGGCGGGGGTGTAGAAGCCGCCGGTCGTGGTGGTGGCGTCGTGCAGCACCAGGCTGTTCGCGCCCTCCGGGGAGGGCAGGCCGAGCTGGGAGTCCACCGCGGAGTCGAGCGCCCCGAACAGGCCGCACCCCTCGGCACCGGGCACGGCGAACGAGTCGTCGACCTGATCGGCCCCGGACAGGCCGATGTTGCTCATCACGCCGGTCGGATCGGTGGTGCCGTCCGGGGTGTAGCGGGTCAGCGCCAACGTCGGCTGCGCGGCGTTCGACGGCCGCAGCAGGATCGGGTCATCGTCCGAGCCGATGTAGCAGTTCCCGCCGAGCAGCGGGTTGTCCAGCTTGATCTTGATCGGCAGCGTGACGATGGGCTGTCCCGCCGACAGACCGGCGGTCAGGCTGAAGTCGCGGGGGTCACCGGCGGGTTCCACGGTGGCGGTCACCGCGTTGAGGCTGCTGTCGGCGGCCTTCTCGCACAGCGGTGTGAGGATCGGGATGTCGCTCGGACACATGAGGTTGAGCAGCCCGCCCGGCACCTGCACCGGATCCGCCTCGATCCCGGTGCCCGCGGGCGAGACGGTCGTGTAGTTCACCCCGTCCCCGAGGAGTCCGAACTGGAGGTCCGTGCCCGCCGTCGGCACGGTCTTCTCGCCGATCGTCATCGTCCCGGACTCGGACGACGACGCCAGGCACAGCGCCGCGAGCTCGTCGCCGTCGGCGTCCAGCATCGCCGGGTCGTCCACCGGGCACCGGTCGAACGGCGCCCAGTTCCCGGCCAGGTCCGACGCGGTCGGCCCACCGGCACTCTCCTCCGCCGCGGCGGGAACGGCCGCGACCGTCCCCGCCGCGAGGGTGAGCATCGCGGTGACGGCGAGGGTGTTCCTCCGCCACGTACGCCCGCCGCCCGGTCCGCTCCGGCGGGGTCTCGTCTCAGTCATCGTGCTTCTCCTGATTCGTCGGTACCACAGTCGTCGTTCAGCGTTCCAATTCGGGAACGGCCGGTGGGCATCCGTTCCCGCGGGTGATCTCGCAGATCCGCCCCTGGGTCATCTTCACGTAGTTTCCGGGGCCCGAGATCAGTCCGGTCATCAACGGATCGAGATCCTCCCCGACCCCGCATCCGGAAAATGCCGGAATCTCGACGTAACCGTCCAGGGTCCCCCCGGCGTCCACGGCGTAATTGTCCGGATAATCGGCCGTCAACTCGACGGGGAACGGTTCCTCGGTCCGGCAGTCGGGGCCGACATCGAGCGGCGTCCCATTGACGGTCACGTCGTCCAGCCGGGCGGACATCGCCCCGACGGCCACCACCGAGCCGTCGAAGGACCCGGTGATCTGGAATCGTACGTCGATGACCATCTCGCCCACCTGGGACAACTCGACCGTCGCCGAACTCGGCATGAAGTCGAACGCGTGGAACGAGTTCCTGGTCGGCGGGAGTCCGTTCTCCCCCTGATGTCTCAGTTCGGCCTGGGTGGTCTGACACCACCAGTACCACTCGGAACCGTCGCCGCACGGGAGCGGATTCGGGACGGAAAGATTGATGATTCCGGGATCGATCCGCGCGGCGGAATCCAACTTCGCGATGTTGGTGTAACCACCGAGCGACGCGCACCAGGGTGTCCCCGGCTCCGGCAGAACCTCACAGTCCTCGGGCACCTCCTGTGTCGCGGCCCGTGTCCGTGCGGGACCGTCACGCTGCGCACCCCGCTCCCCGTCGGGGTCCGGATCCCCGGGATCGCCCGGCGTCACCGTGCCGTCCCCGGCGACCGTGAGCGTCCCGATGCGGGTCTCCTGGTCGGGGGCGGGAACACAGTCGAAGGCCGGGATCGCCGGCACACCGCCGTCCGGATCGTCCGTCGCGGCGGGAGCGGCCCCGCCACCCGCACCGTCGACGTCCTCCGTCCCGGAGCCGGTACCCGGTTGCGGCGTCGGGCCGGCGTCCCCGGTGCCGTCCCCGGGGGATACGTCCCCGGGGGATCCGTCCCCGGAGGACCCGTCCCCGGGACCACCGGTGTCCCCGTCACCACCGTCACCGTCCCCGGAACCGGGGTCGGCTCCCTGTGGTGGCGCGGTGAGCAGGAGATTCAGCCGGTCGGCGGAGAGGACCATTTCCCCGGCCGCGGTGGGCGTGATCTCCGGCGCCTCGCCGGTGGCGGTGAGCGTCAGTGGCGCGCCCCGCGGGAGCGGGGTGACCGGGATCCGCAGTTCGGCGGACGGGACGATCCGGGGCTCGGACCCGGTCGGATCACCGGCCCCCGCGACGGCGACATCGAGCATGGCCCGACCGAGGACCTCCGACGCCCCGCCGTCGGCCAGTGCGCCCACGACCGGTTCCGGCAGGGCCATCTCCACGGTCATGCCGGCCGCTCCGACCGGTGTCGACACCTCGGCGGACTCCGGAAGCGACAGGCCAACCCGGACACGGATCTCCCGCTGTGCGGAGTCCGTCTCGCACCGGTAGCGCAGTTCCGCGGTCTCGTGCGCGGTGCCGTCGGCGGCCCCGCGACCGGTGTCGTCTCCGCCGGACGCGGCCGGTGCACCGACCGCGACCGCCACCAACGCCGCGCCGAGCAGGGCGATCGGAGCGGACCGGCGGCGTGCGGAGCGCCAGTTCAGTGTCATGTCGTCTCTTCCGTTCGGGTGAGGATCCGCGTCTCGCGGCAACGACGGCCGGGCACGGTGATCCGGGGACATCCCCGCGCGCCACGCACGATCGGTCCGGCCGGGGAACGGCCTCCCCGGCCGGACCGATCAGCACGCACCGGGTGTCCCGGCAGGATCACCCTGAGCGGGTCACTGCAGGACGACGTCCTGCCCCGGTGTCACCGTGTACTCCGCCTCGAAGGTCACGGTGTCGCCCTCGCTGATGAACCCGAAGCAGTTGGCCGACGGGTCCACCTCGGTCACCGTCAACTCGTGGCCCGACCCGGCGTCCGGGGACGGTGCCAGCGTGTCGGTGGCGTTGTCGTACGTGCCGGGCGCCTCGCCCTCCACGGTCGCGTCGCATCCCGTGCCGGTGAGGTTGGCGGTGATGCCACCGATGTAGCCGGTGGTGACACCGTTGGACCACGACTCGCCGTTGATGGTCCACTCCAGGTTCTCCGGAATGACCTCGAACGTCAGGCCCAGCGGGCCGGAGCAGTTCGTCCAGCTGATCGCGTCGATCGTGCCGATCTGGGCCGGCGTGCCGGACGCGCTGCCGACCAGCGACCCGCTCGCCTCGGACGAGGCGCAGTCGAGGGTGACGCCGTTGGCGGTGTTGGTCAGCACCGTCGTGCCGGACGCGGCCGTGTAGTCCCCGCCCGGGTCGACGGTCCACTCGGCCTGCTGGGCCGAGGCGGACAGGGCGGTGAAGCCGAGAGTGAGCGCCGCTGCGGCGCCCGTAGCGACGATGCCGGTGATGCGCCTACGCATTGCTTTTCCTCCGAACATTGTGTGGGCAGTGAGCAAGCGGTGCGGACGTCGTGCCCGGTCCGCGGAAATCGGCCGATGTGCTTGCCGGCAGGAAACCTCCGCGTTACCTACCGCCGAGTACGGTAGCGACTCGTGACTGCGGCCACAACCATTGAAAAACCCCGGACCGCGGCTTTTTCCTCCATTCGGACGAGTGTTTGTCAGCTGGGCCGCAAACCGGACTTCGTTCTTGTACCAGGAGTCGCCCTCCCGCATCCACGACCACTCCCACCACGGGATTCGCGCCGGAATGCGCAACACGGCCGAACGGCCGCAACGAAAGTTGTCACGAACCGATGAAAAATCCACCGTAACCCGGTCCGGACCGCACCGTTGATTTCAGGACACGCCCTGTAGCGCAGGGTACCAACGACCGGAACGACAGTTTCATAAACACCGGGGGAAGCGATCACCGAGACGCCCCACGCCAGGCCCGCGCGGCGTGCGAAGAACGGCGAGCACGAATAGGAGAAGCAGTGGCCCACGACGTTGACGTCCGTCGCGGCGCGACAATTCCCGGAGCCGCGGCCGTGCGGCAGACCGGCAAACTCTACGCGCTCGCGCTCGACGTGCTCCGCTGCATTCCACGCAGGCCGTTCCAGTTCCGCGAGTTCGTTCAGCAGTTCTGGTTCATCGCCAGCGTGTCGATCCTGCCCACCGCACTCGTCGCGATTCCGTTCGGCGGGGTGATCGCCCTGCACGTCGGCTCGCTGACCACGCAGATCGGTGCGCAGTCGTTCACCGGGGCGGCCAGCGTGCTCGCCATCGTGCAGCAGGCCAGCCCGATCGTCACCGCGCTGCTCATCGCCGGCGCGGGCGGCTCGGCGATGTGCGCCGACCTGGGCTCGCGCACCATCCGCGAGGAGATCGACGCGATGGAGGTGCTCGGTGTCTCCCCGGTCCAGCGGCTGGTCGTGCCCCGGGTGCTCGCCGCGATGGGGGTCGCGGTGTTCCTCAACGGCATGGTCAGCGTCGTCGGCGTCTGCGGCGGCTACTTCTTCAACGTCGTGCTGCAGGACGGCACCCCCGGCGCCTACCTCGCCAGCTTCTCGGCCCTGGCCCAACTGCCCGACCTGTGGATCAGTGAGATCAAGGCACTGCTGTTCGGCTTCGTCGCCGGCGTCGTGGCCGCCTACCGCGGGCTCCACCCCTCGCCCGGGCCGAAGGGGGTGGGCGACGCGGTGAACCAGTCCGTCGTCATCACCTTCCTGCTCCTGTTTCTGATCAACTTCGTGCTCACGACCCTGTACCTGCAGATCGTGCCGCCGAAGGGGATGTGAGGCACATGGTCACCACGGCCCCGAGAAGCCCGGGACAGCGTGCCGCCGAGGTCGTCGACCGGCGACTGTCGTTCCTCGACACCCTCGGCGACGCGATCCTGTTCAGCCTGCGGGCCCTGCTGTGGATCCCGCGCGCGCTGCGCCGCTACACCCGCGAGATCGTCCGGCTGCTGGCCGAGGTCAGCTTCGGCAGCGGCGCGCTGGCCGTGATCGGCGGCACCGTGGGCGTCATGGTCGGCATGACGCTGTTCACCGGCATCGTGGTCGGCCTGCAGGGCTACACCGCGATGAACCAGGTGGGCACCGCGGCCTTCGCCGGGTTCATCTCCGCCTACTTCAACACCCGCGAGATCGCGCCGCTGGTGGCGGGCCTGGCGCTGTCGGCCACCGTCGGCTGCGGGTTCACCGCGCAGCTCGGCGCGATGCGGATCTCCGAGGAGATCGACGCGCTGGAGACGATGGGCATCCCGAGCGTGCCCTACCTCGTCACCACGCGGATCATCGCCGGCTTCTGCGCGGTGATCCCGCTCTACGCGGTGGGCCTGCTGACCTCCTACCTGGCCTCCCGACAGATCACGGTGTGGTTCTACGGCCAGTCGGAGGGCACCTACGACCACTACTTCGAGCTGTTCCTCCCCCCGGAGGACGTGCTCTGGTCGTTCGGCAAGGTGCTGATCTTCAGTGTGGTGGTGGTGCTCACCCACTGCTACTACGGCTTCCGCGCGAGCGGAGGCCCGGCGGGCGTCGGGGTCGCGGTGGGGCGCGCGGTGCGTACCGCCATCGTCGCCGTCGCGCTGCTCGACTTCTTCGCCAGCCTCGGGATCTGGGGCGCCACGACGACGGTGCGGGTGGCCGGATGAGACAACGATGGATACGCAAGCTCGGGGTGCGCCTGGCGGGCGTGGTGTTCCTGCTCGTGCTCGCCCTGCTGGTGACACTGTCGGTGAAGGTGTACAACTCCGACTTCGCCGAGGACGTGGCGGTGACCCTGCGCACCGACCACGTCGGCAACCAGTTGCGCCGCGACTCCGACGTCAAGGCGCGCGGTGTGCTGGTCGGTGAGGTGCGCGGCATCGAGGCAACCGACGACGGCGCCGAGATCGATCTCGCACTCGACCCGGACAGCATCCCCCGGTTGCCCACCGACGTCACCGCCCTGCTCGTGCCGAAGACGCTGTTCGGCGAGCGCTACGTACAGCTGTCCATCCCCGAGGACTCCACCGGGACGCCGTTGTCCGAGGGCGACGTCATCGCGCAGGACCGCTCGGCGAACGCGATCGAGCTGGAGCGGGTCTTCGACGATCTGCTGCCGGTGCTGCGGGCGGTACAGCCGCAGAAACTGGCGAGCACCCTCAGCGCCGCGGCGACGGCGCTTCAGGGCCGGGGGGAACAGATCGGCGACACCCTCACCGTGGCGGCCGACTATCTGGAGGAGTTCAACCCGAACCTGCCCCGGCTGCACGAGAACATCCGCGACCTGGCCGAGGTCAGCGAGGTCTACGGCGACATCGCCCCGGACGTGCTGGACGCGCTGACGGACACGGCCACCACGATGGACACCGTCGTCGACCGCGCCGACGACCTGCGCGGGCTCTACGACCGGGTGACCACGACCGCCACCGACGTGCGGACGTTCCTGCGGGAGAACCGGGACAACCTCATCGGCCTGACGACCACCGCCAGGGCCCCGCTGGAGGTCGCCGCGGAGTACTCGCCGTCGTTCGCCTGCACACTCAAGGCGCTCGACGCGCTCAAGCCCGCGATGGACACGGTGCTCGGCGCGGGAACCGACCGGCCGGGGATCCACCTGGAGAGCACGATCGTCACCCGGGCCCGGGGTGCGTACGTGCCGGGACGCGACGACCCGTCGCACAGCGCCACGGACGGTCCGCGCTGCTACCCGAGCGGGCTGGCCCCCACCGAGGCGGGCAGTGTCCCGCCACCGGAGCCGGACTTCACCCATCCGTTGCTGTCCGCCGACACCGACGGCCTGGGTCTGCCGAACTCCCCCCAGGAACGGGAGCTGCTGTCCACCCTGCTCGCCGCCGACCTGAGCGTGTCGGACGGGGACGTGCCGCAGTGGAGCAGCGCCCTGGTCGGTCCGGTCTACCGGGGCACGGAGGTGACGCTCGAATGAGCCCGTCCGTCCGGCGTCGCGCACACGCACGAAGGGAGTGCCGACGATGAGGAAGATCGCCGCCCCACTGACCAAGGCACTGGTGTTCATCCTGGTCACCACGGTGGCGACCGCGGTGCTGGCGCTGTCGATCACCAACACCGCGGTCAGTGACCGGGCGCACTACAGCGCCCGGTTCACCGACGCCACGTCGGTGGCCGAGGGCGACGACGTGCGCATCGCCGGGGTCCGGGTCGGCCAGGTCGAGGAGCTGGAGATCGTGGACCGGCACCTCGCACTCGTGCACTTCTCGGTACGGAAGTACCGGGACCTGCCCGCCGACGTCACCGCCACACTGCGCTACCGCAACATGATCGGGCAGCGTTACCTCGCCCTGGAACGCGGGGAGGAGCCCAGTACGGAGACCCTGCCGCCGGGGGCGGAGATCCCGATCGAGCGCACCACCCCCGCACTGGACATGACGGAGCTGTTCAACGGGTTCCGCCCACTGTTCGAGGCGCTGGCACCCGAGGACGTGAACCGACTCTCCGGCGAGATCATCCAGGTGCTGCAGGGGGAGAGCGGCACGGTGGAGAGCCTGCTCGAACACACCGGGTCGCTGACCCGGACGATCGCCGACCGGGACCGGGTGATCGGTGAGGTCATCACCAATCTGAACTCGGTGCTGGACACCATCAACAACGAGGGTGACGCACTGTCCAATCTGGTCACCACGGTCCGGCAGCTCGTCAGCGGACTCGCCGAGGACCGCGCCGTGATCGGCGAGTCGATCGAGGGCCTGTCCGCCCTGACCACCGCCACCGCGGGCCTGTTCACCGACGCCCGCGCCCCGCTCAAGGACAGCATCGCCGGCCTGCGGGAGGTCTCGGGCCACCTCGCCGCGGGATCCGGTGAGCTCGAACGGTTCCTGACCATGACCCCACGCAAGCTCACCGAACTGGGCCGCGTGGCCTCCTACGGCAGCTGGTTGAACTTCTACCTGTGTGAGGGCCTGTTGCTCACCGATCCGCCGACCGGCACGCGCCCGGACCCGGTTCCCGCGAGGTGCACCCGATGACGTCGTTCGCCGAACGCAATCCGTTCACGCTGGGCGTGGTGGGCACCGTGGTGCTCGCCGCGGTGGTGACGGCCACGTTCCACTCCGAGGATCTGCCGATCGTGGGCACCGGCGCCACGTACCGGGCGGAGTTCGCCGAGGCGGCCGGACTGCGGCCGGACAACGAGGTCCGGGTGGCCGGGATCAAGGTCGGTGAGGTCACCGACGTGGACCTGACCACCGACCGGGTGCTGGTGTCGTTCTCCGTGTCGGACGCCTGGGTGGGTGACCGCACCTCCGCCGAAATCAAGATCAAGACCCTGATGGGCCAGAAGTTCCTGGCGTTGCACCCGGTCGGGGACACCGTCCTGGACCCGGCGACGCCGATCCCGCTGGAACGGACCACGACGCCGTACGACGTGACCGAGGCCTTCGAACGCCTGGCCGACACCGCCGGGGCGATCGACACCGACCGGCTCGCGGAGAGCTTCCGCACCCTCTCGCGGAACCTGGACGGCACCGAGAACCACGTGCGGTCCGCACTCGACGGCCTGAGCGCCCTGTCGACGACGATCGCCTCCCGCGACGACCAGCTGGCCGATCTGCTCGACGGCGCCCGCACCATCGCGGGCACGCTGGCCGACACCAGCGACGAGTTCGACCGGCTCATCGACGACGGCAACCTGCTGCTCACCGAGCTGAACACCCGGCGCGGGGCGATCAGCGACCTGCTCACCGGGACGCGGCGGCTCGCCGAGCAGATCTCCGGGCTGGTCGCCGACAACCGCGAACAGCTCGCCCCCGCGCTGGAGCAGCTGGGCACCGTCACCGACATCCTGCAGGCCCACACCGACGAACTCGACCGCACCCTGGAACTCGCGGGCCCCTACTTCCGGGTCGTGAACAACACTCTGGGCAACGGCCGGTGGCTGGACACCTACCTGTGCGGGCTCGTCGAACAGAACCGGAATCCGTGCCGTGCGCCCGCGCCCGGGGGTGACCAATGATCAGAACTCGTCTCGGACGCCGCCTCGCCCGGGCGGCCTGCCTGGCCCTCGTCCTCGGTGTCGCCCTCGCGGGCGTGTTGTGGTGGATCTTCACGGGAGACGGCGACAAACGGGTCACCGTCCACTTCGACCGCGCCGTGGGCGTGTATCCGGGGTCGGACGTGCGGGTGCTCGGTGTGCCGGTGGGCGAGGTCGAGTCGGTCACCCCGTCCGGCGAGCGGGTACGCGCGGTGCTCCGCGTCGCGAACGACGCCCCGGTCGCGGCGGGGACCGGGGCGGCGGTGATCTCCCCGAGCGTGGTCGCCGATCGCTACGTCCAACTCACCGACCTCGCCGGTGACGGGCCCCGGCTGGCGGACGGGTCCGTGATCCCACGGGACCGCACGGCCGTGCCGGTGGAGCTGGACGAGCTCTACGGCAGCATGAACGACCTCGTCACCGCCCTCGGCCCGGAGGGCGCCAACTCCGAGGGGGCGTTGTCGGACCTGCTCGACTCCGGTGCCGACGCGCTGGAGGGCAACGGCCGGGCCTTCGCGGACAGCGTGCGCGACTTCGCCGACATGGCCCGCACCCTCGCCGACTCGGACGAGGACCTGTTCGGCACGGTGGAGCAGCTGCGCGACTTCACGGCCATGCTCGCGGGCAACGACGACCGGGTGCGCGAGGCCACCGAGCAGCTGTCCGAGGTGTGGCGCACGCTCTCGGCCGACCGGGACGAACTGGGTGCCGCCCTGGACACCCTCGGTACCGCGCTGGCCGATGTCCAGGACTTCGTCGCCGACCACCGCGCCGCGTTGACCGACAACGTGAACAAACTGGCGCGGACGACCCAGCTGCTGGTGGATCGCCGGGCGTCGGTGGCCGAGGCACTGGACACCATGCCCACGGCGGTGCAGAACGCCTACCACGCCTACGACCCGGACAGCGGCACCCTCCAGGGCCGCGTGAACCTGCTCGAATACACCGACGACCTGCCGTTGCCGGTCATCACGGGAGGCGGTAACTGATGGCCGCGAGGAATCCGGACACCGGCCCCGGGCACGCCCGGGGGCACCGGGGTGCGGCACCGCCGCGGACCCGAACCACGGTCGTCGCCGTGCTCGCCGCGCTCGGCGTCG
>NZ_KB912566.1:148176-151420 GCF_000383775.1 Saccharomonospora halophila 8
CACCCCGACGACGCCGCGGGGGCTGCCATGGCTCGACGACTGACGTCACCGCCCGCGGGAACCGCCACCGCCGCCGCGGGGGTCGCGGTGCTCGTCGCGGGGGTGTTCGCCGTGTGGTCGCTGCTGTGGTGGTCCTGGGCGGCCACCGACGCGGAGATCGGGAAGGCGGCCACCCGCGACGAGGTGCTGCGCACCGCGCGCGAGCACGTCGCGGTGCTGACCACCCTCGACCATCACGACGTGGATGCGGGGATCGACCGGTGGCTGGCGGTGACGACGGGACCGCTGCACACCGAGCTCGCGGACACCGGCGCCGGGACCCGGGATGCCGTCCGGCGGGCGGCCACCGTCGCCCACGCCGAGGTCGTCGAGGCGGGGCTGTCCGCGTTCACCCCGGAGACCGGCACGGCGACACTGCTGGCGGCCGTGGAGATCACCCGCTCCCGGCAGGGCGAACCGCCGACGACCACCCGCCAACGTTTCGTCGTCTCGCTGGCCGAGACCGCCGACGGGTGGAAGGTGTCCGGGCTTCAACGGCCGGGTCCGGGAGGTTGAAAGTGAAACGGTTCCCGTTGCTGCTGGCCGTGCTCGCCGTGGCGCTGGCCGGGCTCGGTGCCCACTTCGTCGTGCGCGGTGAGGCCCTGCGCGGCTCGGAGTCGGCCCGGGACCGCGCGTTCGTGGACGTCGACGCCACCGCCGAGGTGCGCTCCGCGGTCACCCGCGCGGTGAACCGGGTGCTGTCGTACTCCTCCGATGACCTGGGCGCCACCGAACGGGCGGCGGAGGAGTTGCTGACGGGCCGGGCCGGGCGGGAGTACGGCGAGCTGGTCACCGTCCTGCACGACCGCGCGGCCGGGCAACGGCTGAGCGTGGCCACCAACGTCACCGACTCCGCCGTGGTGTCCCTGACCGGCGACACCGCGCGCGTCCTCGTCTTCGCGGACCAGACCTCCCGCCGCGCCGACGGCGACCCGACCACCACCCCCCTCCAACTCACCGTCACCGCGCACAAACCCGACCGCACCTGGCTGATCACCGACCTGGAGGTCCACTGACCCACCCCGCTCACCCCGGGTGTTTCAACGCAGGGAAGGTGCCCTTCACGGCAAACCCCCGCACGGGTTATGAGCGGGTGCGGGGTTTGGGGAGGGTGGGTTTGTCGTGGGGGGAGAGGGTGCGCAGGGCCAGTTCGAGTTCGAAGCGGGCGTCGGGGTCGCGGAGGCGGTCGCCGAAGGTGTTCTCCAGTTGCCGCATGCGGTAGCGCACCGTCTGCGGGTGCACGGTGAGGCGCTCGGCCATGTCGAGGACGTTGCCCTGGGCGTCGAGCCACGCCCGGAGCGTGTCGAGCATCCGTTCCCGCTGCCGCGGGGTCAGCCCGTCGAGCGTGGCGAGCAACCGGCGGCGCAGCTGCGCCACCAGGGCGTCGTCCGAGTGCAGCAGTAGCACGGGCAGGCAGTCGTGCACGGGAACGACCCGGCGGGGCGGCAGCACGCCGTCGTCCACCAGGGACAGCGCCTTACGCGCCCACCGCAGGGAGTCCGGGACGGCCTCCAGCGGGACGCACGGTCCCACCGCCAGCCGACACCGGGGCAGTGCGCGCTCCAACGCCGCCACCCGGGCCTGCGACATCGTTCCCGGTACCAGCACCCGCGGCTCCGCCCCGCTCAGCTCCGCCAGCACGTCGTCGTCCAACGGGGGCCGGTGCCCCGAGGGCAGCGGCCGCAGGGGGCGCACGGCGACGGGGGTGGCGGTCTTCGGCCGGGTCCAGCCGACGAGCTGGGCCAGCTCGTCGATCGCCTCCGGCGGCGCGGCCGGACGTTCGAGCACCAGCTGCAGCAGCCGGCGCCGCCAGGTGTCCAGCGCGTCGGCCGAACTCGCCTTCGCCTCCAGGAATCCGTCCAGGGCCACCGAGGCCAGCTCGTCCATGAAGCCGAGCATCGCGTCGGCCAGCTGCGACATCACCCCCGAGGTGAACCCGCGACGGCGGCCGACCTCCATGATCCGCCGCCAGGCCACACGGGCGCCCACCCGGTAGGCGGCCTGCAACGTGTCGAGACTGCGGCCCTCACGCATCTCGTACTGCCCCAGCCTGCGGTGCACTTCGTGCGCGTGCTGCTTGGACGCGCCGGGGTCGGCGATCTGGGACACGAACAGCGACACCGCGTGCCGCACCCCCGCGGTGATCGACTTGCCGTAGGGGCCGTCGAGCGGGCGCCGGTACTCCGGGATGGACGACCGGATCTCCGCGACGATCTCGTCGGCGACACTCTCCAGCTCCGGCCGCATGATCTCGGCGAGCCGCCCGGAGACGATCGTGTCGGAGACCTGTTCCGCTGTCCCTTCCGGCACGCCGACATGCCCCCTTCCCACGACACCGAGGGATGACACCGACCACGAGCTCGAACCGCGGTGTCACCGAGAGTATCACCGCGGGCGCGGTACACACGGCGTTTTCGGTGGATATGACAGGAACCGGACGAACCGTTGTGCCGCCGTGACAAGCCGGCCGCACTCATCCGTCCAGTCGGCGGCCCAGCGCCTGGACCACCGGGACCAGCGGGAGCACCTCGTCGCGGTCGACCGCCGTACACTCGGTGATCGCGGCCCCCACGACCGGGAGACCGGCCAGCGCGTCGAGCACGGCCACCAGTCCCGCCACCGACACGCCGGTCCCCGGCGCGCCCTGCCCGACGGTCGCCCCGAACGCATCGCGGTCGAGCACGTCCAGGTCGAGGTGCACGTACACCCGGTCCACACCGGCATCGGACAGCGCACCGACGACGTCGTCGGGCCGCGCGGGCACAGGTCGCACGAGGCCGCGGTCGGCGACCCGGCGCTCCTCCTCGTCGAACACGCCCGCACCCGCGAGAATCGCCCGCCCCGGTGCCACCGGTGGTGCGGCGGCGAAGTCCGGGTCGCCCTCACCGAGCAGCGAGCGCAGCACCATGCCGTTGAACGCGCCCGACGGGGAACTGTCCGCGGTGTTGCAGTCCGGGTGCGTGTCCAGCCACAGCAATCCCAGCCGTTCCCCGTACCGGTACCGGGCCACCCCCGCGGGCACGAGGTCGGCCGCGCAGCTCGCACCCACGGTGAGCACCGGCCCCTCCGGATTCTCCAGCGCGTCGAGCTGGGGCCTCCGGTTGGCCACCAGCGCTGCCCGGTTGGCCACCCCGCGCACCGTGGGCGTGGCGGCGGGATCGCACGGGACGTCCTCCACGGTGGGCCCCGCGCCCCCGCCACCGAC
>NZ_KB912567.1:0-2584 GCF_000383775.1 Saccharomonospora halophila 8
GGCCACCACCGCGAGCGTGGTCCCCGCACCCGCGAGCACCGTACGGCGCCTGCGTCGCCGCCGTACCCCGGTGACGATGTGCCGTGGCGCGTGCGGCCGCGGCCGGACCGCGAAGCGCTCGTCGTCGTGGAACAACGCGCGCAGTTCGGCGTCGAGCTCGTCGGCTTCCTCGGCCCCGCCGGCTCCGTCGAGTCCGTCGGCTCCGTCGGCCCCGTCGAGTCCGTCGAGCCGGTCGGGACGGTCGTCCCCGGCGGCGTCGGTTCCGTCGGCACTCACCGTGCCCACCTCCCCTCGCTCCCGGTGTCCCGGTGCAGCTTGCCCCGCAGGGAACCGAGTGCCTTGCTGGCCTGGCTCTTCACCGTGCCCGGGCTGATGCCGAGCGAGTCGGCGATCTCCGCCTCGCTCAGCCCCTCGTAGTACCGGAGCACGATCACCGCACGCTGTTTCGGCGGCAACTCCCGCAACGCCGTCCACAGCGGTTCGTACTCGAACGGGTCGGTGGGGGAGACGGTGTCGGATTCCGGGATCTCGGCGACCAGGTTCTCCCGGCGGTGCCTGCGCCACCGGGAGATGTGGGCGTTGGCCATCGAGCGGCGGATGTAGGCGAGCGGGTCACCGGTCTTGCGCACCACACTCGACCACCGCGCGCCGATCTTCTCCAGCACCGACTGCACGAGGTCGGCGGCGTCGTGCGGGTTGCCGGTCAGGGCGTGCCCGTAGCGCAACAGCCCCGGTAGCGAGGCCTCCACGAACTCCTCGAAGTCCGTGAGGTCGCCAGACACGACCGCTTCCCTCCTGTGGACGACAGTCCGCGTCCCGAACCCGAGGCCCGGGGCCGCGGACACGAGCGTAGTCACCGTAACGTCTCCCTCACGCGATCGCGTTGTCCGACTCGACCCCGTCCACGCACGCGGACGCCGTGAGGTTGCCCGGGTGTTACCGGTGCGTCCCGCCACCGGGGTCGGCCAGCTCCGCGGGGAGCCGGAAGAACCCGTCCGGGCCGGGCGGGAACGGATGGACCGACACCACCGCCTCCGGCGGGATCGGACCGTAGACGTGGGGGAACCACGGCGCACCTGGTTCCGGCGGGTCGGCGGGCTCCCACCGCACCGGGACGTCCAGCCGCGCCGGATCGAGGCGCAGCAGCACCAGGTCGGTGCGCCCGGCGTAGAGCCGGTCGGCCGGGAAGTGGACCGTCCCCGGGTCGGAGCAGTGGACGAAGCCGACGTCGGCCAGCGACGCGGCCCGATACGGCTCGCCCGGAGGGACGGCGTTCCAGACGTCGGCGGGGCAGAGGTGCAGGATCACCGGAGCGTGAGCTGACGCCCGATCAGGCCGTCGCGCGCCCGGCGCTCGCTCGCGTCGAGCGGACGGTCGTCCAGCGAGGCCAGCGCCTCCTCCAGCCGGGCACCGAGGTGCTTGGCCGACTCGTCCCATTCGCGGGCGTGCGCCTCCGGGTCGAGATCCCACACCGGCACCAGGAGCCCGTGCGCCCGGAACGAGCCCGCGTACCGCGTGCCCTCGCCCAGCGTCAACTCCCCCGCGGCGGACAGCCGGGCCAGCGCCTGCAGCAGCCGGTTCTCCTCGGCGGGCCACACCCAGCGCAGGTGCGCCTTCTCGCCCGCGAGGACCCAGTACGCAGCCGGGCCGAGCCGCTCGGTCGGCATGATCGCGGCGTTCGCCCGCTCCAACGACATCGCGACCTCACCGGACGGGGTGTCGCCCTCCGGCAGCCACCAGGAGAAGTCCTCGTGCAGCGTGACCTCCAGCTCCGCGTCCCCGGCCAGCAGGTCCTGGAGCCGCTCGCCGGGCCGCGGCTCGCTCACGGTGTCGGGCACCGAGAGCACCTCGCCCGGTTCGGCGTCCAGCGCCCAGCGCAGCGCCCGGCCGAGGTCCCGGCTGATGTCCGAGGAGCGGGTCTGGACCTGCATCCCCAGGAAGATGTGCCCGTCGTCCGAGCGCACCATCGCGGCGGCGGCCAACGGCAGCACGGTGCCGAGGGTGACCGCACGCCCGGCCGGGTCCACGCCGTCGGCCAGGGTCAACGGCGCGGTGGCGGACGGCACGAACTCCCGCTGCGCGATCAGTTCCGGTTCCGCGGCCAGCCCCTCGAACGGGCGCGCCACGAAGACGTCGCGGACCTTCTTCGGCTTCCCGCCCTTCGCGGGAGCGCCCTTCCTGCGTGCGGCCTTACCCACGGTCTCGCCCTCCAGATGTCTCCGTTGACCCGACGCTACTCGACCCACACCGGTGCCGGAGAGTGCGGGTCGTACCCCTGCGGGTGAACCGCCGGGGCGGGCGGTCAGGACCGGGTCTCGGCCACGACCCAGGACAGGTACCCGGCGCTGCCCCCGCTCACCGGGGTCGCGACGACCTCCGGTTCGTCGTAGGAGTGGTGCGCCTTCAGGTGCTCGGTCAGCGCGTCGACCCGGTCGGCCGCGGTCTTGATCTCCACGCGCCACTCCGGGTCGGTGTGGGTCGCGCCCTCCCACCGGTACACGCTGGTGATCGGCCCGAGCACCTGGGCACACGCCGCGAGCCGGGCCTCGACCGCGCCGGCCGCGAGCTTCCGCGCGGCGGCCTC
>NZ_KB912567.1:2684-4890 GCF_000383775.1 Saccharomonospora halophila 8
CGCCGGCGAGCCGGGCAGGTTCGTCCGCGCGGCCGGAGTCCGCCGCCCGCCGGTCGCGGGTGAAGCCCAGCCGGTCCGGCGCGTGCAGCCGCAGCATCACGGTGTCCACGTCGTCGGGAACGCGCTTCCTGGTCAGCAGGCTGATCACGATGGTGGTGGCGAAGGCCGCGGGGACCGTGAACAACGCGGGCTGGGTGACGAACCACGGCGCCCAGCCGCCGCCGAACCGGCTGAGGATGTTGAGCACGATCGCCAACAGCACCAGCGAACCGCCGACGACCAGGCCCGCGGTCGCGCCGATCCAGGTGAGTCCGCGCCACCAGATCCCCAGCACGAGCAGCGGGCAGAACGTGGACGCGGCGAGAGCGAAGGACAGGCCCACGCTGAGCGAGAGGTCCTCGATCGGCAGCAGCACCGCCCCGGCGGCGGCCGTTCCCGCCACGACGACCGCGGCCAGGCGGAAATCCCGCACCCGCGCCCAGAGCAGGTCCGTGGAGATCACCGAGGCCACGCTGACCAGCAGCCCGGACGAGGTGGACAGGAACGCGGCGAACGCCCCCGCGGCGAGCACCGCGACCGTGATCGCGCCGGCAACGCCGGGCAGCATCGCCCCCGGCAGTTCCAGTACGGCCGCGTCGGTGTTCCCGGTGAGCAGCAGCTGCGGCACGTACAACCGGGACAACGCCCCCAGCAGCACCGGGAACAGGTAGAACAACCCGAGCAGGAGCAGCACCTGCAACGTGGTGCGGCGCGCGGACCGCCCGTCCGGGTTCGTGTAGAAGCGGGCGAGCACGTGCGGCAGCCCCATCGTGCCCGCGAACGTCGCCACCAGCAGCGAGTACGTCCACCACAGGCTGTCGGTGTCCCCGGTGGGGCGCAACCAGAAGGCGTTGTCCAGCGCGGCGTCGCCGACCACGGGGACGGACGATCCGGCAGGGAACAACAGTTCGGTCCCCGCCGCGACCGGATAGTCGGTGCCGGGCAGCCACAGCTCCGCGCCCGAGGGCCGCTCGGAGGGCAGGTGCACCACCGTCGGCTCACCGACCCGCAACACGACGTCGGACTCCACCGAGACCGTGGTCTCCTCGGTAAACTCCGGCGGTGCGGGCTCGCCCAGCGGGCCCGCCGTGTCCGCACCCCCGCCGGCGAGGAACACCGCGCACAGCACGAACGCGGGAACGGCGAGCGCGAACAGCTTCACCCAGTACTGGAACGCCTGTACGAGCGTGACCACGCGCATCCCGCCGGCCACGATGTTCAGCGTCACGATCCCCACGACGACCAGCGAGCCCATCCACGGCTCCGCCTGCGGCAGGACGGTGCGCACCGCGAACCCGGCCGCCTGCAGCTGTGGGAAGAGGTAGACGAGCGCGATGACCGCGACCACGGAGGTGGAGACCCGGCGCAGGGCGGCCGAGCCGAGCCGGGCCTCCATGAAGTCCGGCAGGGTGTAGGCGCCGGAGCGGCGCAGCGGGGCCGCGACGAAGATCATCACGGTGAGGAAGCCCGCGGTGAACCCGATCGGGTACCACAGCGCGTCGGCGCCGTCCTTCATCACCAGCCCCGCGACCCCCAGGAAGGAGGCCGCCGACAGGTACTCGCCGGAGACCGCGGCGGCATTGCGCCGCGAACGCACGGTGCGCCGGGCGAGCAGGAAGTCGTCGGTGGTGCTCGCGTACCGGGACGTGCGGCTGCCGAGGTAGTAGGTCACCCCCAGGACCAGGCCCACGGCGCCGACCGCCCACGGGTTCAGCTCCACCACTGCCCCCCGCTACGCCTCGTCGCCCGCACGGGCACTCAGTTCTCGATCATGGCGACGAAGTCCCGCTCGTGCCGTTCCGCGAGGCGGTTGTACCACAACCCGACCGCGAACAGCAGCGGGAACGGCGCGACGGCGAGCAGCACCCAGGACACGGGCAGGCCGATTACCCGGATCGTGGCCAGGGTGGGCAGGAAGTGGAAGGCCGCCGGCAGCGCGCCGAGCAGCAGCACCACCAGGCCGAGCAACAGCGCGCCCGACCGCAGCTGCACCTTGACCAGGTCCTTGATGAGCAGCCTGCCCCAGCTGGTCTGCTCGGCGAGCTCCACCTTCGCCCGCATCGAGTAGCTCGACACCCGCTTCGGCCTGGCGAGCACGACCCGCTGCCTGCGGGGCCGGGCGGCCCCGTCCGATCCGGCGGCCCCGTCCGATCCGGCGGCCCCGGCC
>NZ_KB912567.1:4990-7302 GCF_000383775.1 Saccharomonospora halophila 8
CGAGGACGGCGCCGGCCGGGAACGCGAAGAGCGGGACCAGCGGCACGAGGACACCCGCGTGCGCGCGCAGGGCCGAGCACACCTGCCGCAGCTCGTCGTGGGTCGCGCGGCAGGGGACGCACCGGGCGAGATGCTGCTCGACCTTGCGGGACTCCGCGCCGGTGACGCTGCCCGCGGTGTACCCACCGAGCTTCTCCCGGACCGAACGACACCCGTTCGCCTCCCGGTCGGTGGTGAGGTGCGCCTGGAGATACGCGGCCCGCAGGCCGATCCGGGCACGCCGGGCCAGGGCGGCCGTCGCGTTCGCGCTGAGCCCGAAGTGCCGGGCGAGCGTCGCGGGCGCGGCGCCCTCGACCTCGGTCTGCCACAGCACGGTCCGCCACCGTTCGGGGAGCGTGGAGAACGCCCTGGTGATCAGGGCGGCCTCGGCCGTGCCGGCCTGGGGGTCGGCCTGGCCCCCGGCCCGCGAGGTGAGCTCCTCGTCGGTCACCGGCACATCCCGGCGGGATCCCTGCCATTCCCAGGCGACCCGGCGCGCCACCGTCATCAGGTAGGCGCGCACGTTGTCCCGGGGTCCGCTGCCCCGCCGGACCGCCTGCAACACCCGGAAGAAGGTCTCCGCGGTGATGTCGTCGGCCTCGGCCGTGTCCGTGCCCAGGCCGCGGGCGAGCCGCCGGACCGCGGGCTCGTGCGCCTCGAACAACTCCCCCAGGGCGGTATCGTCACCGGCACGGAGGCGGTCGATCAGCCCCGCGCTCACGGAGTCGGCCGTCGCCCTGTCCGTCACGACAGGCACCCCCTCCCGGGCCGCACGGAGTCTTCCGCTGGATGAGCCTTCCGTTGAACTTTGAACACCATACGGAGTGCGCTTCGGCGTCGTCACCCGTCGTGTTCCGTCCGTAATCGAAGGGCCCCCGATCGAGTGGCGACGGACCGGGGTATACACTAGGACCCACACCGGATGGAGTTCCGGATGTGCGGACGTAGCGCAGCTGGTAGCGCATCACCTTGCCAAGGTGAGGGTCGCGGGTTCGAATCCCGTCGTCCGCTCTCGGTCACGCCTGACATGCGGCAGGCACAGACAGATCCAGGCCCCGGTTTCCGGGGCCTTTTTCTTGATCTCCCCCGTCTTCGCGCCCGCACGGCACCGGCCACAGGGGCGCACCCCGTGGCCGGTGCGGTCGTCGCGCGGCGACGTCAGTCCCCCGGGACGCCGACCCCCACCGGGCAGGACACGCCCGTGTCACCGAGGCCGCAGTAACCGTTCGGCACCTTGTGGAGGTACTGCTGGTGGTAGTCCTCCGCGTAGTAGAACGGACCCGCGGGTGCGATCTCGGTCGTGATCTCGCCGTGCCCCGCACCATGCAGCGCCTTCTGGAACGCCTCCCGGGACGCCCCGGCGACGGCCTCCTGGTCGGCGTCGGCGGTGTAGACCGCCGAGCGGTACTGGGACCCCACGTCGTTGCCCTGGCGCAGCCCCTGGGTCGGATCGTGGTTCTCCCAGAACACCTTGAGCAGCGTCTCGTAGGACACCCGGTCCGGGTCGTACACGACGAGCACGGCCTCGGTGTGCCCGGTCAGGCCGGAGCACACCTCCTCGTACGTCGGGTTCGGGGTGTGCCCGCCCGCGTAGCCGACCGCGGTGGAGTACACGCCCGGCGTCCGCCAGAACACCCGCTCGGCGCCCCAGAAACAGCCGAGCCCGAACACGGCCGTGCGCATCCCCTCCGGAAACGGCGGCTTGATCCGCCGGTCCGGGTACACCGCGTGCGTCTCCGGCGTCGCGAGCGGCTCCGCGCGACCGGGCAACGCCTCCTCGGCGGAGACGAGCCTCGTCCTGTCCCGTCCGAACATCCACATGGCGTCGAGTCTACCGGCACAATGACCCACGGAAGGGTGGCGCGACAGCCGGTGGCGCCGCACCGGGCCGGGGAGTTGCGCGATGACGTGGCAGGACGACCTGCGCGAGCTCGACCGCGAACTCGCGGAAGGCATGATCAGCCGGGGTGAGCACCGGCGGCGGAGCGAGGACGTCCTCGCCGAGGCGTCGGGCACACCGGCCCCCCGGCCGACACCGGAACCCGAACCGACACGGAAACCCGAACCGACACCGGAAAACGGGCGGACGCCGGAACCCGGGCCGACACCGGAATCCGGGTCCCGGGCGAAGGCGCTGGTGAACACCGACCGGCGGACCACGGCGCCGAGCCCGGCGGATGTGTCCGAGACCCGGCTGCTGCGGATCGCGGACCCCGGTGCCGCCCCGTTCCCGCCCACGCCCGTCGCGGCCCCGCCGCCCGGATCGGTTCCCT
>NZ_KB912567.1:7402-9881 GCF_000383775.1 Saccharomonospora halophila 8
CACCGGCGGGACAGCCGGTCACCCCGGGGCAGCCGGCCCAGCACCCCGCCTCCCCACCCGCCGGGTTCGCCGGCCCGCAGCAGCGACCGTGGAACGCCGCTCAGGAGGATCCGGCCCCGCCGTGGGGCGGCGAGTCCTTCCCGCCGCTGACACCACGGACCAGTTCCGGGTGGGCACCCACCCAGGGCCCCGGGGCGTTCGACGAGCCCGGACCGCCGGGCACGGGCAGGCGGATCGCCCTGTCCGCGCTCGCGGTGGTGCTGCTGGCCGGGGTCGGCCTCCTGGTGTGGCTGCTGGTCTCCGGGGACGACCCGGATAAGGGGGGCCGCGCCCAGGAGCCCGGGAGGATGAGCCGGATCTCCAGCGCCCCACCCTCACCGACGAGCTCGCCGCTGCCGAGCCCACCACCCGCGAAGCAGACACCGACCGACAACCCCTCGGCCCTCATCGACCTGCCGGGGGAGACCCGCGACGGCGGCGGCGAGTTCGACCGGGAGACGGTGGTGGACAGCAAGGTGCTCCCGGGGTCGTTCGCCGAGGCGCTGCTGGACACCGACATGGGCAAGGGCCTGCTCCGGACCACGATCGTGGACGAGGAGGTCACGATCGGCCTGTACGCCATCGAGGTGGGCGACCAGGCCGAAGCGGTGTCCATGGTCGAGGAGTACGGCAAGACCCAGGTCAACGGCAGCATCCCGCCCGCACGCGAGTTGTCCCTGCAGGGTGTGCCGGCCTACGCCTCTCCCGACGACGGCAACAGTTTCTACCGCACCGCCTACGCGCTCTACGACCGCGTGATCGTGCTCGACGTGTTCGGTGATGATCCGGACCGGGTGCGGGAGATGTTCGTGGAGATCCGCGACGAACAGGTCGCCCACGCCCCGCCGTCGACGACCGACTTCTGAGAGCCCGGCAGCGGGGTCAGCGGCCGACGGCGTAGCCCTGCATTCCGCGCGGATTCGCCGCCGCGCGGAGCAGGCCGGTGGCGCGGTCCCGGGAGACCGCCGAGAGCCGGCCGAGCGACCACGGCCCCGCGTCGACGACGTCGTGCCCGCGTTCGGCGAGCTCGGCGAGCGTCTCCGCGCCCAGCCGGGACTCCACGACCAGTTCCCGGGGGTGCCACGCCCGCGGGTGGAAGGAACTGGGGAACGCCGTGGTGTGCCAGGCGGGCGCGTCGATCGACTCCTGCAGGTTGTACCCGCCGACCACGTGGGCGAGCCAGAAGCACAACTGCCACTGGTCCTGCTGGTCACCGCCGGGGGTGCCGAAGGCGAGCGCCGGTTCCCCGTGATGCAGGGCCATCGACGGTGACAGGGTGATCCGGGGGCGCTTGCGCGGGGCCAGCGAGTTCGGCAGCCCCTGTTCCAGCCAGAACATCTGCGCCCGGGAGTCGAGGCAGAACCCGAGCTCCGGGATGGTGGGCGAGGACTGCAACCAGCCGCCGGACGGGGTCGCGGAGATCATGTTGCCCTCGGCGTCCACGACGTCGAGGTGCACCGTGTCGCCCCGGGTTCCCCCGGCCGGGTCCACGGTGGGCTCGCCGACCGCCCCGCCACCGGCGGTCGCACCCCGGGTACGGGACAGCATCTCCGGCAGCCGCGGGTCCGGACCACCCGGCCGCAGCCGGTCGTCGGCCTCCTGCCCGACCAGCGCACGGCGCCGCGCGGCGTACTCGGGGGACAACAGCCCGGCCAGGTCGACCGCGGTGTCGCCGTAGTACGCCTCCCGGTCGGCGAAGGCGAGCTTCGCGCACTCGGTGGCCAGGTGCACCGTGGCCGCGTCCGGGACACCGTCGCGGAAGGTCAGCTCGTCGCGGAACCCCTCCAGTAGCCGGAGCTGCTGGGCCAGCACCGGACCCTGGGTCCACGCCCCGCACTTGACCAGGCTCCACTCCCCGAACTCACTGATCACCGCGTCCTCGTAGGTGGCCTCCCACCCGGCGAGGTCGTCGGCGGTGAGCAGACCCGCGTGGTCGGCGCCGGAGTCGTCGCGGAACGCGCGCCGGGCGAAGCCGTCGATCGCCTCGGCGACGAAGCCGTGCGACCACGCCCGGCGAGCCGCGTCGATCTGTTCCTCCCGCCCCCGACGGGTCTCGGCCTCGGCGAGCAACCGCTGCCAGGTGCGGGCGAGCGCGCGGTTACGGTGCAGCGACCCGGGGGTGGGCGCCTCGCCGCCGGGCAGCCACAGTTCCGCGGACCCGGGCCAGTGGTGCGTGAACAGCCCCGCCACCGCGTCGATCGTGTCGGTGATCCGGGAGACGACGGGAACGCCCTTCCACGCATACGAGATCGCGTACTTCAGAACCTCCCGCAGGTCCCGGGTGCCGTGGTCGCGCAGCAGCAACAGCCAGGCGTCCCACGCACCCGGCACGGTCGCGGCGAGCGGACCGCTGCCGGGGATCAGATCGAGCCCGAGACCGGCGAAGTGCTCCGGGGTCGCCGCCGCCGGGGCCACGCCCTGCCCGCACAGCACCCGGGGC
>NZ_KB912567.1:9981-16015 GCF_000383775.1 Saccharomonospora halophila 8
GCCCGGCGTGCCGACCGGCCCGGACCCGGGCTCCCGGGCCCTCGCGGTGCTGCGGCACCGGGCTCACCCCCTCCGTGGGCCGCCCGCGACCTCCTGACCGACGACGGATCCGACTTTGACGACATTCCACGGTTTCAGGAGCGACTCTTGTCGATGTCGACACAACGATTCCCCACCCGGCGGGCCACGCCACCGCGGCATTGGACCGGCGTGCCGGCCGTGCTCGCCGTCGCGCTGGTGGGAGCCCTGACGACACTGACGGTGCTCGTCGGTGCCCCGCCCGCCGCCGCGCACAACGTGCTCATCTCGTCGGACCCCGCCGACGGTGACCGGCTCGCCACCGCACCCGAGGCGGTCACCCTCACCTTCGACCAGCCGGTCCAGGACGCGGGCACCAACGAGGTGGCCGTCACCGGCCCCGACGGCGAGGCGTGGGCCGAGGGCACCGTCACGATCGACGGTGCCGAGGCCACCGCGCCACTGCGCCCGCTGGGCCCCGCGGGCGAGTACGTCATCGGCTTCCGGGTGCTCTCGGCCGACGGCCACCCGGTCAGCGACGAGATCCGGTTCACCCTCACCGAACCGGGACCGGCCGCCGGGGACACCGGCGGGCCCGGCACCGACGGCACCGCGGAGGGCGATCCGCCGCCGCCCTCCGTCCGGCAGGTCCCGGACAGCGTCGTGCCGGAGGACCCGGCAGCGGGCGACACCACCGACGGCACCGCCGACGACGACCCCGCGGGCGTGCCCGTGTGGGTCTGGGTGATCGGGGCGGCCGCACTGCTGGTGATCGGGCTCGGCGTCGCGTTGCGGATGGGCCGTTCGCACGAGGACTGACACCGTCCGGCCCCGTCCGGCCCCGTCCGGTGGAGTTCGGCGCGACCGAAGTCCACCGGCCGGGGTGCCGCGCGGTGTCGTCCGGAGCCACCGACCCCGAAGCGACGAGCGGCCGGAAACCGTCGCCGAACGTGTCGGGGATGCCCCGTTCAGCGGTACCGGACCCACCGCGTGTCGGTCCGCCCCTCCCGCAGATCCTCCAGACGGCGGTACAACTCGTGCCGGACCGAGGGGTGACTGCGCAGGATCGGGAGCACGCTCGTGGTGAGCTTCAGCTCCCTGGCCGCCCGCAGTGTGGCGAACCCGTCCCACGTCGTGACATCGAAGCCGTAACCGGCCGCGAGCTCGCGGTACCAGGAGGACGGGTCCCCGAACCGCTGCCGCCCCACCGCGAGCGGGGTGAGGTCCCACTCCGGGGGGCCGTGACTGCAGGAGTCGAAGTCGCACAGCACCGGGCCGTCCTCGCCCACGATGACGTTGCCGGGGTGCGCGTCGCCGTGGATAAGCCCGGGCGACATCGAAAACCGCAACGCCGCCAACCGCTGTTCGACCTCGTCGCACCGCCGCAGCAGGAAACGCCGGTCCCGGGCGGTCAACTCCTCGGCGTCGGCGATCCGCGCGCGGACGTCGTCCAACGGCGCCCACGGGCCGACCCCCTCCGGCGCGGGCAGCGCGTGGACCCGGCGCAACAACCCCGCCAGCTCTCCGGACGTCGCCCTGCGGCCGGTCTCGGGCACCCGGTGCCACACGGTCACCACGTTCTCCCCCACCACGAGGGGCTGGCGCACCCCGTCGAGCAGGCGGACGGCCGGGACGCCGTGCCGGGCGAAGTGCTCGGCCACCGCGACCACCTTGTACGCCCGGTGCCGCAGCGCCCGGGAGCCCACGATGCGCACCACGACGGGGTCGGCCGCGAGCGAGTACACCGCGTTGTTGGTGAACCGCAGCAGCGCGGCACCGCGGGAGTCGAGGCCGAGCCGGGCACACGCGGTGTCCAGGACGTCGTGCAACTGCTGTCTGGTGAACCGGCCGTCCAACCGCGCGTCCTCGCCCGTACCGGCCCGCCCCTACGCGAAGAACTGATTCATCCGCTCGGCGAGGTCACGCGCGTCGCTGTTGTTGCTGCGCCGCTGAGCCTCGTGCTTGAGCGGTTCCATGCGTTTCTCCACGCGCGCCGACTTGAGTCCCTCGGCACAGTCCAGCGCCTTCCCCCCGACCTTGGCACCGTGGTCGATATCGCCCTCCAGCAGGTGGTTGGTCGCCAGCATGCTGAGACTGAACGTCTTGCTGCGCGCCATGTCCTCGCCGTAGGAGTCGGTGGCCCTGCGCAACGCCGGGATGGCGTAGCGGGAATGGTTCGGGTCGACGTGCTGGGCCAGGGCCGTGTGCACCGTCCCGACCATGGCGTGCACGTCGGTCTCGTCGAAGAAGCGCACCCACGACTCCGCGTTGGCGAGGTCGGCACGGGCGAACTCGTCCTTCGTCCTGCCCAGCAGTTTCACGGCCTGCTCCTCGTTGCCCATCATGGCGTAGGCCCACGCCTCGTTGGCGCAGAGCACGGCCACCGCCAGCTCCGAACCGGAGTCCTGGGCGGCGAGCTGGCCGAGCTGGAACAGTTTCAGCGCGTCGTCGGGTGCCTCCTGGTGCAGATAGACCCGACCCATCCGGTAGAGGATGTTCGCGACCAGCGGGTTGTTCTCGCCGTGTTTGGCCAGATCCAGCGCCTGCGCGAAGTGGTTGCGCGCCGAGTCGACGAGGTCGATGTCGAACGACGTCCAGCCCGCGAGACTGTGCAGGTCGGCCAGCGCCACGAACAGCCGGGACTTCACCTGCTCGGTGCCACCGGCCTGGAGCATCTGCTGGCCCCAGGACAACTGGGCCACCACCGCGTCCCGGCAGAACCCACCGCCGTACTGGTAGTCGAGCGCCCGCAGCGCCCTGGTGGCCGCCTCGACCTGTCGGACGTCGGTGACGCCGATCCGCCCCGGCGCGGGTGTCCTCGCGGGGTTCGTCGCCCAGGCGGACGAGGTGGGCCCGAAGACCGCGGCCCCCATGGTGACCTGGGCTGCGTGCGCGAGGAACTTCCGTCGCTTCACGGACTCGTCCTCCTCAGCTTGCTGCTCGCCGGTGGTCCCGACGACCTCGTTCCGCGTGGCCTCGTCGTAGGCGAGGCCCATGTACCCCGGCCGGATCCCCAGGCCCTGGCAGATGCGCGAGAGCACGTCGTAGGCCATGACCTGCCGACCCTTGAGGATCTCCGACACCTCCGACTGGGACTGGCCGGTCATCGCGGCGATCTGCCGCTGCGAGATGCCGTGTCTGCGCAACTGCCGGTAGACCTCGCTGATGTCGCGAGCGGCGAGCGCGTCCCGCATCTCGTGGCCTTCCCAGACCTCCGGATCGATGCGACCGTGCGTGTCGTCCCTGTCGGCGTCGGTGTCCATTCCGCCCCTCCACAGTCGGCCTCGGGCGTCGGTGTGCAGCGTAAGCAACGTCCATTCAACCGCGCGAAGGCGCGTTCGGGGAGTCTGATCGGCCGGGCCGAACCTTCGGCGACCGCTCGGCGTGTCCGGGTTGCCGGTCGGCGCTACGGGATGCACTCGGGGTTCTCTCGGCGTTCGATTCGCCGCAATGTTGGGTAAGCGCAGGATGCGTGGCCGGGCGGACACCGTACGCAACCACGACCCGCCCCCGGCCATCCGGGGACGACCGAGACGGAACCGAGAGGACGTGAGGGACGTGCACTCGATCACAGCCGACCGTGCCGCGGCCGGCCCGTCCCGCGTCGACCCGCCCGGTGCCGGGGACCCGTCCGCCGACGACGCGCACCCCGACGCGGACGGTCGGGTGTGGCGTGTGCGGTGCGGCGACCTGATCAGCAGACACCGCTGCGTCACGGTGTTCGTCGATGCGGGCGAGGTGGTCCTCGTGGGCCCTCCCGGCGAGACGGCGCGTCTGACGCACAGCCAGCTCGGCCGACTCCGGGCCGCGCTCGACGAAGCCGCCGACCTGGCGGAAAGGTGACGGTGAGTTCCGGTGGACCAGATACTCGGGCAGGTGCTCCGCGACGCGGTGTGGGAACGCCTCGACATGCTCGCCGACCTCGCCGACCGTGCGGACGCACCGTCGCTCGTGTCCGTGGCACGCGCGGAGCTGCCCCGGCTGACCGAGGGATGGCGCGCGATGCTGCGGGCCCACGAACCGGACGAGCGGGGCGACTGCCCCACCTGCTCGACCAGATGGCACCGGTGCAAGGCGCCCTGCTCCGTCTGGCAGGTCGCCCACGACCACCTCGTCGCGGGCGGGCTGGCCCCGTCCCGGAATCCCACCCCGTCCCCTGCAACCCCGGTTCCATCGGCTGCTCCCGCTTCCCCGGTCCCCCCGCCACCCCCGGAGCAGCCGACGGGCAGGCATGCCCTGCTGCCGCCCACCCCCCGCTCCGAACCCCGACACGCCCTCGCCGGAGGGCGGCACCGATGACCCGGTCGGCGCCTCCGGCACGCCCGTCCGACGGTGTTCTCCCGCCGGACGGCCCCCGATCGCCGGCGGCCGGCTCGTGCGTACCCCCGAGCGTGACGAGTCCGGCCGCCGGCTCCTTCGCGAATCCTTTCGCGATTAATCGCAAAAAACCCGCAGACCCACTGGCGGTGGCCCTACCGGCCGGTTAGGTTGAGCGGGCGGCGGTCGGCTCCGAGATCGTTCACACGACGGAACCACCGCCCTGCCGACACAACTACACACCGCGCACGGGTGGCCGGGCCACTCGCCGAGTGTTCCGCCCGGTGATGCCGTGGTCGCCCGCGCACCCCGCCCCTGGTGGGCCCCGACTCCGCGGGCCGGTGCCGTTGCACTCCCCTCCCCCCGACCGGCACCGGCCCGCGGTTCCATCTCCTCCGAGCCTCGCGGTTCCCGTACCCGCGTTCACTCGTCGGTGACGCGGAGACCGGACACGATAAAGTCGCTGACCTGCACAGCAAGGAGCACGACGTGTCCGAGAACCAGACGGTGACCCCTGGCCCGACCCCGCCGGAACCGGACGAGACCGGCGACGGGACGGCCCGCACCGAACACACCCCGTTGCGGCGGCAACCCGTCCAGCAACGCAGCGCCCAGCGTGTGGAACGCATGCTGAACGCGACCGCCGAACTGCTCGACGAGGTCGGGTACGAGGCGCTGACCACCACGCTCATCGCCCGGCGTGCCGGTGTCGCCGTGGGATCGCTCTACCAGTTCTTCCCCGACAAGCGCGCCGTCGTCCAGGCGTTGACGCAGCGCAACCTCGAACGGTTCATCACGGCGGTCAACGACCGGCTCGACACACTCGGCCCCGGCCACTGGTGGGACGTCGTGGACTCGCTGCTGGACATCTACCTGCGCATGCACCGCGAGGTGCCGGGCTTCTCCCAGGTCCACTTCGGCGATGTGGTCGACCTGCGCCTGCTCGACGACCGGCGCACCAACAACACGGTGGTGACCGACGCGCTCGCGGCCCTGGTCACCCGACACGTACCGCTGTCGGCCGCGGAGGTGACGCTGCCGATCTCCGTCGCCGTCGAGGCGGCCGACGGGCTGTTGAACCTCGCCTTCCGCCGCGACCCGGACGGCGACCCGGACGTGATCGCCGAGACCAAGGAACTGATCAGGAGCTATCTGGCGGGCAAGTTCGGGGAGTGACGCCGCTCACCCGAAGGCCCGGCCCTCGCCCCGGTAGGTCGCCACGGTCCGGACCAGCCTCCCGTGTTCGATCAGATGGTAGTCGTTGACGTGCTCGGCGAGCTCCCCCGCCTTCGCGTGCCGGAACCACACCCGATCGCCCGGACGCAGCCGCCGGGCGGCCTCCCCGGTGACCGGGGTCTGGACCTCCCCGGCGCCCTCCACCCCGAGCAGCCGCAGTCCCGAGGGCAGGTACGGCGTCGGCAACCGGGACGGCCCCGGCTGACCCGAGGCGAGGTACCCGCCGCCGCCCAGCGTCACCACGTCGGCGCGGGGCCTGCGCACCACCGGCAGTGCGAACAGCACGGCGGGGCGCGGGGTGAACCGCGTGTACCGGGAGAACAGCGCGGACCCGATCAGCCCGGATCCCGCGGTGACCTCGGTGACCGCCTTCTCCGCGCGGGTGGACTCGACGCTCCCGGTGCCACCGCCGTTGACGAATTCGAGGTCGGTCACCCGCCGCACCGCGGCCACCACGGCGGCA
>NZ_KB912567.1:16115-20452 GCF_000383775.1 Saccharomonospora halophila 8
AGGTGGGGGTGCGGGTCAACGCGCCGGGCAGCGGGTGGCACGACGAGGACCTGCGGGCCGCCGCCCGGGCGAATCCGGACGCGGTGGTGGTCCCCAAGGTGAACTCGGCGGACGACGTGCGGGCCGTGGACCGCGCCCTCGACCTCGGCGGGGCGGACGGCGACACCGCGATCTGGGCGATGATCGAGACCCCGACGGGCGTCCTGCGGGCCGCGGAGATCGCCACGGCCGCCGAGCGGCTCACCGCGCTGGTACTGGGCACCAATGATCTCGCGAAGGAACTGGGCGCCGCGTCCGTGCCGGGTCGCGCCCCGCTGCTCGGCGCCCTGTCGAGCTGCGTCCTCGCGGCCAGGGCGGCGGGCAGGAGCGTCCTCGACGGCGTCTACAACGACGTGCGCGACGCCGAAGGGTTCGAGGCGGAGTGCGTGCAGGCGCGGCAGTTCGGGTTCGACGGCAAGACCCTCATCCACCCCGGACAGATCGAGATCTGCCACCGCGTGTTCACGCCGTCGGACGACGAGGTCGCCCACGCCCGCGCGGTGATCGAGGCGTTCGAGCGCGCGGCCGCCGAGGGCCGCGGCGTGGTCACGGTGAACGGCAGCATGATCGAGAACCTGCACGTCCAACAGGCCCGCCGCACCCTCACCCTCGCCGAAACCCCCACCCCCTGACCTCCCCACCCGGGTGGGTGTTGCCGTGAAGGGCACTTTCCCTGCGTGAGAGACCGTGAGGGGCACTTTCGCTGCGTTGAGTGCAGGGAAAGTGCCCCTCACGACACTACGGACGGTGACCGGGTCGGGTCAGGTGCTGCGCCTGCGGCGTTGGAGGACGACGAGGGTGGCGCCGCCGGTGAGGAGGGCGAGGCCGACGAGGATCGGCACGAGCACCGACACGCCGGTCTGGGCCAGATCCCCGGAGTTCGCCTGCGGGGTCACCGAGGTGGTCTCCGTGGTCTCCGGTGCGGACGGCTGCGTCGTCGGGGCCGGGGACGACGTGGGTGTGGTGCTCTCCTCGGGCGGGGTGGTCGGCGCCGCGGTCCAGTCCGCACCCGCCGAGGCGTCCAGGGTCGTCTCCTCCGAGGTCGCCACGATCAGCGACTGCGCCGGGTCCTTGGTGTAGTCCTCGCTGACGAACAGGCGACCGGTGTCCAGCTGCCCGGTGGCGGACAGGGCGAACTCGGCCTGCCCGGCCCCGGTCCCCCTGGGCACGTCGAGGTAGACCTCGCTGCCGTCGGCCAGATCCTCCGCGGCGAGTTCGGCACCGTCCGCGTCGGTCAGGGTCACGCCGTCCGGCAGCTCACCGGTGATCTCCGTGATCTCCCCGGTGGTCGCGACGGTGAACGGGCCGATCCGTTCCCCCGCACTGCCGGACGCGGTCGCCGGTGTGATCTCCAGCGCCGGGGTCGGCTGCTCCCCGATCCCCACGTTGGCGTCCCCGGTGAGGTGGTCGTACAGGGCCAGCACGTCGGCGTCGGCCGCGTCGTCGCCGCTGCCGGGATCGTCCCGGTCGAGGTCGTGCCCGTCGCTGAAGTGCCACACCGCGGCCTGCGTGCCGGTGATGGCCTCCTTCTCGCTGAGGCCGTCGTGCAACTCGGTGCCCTGTCCGGTCAGCGTGTCCGCCAGCGCGTCCAGCCCGACGGACGGGTAACCGTGGTGCAGCACCCAGCTGATCCGGTCACGATTCTCGTGGAACGGCGATTCCGCGTCCGGGAACTCGTCCCACGGACTCTCGTGCAGGAAACGTTCGGGATCGACCGCCACACTGATCTGGACACAGTAGGCGCGGATCGAATTGCCGCCCTCCAGGTCCAGCGCGAACAGATTCGTCTCCGTGGACGTGCCCCCGAGATGGGCGGTGTAACCGGACTTTCCGGCCGTGGTGTCGATCCGGCCCTCGGTCTGGGCCGACGCGGGCACGGAGCCGAGCACAGCGACCGTGGACACGGCCGCGAGCAGGGCGGATCCCCTGGCCGACGCTCTTCTACCGTTCATGAGTCTCCTAATTCCACAGCGGCGAGAAACCTGCCGGGAGAACGCGTGATGTCACAGCGGAAGCGCAGCATACACGCGGCGTGGAATACGCGAACGGGGGACAACAACCCGGTCCTACGCTACTCCGAACGGCGGAACGAAGTCGAATTCATTCCACGGAATGCAAGGCGCGTTCGAGATCGCGCCACAGATCCTCCGGGGCCTCCAGCCCCACACTGAGCCGCAGGAGACCGGGTGCCACATGGGCATCGCCCCCGCGGGCGGCCCGGCGCTCCACCGTGGTCTCCACCCCGCCGAGGCTGGTCGCGTGCCGGATCAGCCGCAGCCGGGCGCACACCCGGTCCGCGGTGTCGGCGTCGGGGAGATCGAAGGCCAGCATCGCCCCGCTCCCGGGGTACCGCACGCGCCGGACGGCGACGTGTCCGGCGAGCCGGTCGGCGAGCAGCGCGGCGGTGGTCGAGGCCTCGGTGTAGCGCACCGGCAACGTGCGCACACCGCGCAGCGCCAGGAACGCCTCCAGCGCGCCGGGGGTGGCGCCGATCAGTGTGCGCGCCCGGCGCAGGCGCTCGGTGAGGTCCCCGTCCGCCGTGACCGCCACCCCCAGCAGCAGGTCACTGTGCCCGCCCAGGAACTTCGTGGCGCTGTGCACGACGACGTCCGCGCCGAGTGTCAGCGGCTGTTGCCCGAGCGGCGTCGCGAACGTGTTGTCCACCACGACGAGCGGCCGCTGCCCGCCGTCCTTCGCGGCCGCGGCGATCGCCGCGACGTCCATGACCTCCATGCTCGGATTCGTCGGTGATTCGAGCCACAGCAGGGCGCACCGCGCGGCCGCGGCGACCCACGCGTCGGTGTCGGTCGGCGGCAGTGTCTCCACCCGGATCCGGCCGCCGGTCTCGGCGTGCTCGAACAGCGCCCGGGTTCCCGTGTAGCTGTCGCCCGGCACCGCGACGCGGGCGCCCGCGGGCAGCGAATCCAGCACGGCGGACGCGGTGGCGATCCCGGAGGCGAACGCCGTGGCGGTGCCGCCCTCCAGTTCACCGACCGCGTCCTCGAACGCGGCCCAGGTCGGCGTGCCGTCCTCGCGGGCGTAGCCGAGGCCGAGCGTGCTGACCGGGACGAGGGGGGTGTTCATCGGCCCGTCCGACTCGTGCGGGCGTCCCGCCACGATCGCGCGGGTCCGTGCCGACCACTGTTCGTTCACGTCCGTCACGGTATCGGCGCCCGGAGGAGGCCGGACACCGACGTGGAGGCTGGGTGACATTCGCGACAGCCCCCACGCAGAGAACCGGCCCCGCCCCGGCGGACCGGGACGGGGCCTGTGGTGGGCGAGGAGGGAGTTGAACCCTCACGTCCTTCCGGACACACGGACCTGAACCGTGCGCGTCTGCCATTCCGCCACTCGCCCGAGTGACTGACCGCGTCAGCAAGGAGAAGCCTACCAGGCCCCGTCGACGGGGTTTCACAGGGCCCGGTCTCGCACGCCGAAAACGGGATACGATCGCGGCGGAAGGTACACGTGGAGGGAGGTGGCCCCGGTGGGACGCGTGCAGCGCTTCGATCGGCGCCTCGAGAACCTCGTGGGAGACGCCTTCGCGCGGATATTCGGCGGCAACGTCGTCACGCAGGAAGTGGCGCTGGAACTGGAGCGTGAGTGTGAGGACAACGTCCGGGACCTCGCGGGCGGGCGCAAACTCGCGCCCAACCACTACGTCGTGTCGTTGGGAGCCGCCGATCACGACCGGATGGCGGAAGACGAGCAACGGGTCACCCGGATGCTCGCCGAAGCAGTCTCACAGCACCTCGCTGAGCACGGCTGGGACACCTATGGTGACGTCGTAGTTTCGCTAGAGCGCAACGAGGCGCTGCATACTGGAAAGTTCAGAACCCGCTCGACCGTCGACCCCGACGTCACGGCACACGACGGAGGGACCTCCGCACGGTCGGCACGAATGAGCGACGCAGGAGACCGACCAATGAGCCAGCCCGGCGGCTACGGCCAATACGACCAGGGTGACCCGTACGGCCAGCAGGGCCAGTACGGCTACGGACAAGCAGGCCCCGGGTACGACCAGGGCTACGGTGCTCCGGGGTATGACCAGGGCTACGGCGCCCCCGGTTATGACCAGGGCTACGGCGCCCCGGGTTACGACCAGGGCTACGGCGCCCCCGGTTATGACCAGGGCTACGGCGCCCCCGGTTATGACCAGGGCTACGGCGCCCCGGGCTACGATCCGGGCTACGGCGCCCCCGGCGGCTACGACCCCTACGGCCAGCCTCCTGCTCCCGGCTACGACCCGGGCTACGGCCAGCCACCCGCTCCCGGGGCACCCGGCGCTCCCCCGGCCC
>NZ_KB912567.1:20552-22134 GCF_000383775.1 Saccharomonospora halophila 8
CACCGGGACCCGCACCCGCGTCGGGCGACGGAGCTCCCGCGGACCACGGGCCGCCGCCGGGCCCGTCCGGCCCGGCGGGCCACAGCCCTGAAAGGGGGAATCGGACGTGAACACCCCCCTGCGCAAGGTCGGCGTCGCCATGCTGGCGATGGTGACGCTGCTGCTGGCCAACGCGACGTACGTCCAGGTGGTCGAGGCCGACGACTACCGCACCGACGGGCGGAACAGCCGCGTGCTCTACGACGAGTACTCCCGCGAACGCGGCAAGATCGTCTCGGAGGACGCGGGACAGGTGCTGGCCGGGGTCGAGGCCACCGACGACGCGACGTTCCAGTACCGGCGCACCTACGCCAACGGCCCGATGTACGCCCCGGTGACCGGATACTACTCGATCAGCTACGGCACGTCGGGCCTGGAGAGCGCCTACGACGAGTTCCTCAACGGTTCCGATCCGCGGCTGTTCGTCCGCAGGCTCTCCGACCTGATCACCGGGAGCGACACCCGCGGCGGGAACGTCCGGGTCACCATCGATCCCGCCGTGCAGGAGGCCGCCTACCAGGCGATGACCGACCGCGGCTACACCGGCTCCGTCGTGGCGCTCGACCCGAAGACCGGGGACATCCTCGCGATGGTGTCCACGCCCTCGTACGACCCGAACGAACTCGCCTCGCACAGCTCCGAGAAACAGCAGGAGGCCTGGCAGCGCTACACCGACGACCCGGACAGACCGATGGCGAACCGGGCGATCCGGGAAACGTACCCGCCGGGTTCCACGTTCAAGCTGGTCACCACGGCCGCGGCGCTGGAGAACGGTGCTGGGCCGGACACCGAGGTCACCCGGAAACCCGAGGTGAAACTGCCCGGTACCAGTGCCACGCTGGAGAACTTCAACGGGAGCACCTGCCCCGGTGGCACGCTCGCGGACGCGCTGGCGCACTCCTGCAACACCGCCTTCGCCGAGCTCGCGGCCGAACTCGGCGGGGAGAAGCTGCGGGAGACCGCCGCGGACTTCGGCATCGGGATGTCGGACCTGCGGGTGCCCATGCCGGTCGCGCAGTCGCAGCTCGGTGACCTGGAAAGCGACGCCGCGCTGTACCAGAGCGGGATCGGCCAGCGCAGCGTCCGGCTCACCCCGCTGCAGGACGCCCTGCTGGCCGCGACGGTCGCCAACGACGGGGTCGCGATGAAACCCCGTCTGGTGAGCGAACTCACCGCCCCGGACCTGTCGCACATCGAGTCGTTCGCACCGCAGGAACTGACCGGCGACGCGGCGATGTCGGCGGCGAATGCGGGCGTGCTGCGGGACATGATGATCGCGTCGGAGCGCAACACCGGCGGGGGCGGCAAGGACCCCGCCCTGAAGATCGCCTCGAAGACGGGCACCGCCGAACACGGCACCGACCCGAAGTCCACACCCCCGCACGCCTGGTACAGCGCCTTCGCCCCGTACGACAACCCGGAGATCGCGGTGGCCGTCCTCGCCGAGTCCGGTGGTGACCGGGGCCTCGCCGCGACCGGCGGGTCGGTCGCCGCGGAGGTCGGCAGGGCCACCGTGGCGGCCGCCCTCGGGGGGGGGTGAGCG
>NZ_KB912568.1:0-4094 GCF_000383775.1 Saccharomonospora halophila 8
CCCGCCACATCGCCGGCACCCAGTCCGCGTCCGCGTCCAGGACCGTGGCCCGCTCCAGCGGCAGCCACGGCAGCTCCTCGGGGGGCGCCTGCGGCGCGGCCGTCGACGCGCACAGCTGGCTGGTGCCGTCGCCGGTGTGCTGGACGATCAACGACCACCCGGCCCGCACGATCCGGGGAACCCCCTCGGCGAGCAGCTCCAGCCCCGAGCCGGGGCTGGCCGCGATCTCCTCGACCAGCTCCAGCTCCCGGTGCGTGTCCAGCACTCCCGCGTACGGGCGCACGGCGTCGACCTCGACTCCGTCCACGCTCTCCGCCGCCGTGATGAGTGTGTCCGGGAGCCTGCCGTTCGGCAGCTCCACCACGAGGTCGTCGACGGCGAGTCCGTTACCCCGCTCGACGATGTCGACGCTGAGGATGTCGGCGCCGGCCGTGCCCAGCGCGCTCGCCACGGCGCCGAGGCTGCCGGGGCTGTCCGGGACCTGGACCCGGATCAGGAAAGACAACGTGGACCCCTTCCCTCGGCCGGCGTCCTCACCTCATTCAAGCACCCACGCCGGTCACCGACCGACGATTGTGACAGCTCCGACGGTGCCGGGGACAGGCGCGGTCGGGTGTGCCGACCCGGCCCCACCCGGCCGGGCCGCGGCCCATAGACTTCCCTGGGTAAGACCGGATCTCCCAGAATCCCGCGGCGAGTGCCCGCGCCCACGAATCGAGAACACCCGGAGTCGCCCGCGTGTCGAACATTTCCCGCGACGAGGTCGCGCACCTGGCCAGACTGGCGAGGCTGGCCGTCACCGATGAGGAACTGGACGTGTTCGCAGGCCAGCTCGACCAGATCCTCGACTCGGTCGCGAAGGTCGGCGAGGTCGCGACCGACGACATCCCGCCGACCTCGCACGCCGTCCCGCTCACCAACACGTTCCGCCCGGACGTGGTGCGGCCCGGGCTGAGCCAGGAGCAGGCCCTGGCCGGGGCCCCCGCCGCCGAGGAGGGCCGGTTTCGGGTCCCGCGCATCCTGGGGGAGGAACAGTGACCGATCTGACCAGGCTCACGGCCGCCGAACTGGCCGACAAGATCCACACCCGTGAGGTGTCGTCCGAGGAGGTCACCCGCGCGCACCTGGACCGGGTCGCCGCGGTGGACGACGATGTCCACGCCTTCCTGCACGTCGACGCGGACGGTGCGCTCGCGGCCGCCCGGGCCGTGGACACCACGCTCGACGGCGGGGGCGCCCCGGTGTCCCCACTGGCCGGGGTGCCGCTGGCGCTCAAGGACGTGCTCACCACGCGCGGCCTGCCCACCACCTGCGGCTCGCGGACGCTGGAGAACTGGCTGCCGCCCTACGACGCGACGGTGACCCGCAGGTTGCGCGAGGCCGGGGTGCCGGTGCTGGGCAAGACGAACATGGACGAGTTCGCGATGGGCTCGTCCACGGAGAACTCCGCGTTCGGCCCCACCCGCAACCCGTGGGACCGCGACCGCGTCCCCGGCGGCTCCGGCGGCGGTTCGTCGGCCTCGCTGGCGGCGTTCGAGGCGCCGCTGGCCATCGGCACCGACACCGGCGGGTCGATCCGCCAGCCCGCCTCCGTGACCGGCACGGTGGGGGTCAAGCCCACCTACGGCGGCGTGTCCCGGTACGGGCTGGTGGCGTTCTCCTCGTCGCTGGACCAGGCCGGCCCCTGTGCGCGCACCGTGCTCGACGCCGCGCTGCTGCACGAGGTCGTCGGCGGGCACGACCCGCTCGACTCGACCTCGGTCGACACACCGGTGCCGCCGGTGGTGCGCGCCGCGCGGGAGGGCGCCGAGGGCGACCTGTCCGGACTGACCGTCGGCGTGGTGCGGGAACTGTCCGGCGAGGGCTACCAGCCGGGTGTGCTGTCCTCCTTCGAGGCCGCCGTGGACCGGCTGCGCTCCCTCGGGGCCGAGGTCGTCGAGGTGTCCTGCCCGCACTTCACCCACGGCCTGTCGGCGTACTACCTGATCGCCCCCAGCGAGTGCTCGTCCAACCTGGCCCGCTTCGACGCCATGCGGTACGGGCTGCGGGTGGCCGACGACGGTGAGCACGGCGCCGAGGAGGTCATGTCCCTGTCCCGCGAGGCCGGGTTCGGCGCCGAGGTCAAGCGGCGCATCATGCTCGGCACCTACGCCCTGTCCTCGGGGTACTACGACGCCTACTACGGCTCGGCGCAGAAGGTGCGCACGCTGATCGCCCGCGACTTCGCCGCGGCGTACGAGCGGGTGGACGTGCTGGTCTCGCCGACCACGCCGACCACCGCCTTCCGGATCGGCGAGCGGGTGGACGACCCGATGGCGATGTACCTGGCGGACCTGTGCACCATCCCGGCGAACCTGGCGGGCAACGCCGCGATGAGCGTGCCCAGCGGGCTCTCGGACGACGACGGTCTGCCGGTGGGGTTGCAGATCATGGCGCCCGCGCTGGCCGACGACCGCCTCTACCGGGTGGGTGCGGCCTACGAGACGGCGCGCGGGCCGGTGCTGGACCGCATCCCGGAGCTTGAAGGAGTGGCCTCACGATGACAGCGGTCGCGGAGATCATGGACTACGCCGAGGTCGTCGAGCGGTACGACCCGGTGCTCGGCCTCGAGGTGCACGTCGAGCTGAACACGAACACGAAGATGTTCTGCGGGTGCCCGAACGAGTTCGGTGGTGAGCCGAACACCCACGTGTGCCCGACCTGCCTCGGTCTGCCCGGTGCGCTGCCGGTGGTCAACGGCACCGCCGTGGAGTCGGCCGTGCGGATCGGGCTCGCGCTGAACTGCGAGATCGCCGAGTGGTGCCGATTCGCCCGGAAGAACTACTTCTACCCGGACATGCCGAAGAATTTCCAGACCTCGCAGTACGACGAGCCGATCGCGTTCGACGGGTACCTCGACGTGGTGCTCGACGACGGCGAGGTGGTGCGGGTCGGCATCGAGCGCGCGCACATGGAGGAGGACACCGGCAAGTCGCTGCACGTCGGCGGCGCCACCGGCCGCATCCACGGCGCGGAGCACTCGCTGCTGGACTACAACCGCGCCGGGGTTCCGCTCATCGAGATCGTCACCAAGCCGGTCACCGGGATGGGCGAGCGCGCCCCCGAGGTCGCCCGCGCCTACGTCACGGCGCTGCGCGACCTGCTGCGCGCGATGGACGTCTCCGACGTGCGGATGGACCAGGGCTCGCTGCGCTGCGACGCGAACGTCTCGCTGACGCCGAAGGGGTCCGCGGAGTTCGGCACCCGCACCGAGACCAAGAACGTCAACTCGCTGCGCAGCGTCGAGCGCGCCGTCCGCCACGAGATGGGCAGGCAGGCGGCCGTGCTCGCCGGGGGCGGCAGCATCACCCAGGAGACGCGGCACTTCCAGGAGGCCGACGGCACCACCGCCGCGGGCCGCACCAAGGAGACCGCCGAGGACTACCGCTACTTCCCCGAGCCGGACCTCGTGCCGATCGCGCCCTCGCGGGAATGGGTGGAGCAGCTGCGGACCACGCTGCCCGAACTGCCGTGGGAGCGGCGCAGGCGGATCCAGCAGGACTGGCAGCTCACCGACGAGGAACTGCGCGACCTCGTCAACACCGGGGCGATCGAGCTGGTGGCCGCCACGGTGGAGGCGGGTGCCGACCCGGGGGAGGCCCGCATCTGGTGGGTGCAGAACCTCACCCAGCAGGCCAACAGCCGGCAGGTGGAGCTGGCCGACCTGCCGATCACCCCGGTCCAGGTGGCGCGGGTGATCGAACTGGTCTCCGCCGGGGAGCTCACCAACAAGCTCGCCCGTCAGGTCGTGCAGGGGGTGCTCGACGGTGAGGGCGGCCCGGACGAGGTGGTCGACAAGCACGGCCTGAAGGTCGTCTCGGACGACTCCGCGCTGCTGGCCGCCGTGGACGAGGCGCTCGCCGCGCAGCCGGACGTGGCGGAGAAGATCCGCGGCGGCAAGGTGCAGGCCGCCGGGGCGGTCGTCGGCGCGGTGATGAAGGCGACCCAGGGCCAGGCCGACGCGAAGCGCGTCCGGGAGCTGATCCTGGAACGGGTGGGCGCCTGACGGTGGCGGGGGCCCGTACCGCCGACCGACGCCGTTCCCCGGCCGGGTG
>NZ_KB912568.1:4194-9795 GCF_000383775.1 Saccharomonospora halophila 8
GCACCCGGCCAGCAGCAGGACACCGCACGCCACGGCCGCGACCGGCCCCGGCCTCCCGCGAACTCGCGTGCGCACGCCGTCCAGCGTAGGCGCACGCAGGTGAACCTCCGGTAAGCGGGGCGGTGCGTGCGGTGCGCGTCCGGGGTGCGCGTCCGGCACGATGGAGGGGTGACGATCACGGTGTTGGTGCCCGACGACGACGGGATCCGGGTCCTGTCCGAGGTCGACGGCGTGTGCCCGGTGCGCTACGCCCACGACGGGCCGTTGCCGGACGCGGCGGCCGAGGCGGAGGTGCTCATCCCGGGCGCGCGGGCCGCCGAGCTGGCTCCCGTCCTGCGGTGGATGCCCCGGCTGAGGCTCATCCAGCTGCTCTCGGCGGGCGCCGAGGACTGGGCGGGCGTGCTGCCGTCCGGAGTGCTGCTGTCCACCTGTCGGGGAGCGCACGGCGGCAGCACCGCCGAATGGGTGATGGCGGCCGTCCTGTCGCTGTGCCGGGACCTCGGCCGGTTCGACGCCGCCCGGCGCCGGGGTTCGTGGGCGCCCGGGACCACCGACACGTTGCAGGGCAAACGGGTGCTCGTGGTCGGCGCGGGCGACGTGGGCCGGCAGCTCGCGCGCCGGCTCGACCCGTTCGACACCCGCGTGCGGATGGTCGGTCTCACCGCCCGCGGGGAGGTCCACGGGGTGGACGAGCTGCCCGCGCTGCTGCCCGACAGCGACGTGGTCGTGCTGTTGGTGCCGCTGACCTCCCGCACGCGCGGGATGGTCGACGAGACCTTCCTCGCCGCGATCCCGGACGGCGGGATGCTGGTCAACGCCTCGCGGGGAGCGGTGGTGGACACCGCGGCCCTGCTGCGCCACGTGACGCCCGGCAGACTGCGGGCCGCGCTCGACGTCACCGACCCGGAGCCCCTGCCATCGGAACATCCGTTGTGGACACTGCCGAACGTGCTCGTCACCCCGCACGTGGCGGGCGCGGTGCACGGGGCGCGCCGCCGGTCGTACGCGGTGGCGGCGACCGAGATCGCCCGGTACGTCCAGGGGGAACTCCCGGAGAACCTCGTCCACGGGGAGTACTGAGCACGACCCGCATGCCCCGAGGGTCGCGCGGCCCCGGTCGGCCGGGGCTCCGGCGGACGGGATCAGCGCAGGATCGACCCGCCGCCGAAGTCGTCGTCCGGGTCGCCGTCCTCCGCGTCGCCGTCGTCGCGCTCGTGTCCCCGTTCCGGTTGCGGCCGCTCGATCGCGACCGGCGGGGCGCCCGGCTCGATGATCTCGTCGAGGTCGTGGCCCTCCTGGAGCATGGTGTGCGCCTGGCGCATGCCCTCGACGCCGCCCTCCAGCGCCGCGCGCACCCCCGGGTCGTCCAGGAACCGGCCCGCGGCGAGGTCGCTCCAGGACAGCTCGCCGTCGTCGATGCGCTGCTGGAGCTCACGCAGCTCCGCGGGCGCGTTCCGGCCGCGGGCGTGCTCCTCGATCTGCTCGATGTCCTCCTGGGAGAGCCCACCCGGTGGCATCGTCTGCTGTAGTTGCTCGGCCTCGGAGACGGCACGGTCGAGGGAGAGTTCGGCCCGTTCCAGGTCGGCCATCGCCTCCTGGATCCGCGGGTCCGCCGAGGGGTCGGGCACGGTCATCGCAAGCCTTCCGTGGTCGTGGTTCTGCGGCTGTGGTCAGGTGTCCTCCGCCGCGGGGAGAACCTCGGTGAGGACGGCGTCCGCGACGGGTCTCGGACCTTCGAGGACGACCAGTTCGGCCCCCTCGCGGAGGTACGGCCGTGCCTGCTCCGGGGCGAGGAACCCGACCTTCGCCAGCTCCACCTCCCGTGGCTCGGGATCGATCCGTTGCAGCAGCACACTCATCGTCCGGGGGTCGGTGGCGGGCCACCCCGCGTCCTGTTCGACCGGATCGCCCGTCCGGAATGTCGTGGTGGAGGCGTAGACCGCGGCCGTCGGTGGGCCGGAGGCACGTCCTCCCTCCTCCACCGGAATCCACCGGACCCGGGCCGTCGCCACCGGGTTCTCGATCTCCCGCAGCACGTCACTTCCCGCCTTCCCAGATTCTGATGCCGTCGCCCTTCGCATTGATCTGTCCGACCTGGTCGCCGTCGGCGTACGCGGCCGGACCGATGCCGTCGAGATTCCCTCCCGGGTGGTGGTGGAGGTCGTCGACGACCGCCTGCGGCACGTTGGTCTCCATGGTCACACCGTCACCCTGATTGAGCACCGCGCCCCAGCGGTCCGCATGTTCGCCGTTCAGCGCGAACCACTTGCCCTCCGCGCTCCCACCACCGGACTGGAACTGGCCGGTCTCCGCGATCGAGTCGAACTCCCGGCCGTCCACGTTGCGGTAGAGAGGCACGTTGTCCTCGCAGCCCATCAGGCCGAGCGGGTCCAGCCATCGCAGCGGGTTGGGCACGAACGAGTAGTGGTTGGGGGAGGGGGCCAGGCCGAGCGGGTCCGGGGAGACGTAGCGCCCGGCATCCGGGTCGTAGAACCGGAAGTAGTTGTAGTGCAGCCCGGTCTCGGCGTCGTGGTACTGGCCGGGGAACCGCCACGGGGTGGACACGGTGTCCGCGCGCCGGATGATGCTGCGCCCCCACAACGTGGTGCGCCCCCGCCATGCGACCGCCCCCGAACCGTCCACCAGCTCGGTCGGTGTCCCGACGAGGTCGGTGACGACGGCGTAGAGGGCGTGGTCGAACCACTGCGGCACGTGCGCGGACCGGCGGCGGTGGCACTGGATCAGCGGCCGGAACCGCCGGGCCTGCCACTCCCACGTGATCGCGTCCGTGCCGTTGGAGACCTGCTCGGTGAGCCACAGCCCGTCCCAGGTGAAGTCCGTGCGCTCGGTGACGGTCGTCCCGTCCGGGGAGAGGCGGTGCTTGCCGATCCGCCGTCCGAGCGCGTCGTAGCGGTACCGCCAGCGGGTGCCGTCCGGCGTCGTGACCTCGGTGAGCTGGTCCTCGACGTTCCACAGGTAGCGCCACCGTCGCGGTGCGCCCCCGGACCCGTGGTGCCGCCGGGACACCACGCGCCCCTGCCCGTCGTACTCGTAGCCCAGGTCCGCGGTCCGGGTGAGGCGGCTGCCGTCGTAGCCGTGCTCGTCGGCGAACTCGCTGCCGTGGCTGCGCCAGGTGGCGGTGCGGATGTTGCCCGCCGGGTCGTACGTGTAGCTCTCGCGCCTCCCGTAGCCGTCGAGCGCGGTGACCCGGCCCACCGGGTCCAGCTGCAGGCGGGTGGTGCCCTCGGTGCTGTCGACGACGACCCCGGGACTCCCGTCCGGCGTGTAGCGGTAGGAACGCCGGTGCACGCTGTGGGGCTGCCCCTGGGCACCGGGTGCCTGCCCGGCGGCCGAGACCTCCTGCTCGACGAGTCGCCCGGTCCCGTCCCACTGCTGGGCGATGGTCGCTCCACCGGCGAACCGGCGTTCGGTCTCGTGTCCGCGGGGGTCGTGGTCGAACGTGACGGTGTGCCCGGACATCCGCAGTATGCGGGGAAGATCCCGGGCGTCGTAGGTCCAGGTGCTCTCCGCCCCGGTGGGCGTCACCCGGGACACCCGTCTGCCCAGTGCGTCGAACCGGGAGCGGACCGTGCGCCCGTCCACGGTCTCCGCGGTCACCCGGCCCCGGGCGTCGCGTTCGTACTCGACGGTGGTGTCCGGGTTCGTCGCGGACAGGATCCGGCCCACCGGGTCGTACCGGAAGGTGGTGACGCGGTCACCGGCGCGTCGTTCGACGACCCGGCCGAGCGCGTCGTACAGGAACCCGGTCGTCTCGCCCGCACCGTTGGTCCGCGCCGTGAGCTGTCCGGCCGCGTCGTAGGTGTAGCGCAGTTCGCGGCCGTCGAAGTCGACCTCGCGCACGACCCTGCCCGCCGCGTCCCGTTCGTAACGCCACGTGCGGCCCAGCGCGTCCGTCACGCCGGTCAGGCGCAGCCCGGCGTCGTAGGCGTAGGTCGTCCGGCTGCCGTCCGGGTTCACGCGCACCGCGGGGAGGTCGAAGGCCGTGTACCCGGTCCGGGTGGTGTCCCCGGTCGGGCCCACGTGTGCGGTCCGGTTCCCCTCCGCGTCGTAGGTCCACCGTTCGGTGTTGCCGTCCGGGCCGGTCCGCCACGTGCAGCGCCCTTCCGTGGTCCGGCCGAATCGGGTCACCGCCCCGGTCCCGTCGACGATCCGCACGACGCGGCCGACGTCGTCGCGGTCGTACCGCACGACCGTCCCCGTCGGGTCGGTCACGGCGACCGGAAGCCCGGTGGGACCGCACTCGAGGTGCCGGGTTTGTCCGAGCGCGTCCGTGACGGACGTCCGGGCCCCCCGTTCGTCGTAGGAGTACCGCGTCACCGCTCCGGTGGGGTCGGTCACCGAGATCCGGTTGCCGCGGTCGTCGTAGTCCTGCCGCCAGCACGCGCCGTCCGGATCGACGACCGTGGTCGGCAGGCCCTGCCCGTTGTACTCCGCCCGCGCCGTGCTGCCGTCGGGGCGGGTGGTGCGAATCCGGTTGCCGTCCCCGTCGTACTCGTGGGCGACGGTGCGGCCGAGCGGGTCGGTGCGCCGCACGAGCCGGTCGGCCGAGTCCCACTCGGACGTCGTGGTGTTCCCGAGTGGGTCGGTCTCGGAGAGCACGTTGCCCCGCTCGTCGAACCGGTACACCGTGGTGTTGCCGAGCGCGTCGGTGAACCGGGTGGTCCGTTCGGTGTCGTCGTAGGCGAAGGTGCCGTTGAGGTAACCGCCGGCCCCGTGGTTGGCCACGCACCGGCCCGCGTCGTCGTACAGGTAGCGGTACCAATGGCCGTTGCGGTCGGCCCAGCCGACCATCCGGTCGGCATCGTCGTACTGGAAGGTGAGTTCGCGCCCGGACGAGTTGCCTACCCCGATCAGGCGCCCCGCGTCGTCGTAGCGGTAGCGGACGAGGGTGACCGAGCCGGGATCGTCGGTGTCGGTGTCGGTGTCGGGGTCGGGGTCCCCCGTCCCGGTGCGCAGCCGCAGCGCGGTGACACGTCCCCCGTCGGCGTCCACCTCGACGTGGTGGCCGCCGGTGTGCCGCACGGCGGTCACCGTGCCGGTGGGGTCCCGGTCGATGTCGATCCGGTTGTCGTTGCGGTCGCTGATCGCACTCAACCGGCGGACGGCGTCCTGCCCGTCCGCGAAATGCAGTGTGCGCCCCGTCTCCGGGCGGGTGACGGCCCAGCCGGTCGACGTGGCGTGCAGCGGCCACCGCGGTCCGGTGACGGGCCACACCGTCTCCCCGTCCTCCGGCGGTGGGTAGACCAGCAGCATCCCGTCCTCGGTGACGAGCACCACGCCGTCGGGGTCGGACTCCAGCCGCTGGTCCAGGGTGGATGCCCAGCTCCGGCCGTGGAAGCGGCCCGCGCGGTAGGACGACACGTGCGTCCGGCGGAGCACCAGCGGCAGCACCCCGGGCAGGTCGACGTCGGTCTGGGTGAGCAGGACCTCACCACTGGCGACGTCGACCGGATCGCTCTCGCACACCCGGTTGTCCACCGGGGTCCGGGTGGCCGCGGGGTCGTCCGGACGGGCGGAACCCTCCCCACCGTGCTCGCCCATGAGGCGGTTCCCGCGGCTCCGGCCGCTCCCGCCGCTCCT
>NZ_KB912568.1:9895-16556 GCF_000383775.1 Saccharomonospora halophila 8
GCCCCGGTGTCGGCGGAGGTGGCCATCCGGGCGTAGGCGCGCAGCGCGCCGGTGACCGGCCGCTCCCGCCGGGCGGGCTGCCACGGCCGTTCCGAGGCGTCCATCTTCGCCCGCCGCTCGGCGAGCACCTCGTCGTCGACGAGCACCGAGAGCCTGCCCTCGTGCACGTCGATGACGATCTCGTCCCCGTCCTCCACGAGCGCGATCGCCCCGCCCGCGGCGGCCTCGGGGGAGATGTGGCCGACCGACAGGCCGGACGTCCCGCCGGAAAACCGCCCGTCCGTGATCAGCGCGCATTCCCGGCCCAGGCCCGCGCCCTTGAGGAAGGCGGTCGGGTGCAGCATCTCCTGCATTCCCGGCCCGCCGGAGGGGCCCTCGTAGCGCACCACCACGACGTCGCCCGGCCGGATCTGCCGGTCCAGGATCGCCGAGACCGCCTCCTCCTGGCTCTCCACGACGCGGGCGGGCCCGCGGAACCGGAACAGTTCCTCGTCGATCCCCGCCGACTTGATGATCGCGCCGTGCTCGGCCAGGTTGCCGCGCAGCACGGTGAGCCCGCCGCGGGCGGTGTAGGCGTGCGCGGTGTCCCGGACGCAGCCGTCCGCGGCGTCGGTGTCCAGCGACGACCACCGGTTCGTGGTGGAGAACGCCTCGGTCGTGCGCACCCCGCCGGGGGCGGCGTGGAAGAGCTCCCGTGCGCGCTCCGACGCGGTGCCGCCACGGACGTCCCATTCGGACAGCCACGCGGTCAGCGACGGCGCGTGGATCGCGTGGACGTCGGTGTGCAGGAAGCCGCCCCGGTGCAGTTCCCCGAGGATCGCCGGGATGCCACCGGCCCGGTGGACGTCCTCCATGTGGTAGTTCGAGTTCGGGGCCACCTTGGACAGACACGGCACCCGGCGGCCGATGTCCTCGATGTCGTCGAGGGTGAACGCGATCTCACCCTCCCGTGCGGCGGCGAGGATGTGCAGGACGGTGTTCGTCGAGCCGCCCATCGCCATGTCGAGCGCCATCGCGTTGGCGAACGCGCGCTCGTTCGCGATCGCACGCGGGAGCGCCGTCCCGTCGTCGTCGCCGTACCAGCGCCGGGCCAGGTCCACCACGGTCGTGCCCGCGTCGGTGAACAGCTGCCTGCGCGCCGCGTGCGTGGCCAGCGTCGAGCCGTTACCGGGCAGCGACAGCCCCAGCGCCTCGGTGAGACAGTTCATCGAGTTCGCGGTGAACATACCCGAGCAGGATCCGCACGTCGGGCACGCCGAGCGCTCGACCTCGGACAGCCCCTCGTCGTCGACCTCGGAACTGGCCGACGCCGCGATCGTGGTGATCAGATCCGTCGGCGCGTGGGCGACCCCGTCGACGACGACGGCCTTGCCCGCCTCCATCGGCCCGCCCGAGACGAACACGGTGGGGATGTTCAGCCGCATCGCGGCGTTGAGCATGCCCGGCGTGATCTTGTCGCAGTTCGAGATGCACACCAGCGCGTCCGCCTGGTGGGCGTTGGTCATGTACTCCACCGAGTCGGCGATGATCTCCCGCGACGGCAGCGAGTACAGCATCCCGCTGTGCCCCATGGCGATGCCGTCGTCCACCGCGATGGTGTGGAACTCGCGGGGCACGCCGCCCGCCTCCCGCACGCCGTCGGCGACGATGTCGCCGAGGTCCTTGAGATGGACGTGCCCCGGCACGAACTGCGTGTACGAGTTGGCGATCGCCACGATGGGCTTGCCGAAGTCGCTGTCGGTCATGCCGGTCGCGCGCCACAGGGAGCGTGCTCCCGCGGCGTTGCGGCCGTGGGTCGTGGTACGGGAACGCAGTGCAGGCATGAGGCAGAGACTACGCCCGCCCCCGGGCGGGTGATCGGATGGCTACCCGGACGTGCGATGCCCGTCCCTCCCGTCGTCCCCGGTGGCGGGACCCGGGTCGGTGTGCTCGTCGGGTGTCCCGGAGGCTCCGCTGTCGCCGGTGTCGTCGGTGTCGCCGGTGTCGTCCGCATCATGGGAGCCGGTCCCGTTCGCGCGGTCGAGCACACCGGAGGGGTCCGGCAGTCGACCCTCACTCACCAGGGCGATCACCGGGAGGTGGCGGGTGCGCACGCCCGGCAGGGGCACGGTGGTCCCGTCGACCAGCACCGCACCGACCGAGGACTTCGGGGTGAGGGACAGGCCCCGGATCCCGTCCCACGGCAGCTCGCGGGTGCCCGACACGGTGCGGACGGACAGGCCGTCGCGGGTGGCGGTGGTGCGGTTGCGCAGGATCCAGACCGCCAGCCCGAGCGGGACGAGCAGCAGCAGCTGGAGCCCCGGGAGGGCGAACGCGACCGGCAGCATGCACACCAGCAGCAGGAACACCACCAGCAGCGCGGGCGCGGGCGTGCGGAAGACGGCGCGCCTGCCGGAACCGCCTCCCGTGCCGGGGTCGGTGCCGGTGCCGGCACCCCGGTCGCCGTCCGTCGCCCCGTCCCCGTCCGGGCTCTGTCCCCCGTTCGTGGACGGGAGGTCGTCCCGCCCGGCGACCGGCGTCTCGTCCTGGCTGTCCCTCGCCCGTTTCACCACCACACCCCGATGATGCCCCGCACAGCGGCCGATGGGGGAACCGGGGCGCCGGCGAAGACCGGTCGGTCCAGTATCCGGGATCACCGTCCCGCTCAGTTGACACTGATCTCCGGGGGCGATTAACGTCGACGCCGTGACACCGCAGCTCATTCTCGTACTTCCTTCGCGCGTCGCGTAGGGAGTCAACTCTGCGTCGACGCGCGACCCTCGTGCGACCATCCGTGGTCGGCGGGGGTTTTTTCATGCGCGGCGGCGCCGGGACGCGGGAACGATCTCGGCACAGCCCGGAAAGCAGCACCGACAACACCCATCCACGACCATGAGGCGAGAACCGATGACCAGCGCCACCTCGCGATCGGAACCGAACGCCGGGTCGACACCCTCCGCGGCGTCGCCCGGCCCGTCACCAGCACGACCGAAGCCCGGACCGCCCGCAGGCACGCCCGTGCGGTTGACCGGCGCGCAGTCGCTCGTGCGCTCGCTCGAATCGGTCGGTGTCGACGTGGTGTTCGGCATTCCGGGCGGCACCATCCTCCCCGCCTACGACCCGCTGCTGGACTCGACGAAGGTGCGGCACGTCCTGGTGCGGCACGAACAGGGCGCGGGTCACGCCGCGACCGGGTACGCCCAGGCCACCGGGGAGACCGGGGTGTGCATGGCCACCTCCGGCCCCGGGGCGACCAACCTGGTGACGCCGCTGGCCGACGCCAACATGGACTCCGTGCCGGTGGTGGCCATCACGGGGCAGCAGACGCGCGCGCTGATCGGCACCGATGCCTTCCAGGAAGCCGACATCTGCGGTATCACGATGCCGATCACCAAGCACAACTTCCTGGTCACCGACCCGGCCGACATCCCGAAGGTGATCGCCGAGGCGTTCCACCTGGCCAACTCGGGCCGCCCCGGGCCGGTGCTGGTCGACATCCCGAAGGACGTGCTCCAGGAGACGACGTCGTTCGCGTGGCCGCCCGAGACCGGCCTGCCCGGCTACCGGCCGACCCTGCGCCCGCACGGCAAGCAGGTGCGCGAGGCCGCGCGGCTGATGGCGCGGTCCCCGCGGCCGGTGTTCTACGTCGGCGGCGGCGTGGTCAAGGCGCGCGCCACCGAGAAGCTGCGTGAACTCGCGGAACGGACCGGCATCCCCGTGGTGACCACCCTCATGGCGCGGGGTGCGTTCCCCGACTCGCACGCACAGCACCTCGGCATGCCGGGGATGCACGGCTCGGTGGCCGCCGTGGCGTCGATGCAGCGGGCGGATCTGATCGTCGCGCTCGGTGCGCGGTTCGACGACCGGGTGACCGGCAGGCTCGACTCGTTCGCGCCCGAGGCGACCGTGGTGCACGCGGACATCGATCCGGCGGAGATCTCGAAGAACCGCAAGGCCGACGTGCCGATCGTCGGGGACTGCGCGGAGATCATCGGCGATCTGGTCGAGGCGGTGCGGTCGGAGACCGACGAGAACGGCTCCGAGGACCTCGGCCCGTGGTGGACCCAGCTCGACTCGTGGCGGGACACCTTCCCCGCCGGGTACGACTGGCCGGAGGACGGCACCCTCGCGCCGCAGTACGTCATCGAGCGGATCGGGGAGCTGGCCGGTCCCGACGCGCTCTACGCGGCGGGGGTGGGCCAGCACCAGATGTGGGCGGCGCAGTTCATCCGCTACGAGCGGCCCGGTACCTGGATCAACTCGGGTGGGCTCGGCACGATGGGCTTCGCGGTGCCCGCCGCGATGGGCGCCCAGCTCGCGTACCCGGACCGGCAGGTCTGGGCCATCGACGGGGACGGCTGCTTCCAGATGACGAACCAGGAGCTGGCCACCTGCGCGATCGAGGGAGTGCCGATCAAGGTGGCCGTCATCAACAACGGCAACCTCGGCATGGTGCGCCAGTGGCAGAATCTCTTCTACGCCGAGCGCTACTCGAACACCGACCTCGGCAGCCACCGGCACCGCATCCCCGACTTCGCCCTCATGGCGGAGGCCATGGGCTGTGCGGGACTCCGGTGCGAGACGAAGGACGGCGTGGACGAGGTGCTCGGCCGGGCGATGGAGATCAACGACCGCCCCGTCGTGATCGACTTCGTCGTCGGCAAGGACGCCCAGGTGTGGCCGATGGTGGCGGCGGGCACCGGCAACGACGAGATCATGGCCGCACGCGGCATCCGCCCGCTGTTCGACGACGACGAGGTGTCCGACCGATGAGTGCTGACGACCGGAGGGAGGAAGCGCTCCCATGGACACAGAGCGCTCGTGCCTCACGGGCGTTTCCGTGGACTGAGGGACGAAGGGAGCGGAAACGCCTGTGAGTGCTGACGACCGGAGAGAGGAGGCGCTCCCATGGGCACAGCCCCTCGGTGGCTCATGGGCGTTTCCGTGGACTGAGGGACGAAGGGAGCGGAAACGCCCATGACCAATCATACCTTGAGTGTCCTGGTGGAGAATGTTCCCGGCGTGCTCGCGCGGGTCTCGGGACTGTTCTCCCGCCGTGGCTTCAACATCGAGTCGCTGGCCGTGGGACCCACGGAGAATCCCGAGGTGTCCCGCATGACGATCGTGGTCGCCGTCGAGGAACTTCCACTCGAACAGGTGACGAAGCAGCTCAACAAGCTGGTCAACGTCATCAAGATCGTCGAACTCGACCCGGACAGCTCCGTCCAGCGCGAACTGCTGCTGGTGAAGGTCCGGGCCGACGCCACCGTGCGCAGCCAGGTGCTGGAGACCGTGCAACTGTTCCGCGCCAAGGTCGTCGACGTCTCTCCGGAGGCCGTCACGATCGAGGCCACCGGCACCAGCGACAAGATCAATGCGCTGCTGCGGATGCTCGAACCCTACGGGGTGCGCGAGCTGGTGCAGTCGGGCATGGTCGCCGTCGGGCGCGGCGCACGGTCCATCACGGCGGGCGCGACGCGCTGACGTCCGCGCGGGCATCCCGCCTCCGCCGCGTGTCCCGTCAACACCGAGCTCTCCCGTTACCACCGAGCTTTCCTGTCAACACCGAAAGGAAGTACCACCCCTCATGTCAGTCGAGATCTTCTACGAGGCCGACGCGGACCTCGGTATCATCCAGGACCGCACCGTGGCCGTGATCGGCTACGGCAGCCAGGGCCACGCCCACGCCCTGAGCCTGCGGGACTCCGGTGTGGACGTCCGCATCGGCCTGCCCGAGGGGTCGAAGTCCCGCGCCAAGGCCGAGGAGGAGGGCCTGCGGGTGACCACGCCCGCCGAGGCGGCCCGCGAGGCCGACCTCATCATGATCCTCACCCCGGACACCAAGCAGCGCGCGATCTACACCGAGGACATCGAGCCGAACCTGTCCGCGGGCGACGCGTTGTTCTTCGGGCACGGCTTCAACATCCGCTACGGGCTGATCAAGCCGCCCGCCGACGTGGACGTCGCGATGGTGGCGCCCAAGGGGCCGGGCCACCTGGTGCGCAGGCAGTTCCTCGACGGCAAGGGTGTGCCCTGCCTGATCGCCGTCGAGCAGGACCCGAGCGGCAACGGGCAGGCGCTCGCGCTGTCCTACGCCGCCGCGATCGGCGGGGCCCGTGCCGGTGTCATCCGGACGACGTTCACCGAGGAGACCGAGACGGACCTGTTCGGTGAGCAGTCCGTCCTGTGCGGCGGGACCTCCGCGCTCGTGCAGACCGGTTTCGAGGTGCTCACCGAGGCCGGTTACGCCCCGGAGATCGCCTACTTCGAGGTCCTGCACGAGTTGAAGCTCATCGTGGACCTGATGTACGAGGGCGGGATCGCGCGGATGCGGTACTCCATCTCCGACACCGCCGAGTACGGCGACCTCACCCGCGGTCCCCGCGTGATCGGGCCGGAGGTGAAGGAGAACATGAAGGCCGTGCTGGCCGAGATCCAGGACGGCACGTTCGCCCGCGAGTGGGTCGCCGAGGACGAGGCCGACCGGCCCAACTTCCGCAGGCTCCAGCAGCAGGGCGAGCAGCACCCGATCGAGGAGACCGGGACCAAGCTGCGTGGTCTCATGTCCTGGGTGGACCGGCCGATCACCGAGACGGCCTGACCCCCGTCCCGACCGGCTCCGGCCCCGGTCCCGCCGCGTCCGCCGCGTGTGGGGCCGGGGCCGTCGTCGTCCCGCGCGCCG
>NZ_KB912568.1:16656-20969 GCF_000383775.1 Saccharomonospora halophila 8
CATCCGGCCGGGCGACCCGGTGTGGGGCACGCGGTCGGTCCCGTCGATTGGCGGAATGCCGCGTGTCCCTGCGTCCCTGCGGCGGGTGCGGGCGCGCCCGTGTGCCACGATTGTGTGACTGCGCAGCAGGCTCGTTGCGGCGGACGGGTGGTCGTTCTTCGATGCCGTGTCGACAGCCGGTAGCCTGCCGTCGCTGGAGTTCGATCGCGGATGGGTGTCCGGAGCGGCCGGGTGCCTGATTTCACGGAGGTGTGTGGATGCGGCTCGCTGTGATCCCCGGCGACGGGATCGGGCCCGAGGTGGTGACCGAGGCACTCAAGGTGCTCGCCGAGGTCGTGCCGAACGCCGAGATCAGCAAGTACGACCTCGGCGCCTCCCGCTGGCACGCCACGGGGGAACTGCTCCCCGAGTCGGTGCTGGGCGAGCTGCGCGAGCACGACGCGATCCTTCTCGGCGCCGTGGGCGATCCGAGTGTGCCCAGCGGCATCCTGGAGCGCGGCCTGCTGCTGCGCCTGCGGTTCGAACTCGATCACCACGTGAACCTGCGGCCGGGGCGCCTCTACCCGGGTGTGCGCGGGCCGCTCACCGACCCCGGTGAGATCGACCTCGTCGTCGTGCGCGAAGGCACCGAGGGCCCGTACGCGGGCAACGGCGGACTCCTGCGCAAGGACACCGAGCAGGAGATCGCCACCGAGATCAGCCTGAACACCGCCTTCGGTGTGCGGCGCGTCGTCGCCGACGCCTTCGACCGGGCGGAGCAGCGCGAGCGCAAGCACGTGACGCTGGTGCACAAGACCAACGTCCTCGAACACGCCGGGTCGCTGTGGTCGCGGATCGTCGAGGAGGAGTCGCTGCGTCACCCGGACGTCACGGTCGCCTACTCCCATGTGGACGCGGCCACCATCCACCTGGTGACCGACCCGGGCCGGTTCGACGTCATCGTCACCGACAACCTCTTCGGCGACATCGTCACCGATCTGGTCGGCGCGGTCACCGGCGGCATCGGTCTCGCCGCGAGCGGGAACCTCGACATCTCCAAGCGGAACCCGAGCATGTTCGAGCCGGTGCACGGCAGTGCCCCGGACATCGCGGGCCAGAACCTCGCGGACCCCACCGCGGCGGTGTTGTCCGTGTCGCTGTTGCTCGACCACCTCGGGGAGAAGGAGGCCGCCCGCCGCATCGAGGCGTCGGTCGCGTTCGATCTCGCCACGCGGGACCAGAGCTCGCCCGGCACCACGCAGGCCATCGGCGACCGGCTCGCCGCGCTGGTCTCGTCGAACGCGCGCCAGGCGAGCTGACCGGGCGGGGCAGCGGCGGCACGGTCGTTTCCCCCAAACGAGGGTGGGTAGTCCGGCGACATGTGGAAATGGCTCCGTGTCCTGCGTGGGCGCACCGAACCCGCCTCCTCCAGCGCGCCGGAGGCCGACGCCGCCGACGACCCGGCCGTCTCCCGCGCCCGCCCCACGGGCGGCAGGCCGGACGAACGCGGGGACAACCAGTCCTCGACCGGTCCCGGGCGCAACGACACCTTCGTCGGCCGGGCCGCGGGTGACGACCTCGGCTATGCCGGGGAGACGGGGGCCGAACGCCGCCGGAAGCGGTGACTGTGTCACCATGAGCCCCATGACCACCGCAGGTGTGCTCATTATTCGCCGGCGCGCCGGATGAGTGCCCGATTCGGGCACCCGGCGCGCAGACCTCTCGCGATCCCGCGGGGGGTCTTTTTTGTTGGCCGGACACCGTCGGTCGGACACCGTTTGTTTCCCGGAAACCGTGGCGAGGAGACACCGTGAACCGCACGGAACCCGCGGGCACCCCGATGGGGGACCGCTTTCACCTCTACGACACCACCCTCCGCGACGGCGCGCAGCGGGAGGGCATCGCGTACTCCGTCGCGGACAAGCTCGCCGTGGCGCGGTTGCTGGACGAGCTGGGGGTCGGATTCATCGAGGGCGGATGGCCGGGCGCGCTGCCCAAGGACACCGAGTTCTTCGCCCGCGCCGCCGCGGGGGAACTGTCCCTCCGGCACGCCGCGCTGGTGGCGTTCGGCTCCACCCGGCGCGCGGGGGTCCGTGCCGCCGACGACCCGCAGGTTCGGGCGTTGGTGGACTCGGGAGCACCCGTGGTGACCCTGGTGGCGAAGGCGGACTCCCGGCACATCGAACGCGCGCTGCGTGTGGACACCGACGAGGCGTGCGCGATGGTGCGGGACACGGTCGCCCACCTGGTCGGGCTCGGTCGGCGGGTGTTCGTGGACGCCGAACACTTCTTCGACGGCTACGCCCACGACCCGGCCACCGCACTGCGGGTGCTTCAGGCCGCGGGCGAGGCGGGCGCCGACGTCGTCGTGCTGTGCGACACCAACGGAGGGCAACTGCCGCTGGGCATCGCGGAGACCGTCGCCGAGGTCGGCGGGCGCACCGGACTCCGGTTGGGGATCCACTGTCAGGACGACACCGCCTGCGCGGTGGCGAACAGTGTGGCCGCGGTGCAGGCCGGTGCCACGCACGTCCAGTGCACCGCCAACGGGTACGGCGAACGGGCGGGCAACGCCGACCTGTTCGCCGTCACCGGCAACCTGGTCGCCAAACTCGGCATGGACGTGCTCCCGGCGGGCGGTGCGGGGGAGCTGACCCGCGTCTCGCACGCACTGGCCGAACTCGCCAACATCGCCCCGGACACCCACCAGGCCTACGTGGGTTCCTCGGCGTTCGCGCACAAGGCAGGCTTGCACGCCAGCGCCATCAAAGTGGATCCGCTGCTGTACAACCACATCGACCCGGCACTCGTGGGCAACGACATGCGGGTGCTGGTGACCGAGATGGCGGGCCGCGCGAGCCTGGAACTGAAGGGCGCCGAGATCGGCCTCGACCTCACCGACCGCCCCGAGGCACTGACCAGCGCCCTGAAGAAGGTGAAGGCGCTGGAGTCGGAAGGGTGGTCGTTCGAGGCCGCCGACGCCTCACTGGAACTGCTGCTGCGCGCCGAGGCCGACGACACGCCCCCGGAGCCGCCGTTCGCGCTCGAGTCCTACCGCGTGGTGCTCGACCACCAGCGTGGTGGCGACGTGGTGTCCGAGGCCACGGTGAAGGTGCACGTCGGTGGGGAACGGGTGATCGCCACCGCCGAGGGCAACGGTCCGGTGAACGCGCTCGACGCCGCGCTGCGCAAGGCGCTGCGCCGGCACCTGTCCTGGTTGGACGACGTGGAACTGGCCGACTACAAGGTGCGCATCCTCGCGGGCAACCCGGGCACCGACGCCGTCACCCGCGTGCTCATCGGATCGTCCGACGGACAGCACGCGTGGACGACCGTGGGGGTCCACGCGAACATCGTCGAGGCGAGCTGGCTCGCCCTGTGCGACGCGCTGGTCTACAAGGCGGGCGTCGCGACGGCGGACGACGGGCGTTAGGATCGCGGCGTGCGTCTGGCTCGAATCGCTCATCCCGACGGTGTCGCCTTCGCCTCGATCGAGGCCGAGGGCGAGTCCGACGAGGCGGCCCAGGTTCTGGAAATCGCGGAGCATCCGTTCGGGAAACCGAACTACACCGGCAGGCGGTGGCCGTTGGCCGACGTCCGGCTGATCGCCCCGATCCTGCCGACCAAGGTGATCGCCGTCGGACGGAACTACCCCAGGCACGCGGCGGAGTCCGGCAACGAGGTCCCGGCCGAGCCGATGATCTTCATGAAACCGTCGACCACGGTGACCGGGCCGAACACGTCGATCAAGCTGCCGCGGGCGTCGTCCCGGGTCGACTTCGAGGGCGAACTGGCCGTGGTGATCGGCCAGCCGGTGAAGAACGTCCCCGCGGAGAAGGCGTCCGCCGCCGTCCTCGGCTACACGGTCGCCAACGATGTCAGTGCCCGCGATCTGCAGGCCTCGGACGGGCAGTGGGGCCGGGCCAAGGGCTTCGACACCTTCTGCCCCGTGGGGCCCTGGATCGAGACCGCGACGGACCCGGCCGACCTCCGGCTGACGAGCGAGGTGGACGGCGTGCTCAAACAGGACGCCCGCACCTCCGCGATGGTGCACAAGGTCGGCGACCTGGTCGCGTTCGTCTCGTCGGTGATGACGCTGCTGCCCGGGGACATGATCCTCACCGGCACGCCGGAGGGTGTGGGTCCGATCGAGGAGGGGCAGCAGGTCTCGATCACGATCGAGGGCATCGGCACGCTGACCAACTCCGTGCAGGCGGCCTGACCGGCGACACCGCGCCCCGCACCGGGTGCTGTCGCACCGTTTCCCCCGTTGCCCGCCCGTCGCGTGGGTGCCCCGTCGCGCGGGTGCCGCAGCGGTCAGGACGGCGGGCGCC
>NZ_KB912568.1:21069-28439 GCF_000383775.1 Saccharomonospora halophila 8
CATCAGCAGCCGCGCGCCCACCGGCACCGTGTCCCGGAGTCCGCTCGGCGGCTCCGCCACCGACACGCACACGCGGACCACGCCCTCCCGCCGGTACAACTGCACGCTCTCGCCGGTGATGTCGCGCAGATCCGGCAGGATGACACTCGCGGCGTCCAGCAGCGGGTCGACGCTGCCGCCCGCCAGCTCGGCCAGCGCGGACCCCGGATGCCACCGCCCCTCGGCGTCGCGCCGCAACAGCCGGTGGACCTCGAGACCGACCGCGAGCCGGTGTGCCGTCGCCCGCGGCAGGCCGGTCCGCGCACACAGATCCCCCAGTGCGCACGGACTGTCGGCCACGGCGTGCAGGACCGCCACGGTCTTGTCGAGCACACCGATCCCGCTCTGCTGCTGTTCCGCGCCGTCCTGCTTGCTATCATCGGGTCGTCCCACAAGGCGATACTACAATCTCGTCATCTGGGATGTCCACATGCTGAGAAGTGAGTCCGCTCGCTACCGACACGTACACGGAGGAGCCCTGATGGCCGAGACGCGGGGCCGCACACTGGCGGAGAAGGTGTGGGACGCGCACACGGTGCGCCGCGGCGAGGGTGCCGAACCCGACCTGCTCTACATCGATCTGCACCTCGTCCACGAGGTCACCAGCCCGCAGGCGTTCGACGGGCTCCGGTTGGCGGGCAGGTCCGTGCGGCGGCCGGACCTGACGATCGCGACGGAGGACCACAACGTGCCCACGGCCGGCACCGAGCTGCCCATCGCCGATCCGGTGTCGCGCACCCAGGTGGACACCCTGCGCCGCAACTGCGCGGAGTTCGGTGTCCGCCTGCACCCCATGGGTGACACCGAACAGGGCATCGTGCACGTCATCGGCCCGCAGCTCGGGTTGACCCAGCCCGGGACGACCGTGGTCTGCGGGGACAGCCACACCTCCACGCACGGGGCGTTCGGCGCGATGGCGTTCGGGATCGGCACCTCGGAGGTCGAGCACGTGCTCGCCACGCAGACGTTGCCGCTGCGCCCGTTCAAGACCATGGCGGTCACCGTGGACGGGAACCTGCGCCCCGGCGTCACGGCCAAGGACATCATTCTCGCCGTCATCGCGCGGATCGGGACCGGCGGCGGTCAGGGGTACGTGCTGGAGTACCGGGGCAGCGCCATCGAGTCGCTGTCCATGGAAGCCCGCATGACCGTCTGCAACATGTCCATCGAGGCGGGGGCCCGCGCCGGGATGATCGCCCCGGACGAGACCACGTTCGCCTATCTGAAGGACCGTCCGCACGCCCCGCGGGGCGCCGACTGGGACGCCGCCGTGGCCGAGTGGCGGGAGCTGCGCACCGACGACGACGCCGAGTTCGACGCCGAGGTGCGGATCGACGCGAGCACGCTGACCCCGTTCGTGACCTGGGGCACCAACCCGGGACAGGGGCTGGGGCTGGGTGAGTCGGTGCCCGATCCGGCTGCGATGACCGACGAGACCGCGCGGGCCGCCGCGGAGAAGGCCCTGTCCTATATGGATCTCGAACCGGGCACAGCGCTGCGCGACATCGCGGTGGACACGGTCTTCCTCGGGTCGTGCACGAACGGCCGCATCGAGGACCTGCGGGCCGCCGCGGAGGTCCTGCACGGGCGCCGGGTGGCGGACGGTGTGCGGATGCTCGTCGTGCCCGGCTCGATGCGGGTCCGGCAGGTGGCCGAGGCCGAGGGGCTGGACTCGATCTTCACCGGGGCGGGTGCCGAATGGCGGCAGGCGGGGTGCTCGATGTGCCTCGGCATGAACCCGGACCAGCTCGCGCCCGGGGAGCGCAGCGCGTCGACGTCGAACCGCAACTTCGAGGGCAGGCAGGGCAAGGGCGGCAGGACCCACCTGGTGTCCCCGCTCGTGGCCGCCGCCACCGCCGTACGGGGCACCCTGTCCTCGCCCGAGGACCTGGACTGACCGGCCGCGGCCACACCCGGACGACATCCGAGCGCGGCCCGTCGTGGGCGGGCCGTCGAGGGAAGGAAGCAGTATGGAACCCTTCACCAGCCACACCGGCGTCGGAGTCCCCCTCCGCGCGTCCAACGTGGACACCGACCAGATCATTCCGGCCGTCTACCTCAAGCGGGTCTCGCGCACCGGGTTCGAGGACGGCCTGTTCGCCGCCTGGCGCGCCGACGACGACTTCGTCCTGAACCGCGAGCCCTACCGGCAGGGCAGCGTGCTCGTCGCGGGACCGGACTTCGGCACCGGTTCCTCACGCGAACACGCCGTGTGGGCGCTGACGAACTACGGCTTCCGGGTGGTCATCTCCTCGCGATTCGCCGACATCTTCCGGGGGAACGCGGGGAAACAGGGCCTGGTGACCGCGCAGTGCGAGCAGGACGACATCGAGCGGCTGTGGGAGCTGCTCGAGGCCGAACCGGGCACCGAGGTGCGGGTCGACCTGCGGGACAGGACCGTGCGGGCGGGTGCGTTCGTCAGCGGTTTCACCATCGACGACTACACCCGTTGGCGCCTCATGGAGGGTCTCGACGACATCGCGTTGACACTGCGGCACTCCGACGAGATCGACGCCTTCGAACGGCGGCGCCCGGCACACAAGCCGGTCACCACCGCGGGGTAGTCCGCGCTCTCCGGGGCGGATTCCCCCGCGTGTACGGGGAATCCGCCCCGCCCCGGCCGCCTCCACCGGGGAAACACACCGCCTGACGACGACGTGGGACGTCGGTGGCGAAGACACCTCGCCACTCCCGCGAAACACCGTAGGGACACCGCGGGGAAGGTGTAACAGCGCACTCGCCGAAGCGAAAATTCCGCGTGCCGTTTGGAATTCATGCTGTGTTGGTAATACCGTGTGCGCATGTCGGCCGGTGTGGCCGGGTAACACGAAGTTCTTCTTGGAGGACTGGAATGGCCAACAAGGCCCAACTCATCGAAGCGCTCTCCGAGCGCTTGGGCGACAAGAAGGTCGCGTCGGAAGCCGTCGACAACCTCGTCGACATCATCATTCGTACGGTGAACAAGGGCGAGAAGGTGAACATCACCGGCTTCGGTGTGTTCGAGAAGCGCGCCCGTGCCGCCCGGACGGCGCGGAACCCGCGCACCGGCGAGACAGTGCGGGTGAAGAAGACCAACGTCCCCGCCTTCCGTGCGGGCACGACGTTCAAGGATGTGGTCAGCGGCGCCCGGAAGCTGCCGAAGACCACGCCCGCGAAGCGCACCTCGGCGACCACCGCGCGCGGTGCCGGGGCGCAGACGTCGTCGCGGACGTCGGCCACCCGCCCCACGTCCACGCGGACCACCACCAACCGGACGCGGACCACGACGGCGCGGGGCGGTACCACCACCGCACGGGGCACGTCGGCCGGGAGCACGACCGCGAAGGGCGCCGCGGCCAGGACGGCGCCGAAGAGCACGACCGGATCGGCCGGCACGAAGTCGAGCACGGCGAAGTCGAGCGCGGCGAAGTCGACCGGCACCAAGTCGGGCACCACCAAGTCGGGTACGGCGAAGTCGAGCACCACCAAGTCGAGCACGGCCAAGTCGAGCACGGCAAAGTCGAGCGCCGCGAAGGCGTCGACCGCGAAAACCTCCTCGACCGCGAAGTCGACCGGCGCGAAGTCGACGGCCGCGAAGTCCACCGGAACCAAGTCCACGGCGGCCGCGAAGTCCACGGGCACCAGGTCCACCGGCGCGAAGTCGACCGACACGAAGTCGACCGGCGCGAAGTCCACCGGCACGAAGTCGACCGGCGCGAAGTCGACCGGCACCAAGTCGACCGGCGCGAAGTCCACCGGAACCAAGTCCACCGGCACGAAGTCGACGGCCGCGAAGTCCACCGGGACGAAGTCCACGGCCACCAAGTCGTCCGGGACGAAGTCGAGCGGCACGAAGTCCACGGCCGCGGCGAAGTCCTCGGGAACGAAGGCGGCGGCGAAGTCGTCCTCGGCCGGCACGACGAAGGCGACCGCGAAGACCTCGCCCGCGCGCAAAACCGGAACCACGGCGAAGAAGACGACCACCGCGAAAGCGCAGTAACCGCACCTCTTCCGCGGCGACACGAACTCGGCGGGGCCCGGCCACCGGCACGGGACCCGCCGAGTTCTGTCTGTGTCGGGGGCGTCTGTGTCGGGGGTCGTCCGTGTCGGGGGCGTCGGTCACCGGCGGGGCACACCCGTGTGGACCGGGGCGGAGTCCGGGCTCAGGTGTGGGACGTGGAGCGCGCGGCGGCCTCGTCGCCGAGCGGTTCGGGCAGCGGGCTCGGCAGGTAATGCGCGGTCACCAGCCGTGGGCCCGCCCCGTCGACCCGCTCCGGGGCCGTGCCGGTGCGGGAGTCCGTGCCGGTGCCGGATTCCGTACCGGCACCGGAGTCGTCCCGGGCGAAGGCCAACACCCAGACCGACCCCTTCTTGCTCGGCGGCACGTCCGCCGACTTCTTCCGGGGCACGGTGATCCCGTCGCGTTCGGCCAGCATGGCCACCACGTCCGGGATGACCCCGCCCTGGCTGCACACCACGGGTGTGCCGCCCGCGGCGACGAGGGAGAGCACACGGGCCAGGCCGCCCGCACGGTCGGCGGTGTAGCCCTCCTCGGAGAGGGGATGTTCCAGCTCCGTCTCGACACCCACGTCGTCGGCGACGGCCTGGACCGTCTGCACACACCGCAGGCGCGGCGCCGAGACGACCCGGTCGGGGGCGAACGCGCGCAGCAGCGTCCGCAGCCCCCGTGCCTGGCGCACCCCCGCCTCCGACAGCGGTCGCAGGTCGTCGTCGCCCGTCCAGTTCTCCCGGTTGCCCGCCTTCGCGTGCCGCACCAGCAGCAGCGTGGTCACCTCGGCCGGCTGTGCGGCGAACAGGTCGACGACACGGGCGTCGTTGTCGAACGTGAGCAGCGCCCGTGCCTCGGCCGGGGGCAGCCACCGCAGTTCGTCGACTTCCTCGTTCGGGACGAATCCGCCCGCGACGGCCCGTGCGGCGAAATACTCCACCGTCTTGTCGGCGCCGGGGACGGCATATTCGACAACGGTGAGAAACCGGTCCAGCGCCGCTTCGTACCCGGTTTCCTCGTGCACCTCCCGGACGGCGGTGACCGCGCTCGTCTCGCCGGGATCCACCTTCCCCTTCGGCAGTGACCAGTCGTCGTGGTGCGGCCTGTGCACGACGGCGACTTCGACCTCGCTGCCCGGTGGGCGGCGCCACAGCACCGCCCCCGCGGCTCGTACAACTCTGCTCACCCGGTGGCTCCGTGCTCGCGCAGCAATTCCATCTGATGGTCGCGGACCTGGCCGCTGTCCGTCGGAAAGGGTACCCATTCGCCCGTCGGACGGAGTACCCAGCACCGGGTGAGGGCATCGAAGGCCGAGTCGAACACGGCGTCCAGGCGGGCGGTGAGCCGGGCGTCGGCGACCCGCACGATCGCCTCGATCCGCCGGTCGAGGTTGCGGTGCATGATGTCGGCGCTGCCGATCCAGTGCGTGTCCGCTCCGCGGAAGTGGAAGATGCGGGAGTGTTCGAGGAACCGGCCCAGGACGGAGCGCACCTCGATGTTGTCGCTCAGCCCCGGGACCCCGGGCTTGAGGGCGCAGATGCCGCGCACCACGATCTGCACCGGGACGCCCGCCTGTGATGCGCGGTACAGGCCGTCGATGACCCGCTCGTCCACCAGGGAGTTGCACTTGATGCGGACGCCCGCGGGTTGCCCCGCCGTGGCCAGGTCGATCTCGTCGGCGATGAACTTCAGGAGGCCGCGCCGGATGTCGTTCGGTGCGGTGAGCATGGTGCGGTAGGTCTGCTGGCGCGAGTAGCCGGTGAGGACGTTGAACAGGTCGGTCAGATCCGCCCCGACCGCCGGGTCCGCGGTGAGCAGACCGATGTCCTCGTACAGCCGCGCGGTCCGCGGGTTGTAGTTGCCGGTGCCGAGGTGCGAGTAGCGGCGGATCGTCGACCCCTCCTGGCGCACCACGAGCGCGATCTTGCAGTGCGTCTTGAGCCCCACCAGGCCGTAGACCACGTGCACGCCCGCGCGCTCCAGGGTGCGCGCCCAGGCGATGTTCGCCTGTTCGTCGAACCGCGCCTTGATCTCCACCAGGGCGACGACCTGCTTGCCCGCCTCGGCGGCGTCGATGAGTGCGTCCACGATCGGGGACTCGCCCGAGGTGCCCGACGTGCGGTAGAGCGTCTGTTTGATGGCGAGCACCTTGTCGTCGGCGGCGGCCTGCTCGACGAACCGCTGCACGCTGGTGGAGAACGAGTCGTAGGGGTGGTGCACCAGCACGTCCCCGTCCCGCAGGGTGGAGAACACGCTCTTCGGTGTCTCCCGCTCCCCGAAGGCCGGGTGCGTCGCCGGGACGAACGGCGGGTCCTTGAGCTCCTTGCGGTTGAGGGCGTGCAGCTGGTGCAGACAGTTCAGGTCCAGCAGGCCGGGCACCTCGACCACGTCCTGCGGATCGACCTCGAGTTCGCGCAGCAGGAGTTCGAGCATGTGCGCACTCATGTCGTGGGCCACCTCCAACCGCACCGGAGGCCCGAACCTGCGTTGCGCCAGTTCCCGTTCCAGGGCCTGCAGCAGGTCCTCGTCGCGGTCCTCCTCGACCTCGAAGTCGGCGTTGCGGGTGACCCGGAACACGTGGTGTTCACTCACCTGCATCCCGCTGAACAATTCGTCCAGGTGCGCGGCGATGAGTTCCTCCAGGGGGAGGAAGGTGGCCTGCCGGGGACCCGGTCCCTCCTCGATGCGCACCAGCCGCGGGACGTTGTTCGGCACCTTCACCCGGGCGAAGCGTTCGGTGCCGCCCTCCGGGTCGCGCACGGTCACCGCGAGGTTGAGCGAGAGCCCGGAGATGTACGGGAACGGGTGCGCGGGGTCGACGGCGAGCGGGGTGAGCACCGGGAAGATCTGCCGGGTGAAGTAGGCCGACAGCCGGGCACGGTCCCCGGTGTCCAGGCCCGCCCAGCGCACGATCCGGACGCCCGCGGCCCGCAGGGCCGGCCGCACGCCCTCCTCGAAGGCGAGCGTGTGCCGCCGGACCAGTTCGCGGTTGCGCTCGGCGACGTAGGACAGCTGCTCGCTCGGGGTGAGCCCGTCCGCACTGCGCACGGACAGTCCGGTCTGCTCGCGCCGCTTCAGGCCCGCGACCCGGACCATGTAGAACTCGTCCAGATTGGACGCGAAGATCGCGAGGAATTTGGCCCGCTCCAGCAGCGGCTGGGACTCGTCCTCGGCCAGTGCGAGCACCCGCGCGTTGAAGTCCTGCCAGGAGAGCTCCCGGTTGAAGTAGCGGTCCTCGGGCAGGGCGTCGGTGCCCGGGGTGGCCGCGGTCACCGCGGGGGGCGCCGACGGGACGGCACGGAACTCGCGGGGCCGGCCGTCGCCGCCGGTGGTCCCGGGAGGG
>NZ_KB912568.1:28539-31416 GCF_000383775.1 Saccharomonospora halophila 8
CCCGCCGTGCCGCCCGCGCGGGACGCGGCGGTGCGGCGGGCCGGTCGTCCCGGCGGAGTCCCGGGACACGCTGTGGGAGGATCGCCGGGTCAGGTGTCGGGGAGAGACGTCCACCGCCCGGTGCGGCGTCGGTCCCGGAGGAGTCGGTCTCGGAGGAATCGGAGGGTCAGTCTTGGCGGAGCGGGAGAAGGGCGGGTTCTGGGTCGGCGCGGCCGCGGTGCTGTTCTACCCGCTGACGTGGATGGGCCGCAGCGTCTACCACGACGCGGAGCGCGTCCCCCGGCACGGGCCCGCGCTGCTGGTGATGAACCACGTCTCCCATCTCGACCCCGCCGTCGACGCCGTGTTCGTGCACCGTCACCGGCGGGTCCCGCGCTTCATGGCCAAGGAGAGTCTCTTCCGCGTCCCCGTGTTCGGCAGGATCCTGGCGGGCTCGGGGGGCATCCCGGTCTCCCGCGGTACCGGCTCCGCGGGGGACAGCCTCGCGGCCGCCCACCGGACCCTGCGCGAGGGCAAGGCCGTGCTGATCTACCCGGAAGGGACGATCACCAAGGATCCGCAGGGCTGGCCCAAACGCGCCCACACCGGGGTGGCCCGGTTGGCGCTGAGCAACGACGTCCCGGTCATCCCGATCGCCCGCTGGGGAACCCAGAAGATCTGGAACGGCTACACGAGGAAGTTCCGGCCGTTGCCGCGCAAGACCGTGGTGCACGCCGTCGGTGAACCCGTCGACCTGACCGCCTACCGGGGGAAGGAACAGACCCCCGAGGTGCTCCGCGAGGTCACCGACCTGCTCATGGGCGAGGTGCGGACGCTGCTGTCCGGATTGCGGGGCCAGAGGCCGCCCGCCCGCGTCGAGGGCGGCACCGGGGGCACCCGGGCCCGGGACGCCGATCCCGCGGGAGGCGAGGCCTGACATGGCCCTCGAACGGATCACCGTGCTCGGCGCGGGCTCGTGGGGGACGACGTTCGCGAAGGTACTCGCCGACGCCGGCCGCGAGGTCACGGTGTGGGCCCGGCGCGCCGACGTCGCGGACGAGATCACCGTCCGGCACACCAACTCCGCGTACCTGCCCGGCGTGCGGCTGCCGGACGGGCTGTCCGCCACCGCCGACGCGGGGCGGGCGCTGGCCGGGGCCGAGGCGGTGGTACTGGCCGTGCCCAGCCAGAGCCTGCGGGACAACCTGACCCGGTGGCGGGAGCTGGTGCCGGACGGGGCGGTGCTGGTGAGTCTGGCCAAGGGCGTGGAACTCGGCTCACTGAAGCGGATGAGCCAGGTCGTCGGCGAGATCGTGGACATGCCCGCCGACGACGTCGTGGTGGTCTCCGGGCCGAACCTGGCGCGGGAGATCGCGGAGGAGCAGCCCGCCGCGGCGGTGCTCGCCTGCGCCGACCACGACCGTGCCGTGGCGGTGCAGCAGGCCGGTTCCACCCCCTACTTCCGGCCCTACACCAACACCGACGTCGTCGGCTGCGAACTGGCCGGTGCGTGCAAGAACGTCATCGCGCTCAGTTGCGGGATGGCCGCGGGACTCGGCTTCGGGGCGAACACGGTCGCCACCCTGATCACCCGGGGACTGGCCGAGACCGCCCGGCTCGGCACCGCCCTGGGGGCCGACGCGCTCACGTTCGCGGGACTGGCCGGCGTGGGCGACCTGGTGGCGACGTGTTCGTCACCGCTGTCCCGCAATCGCACGTTCGGCGAGCGGGTCGGCAGCGGCGAGACGATCGAGCAGGCGCGGGCGGCGCAGGGCGGCCAGGTGGCCGAGGGGGTCACCTCCTGCCGCTCCATCCGCGAACTGGCCCGCGGGGCCGGGGTCGACATGCCGCTCACCGAGGCCATGCACCGGGTCTGTCACGAGGGTGCCGACCCCGCGACCGTCGGTGCCGAGCTGCTCGGGCGCGCGCGCAAACACGAGTGGTCCTGAGTCGCCGACGCGGGCGGGGAGGATCCCGTTCGCGTTCCGCTCCGCGGGATGCGGGGCGGGTATCCGGTTGACGGCCGGGGTCCGGGGTGGTTCTGTGGAACACATGTCACTGCCCCGTGTGCCCGGATCGCGGATCGCCGCGTACCGGGCGCCCACGCCGAGCGGCCCACGTCTCGTCGGTGCCGCGCGGGCAGTATGTCGTCCGTGTCCGTGTCGCCGCTGACCCGCTCGCGGAGTGTGCGACCACACGCGGTTCGCTCCGTGACCGGAGTCCCCGCGGCGCGGCGCTGACCGCCCGGGATCGCACCGGGAACCCCGGACCGCCGATCCCCCGGTCCGCCCCCGCGGAGGCGACAGGGTTCCGTCCGTCCACGACTCACCACTGGGAAGTCTCTTCGTCATGTTCGCCGTTCCCGAGAACACGATCGCGCCCGAACCCGTCGACACCGCCGCGCGCCACCCCGTGCGTACGGCACTGGAGTTCGCGGCCGACCGGCAACGCTGGCGCAACCTGCTGCGGTACGACCCGGACGAGCGCTTCGCCGTCCTGCTCGACGACACCCACGGCCGCCAGGTGTGGCTGCTGAGCTGGCTGCCGGGGCAGTGCACCGGTCTGCACGACCACGGCGACACGACCGGTGCCTTCACGGTGGTCAGCGGCAGGCTCACCGAGACGGTTCTGCGTCCGGGCCCGTCCGGCCCGTCGGGTGTCGCGCCGGACGGGCCGGGGTACCGGGAGTCGCTGGTCGTCACCGCGGGGCAGTCCCGGGTGTTCGGGCCCGGCTACGTCCACGAGGTCCGCAACGCCGGGTCCGACCCCGTGATCAGCGTGCACGTCTACGCCGACGGGCCCCGCACCGTGCGCCCGGTCCCGGAAGCCGGCCCGGGGGATTCCGTCGGCGCGGCCGGGTCCGCCGTGGGGGAGGTGTCCGAGGTGGCGGCCCCGTCG
>NZ_KB912569.1 GCF_000383775.1 Saccharomonospora halophila 8
GACGCCCGTACCGGCGCACCCGCACCCCGTCGGCCTCGGCCTCCGCAGCCAGCTCCGCGGCGGGCGGATCGTCGGCGCAGACCACGAGCAGACCGCCCGGCTCGATCCGGCGCACGAACTCGGCGAACACCGCCTGGTAGGCCTCGGCCGTGCCGTGGTGGTCGAGATGGTCGGGTTCCAAGTTCGTGATCACCGCCACCGACGGCGTGTAGGCGAGGAACGACCCGTCGCTCTCGTCGGCCTCCGCGACGAAGACACCGCCCTCGCCGTGGTGCGCGTTGGCCCCCGATTCGTTCAGGTCGCCCCCGATCGCGAAGGACGGGTCCAGCCTGCAGTGCTGCAACGCCACGGTGAGCATCGACGTCGTCGAGGTCTTGCCGTGCGTGCCCGCGATGCAGGCGACCCGGTGTCCCGCCATCAGGGCGGCGAGCGCCTGTGCCCGGTGCAGTACCGGGATGCCCCGCGCACGGGCGGCCACCAGCTCCGGGTTGTCCTCCCGGATCGCCGTGGACACGATCACCGCGGACGGGTCCTGTCCGAGCACGTCGAGATTGTCGGCCCGCTGTCCGACCTCGATGTGCGCACCCTGGGCGCGCAGTGTGAGGAAGGCACGGGAGTCCTTCGCGTCGGATCCCGACACCCGCGCTCCCCTGGCGAGCAGGATCCGCGCGATGCCGCTCATCCCGGCACCGCCGATCCCGATGAGATGTGCCCTGTCGAGCACCCCGTCCCGCTCCAACGTCATCGCCCCCTGCCTCGGTTCCCCTCGTCGTTCGAGGACCTGTCGTTTCAGGACCCGCCCACTCGCGCGGCCGCCTGGTCCAGCACCATGCCCGCCAGAACCTCGTCGGCCTCCCGGTGGCCGAGCCCGACCGCCGCCGTACTCATCCTCCCCAGCCTGCCCGGGTCGGTCGCCAACGGCACCACGTCCCCGGCGATCCGGTCGCCGGTGAGATCCGCGTCGTCGATCATGAGCGCCGCACCCGCGTCGACCGCGGGCCGTGCGTTCGAGGCCTGTTCGCCGTTGCCGTGCGGCAACGGGACGAACACGGCGGGAAGCCCCACCGCCGACACCTCCGCGACGGTCATCGCCCCGGAGCGGCACAGCACCAGATCCGCCGCGGCGTACGCGAGATCCATCCGCTCCAGGTACGGCACCGGCACGTACGCGGGCCGCCCCGGGAACTCGCGTACCACGACGGTGTTGCCGGGCCCGTGCGCGTGCAGCACGCTCACCCCCGCCTCGGCGAACCTCTCCGCCGCGTCGGACATCGCGGTGTTGATCGACCGGGCGCCCTGGGAACCGCCGAAGGCCAGCAGCACCGGGGCATGCGGATCGAGTCCGAAGTACTCGCGGGCCCGCGCCCGGAGCGCGGTGCGGTCGAGCGTGGTGATCGAACGCCGCAACGGGATCCCGACGACGTCGGCGCCCGGCAGGGCCGTCCCCGGCACCGCCGTGGCCACCCGCGCGGCCAGCCGCGCGCCCACCTTGTTCGCCAGTCCCGCGTGCTTGTTCGCCTCGTGGACCACGATCGGCACCCGGCCGCGGGCGGCGAGATAGGCGGGCAGCGCCACGTAGCCACCGAAGCCGACCACCACGTCGGCGTCCACCCGATCGAGCACCTCCCGGGTGCGGCGGACCGAGTCCCGTACCTTCCCCGGCAGGCGCAGGAGATCCACGGTGGGCTTCCGCGGCATCGGCACCGGCGGGACCAGCTCCAGCGGGTAACCACGCGCGGGAACCAGCTGGTTCTCCAAGCCGCGCGCCGTGCCCAGGGCCACGACCCGGGCATCCGGTCGCAGCCGGATCACCGCGTCCGCCAGTGCGAGCGCGGGCTCGATGTGGCCCGCGGTCCCACCCCCGGCGACGACCACGGTGGGGGCGCTGCC
>NZ_KB912570.1:0-2235 GCF_000383775.1 Saccharomonospora halophila 8
GGCCCGGCGGTTCTGGCTCGGCTACGCGGCGGGGGCCCGCGGTCGCCTGCACCTCGACGACGGCGCGGTGGACGCCGTGGTGCGGAACCGGCGGTCCCTGCTGGCGGCAGGGGTCACCGGGATGGACGGTGACTTCGAGGCCGGGGACGTGGTGGACCTGGTCGATGCCGGACAGGAGGTCGTGGCCCGGGGTGTGGTGGCCTTCGACGTCACCGAACTGCCGGACCTGATCGGCCGCTCCACGCACGAGCTCCCCCCGGAGTACCGGCGCGAGGTCGTGCACGCCGACGATCTGGTCCCGCTCCGCCGCTGACCGCCGGTCCTCCCGGTTCCGGCGGCCCTGTGTCCGGGGCCCCGGAAAGCGGACCTTTAGAGTGGGGTTCCATGTCCGCACGCCGTATCGGGGTCATGGGAGGCACGTTCGATCCGGTGCACCACGGCCACCTGGTCGCAGCCAGCGAGGTCCAGCACCGGTTCGGGCTCGACGAAGTGATCTTCGTGCCGACCGGCCAGCCGTGGCAGAAGGCCGAGAGGACGGTGTCGAGGACCGAGGACCGCTACCTCATGACCGTGATCGCCACGGCCTCGAACCCGAAGTTCTCGGTCAGCCGGGTCGACATCGACCGGGGTGGCCAGACCTACACCGTCGACACCCTGCGGGACCTGCGCTCCGAGTACCCCGACGACGAACTGTTCTTCATCACCGGGGCCGACGCGCTCGCGCAGATCCTGGGCTGGCGGGACGCCGACGAGCTGTTCACGCTGGCCCACTTCATCGGGGTCACCCGCCCGGGGTACCGGCTGCACGACCATCACCTGCCGGACGGCAAGGTCAGTCTCGTCGAGGTGACGGCGATGGCGATCTCCTCGACGGCGTGCCGGGACAAGGTCCACGACGGTGAGCCCATCTGGTACCTCATGCCGGACGGGGTGGTGCGCTACATCAACAAGCGGCGCCTGTACCGGGCCGACCGCAGCACGTCCGTGGGCAGGCACCGGGAGTGAGAACCGGTCCGTGCACCGCACGCCGGGGTACCGTCGCGTCGGCGCCGTGGGTGAGACCCGCGCCGCCCTCGGGGACCTGCGGGTAGGCTTTCCCGACAGACGTTCGACCCCCCGAAGGAGCATCGTGTCAGCGACCGCCGAAGCCCGAGAACTCGCCACCGTGGCCGCGCACGCGGCGGCGGACAAGAAGGCGATCGACGTGGTCGTGCTCGACGTGTCGGACCGCCTCGTGATCACCGACGTGTTCGTCATCGCGTCGGCGCCGAACGAACGGCAGGTCGGCGCGATCGTGGACAACATCGACGAGAAGCTGCGCGCCGCCGGGCACAAGCCGGTACGGCGGGAGGGTGAGCGGGAGGGCCGCTGGGTGCTCATGGACTACGTGGACGTGGTCGTGCACATCCAGCACACCGACGAGCGGTCCTTCTACGCGCTGGAGCGGCTCTGGAAAGACTGCCCGCGGGTCGAGGTGGACGGGCTCGACCGGCCGGAGGAGTCGGCCGACCGGGACGACGCCGGGGACGGTCACCAGGGCGGGAGCCAGCAGGGCGCCGCCTCCGCGAGGCCGACGGGGACCTCGTCCGGAGCCGCCCAGTCCGGGGCCGTCGGCGGGCCGCGGAGCCAGGGCGGCTGGAGCGGACGGGCGTTCCCGGTCACCGACGACGATCCGACCGACGACGACGTCGACGTGCCCCCCTTCATGCGCCGCTGAGCGGGTCCGCCCGCGCGGTAGGCTCGGCGGGCGGAACCGGAGTGGCCCGCCAGGGGTCGGCAGTCGAAGGAGTGGACGCCGTGTCGGAAGCGTCGGGTCCCGCGCGGATCCGTCGGGTCGTGACCACCAGGTCGGGCGGCGTGTCGAAGCCGCCGTTCGACTCGTTCAATCTCGGTGACCACGTCGGCGACGACCCGGACGCCGTCGCGGCCAACCGCCGACGGCTCACCGACGAGCTCGACCTGGGCCGGGTGGCGTGGATGGAACAGGTCCACGGCCGGACGGTGACCGTGGTCGACGGGACCGAGGAGGAGGCGGCCGAGGCGACCGACGCGCTGGTCACCACCCGTCCGGGTACCGCGGTGGCCGTGCTCGTCGCGGACTGTGTCCCCGTCCTGCTCGGTGACGCCGAGGCGGGAGTGGTCGCCGCCGTCCACGCGGGCCGGGTGGGTGCCCGCGTCGGTGTCCTGCCCGCCGCGGTGGCGGCGATGACGGCCGAGGGGGCTCGGGTCGAGCGG
>NZ_KB912570.1:2335-8608 GCF_000383775.1 Saccharomonospora halophila 8
GGCGCGGCCACGGATAGCGCCGTCGCCCTCCGGCGGTCGACCGGACGGCACCGGGACGGGGGAGACCGGGTCGGCAGGTCGGCACGGTGTCGGCACCGGTTCGTGCCGCGACGCCGTCAGCCGCCGAGGGCGTCGTCCACGGCGTCCACCGACGGCGGCACGGTCGCCTTCGGGCCGACGTGGTCCTCCAGCGCGTCGAGTGTCTTGAGCCCGTCCCCGGTGATCAGCAGCACCGTCTCGGCGTCCGGGTCGAGCTGACCGGCGTCGGCGAGCTTCTTCGCCGTCGCCACCGTGACACCGCCCGCCGTCTCGGTGAAGATGCCTTCGGTCCGGGCCAACAGCCGGATGCCCTCGACGACCTCCTCGTCCGTGACGTCGGCGACGGCGCCGCCGGTGCGCCGGACCGTGTCGAGCACGTAGGGGCCGTCGGCGGGATTGCCGATCGCCAACGACCGCGCGATGGTGTCCGGTTTCACCGGCTGGACCACGTCGTGCCCGGACCGGAACGCCGTCGACACCGGCGAACACCCGGACGCCTGCGCCCCGAACACCGTGTACGGGGTCGGCTCGACCAGGCCCAGCTCACCGAGCTCGCGGAAACCTTTGTCCACCTTGGTCAGTTGCGAGCCGGACGCGATGGGTACCACGATCTGTTCGGGCAGGCGCCAGCCGAGCTGTTCGGCGACCTCGTACCCCAGGGTCTTCGACCCCTCCGAATAGTACGGCCGCACGTTCACGTTCACGAACGCCCAGGACTCGTGCTCGGCGGCGAGTTCGGTCGCCAGCCGGTTCACGTCGTCGTAGTTGCCGTCCACCGCGATCAGCGCGCCGTCGTACACCGCCGTCGTGAGGATCTTGGCCCGTTCCAGCGACGACGGGATGAGCACCACGGACTGCCACCCGGCGCGGGCGGCGGCCGAGGCCACCGCGTTGGCCAGGTTCCCGGTCGACGGACAGGCCAGGGTGTCGAAGCCGAACTCGCGGGCGGCGGCCAGCGCGACGGCCACCACCCGGTCCTTGAACGAGTGCGTCGGGTTCCCGGTGTCGTCCTTCACCCAGACCCGCTTCACGCCCAGGGCGCGCGCCAGCCGGTCGGCGCGCACCAGGCGGGTGAAACCGGGTTCGGTGTTCGGGATCCGTTCGACGTTCGTCGGGACCGGCAGCAGCTTCTTGTACCGCCAGATGTTGTCCGGGCCGGCCTCGATGTCCTCCCGGCGCACCCGCCCGAAGTCGTAGGCGACCTCCAGCGGGGAGAAGTCCTCCGCCGAGACGAACTCGGGGGCGAGCGGCTGCCGGTGGCCCTCTTCCTTGGACACCAGTTCGGCGGCGGGGCCGAGGTCGACGGTTCGGGAAGCGGCCGTGGTCAGCGTGCTGGTCATCGCGAGGTCCTTTCCTCATCTGTCCCGCCGGCGCGGGTCGGAATTGGCACCGTTGCCGTCGGCCGGACCTCGCGGGATCAACGAGTCACCGGGCCGACGCCGGTTGCCGGGGCTTCCTCGGGCCGGTCCCTCTGCCCCTCTGGATGAGCGGTATTCGGTTGTCCGCCGCGTGTTCCGGGATGCGGCGTGCCACGCTCCGGGTGCGTGGCATCGCGACTCACCCTACGGCAGCGGACTCACCCCGTGCCACAGCCGCGAGGGTGACCTCACACGTGGCAGGATCGGGGCGTGACCGCACCGTCCACCACTCCCGCGCCGCTGCATCTCGTGCTCGGGGAGGAGGAACTGCTCGTCGAGCGGGCCGTGCGCGCCGTGCTCGACTCCGTCCGGCTCGCCGATCCGGCGGCGGAACTGACCCGGGCGCGGGTGAGTGAGGTCACCCCGGCGGAGCTCGCCGAGATGGTCAGTCCCTCGCTGTTCAGCGAGGGGCGGGTGATCGTGCTGGATGCGGCGCAGGAGATCGCGAACGAACTCGCCGACGCGGTCCTGAGCCATGCCGCCCAACCCGCCGACGGCATCGTGCTGGTGGTCGTGCACAGCGGTGGCGGGCGCAGCAAGGCGTCCAAGTCGTTGCCGGCGGGCCTGCGGGAAGCCGGCGCGACCGTGACCGAGTGCCGGAAGATCACCAAGGCCGCGGAGCGGGAGGCGTTCGTCCGGGGTGAGGTTCGCGCGGCGGGCGGACGCATCGAGGCGGCCGCCGTGACCGCACTGATCGAATCCGTCGGCTCCGACCTGCGCGAGCTCGCGTCGGCGGCGAGCCAGCTGGTGGCCGACTCCGGGGGTTCGGTGGACGAGCGGGCGGTGCGCCGGTATCACCGGGGCCGCGCCGACGTCACCGGATTCGAGGTCGCCGAGAAGGCCGTCGCCGGGGACCGTGCGGCGGCACTGGAGTCGCTGCGCTGGGCACAGCAGATCGGGGTGGCGCACGTGCTGCTGGCGGACGCGTTGGCCGCGGAGGTCCGCCGGGTGGCCGTCGCCGCGGGCGGCAGGCCCGCCCGGGAGCTGCAGTCCGAGCTGCGGGTACCGGAGTGGAAGGTCGACAAGATCCGGAAGCAGGCCCGGGGGTGGAGTTCCACCGGGATCGCCGAGGCCATGCGGGTCGTGGCACGGGTCAACGCCGAGGTGAAGGGGGCCGCCGCCGACGCGGACTATGCGGTCGAACGCGCCGTGCTCGACGTCGTCGCGGCCCGCGGCCGCCGCTGAGCCCTTTCGACCGCGGAGCCCCTATGCCCGCCGAGCCCGGACGATCCGGACCGACCCCGACGGTTCCGCACCCGGCGACCGCCGCCCCGGACACACGAAACCCCCGGTGACCACCACGGTGTCGCCGGGGGTCGCGAAAACCGGGCGGCGGTCGTCAGAGCTTGTTGACGCGCTGGGCCATGGCGGACTTCTTGTTCGCCGCCTGGTTCTTGTGCAGCACGCCCTTGCTCACCGCCTTGTCGAGGACGCGGGCGGCGTTGCGCTGCAGCTGCACCGCCGTGGCCTTGTCGCCGGCGTCGGCGGCGCGCCGGAACTTGCGGATCGCGGTCTTGGTCGCCGACTTCACCGACTGGTTGCGCTGACGCGCCTCTTCGTTGGTCCGGATGCGCTTCATCTGCGACTTGATGTTGGCCACTGTCGCTCCCTCTCGATCGTGGAATGCGTCGCCGCGTCGTCGTGGCGCCGGCCCGGGGCCGACCTTCCTCCCTGGCGGAATGCCACACGGCAACAGTCGGCCAGTTTAGCAACGCTCCTCGGCACCACACGCCGGACCCTCATCCGTGAGACGGTGGTCGCCATGGACGTGCTCAACAGCCGTACGCTGCTCATCCCGGACGACCCGGAGGTGACCACGGCGTTCTACCGCGACACGCTGGGCCTCGCGGTGTACCGGGACTTCCCCGGCGGCACCGTGTTCTTCCTCGGCGGCGGGCTGCTGGAGATCGTGGGGCGGGGCGGAGGGGCCCGCACGACGGACGTGGCGCTGTGGCTCCAGGTGCGCGACCTCACGGCCACCCTCGCCGAGCTGCGGGAGAAGGGCGTGCTGCCGGACCGGGAGCCGCGCCGTGAGGCGTGGGGACTGGACGAGGCGTGGCTCAGTGACCCGGACGGCACACGGATCGTGCTGGTCGAGGTTCCGCCCGACCACCCGTTGCGGACCGACGTCCGACCGGACTGAGGCGGGGTGGCGGCCGAGCCGCCCGCGCGCGGCGTGGGACCATGGAGCCACCAGCCGCGAGCGAGCCCGAGGTAGCGAGTGACACCGACACGTCCGTCCGCAGACACCACGTTCACACCGCCGGAGTTCCTCCGGAACTTCTGCATCATCGCGCACATCGACCACGGCAAGTCGACCCTGGCCGACCGCATGCTGCAGCTGACCGGGGTGGTCGAGGAGCGGACGATGCGGGACCAGTACCTCGACCGGATGGACCTGGAGCGCGAGCGCGGCATCACGATCAAGGCGCAGAACGTGCGCCTGCCGTGGACCCGGGACGGCCGTGAGCACGTGCTGCACCTCATCGACACCCCGGGGCACGTCGACTTCACCTACGAGGTGTCCCGGGCGCTGGAGGCCTGCGAGGGGGCCATCCTGCTCGTGGACGCGGCCCAGGGAATCGAGGCGCAGACGTTGGCGAACCTCTACCTCGCCCTGGACAAGGACCTGCACATCATCCCGGTCCTGAACAAGATCGACCTCCCCGCCGCCGAGCCGGACAAGTACGCCGCCGAACTGGCGCACATCATCGGGTGCGAGCCGGACGACGTCCTCCGGGTCTCGGCCAAGACCGGTGCGGGGGTGTCGGAGCTGCTCGACCAGGTGGTGGGCCAGGTACCGCCGCCCGAGGGCGACCCGGACGGGCCGCCGCGGGCGCTGATCTTCGACTCGGTGTACGACGCCTACCGGGGTGTGGTGACCTACATCCGCGTCGTCGACGGGCGGATTACTCCGCGGGAGCGGGTCACGATGATGCACAGCGGCGCCACCCACGAGCTGCTCGAGGTGGGCGTCATCTCGCCCGACCCGAAGCCGTGCGCGGGGCTCGGGGTCGGCGAGGTGGGTTATCTGATCACCGGTGTCAAGGACGTCCGGCAGGCCAAGGTGGGCGACACGGTGACCACGGCCCGCCGGGGTGCCGACGCGCCACTCGCGGGGTACCGCGAACCGGTCCCGATGGTGTTCTCCGGTCTGTACCCGGTGGACGGCTCCGACTACCCGGACCTGCGGGACGCCCTGGACAAGCTGCAGCTCAACGACGCGGCGCTGAGCTACGAGCCGGAGACCTCGGTGGCGCTCGGCTTCGGCTTCCGCTGCGGGTTCCTCGGCCTGCTGCACCTGGAGATCACCCGGGCGCGGCTGGAGCGGGAGTTCGGGCTGGACCTCATCGCCACCGCACCGAACGTGGTCTACGACGTCTACCTGGAGGACGGTTCCGAACTCCAGGTCACCAACCCCTCGGACTGGCCCACCGGCGGCAAGATCGCCGAGGTGCACGAACCGGTCAGCAAGGTCACCGTGATCGCGCCCTCCGAGTTCATCGGCGCGGTCATGGAACTGTGCCAGGGCAAGCGCGGGCAGATGCTCGGCATGGACTACCTGTCCGAGGATCGGGTGGAACTGCGGTACCAACTGCCGCTGGGCGAGATCATTTTCGACTTCTTCGACTCGCTGAAGTCGCGCACGCGCGGCTACGCCTCCCTGGACTACGAGGAGGCCGGACAGCAGGCGGCCGACCTGGTGAAGGTGGACATTCTGCTGCAGGGCGAGACGGTGGACGCCTTCTCGGCGATCGTGCACAAGGACTTCGCCTACCCCTACGGCAACAAGATGACCAACCGGCTGCGCGAGCTGATCCCGCGGCAGCAGTTCGAGGTGCCGATCCAGGCGGCCGTCGGGGGCCGCATCATCGCCCGCGAGACGGTGCGCGCGATCCGCAAGGACGTGCTGGCGAAGTGCTACGGCGGGGACATCTCGCGCAAGCGCAAACTGCTGGAGAAGCAGAAGGAAGGCAAGAAGAAGATGAAGACCGTGGGGCGCGTCGAGGTGCCGCAGGAGGCGTTCGTCGCCGCGCTGTCCGCGGGCGGGGGCGACGGTGGCGACAAGGGGGACAAGGGCAAGGGCGACAAGGGCAAGGGCGGTAAGGGAAAGAAATAGCCCGCGTCCCCGACGCCCACCGCAGACGACCCGTGAACCCGTGGCCGCGTCACACGGCGGCCGCGCCGATTCGTAGGCTTGGCCCATGTTCGACAGCTTGCGCGTGCCCGTGATCGCCGCGCCGATGGCCGGGGGGCCGTCCACGCCGGAGCTCGTCGCCGCCACGGCGCGCGCCGGGGCCTTCGGGTTCCTGGCGGGGGGCTACCTCAGCGCCGCGGCCCTGGCCGACCAGATCAGCACCGCCCGCGGTCTGTCGGACGACGCCTTCGGTGTGAACCTGTTCGTCCCCGGGATCAGGTCTACTGTGGACCTGTCCCCGTACACGGCCCGCCTGCGGGCCGAGGGCGGACGCTACGGCGTCGAGCCCGGTGACCCGCGCTGGGACGACGACGGCTACGCGGCCAAGCTGGACCTGCTCGTCGAGGCCCGGGTGCCGGTGGTCTCCTTCACCTTCGGGGTGCCGCTGCAGTCCGACGTCGACCGGCTGCACGAGGTGGGCAGCACCATCGTGGTGACCGTGACCTCACCGGACGAGGCCCGCGAGGCGGCCGCCGTCGGCGCCGACGCACTGTGTGTGCAGGGGTTCGAGGCCGGCGGCCACCGCGGGGTGTTCACCGACGACGTCACGGACCCGTTCGGCGGCGAGCTGCACGGTGTGCTGGCGGGGCTGCGCCTGATCGCGGCGGCCACCGACCT
>NZ_KB912570.1:8708-12750 GCF_000383775.1 Saccharomonospora halophila 8
GAGGCGGGGACGCACCCGACACAGCGGCGGGTGCTGGCCGAGGGCACCCGCCCGACGGCGGTCACCCGCGCGTTCAGCGGAAGACCCGCCCGGGGACTGGTCAACCGTTTCCTGCGGGAGCACACCGACCAGGCGCCCGCCGCCTACCCGCAGCTGCACCGGCTCAGCAAGCCGATCAGGGCCGCCGCGGGCCGGGTCGACGACCCGGAGGCGATGTCCCTGTGGGCGGGCCAGACGTACGCCCAGGCCCCGCACGGCCCCGCCGAACACATCGTCACCACCCTCTGGCACCAGGCCCGCGACGCCGCCACGCGGACGGCCCACCGCCTCACCTGACAGCGGGGTTTGCCGTGAAGGGCACATTCCCTGCGTGAAGCGCCGTGAGGGGCACATTCGCTGCGTCACATGCAGGAAATGTGCCCCTCACGGCAACACCCTGCGTGCTCAGCGGGTGAAGACGATCTTGCCGGCGGTGTTGCCCTCCAGCATGTCGGTGACGCCGCGTTCGGCGTCGGACAGGGGGAGGTCGGCGCCGATCTGCGGGCGGATGCCGGCGAGGTCGACGTAGGAGAGCAGGTCGGCCAGCTCCTCGCGGGTGCCCATCGTGGAGCCCGCCACCCGCAGTTGCAGGAAGAACACCCGCTGCAGGTCGGCGCTCGGGTCGGGGCCGCTGGTGGAGCCGGACACGACCACGATCCCGCCGGGCTTGAGCGACTTCAACGAGTGCGCCCAGGTGGCCTTGCCCACGGTCTCGAACACGGCGTCGACCCGTTCGGGCAGCCGCGCCCCGGGCTCGAACGTCCGGTGGGCGCCCAGCTCCTCGGCCAGGGCCCGCTTCTCCCCGGTGCGCCCGGTGACCCACACGCGGTGGCCCGCGGCCCGGCCGAGCTGCACCAGTGCGGTGGACACACCGCCGGACGCGCCCTGCACGAGCATGGTCTGTCCCGGCCGCAGGCCGGACTTGGTGAACAGCATCCGGTAGGCGGTCAGCCAGGCGGTGCCCATCGTGGCCGCCTCGGTGAACGACAGCCCCGCAGGCTTGGGCAGCACGTTGCGCTCGGGCACCACGACCGACTCGGCGAAGGTACCCTGCAGTTTCTCGGTGAGCAGCGTCCGTTTCGGGTCGAGCGTGTCATCCCCGCGCCAGGACGGGTCGTTCACCACCGGGTGCAGCACCACCTCGGTGCCGTCGTCGAGCACCCCCGCCCCGTCGCAGCCGAGGATCATGGGGAACTGCTCCGGCTTGATCCCCACCCCGCGCAGGGTCCAGACGTCGTGCATGTTCAGGCTGGCTGCCCGGACCGAGACCCGCACGTAGCCCTCGGGCACCTCCGGGTCGGGGCGCTCGCCCACCGTGAGCGAGGCGAGCGGGTCGTCGGCGTTCGGTTCTTTGGCGTAGACGGCGAACATGCGCTCAACCTACCTGGCGTAGGCTCGGTACCGTGTTCGACGGAGTGGCCCGCTGGTGGAACGGGCTCGAACTGTGGCTGGCGCAACAATGGTTCCCGGTGCAGTTCGTGCTGGTGACCGCCGTCCTCCTGCCGCTGTGCGCGGCGCTGGCCTGGGCGCTGCACCACGTCGTCGACGGCGTCCTCGACAGGGTGGTCCGGATCGTGGGCCGGGGTCGCGGGGCGCGGCGGCCGGGGGAGGATGACCGCGGTGCTGTCCCGTAGGCGTATCAGCGCCGCCCTGATCGCCCTGCTGCTCGTCGTCCTGGGTGCCTGGCTGGTGCGGGAGGTGTTCGGGGTTGGCGAGGCCGACTCCCGCCCGGGTAGCCTGCCGGGCGCGGTTTCGCACACGCCGACCGTGCCGGTGTCCGTGACGGTGCCGGGCGCGCACCCCGGGTGGCGGCCGGGGTACGTGACCGGTGAACCGTGGTGGGCACCCCGGCCGGTCCTCGGTACAAGGGAGATGCTGTTGCCACATTCGCCATCCGGCTTCTGCGTGCGTGACGACCGGTACGAACCCTTCGTCGCGGCGGACACGTGATGACGACGGTGATGCCGCTGCCCGATTCGCGGACGGTCGTCGACGAGGCACGGGCCCGCGGGGCCTACCCGCACGTCATCGACGGCGCGCCGCACGGGGACCGCACGGGCATGCTCGACGCGATCGCCGCGGCCCTGTCCTTCCCCGACCACTACGGGCGTTCGCTCGACACGTTCTACGACGGGCTCACGGACCTGTCCTGGCTGCCGTCCGGGGAGCACGTCCTCATCTGGACCGCGGCCGAGCGGCTGAAACGGGCCGACCCGAAGTCCTACCTGGCGGTGCACGGGGTGCTCTCCGACGCGCAGCGCGCGTTGACCCCGCGGGGCGGGCGCCGGGAGGGCCGCATCCTGACCGTGGTGCTGGCGGACTGACCCGACCGGAGGGCGCCCGTCCCGCGGGGGCGGGCGCCGCTCACCCGTCCGCGCCCTCGGGGATCCATGTCGGGGTGCGCTTCTCCGCGAACGCGGCGATCCCCTCCTGCCCCTCGGCGGAGGCGAAGAACCGCGCGGACAGACCCTGCATGGCCTCGAACCTCTCCGGCATGGTGCGCGCGGTCTCGCCCTGGAGGAGTTCCTTCGTGGCGGCCAGCGCCGTCGGCGCGCCCCGCACCAGCGAGTCGACGTAGCGCCGCACGGTGGTGTCCAGCTCGTCGGCGGGAACGGCGGCGTTGAGCAGGCCGATCCCGGCGGCCCGGCGTGCGTCGAACGTGTCGCCGGTCAGCAGCAGTTCGTGTGCCGCGCGGGCGTCGAGGCGGGGCAGCACCGGCACGGAGATCACGGCGGGGACGACCCCGATGCGGACCTCGGTGAAGGCGAACGTGGCGGTGTCCACCGCGACGGCGATGTCCGCGGCGGCGACCAGGCCGATCCCGCCCGCCCGCGCGGGTCCGGCGAGCCGGGCCACCACCGGTTTCGGACTGGTCCAGAGGCGCTGCAGGATGTCCGGGAAGTCGTTGACGCCCTGTTGCCCCTCTCCGGCCCCCTTGGCCTCCTTGAGGTCCATGCCGGCGCAGAACACCGGGCCGGTGTGGTCGAGCACGACCACCCGGACGGCCTCGTCCTCGACCGCCCGCGCCAGCCCGTCGCTCAGTTCGCCGCGCAGCTGCGCGGACAGGGCGTTGCGGTTGTGCGGGGAGTCCAGGGTGAGCGTCGCGACACCGTCGGCGACGGCGTAGTGCACCAGTTCGTCAGCCATGCGTCACACTGTGGCACAGGGCTCACCCGCACGATCCGCGGCGGCTCGGGCGGACAGCTGTTGGACGCGTTGATGGGACAGGCCGAGTATCTCGGCGATTTCCCGCAGGCTCAGTCCCGCGTCGTGCAGCCGTGTAATCGCGCTCGTCCGTGCTTCGTCCCGCTTCCGGACCGCGTCCCTGGCGTTGCGCTCCCGTTCCCGCAAGGTCGTGATCAATCCACTGAAGTCGTGCCCTGCATGCTCGTAGTGCCACGTGATCTCGAACTCGTACGGGTCCACCTCCCGCAGTGTGGCGATGAGGTCCCGTACCTCGGTCTCCAGATCCGTGATGCGCTTTACGTCGGTGACGCCGGCAGGCAGGTCCCGGACCACGGCGACCCACAAACCTTCCTCGCGCGTGACGCTGACGTGGTAGGTGGGAGCGCTCTCGCTCATTGCTCCTCCAACCAGTGCTCACCGAGCAGGTGGGCGAGTGAGTCCTCGATGCTCCGCATCACTGTCCAGGACAGTTCCCTCGCATGCCCGGTGAGTGCGAATCGTGCCACTTCGTCCCCGTGTTCGTCACGTACCACGTACAGCAGGTGAGAACCCTTACCTCGGCCATTGACCTGCTCGACGACGTAGCCGAGTTTCCGCGCCCTCCGTCTGGTAATGGCGAGCAGCTTCGCCGGCTTCAGTCGCTTCGTCACCACGATGCTAAGCCTACAAGGCTAGACAGGCAAGCGTCTAATCGACTGGACGGATCGTGCGGTGGGTCGTCGTCACGCGGGGCGGGGGATGCCGGGCGTCGCGGGCCGGGCCGCGGCCGTGTAGCGGCGCAGGACCAGGTCCGCGAGGTGCGGGTGCGGGCCGAGCG
>NZ_KB912570.1:12850-23048 GCF_000383775.1 Saccharomonospora halophila 8
TGGGCCACCGCCACGAGTGCGGGGCCGCCGACGCCCGGCGACCCCGGGCCGTCAGGCACCGCCCGCGAAAGCACGGAACCGTTCCCCGACGAGCCCGGCCGCGAGGGTGTCCCCGCTGCCCGGGTCGAGCACCAGGAACGCGCCGGTGCGGGGGCTGTCGGCGTAGTGGTCCACCGCCAGCTGTTCGGCCAGCCGCAGCCGCACACCGCCGATCTCGTTCAGCTCCAGCCTTTCCGGATCATCCACCGTGGACAGTGCCTGTTCGTCGAACCGGGAGACGAGCTCGTCGACGATCGCCTGCACCGTGCGGGTGCCGTGCTTGACGAGGACCTTCGTACCGGGTTCGAGGGCCTTGGTGGACAACCAGCACAGGGTGGCGGTCAGCTCGTCGGTCACGCCGGGGCGGTGCTCGGCCGAGGCGAGCAGGTCGCCGCGGCCGATGTCCAGGTCGTCGCGCAGCAGGACGGTGACCGAGGCGCCCGCCCCGGCCTCCGCCACCGGGCCGTCCGGGGTGTCCACCCGCTCCACGGTGCTGCGCAGACCTTCCGGCAGCACGGCCACCTCGTCACCCGGCCGCACCGTGCCCGCGGCGATCTGCCCCGCGTAGCCGCGGTAGTCCGGATGCTCGGCGGTGCGCGGGCGGATCACGTACTGCACCGGGAACCGGAACGCAGCCTCGTGCGGATCGGGCGCCACCGGCACGGTCTCCAGGTGCTCCAGCAGCGTCGGCCCCTCGTACCACGGCGTGTTCGCCGAACGGGTGGCGACGTTGTCCCCGTGCAGCGCCGACACCGGCACCGTCAGCACCGATCCCTCGGCGTAGCCCAGCGAGGTCGCGTGCGCGGCGAACTCCTTGGCGATCACGGTGAACGCGGCCTCGTCGTAGCCGAGGAGGTCGACCTTGTTCACCGCCAGAACCAGGCGGGGCACACCCAGCAGCGCGAGCGCGGCCGCGTGCCGTTTCGTCTGTTCCACCACGCCGTTGCGGGCGTCCACCAGCAGCACCGCGAGCTGCGCCGTGGAGGCGCCGGTGACGGTGTTGCGGGTGTACTGCACGTGCCCGGGGGTGTCGGCGAGGACGAAGCTGCGCTGCGGAGTGGCGAAGTAGCGGTAGGCCACGTCGATCGTGATGCCCTGCTCACGTTCCGAACGCAACCCGTCGACGAGCAACGAGAGATCCGGTGTGGACAGTCCCTTGTCGACGCTCGCGCGCTGCACGGCGTCGAGCTGGTCGGCCAGGACCGACTTGGTGTCGTAGAGCAGCCGTCCCACCAGCGTCGACTTGCCGTCGTCCACGCTACCCGCGGTGGCCAGCCTGAGCAGGCTCGACATCAGAAGTACCCCTCCCGCTTACGGTCCTCCATGGCGGCTTCGGAGAGCCGGTCGTCGGCGCGGGTGGCCCCGCGTTCGGTGAGCCTGCTGGCGAGGACCTCGGCGACGACCTCCTCGACCGTGGCGGCGTCCGACTCGACCGCGCCCGTGCATGACCCGTCGCCGACGGTGCGGTAGCGCACCGTCAGTTCGTGGACCTCCTCGCCCTCCCGTGGCCCGCCCCACGGTCCCTCGGTGAGCCACATCCCGTCCCGGCGGAACACCGGGCGGGTGTGCGCGTAATAGATCGACGGCAGCTCGACGCGCTCACGGGCGATGTAGTTCCACACGTCCGCCTCGGTCCAGTTGGACAGCGGGAACACGCGCACGTGCTCACCGGCGCGGTGCCTGCCGTTGTAGAGGTTCCACAGTTCGGGCCGCTGCCTGCGCGGGTCCCACTGGCCGAAGGCGTTGCGCAGACTGAAGATGCGCTCCTTGGCCCGGGCCCGCTCCTCGTCCCGCCTGCCGCCGCCGAACACGGCGTCGAACCGGTTGTCCGCGATGGCGTCCAGCAACGGCTGGGTCTGCAGCGGGTTGCGGGTGCCGTCCGGGCGTTCGGTCAGTCGACCGTCGTCCAGGTAGTCCTGTACCCGGGCCACGATCAGCCGCAGGCCGTACTTCTCGACGACGTGGTCCCGGAACCGGAGGACCTCGTCGAAGTTGTGCCCGGTGTCCACGTGCAGCAGCGGGAACGGCACCGGCGCCGGGTGGAACGCCTTGATGGCCAGGTGCAGCAGCAGTGTGGAGTCCTTGCCCCCGGAGAACAGGATCACGGGGCGGTCGAACTCGCCCGCGACCTCGCGGAAGATGTGCACCGCCTCCGACTCGAGTGCGGCCAGGTGGTCCCTGGCCGCGTCGGCCGCGGACTGCGCAATGGTCATGACGTCCCTTCCTCGACGCGCGTCGGTTCGTCCGACAGGTTCAGGCGTGCAGGCCGCACTCGGTCTTCGCCGAACCCGCCCAGCGGCCGCTGCGCGGGTCGGCCCCCGGCGCCACCTTCGCGGTACACGGCGCGCACCCGATCGAGAGGTATCCCTCGGCCACGAGCGGGTTCCGGAGGATCCCGTGCCGGTCGGCGTAGTCGTCGAACTCCTCGTCCGTCCAGGCCGCGAGGGGATTGACCTTGACGAGTCCGTTGCGCTCGTCCCAGGTCACGATCGGGGTGTCGGCCCGGGTGGGGGCGTCGACCCGCCGGACGCCGGTGACCCAGCACGAGTAGTCCGCCAGCGTCGCGCGCAGCGGCAGCACCTTCCGCAGGTGGCAGCAGCGGTTCGGGTCACGGTCGTGCAGCTTCGGGCCGTGCTCGGCGTCCTGCTCGGCGACGGTCTGCTCCGGGTGGGCCTCGACCACCCGGATGTCCGGGTAGGTGGCGGCCACCGCGTCGCGGGTGCCGAGGGTCTCGGCGAAGTGGTATCCGGTCTGCAGGAACAGCACGTCGACATCCGGTTTGACCCGGGTGGCCACGTCGATCAGGACCGCGTCCTGCATGTTCGAGGCGACGATCAGATCGTCGCCGAACTCCTCGACCGCCCAGCGCAGTGCCTGCTCCGCCGTCGCGTCGGCCAGCCGTCGTGCCGCCCCGGTCGCCAGGGCCTGGAGCTGTTCGGGTGTCCGGGACCCGCTCACGGTGTCACCTCCGGGATCGAGAGACCGAGTAACGTCACCGAGAACACCCTCCGGCACGCGGCACACATCCAGCCCGTCTCCCCCTCCGGTCGAAGATCCTCGTCGCCACAGTACGGGCAGTGCAGCGGTGCGGACCGCCCGGTCGCCGACTCGCTCACCTCAGCTCAGCCTCCTCCGCCCGAGCGGCCCACCGGGCGAACCGTTCGCCGTCGGCCCGGCCCGCGTGGTAATTGCGGACGACGCGTTCCACGTACTCGGTCAGCTCGGCGGCGGTGACCTTGTGCCCGCGTAGTTTACGGCCGAAGCCCGCGTCGGCACCGAGGCCACCACCGAGATGCACCTGGAAGCCCTCGACCTGCCTGCCCTCGGCGTCGGTGACGATCTGTCCCTTCAACCCGATGTCGGCGACCTGGATGCGGGCGCAGGAGTTCGGGCAGCCGTTGAGGTGGACACTGACCGGGTTGTCCAGTCCGTCCTGCAGGTCGGCGAGCCGCTTCTCCAGGTCGACCACCAGATCGGCCGCCCGTTGCTTGGTCTCGACGATGGCGAGCTTGCAGAACTCGATCCCGGTGCACGCCATGACGCTGCGCCGCCAGGACGACGGGGCGGCGTGCAGCTCGGCGTCGGCCAGCGCGGCGCGCAGCCCCTCGACCTCGGAACCGGGCACGTCCAGCACGACGAGCTTCTGCTGTGGTGTCAGCCGGACGCGGGACGAGCCCGCGCGTTCGGCGGCCCGGGCCGCCGCGAGCAGCATCGACCCGGACGTCCGACCGGCCACCGGGGCCGCGCCGACGTAGAAGTTCCCGTCGGTCTGGCGGTGCACCCCGACGTGGTCGACCGGGGCCTCGGGAACCCGTGGGGCGGGGCCGTCGACGAGCCCGCGGTGCAGGTACTCGGTCTCCAGGACCTCCCGGAACCGCTCCGGCCCCCAGTCCTTGATCAGGAACTTCAACCGGGCCCGAGAGCGCAGCCGCCGGTAGCCGTAGTCCCGGAAGACACCGACCACGCCCGCCCAGACGTCCGGGACCTCGTCCCGGGGCACCCACGCGCCCAGCCGCACGCCGAGCATCGGGTTGGTGGACAGGCCCCCGCCGACCCACAGGTCGAACCCGGGACCGTGCTCGGGGTGTTCCACCCCGACGAAGGCGACGTCGTGGATCTCGTGCGCGACGTCGGGCTGTCCGGAGATCGCGGTCTTAAACTTGCGGGGCAGGTTGGCGAACTCGGGGGCACCGACGTAGCGGCGGTGGATCTCCTCGATCGCGGGGGTGCCGTCCACGATCTCGTCGGCGGCGATGCCCGCGACGGGGGAGCCGAGGATCACCCGGGGGCTGTCGCCGCAGGCCTCCATGGTGGTCAGGCCCGCGTCCTCCAGCCTGCGCCAGATCGTGGGCACGTCCTCGATGCGGATCCAGTGGTACTGGATGTTCTGCCGGTCGGTGATGTCGGCGGTGTCGGCGGCATAGGTCCGGGACAACTCCCCGAGCAGGGCCAGCTGCCCGGTGGTCAGCGCGCCCCCGTCGATACGCACGCGCAGCATGAAGTACCGGTCGTCGAGCTCCTCGGGGGTGAGCGTGGCGGTCCTGCCGCCGTCGATCCCGGGTCTGCGCTGGGTGTAGAGGCCGAGCCAGCGGAACCGGCCGCGCAGATCGCCCGGGTCGATCGAGTCGAACCCGCCCGGGGCGTAGATGTTCTCGATCCGGGCCCGGACGTCCAGCGGCGGGCCGTCCTTCTTGGATCGTTCGTTCGGGTTGAGCGGCTCGCGGTGGCCCAGGGCCCACTGGCCCTCGCCGCGTCGCCGCCGGGGTTTCGTGGGGCTGCCTGTGTTCGGGGCCATCGATGTCCTCCAGGGAACGGGGTGGTCCGCACCCGGCGCCGCGACGCGACGGGAGCCCGTGGGCGGGGAGTTCGGCTCGCCGTACGTCGGCGCCGGCGTCCGGAGAAGAGAAGAGTGGACGGCGCGCGGGTCAGCGCCGGCAGAGGCAGCTGGAGACGCGCAGATAGTCGACGTGGCGCCGCACGACGAGGGACACTCCCGCTGAACTCACGGAGGAAACGGTCCCAGTCCGGGGCGGGCCCGTCCAGGTGTGCCCGCATGCTGGGAAGCCGACCTCACCGGTGCTTTGCGGCTGCCACAATGCCCCGCTTGCACCGGGAGGCCAGGCGGTGTTGTGCGCGGATCCGCTGCCACAGCCCCAGCGGGGCGAGCTCGGCGTCCGGTGCGCCCCGCCGATGGTCCGGAACGAGCCCGTCGTCCCGCAGTGTGCCCGCGAGTGCCCACGTCTCCCAGCGTTCCAGGTCGGGGATCGAGTAGTCGTGGCCGAACACCAGTGCGTCCGTCCCGTCGCCGTGCAGCCGACCTCCCCCGAGCGGGCGCAGCGGCACGGCCGGGCCGGGTGCGGCCTTGTCGTCGGCGGAGTTCCCGCCGTCGGCTCCGGGCACGGTGACGGTGGCCGCTCGCGGGCCGTCCTCCCCGGGACGGACCAGCAGAGCGTGCCGGGTGGGATCGGTCCGCACCGTCAGCGGCACCGTGCGCGGGATGCCGGTGAGCCGGACGACGATACGCGGCAGCCACCACCAGTTCTCCCGGCACAGCAGCGGGCTGTCCGCGAGCGCGCGGGACGGCGGGTACTTGCGCAGCTCCTGGCCCAGCAGCTCCACCGTGAACAGGTCACCCTCGGTGTCGTCGATCACCTCGACGGTCGCCGTGCACCCCAGCCCGGATTCCCCGTCGGGCACCGACCGGGAGTCCGTCACGACGAACCCCGCCCGTCCCGCGCGGCGCAGCCCCGCCACCTCGGCCGCCCGCGAGTACGGCAGTGCCACGCAGGGCACCCCGCGGTCCAGCAGGGGGGTGGTCGCGAGCGCGCGCGGCGTGCCGTCGGTGTCCAGCCAGCACAGCTCCGCCGTGATCGCGCGCCCCCATAACGGTCCGAACTCGTCCATCGTGAACCCTTACCCGTCCGTCACCGGCCTGTTACCGTGCTCGCTCGACATCGTCGGGCCCCTCAAGGTGTACCGGGGAGTGAGTGTGATGCCTGCCATCGTGGTGGTCGCGTTCGTGGCCGTCCTGTTCTACCTCGGGTACCGGTACTATTCCTCGTACCTGGCCAGAAAGGTCTACGCCCTCGACCCCGCGTTCGTCACCCCCGCGCACAGCATGCGCGACGGGATCGACTTCGTGCCGACGAACAAGCACGTGCTCTTCGGGCACCACTTCACCTCGGTCGCGGGTGCCGCGCCGATCGTCGGGCCCGCGATCGCGGTCTTCTGGGGCTGGGGTCCCGCGCTGGCCTGGGTCGTGCTCGGCACGGTCTTCGCGGCGGGCGTGCACGACTTCGGTGCGCTGGCCGTGTCCGTCCGGCACCGCGCCAAGAGCATCGGCACCCTGGCCCAGGAGGTGATCAACCGGCGGGCGCGCACGCTGTTCCTGCTGATCATCTTCTTCCTGCTGACCCTGGTGAACGCCGTGTTCGCGGTGGTGATCGCGAACCTGTTCGTGGCCTACCCCGAGGCGGTCCTGCCGATCCTGCTGCAGATCCCGATCGCGATCGGAATCGGGCAGTACGTCTACCGCACCCGCAGTGCGGCCCTGCTGCCCTCGATCGTCGGCGTCGTCCTGCTGTACACCTCGATCCTGCTGGGCCGGGCGCTGCCGCTGTCGTTGGAGGGCATCGCGGCGGCAGACGGGCTGTTCACCGAGCGCAACATCTGGGTGCTGCTGCTGTTCGCCTACACGTTCGTCGCCTCCCGCATCCCGGTATGGGTGTTGCTGCAACCGCGCGACTACATCAACTCGCACCAGCTGTTCATCGCCCTCGGCGTGATCGGGCTCGGTGTGGTCGTCGGGATGGACACGATCGTGGCCCCCGCGTTCAACGACACCCCGGAGGGCTCACCGAGCTGGTTCCCGCTGCTGTTCATCACGATCGCCTGCGGGGCGATCTCCGGGTTCCACAGCCTGGTGGCCTCCGGGACGACGGCGAAGCAGCTCGACAAGGAACCCGACGCGCGCTACGTCGGCTACTTCGGCGCGGTCGGCGAGGGCTCGCTGGCGGTCGCGTCGATCCTCGCCTGCACCGCCGGGCTGTTCGCCACCACGGACGCCTGGAACGCCGCCTACGCGGACTTCGGGTCCGCGTCCGGTTCGGCCACGTCGAACTTCGTGGAGGGCGTCGCGGCGTTCGCGGGCAACCTGGGTGTGCCCGCCGCGGTGGGGATCGTCTTCGCGTCGATCGTGGTCATCAGCTTCGCCGCCACGACGATGGACACCGGGGTGCGGTTGCAGCGCTACATCGTCCAGGAGATCGCCGAGATCTCCGGGGCGCGGACCGTGGCCCGCAACATCACCCTGGCCACCGGCATCGCGGTGCTCGTGCCGCTGGTGATGGCGCTGCTGCCCGGCGGGGGCGAGGACGGCTACACCTTCGGCGTGCTGTGGCAGCTGTTCGGCACCACCAACCAGCTGACGGCGGGCCTGGGCCTCGCGGTGATCGCGGTCTGGGTGACCCGCAGGCGCCGCAACCCCGTCGCCGTGCTGGTGCCGCTGGTGTTCCTGCTGGTCATGACGACCTGGGCGCTGGTGATCAACCTCGGCACCTTCGTGCGGGAGGGCCAGTGGGTGCTCGCGCCGCTGGACGCGATCATCTTCGTGCTGGCGATCTGGCTGATCGTCGAGGCGGCGATGGCGTTGCGTCGCGCCTGGGCGAGCCGGGACGACAATCCGGCGCCCGAGCCGCGGCCCGAACCGGAGCCGGAACCCGAGCGGTGAGCCTGCGCGACCGGCTGGTCTCCGCCTGGCGGCGGGCGGAGGCGGCACACGACGCGCTGTTCGTCGCCCGGTGGCGCCGCGACCTGCGGCGGCGGGCGCGGACCGAGCAGGACACGTTCCGGGCGCTGGTGCTGCTCGATTCGCTCGGCGTGGACAACCCGGTCGCCTACGAGACCCTGGACCTGCTCCCGTACCTGGTGGCGGATCTGCACGAGTGGCACCGCAGGATGGGGCGCGAGACGTTCGGCGATCCCGGGGTGTGCTGTTGATCCGGTTCTTCGGCGGCAAGGGCGGCGTCGGCAAGACCACCGTCGCCGCCGCGTTCGCCCTCGCCCGGGCCCGCCGGGGGGAGCGCACGCTGGTGGCCTCGACCGACCCCGCGCACTCGCTCGGCGACGTGCTGGAGGTGTCGTTGTCCGAGCGTCCGACGCGGGTGGACCGCGACCTGTGGGCGGTCGAGATCAGCGGCGAGGCGCAGGCCCACCGCCGGGTCGCCGAGGTCGCCGAGGACGCCCGGCACGTCGTGCCGCGGGAGGTGTTGCCCGCCGTGGAACGGCACCTGGCCCGTGCCACGGACAGTCCGGGCACGGTGGAGTCGGCCCTGCTCGACCGGCTGGCCGACCTGGCCGGGCAGGTGGGCACCGACTGGGATTCCCTGGTCGTGGACAGCGCGCCGACCGGGCACATGGTGCGGCTGCTCGGTCTGCCCGCACTGCTCACCCCGTGGATCGAGGGCCTGGCACGGCAGCGGGAGAAGGCACGCGACGTCGACCGCCTGGTGGCGGGGCTGTCCGCGGACACCGGTGTGGGCGGCGACCCCGGCCCCGACCCGCTGCTGTCCCGGTTGCACCGGCGGCGCGAGCGGGTGGAGTGGATGGCCGCCCAACTGCGGGAGCGGGCCCTGGTCCACCTCGTCGTCGTTCCGGAACGGCTGCCGCTTGCGGAGACCCTGCGCGCCGCCGACACCCTCACCGACGGCGGTCTGCGCCTCGGCACGGTCCTGATCAACCGGGTCCTCGACGCCGACACCACCGGCCCCGGGTCCCGGCGGCTCGACACCCAGCAGGCGATCCGCGCCGAACTGGAGACCCGCTTCCCGGACCCCCCACCGCTGTCCCTGCCCCTCCTCGACCACACCCCGGAGGGCCTGCCGGAGCTCACCCCGTTGGCGGACCTGCTCACCCGGGCTGTGCCGTGAAGGGCACTTTCCCTGCGTCGAGTGCAGCGAGGGGCACATTCGCTGCGTCACACGCAGGGAAAGTGCCCTTCACGGTCAATGCCACACTGGTGGGGTGGGTGTCGCGAGTGAGGTGTCGTCCGGGTTGCCGGTGGGGGTGGTGCGCGGGCCGGGGCGGCGGCCGTTCGGGGTGTACGTGCACGTGCCGTTCTGCGCCACCCGGTGCGGCTACTGCGACTTCAACACCTACACCGCGGGTGAGCTCGGCTCGGCCGCGTCGACGTCGTCCTGGCTGGACGGGGTGCGTGCCGAACTCGACCTCGCCGCCGACACGCTCGGGCACCCGCCACCCGCGGACACCGTTTTCGTCGGTGGGGGCACGCCGTCCCTGCTCGGGGCGGACGGGCTCGGCGCGGTGCTCGACGCGGTGCGCTCCTCGGTCGGCCTGGCCGACGACGCCGAGGTGACCACCGAGTCGAATCCCGAGTCCACCTCGCCCGGCTTCTTCGCCGGGCTGCGCGAGGCCGGTTACACGCGGGTGTCGCTGGGGATGCAGTCGGCGGCCCCGCACGTGCTGGCCGTGCTGGACCGCACACACACCCCGGGACGTGCCACGGCCGCGGCCCGCGAGGCGCGCGCGGCGGGCTTCGAGCACGTCAGCCTCGACCTCATCTACGGCACACCGGGTGAGCGCACCGAGGACCTGCGGGCGACGCTGGACGCGGTGCTGTCCGCGGGGGTGGACCACATCTCCGCCTACTCGCTGATCGTGGAGGAGGGTACCGCACTGGCCCGCCGGGTGCGGCGGGGTGAACTGCCCGCCCCGGACGACGACGTCCTCGCCGCCGACTACGAACTGATCGACCGCCGGCTGGCGGAGGCGGGGCTGCGCTGGTACGAGGTGTCCAACTGGGCGGCCTCCGAGAAGGCGCGGTGCCTGCACAACCTCGGCTACTGGCGCGGCGGCGACTGGTGGGGCGCGGGCCCCGGCGCGCACAGCCACGTCGACGGCACGCGCTTCTGGAACGTCAAGCATCCCGCCCGCTACACCGCCACCCTGGCCGGGGGGCACCTGCCGGTGGCGGGCCACGAGACCCTCACCGACGACGACCGGTATCTCGAACGGGTGATGCTCGAACTGCGGTTGGCCGAGGGCCTGCCGCTCGACGCGCTGGACACCGACGGCGTGCGGGGCAGGCGCGCTCCGCCGTGACCGACGGACTGCTGGACGGCGCCGCCGCCGACCGGGGCCG
>NZ_KB912570.1:23148-27116 GCF_000383775.1 Saccharomonospora halophila 8
CACGCCCGCCAGCGCCCGGCGGGCGGGCGGGATCCGCGAGGCGAGGCCGAGCATCCCGAGGCCGAGCGCCCCCAGCAGCACGGTGGGCAGGCGCTTGACGGCCGCGGAGTGCCGGTAGGTGAACTCGGGTCCGTACCGCGGCAGGGCCGCCGCCGAACGGCCGACGATCTGCGGGTCGAGTGTCGGGATCGGCACCAGCCACCGGCCGGTCCCGGTGTCCCGCCTCGGCGGTCCGGAGGGGAGGTGGATCCGCCGGTTCTTCGGGCGCGGCTCCGCCCGGCGACGTTCCCGTGCCGTGCGGGCCATCTCCTTCGCCCGGGAGAACACCGTCAGCGCCGAGGAGTAGGTGCCCCCGGAGAACTCGGCCCTGGCCCGCACCTGGCCCTGCACGGTCAACGGGGTGTCCTCCGGCAGGTGTCCGACCGTGAAGTACACGCCCAGGTCGTAGGGAATCGAGTCGAACCCGCAGGCGTGCACCAGCCGGGCGCCGGTGCGCCGCGCGGTGGCGTGGTGGGCCAGGTACATGCGGTCGACGAACTCCGGTTCACCGGTGAGGTCGACGTAGTCGGTGCCCTCGGCCGCACACGCCGCGACCAGCGGCTCCCCGTGGTGCAGGTACGGACCGACGGTGGTGATCACCACCCGGGTCGAGGCGGCGACCGCGCGCAGCGAGTCCTCGTCGGTCGCGTCCGCGTGCAGCAGCGGGAGGTCGGCGCAGGACGGGTCGATCGCGGCGAGCCGGTCCCGCAGTCGTGCGAGCTTGTCCCGGTTGCGCCCGGCCAGGGCCCACCGGCACCCTTCGGGGGCGTGCCGGGCCAGGTACTCCGCGGTCAGGCCCCCGGTGAAGCCGGTACCTCCGAACAGGACGAGGTCGTGTAGGCGAACTCGTTCGGCCATGGCTTCCCTCCGTGGACGGCGTGTGTCCGAGGTGTAACACACCGGCGGGCGACGCGGCCGCGCGAGGTGACGTGACTCAACCGGTGGAGATGATCACCAGCCCGCCGAGGTAGATCCCCAGCACCGCGATCCCCTCGAATCCGATGCCCTCCCGCTGCCGCCGGACGAGCCCCGCGGCGATCACGCCGATCAGCAGCATCGTCCACGCCAGCACGAACAGGTCGGTCGACGTGACCGCGTGGTAGATCGAGCCCTGCCGGTACGCGACGTCGGCGCCGGCGATGAACAGCAGGTCGAACGTGTTCCCGCCGACGATGCCGGCCACCGCGAGGGTGAGCGCACCCGCCCGCACCGCCGCCACGGTGGTGACCAGTTCCGGCAACGAGGTCGCCACGCTGGTCAGGAACGTGCCGACCGTGGTGCCGGTCAGTGCGCTCTGTTCGGCGATCGACACCCCGGCGCGCCCGATGCCGAACCCGGCGAACAACACCGCCGCGGTCAGCCCGACGAACCCGCCCCACAACCGCCGGGTCGGCTCGGTGCCGTCGTCGGACTCCGGGACGTCGGTGCGGGTGGCGGTGGTCCTCGTGGGCTTCCACATCGGCTCCCGGCCGACCTTGCGGCTGAGGACGAGGCCGTATCCGTAGCTGAGCAGCAGCAGCGCCGTGGCCGGGTGCACCCCGGCGAGGGTGACGGGCGGCGAGGTGGCGCCGAGCAGCACGAGCGACAGCATCACCACCATCAGCAGGCTGCTGAAGATGTTGATCAGCGACGCGGCGGCGTGTTCCAGATTGATGCGCCGGTAGGCCAGGTCGGCGACCACGATGAACGCGGTCTGCGCCGCGATCCCGCCCGCGGAGTTGCTCACCGCGAGGCTGGGCTCGCCGGAGAGCGCGGCGACGATGCTGACCACCAGGCCCGCCAGGGAGGTCGCCCCGGCGAGCAGCACCATCCCCGCGATCGCCTCACCCAGTCCGGTGCGATCGGCCAGTCGGTCGACGACCCGGGCGAGCCGCACCCCGGCCACCCCGATCACTGTGGCGGAGACCACGAAGACCGGGATCGCGACGGGCAGCCCCCAGACGGCGTTCATCCAGCTCACAGTGGGCGCGGTATACCACTCTCCCGCCGGATTGAAAACCGGGGCGCCGGGGTACCTGCCCGATCATGACGGAGAACCACGACCCGGCCCCCGAGGCGGACCGCGAGGAGCAGCAGCAGCCCGTGTTCGGTGAGGACGCCCCGGCCCCGGTCGGCGCCCCCCTGGACGCCGACCCGGCGGACGTGGCCGAACAGGCCGCGCCGGTGCCGGTCGACGAGGACGACGAGCGTCCGGGCGGCTGAGCCCGGCACCGGGTGTGAGTTCTCCGGCACCGGGGTACACGCACCGCACTGACCCGGTTCCACGGACACGGTCCGACCGACGCGGTTCACGAGCACGGAGGTGACCAATGGCCGACACGTCCCGCCTGCCCACTCCTGTCGCCGAGGTGTGGGAATGGCAGCGGCACGGCAACTGCCGCAATCTCGACAGCTCCGTGTTCTTCCATCCTGATGGAGAACGCGGATTCGCGCGCGCCGACAGGGTGGCCCGCGCCAAGGAGATCTGCCGGACGTGCCCGGTGATCGTCCAGTGTCGACACCACGCCCTGACGGTGCAGGAGCCTTTCGGGGTGTGGGGCGGCCTCGACGAGACCGAGCGCCGCGAGGCCATCGCGCGGCGCAAGAAGCTGCAGCCGACGGGCTGACTTCGACCGGGGCGGGGTCGCGGCACGCGGCTCCGGCCCCACCCCACGGCCCGTCCCAACGGGCCGTGGCACCGGGACGGGGCCGCATCGTCGAAGGGAGTGCCCGTGCGGTTCGGGTACACGCTGCTCACCGAACAGGCCGGACCCGGTCCGCTCGTCCGCCACGCCGCCGGCGCCGAGCGCGCGGGTTTCGATTTCGCGGTCATGAGCGACCATCATTCGCCCTGGTTGGACAGTCAGGGACACGCCCCGTACGCGTGGAGCGTGCTGGGGGCCGTCACACAGGCCACCGAGCGCCTGGAGCTGATGACGTACGTGACGTGCCCGACGATGCGGTACCACCCGGCCGTCGTCGCGCAGAAGGCCGCCACGATCCAGGAACTGTCCGATGGCCGGTTCCTCCTCGGACTCGGTGCGGGGGAGAACCTCAACGAGCACGTGGTCGGGCGCGGCTGGCCGCCGGTGAACGTGCGGCACGAGATGCTGTCCGAGGCGCTGGAGATCATCGGGGACCTCTTCGACGGCGGTTACACCAACTTCGCCGGGCACCACTTCCGGGTGGACTCGGCGAAGCTCTGGGACCTGCCCCGGTGGCGGGTCCCGATCGGCGTCGCGGTCTCCGGTGCCCAGTCGGTGCGGCGGTTCGCGCCGGTCTCGGACGCGATGATCGCGGTGGATCCCGAGGCGGAACTCTGCCGGGGATGGGACGCGGCCCGGTCCGCCGTGCGCCAGGAGACCTCCCGCAAGATCGGGCAGATCCCGGTGTCGTGGGACACCGACGAGAAGGCCGCGGTGAGCCGGGCGCGCGAGCAGTTCCGCTGGTTCGCGGGCGGCTGGAAGGTCAACGCGGAGCTGCCCGGTACGGCCGCGTTCGACGCGGCGACCCGGTTCGTGACCGAGGAGGACGTGGCCGCGGCGATCCCGTGCGGGGCGAGCACCGAGCGGGTCGTGACCTCCGCACGGGCATTCCTCGACGCGGGATTCACCGACCTGGCCCTGGTGCAGGTGGGTGGCGACCGGCAGGAACCGTTCCTGGAGGCCGCCGAGCGGGAGCTTCTTCCCGCGCTGCGGGAGGCGGCCGGGAGGCGCTGACCCGGCGTGTGCCGACGGTCGGCGCGGTCACAGTTCACCGACGCCGACCCACCCGCGCAGCCGGCGCAGCGCCCGGTGTTGGAGCGTGCGCACATTCGCGGAGGAGAGACCGAGCGCCCGGCCGGTCTCGCCCGCGGACAGGCCCACCATGACGCGCAGCACGAGGATCTCGCGCTGGACGGCGGGCAGCCGGTCGAGCAGGCCGTCGAGCCGACGGCCGCGCTCGGCCTC
>NZ_KB912570.1:27216-29202 GCF_000383775.1 Saccharomonospora halophila 8
CGACGGCCGCGTGCAGCTCGGCGGTGGACAGTGCGCGGTCCGGCTCCGGCACCCGGACGTCGGCGACCTCCCGCAGCACCGCGAGCGCGGCCTCCGGGATCCTCCGCGCCACCACAACCCGCGGCCACACCTCGCCGCCCATGACCACCCCCACGCTCGACTGCTCCCGACGAGACCCTACCGCGCCCCGGTCGACGGGGTGTATGTTCATATGTAGAACTTGTGTGCGTTATGCGAACGATGAAGGTGGCACAGGTGGCAGAGATCGTTTCGCTCGCCGACGGTGTGGGCAGGCTCGTGCGCGACGGGGACACGGTCGCGCTGGAAGGGTTCACCCACCTCATCCCGCACGCGGCGGGCCGCGAGATCATCCGGCAGGGGCGCAGGGACCTCACGCTCGTCCGGATGACCCCGGACATCGTCTACGACCAGCTCATCGGCGCGGGGTGTGCGCGCAAGCTCGTCTTCTCCTGGGGCGGCAACCCCGGGGTCGGCTCGCTGCACCGGTTCCGCGACGCCGTGCAGAACGGCTGGCCCGCCCCGCTGGAGATCGAGGAGCACAGCCACGCGGGCATGGCCAACCGCTACGTCGCGGGGGCGTCCGGGCTGCCCTTCGGAGTGCTGCGGGGGTACTCGGGCACCGACCTGCCGGAGCACACGGACACGATCAAGCAGATCACCTGTCCGTTCACCGGCGAGCAACTCGCCGCCGTCCCGGCGCTCAACCCGGATGTGTCGATCATCCACGCCCAGCGCGCGGACCGGCGGGGCAACGTGCAGATCTGGGGGCTCGTCGGCGTGCAGAAGGAGGCGGTGCTCGCCGCGCGGCGGAGTCTGGTCACCGTCGAGGAGGTCGTCGACGACCTGGAGCCGGTTCCCGGTCAGATGATGCTGCCGAGCTGGGCGGTCACCTACGTCGCCGAGGCGCCGCACGGCGCCCACCCGTCCTATGCACAGGACTACTACGACCGGGACAACGCGTACTACACGGAATGGGATTCCATTGGGCGGAAGAGGGACTCGTTCGAGGCCTGGGTCCGCGACACCGTGTTCGGCGAGGAGGTGAGCGGGAAGTGACCACGCCACAGCAGCGGCCGCGGGCGGAGTGGACGCCGGGCCACACGTCCGACGAGATGATGTCGATCGCCGCGGCCAGGGCCCTGTCCGACGGCACGCGCTGCTTCGTCGGCATCGGACTGCCCTCCACCGCCGCCAACGTGGCACGCCGGACCCACGCGCCGGACCTGGTGCTGATCTACGAGTCCGGCACTCTCGGCTCCAAGCCGGATGTGCTGCCGTCCTCGATCGGCGACGGCATCCTCGCCGAGACGGCGGACGCCGTGATCGGCGTGCCCGAGGTGTTCAACTACTGGCTGCAGCCCGGCCGGATCGACGTCGGGTTCCTCGGCGCGGCCCAGCTCGACCGGTTCGGCAACATCAACACGACCGTGATCGGGGACGACTACGCCGACCCCGCGGTGCGGCTGCCCGGCGCGGGGGGCGCCCCGGAGATCGCCGCTTCCTGCCGCGAGGTGTTCGTCGTCGTGCGGCAGAGCAGGCGCAGCTTCGTCGAGCGGGTGGACTTCGTGACCTCCGTCGGGCACGGTCGCGGCAAGGGTGACCGCGAACGGCTGGGTCTGCGCGGCGCGGGCCCCACCCTGGTGATCACCGACCTCGGTATCTTCCGTCCCGACCCGGACACCCGCGAGCTCGTGCTCAGCCAACTGCACCCCGGGGTCGACGTCGAGCAGGTGCGCGAGGCCACCGGCTGGGACCTGACGGTGGCCGACGACCTGTCGACCACCGACGCCCCGACCGCCGCGGAGCTGTCCACCCTGCGGACCCTCAAGGAGGCCTCCTCGTGACCGACGTCTTCGTGCTCGACGCCGTCCGGACACCGTTCGGCCGCTACGGCGGTGCCCTGTCCGGCGTGCGGCCGGACGACCTCGGCGCGCACGTGCTCCGCGCCCTGGCCGACCGCGGCGG
>NZ_KB912571.1 GCF_000383775.1 Saccharomonospora halophila 8
CGCGGTCGCCCGGATCGTGCCCCGGCTGCGCGCCGGAGGCTGGCACTTCGCACTCCCCGCCCCGAGACCACGGCCGTGACGGGCGCCCGGCCCGGGTGGTCTCAGTGGCGTCGGCCGATGCGCTGCGCGGCGTCCCGGATCTCGCCGACCAGCTCCTCCAGGACGTCCTCCAGGGCCACCACGCCCTTCCGGGTGCCGTCGGCGTCGACGACCCGGGCCAGGTGTGCGCCACGCTCCCGCATCTCCCCCAAGGCGCGGTGCAGCGGATCGGTGGGGCGCAGCGTGGCCATCCCCCGCAACCGGTTCCCGGCGACCGGGCGGGTGCGTTCCCCGGGGTCGTATTCGAGGACGTCCTTCAGGTGCAGGTAGCCGAGCAGGCTCCCGTTCTCCCCCGCGACGGGGAACCGGGAGAACCCCGTCTCGGTCGCGCGGGCCTCCACCTGCTCGGAGGTGACGCCCTCGGGCACGGTGACCAGTGCGTCTTCCGGGATCAGCACGGAGCTCACCGTGCGTCCGTGGAAGGACAGCGCGCCCGTGAGCAGCTCGTGCTCACGGGCGTCGAGCAGCCCTTCCCGCCGGGACTCGGCGACCAGCGCGGCGACCTCCTCCTCGGTGTAGGTGGAGCTGACCTCCTCCCGGGGCTGCACCCTGAGCAGTCGCAGCACGCCGTTCGAGACCGCGTTGAGCGCGACGATGCCGGGCTTCAGCACCCACACGACCGCCGCCAGGGCCGGGCCCAGCCACAGTGCCGCCCGGTCCGGACCGGCCAGGGCGAGGTTCTTCGGCACCATCTCCCCCAGCACCATGTGCAGGAACACCACGATGAGCAGCGCCAGCGCGAAAGCGACGGGGTGCAGCAGCGCGTCCGGCACACCGGCCGCGGCGAACGGCACCTCCAGCAGGTGCGCGACCGCGGGTTCGCCGACCGCGCCCAGCCCCAGCGAGCACAGGGTGATGCCGAGCTGCGCCCCGGTCATCATCAGCGTCACGCGTTCCATCGCCCGCAGGGTGGTGCGCGCGAGGCGCGATCCCTGCTCGGCCTTCGGCTCGATCTGTGTCCGCCGGGCGGACACCAGGGCGAACTCCGCACCGACGAAGAACGCGTTGCCGATCAACAACGCCACGGCGATCAGAATCCCGCCCATCACCGCGGCCCTCCGGACAGGGCGTCCGTGTCCGGAGGGCCGACCTCGTGGAGATCGACACGATCCACCCGGAAACCGTCCATCCGCCGGACCGTCAACCGCACCGTCCGTTCCCCCGCCGACACCTCCACCCGGTCCCCCTCGACGGGGAGCCGGTTGAGCTCGTGGTTGATCAGACCACCCACGGTGTCGTAGTCCTCCCCCTCCGGGAGCGTGAAGCCGGTCAACTCGGCGACCTCGTCCGGACGGAGCAGGCCGGACAGCCACCACGCCCCGTCGGCCCGCCTGCTCGCCTTCGCGGTCGTCCGGTCGTGCTCGTCGGTGATCTCACCGACGATCTCCTCGACGAGGTCCTCCAACGTGACCACCCCCGCGGTGCCGCCGTACTCGTCGGCGACGATCGCCAGCTGGAGACCTCCCCGGCGCAGCAGCGCCAGCAGCTCGTCCAGCCGCATCGACTCCGGCACCAGCACGGACGGCACCATCACCTCGGACACCGTGCGCCGGCCGCGCTCGTCGACGGGGATGCCGACCGCGTGCTTGAGGTGGACGACGCCCACGGGATCGTCCGCACCGTCCCCGAAAACCGGGAACCGGGAGTGGCCGGTTCTCCGGGCGAGCGCGCTGACCTCCGCCACCGGCGCGTCCGGCCGCACCGACCGCACCCGCCGTCGCGGGGTCATCACCTCCGCGGCGGTCCGGTCCGCGAATTCGAGGGACCGGGTCACCAGCCGGGCGGTCGGCTCGTCCATCGTGCCCCTGCGCCCCCGAACGCTGCACCAACGAGGCGAGCTCCTGCGGCGAGCGCGCCGAGGCCAACTCCTCCTGCGGCTGCACACCGACCCGCCGCAACAGCCGGTTGGCGCTCCCGTTGAGGAACCGGATCAACGGCCACGTCGCCGTGGTGAACCCGCGCTGCGCACCCGAGACCGCGCGGGCCACCCGCAGCGGGCGCGCGATCGCCAGGTTCTTCGGCACGAGCTCGCCCGCCAGCATCTGGAACACGGTGGCCGTCACGAACGCCACCGTGAACGCCACCGGGCTCGCGGCCGCCCCCAGACCGAGCGTCCCGAGCGGTCCGCGCAGGAGCGTCGCGAGGGACGGCTCCGCGATGAAGCCCACGATCAGGCTCGTGACGGTGATGCCCAGCTGCGCCCCGGACAGCTGGGTGGACAGCGACCGCAGTGCCGCCAGCACCCCGCGGGACCGGCGGTCCCCGGCCTCCGCCTCGGCCTCGACGGTGGCGCGGTCCACGGTGACCAGGCTGAACTCCGCGGCCACGAACAACGCGTTCGCCGCGACGAGCAGCACGGCGACGACCAGCAGGACCCACTCCGTCACACGACACCCCCGGCCGGGTTCACGACTCGTGACACTCCGATATGCCCGGGATCGTCGTCGTCCATGTCCGGGGGAACGGAGCTGTGCGATGGGCGGCCCCCCGGGACGGCGGTCCGCGTCGGGTGCCGGACGGCACACGCCCGCGGCACCCGCGCCGCCACGAGGTCG